>CP127080.1:2187500-2787500 GCA_030252795.1 Porticoccaceae bacterium LTM1
TGGAACTGGACCCCCAGCGCCGATTGAATCACCGGCATGCTGATAATACTCTTCTCTTCCTCGGAGCGAACAACCTGCTCCTCTTCACCGTCTGCATTAATACGGGTTTCGATACGGGATTTGTTCTCTACAAACAGAATCGCCATCGGCCACTTAACATTTTTGGACGTGGCCGCATGCATCTTGGCACCACCATCTGAATCCAGATTGATGTGCACTGCCGGCCTACCATTTTCATCGAAGCCGGCACGAGCTCCTGTTACTGACTGGCCACCAATAATGGCACGACGCTCCAGTTTGGCAGTACGTGCGGGATTGTCTTTAAAAGAGAAAACTTCACCAGTCTCATCTTTGGACTTGAGACGAAACTCGAGGGTAGCTGTTTTGTCGATAATACGCTTGGCTTCGGCGGTGTCCTGCACCCCTGGAAGCTGTACCACGATACGGTCTTTACCTTGACGCTGAACAATAGGCTCGGACACACCCAGTTCATTTACACGATTTTTCAGAGAAGTGAGGTTTTGTTTAACTGCACTATCGATCAGTTCTTCTTTGGCAGCTTCACTCAGTTGCACAATCAGAGAAAACTCATCATCGCTCTGCTGTGCCGGAGGCAATTGCACAATAGACAAATCGCGAAACTCGGAACGAACCTTGGCTTTGGCCAAGTCCAGGTTTTCCTGATCACGGAAACGAATGGAGGCCTGCAGGTTTTCGTCAAAATCCACTAACCCTACATAACGGATTTTGTCCTCGCGGAGCTTGGTGCGCAGCGAGTCCAGACGAGTCTCCATCTCCTGTTTGATACGAGTGCCTGTGTCCACCTGCATCAGGAAGTGAATACCACCACTCAGGTCGAGGCCAAGCTTCATCGGGTTACCGCCCAAATCCGCCAACCAATCAGGAGTAGTGGAAGCCAGGTTTAGTGCCACCACATAGTCGCGACCCAGAGCCTGCTGAATCAGTGCTTTGGCGCGAAGCTGCTGCTCACGATCTTTCAATCTCAGCAGCGCATTCTTTTCGGTTACCTCACCACCAAAGTTGGCGACATCACCTTCATCCAGGGCCTTGCGAGCACGATCCAACACCGACTCATCCAGTACCATCGCACTGCTCGAGCCAGAAATCTGAATTGCCGGATCAGGTGCGTACAAATTGGGTGCGGCATAGATAAAGCTGAACGCCACAAGGGCCACGATCAGCAGGTATTTCCATAAAGGGTAACGGTTCATATCAGTCCCGTAGGGCTTTTCCGCCCTGTTTTTCATTTATGTTGTATTTAAAGGGTGCCCGAGTATAGCGGGATTTAGCTTAAGGTGCGGGCTCGTAGCCGGTTTTCAAGTAGAACTCGTCAACAAACTCGTCCAATCGCTGTTCGGCAATGGCATCTCTCAGCCCCTGCATCAGGTTCTGGTAGTAACGAATATTGTGGATAGTCGCCAGCTGCGGACCGAGAATCTCACCACATTTATCCAGGTGGTGCATGTAACTGCGGCTGAAGTTTTTGCAGGTGTAGCAATCGCATTCCGGATCGATTGGGCCGGTATCGGTCTTGTTTTTGGCATTGCGAATCTTCAATACACCAGCACTGGTAAAGTAGTGGCCATTGCGAGCATTGCGGGTAGGCATCACGCAGTCAAACATATCCACACCACGGCGAACCGCCTCGACGATGTCCTGCGGCTTGCCAACGCCCATCAGGTAGCGCGGCTTATCTTCCGGCATATGCTCAGTCAGGCCATTGAGCACCTTGAGCATCTCCTCTTTTGGCTCACCGACCGACAGACCGCCAATGGCATAGCCGTCAAAACCGATTTCGGTCAGGCCATCCAGTGACTCCTTACGCAGATCGGTGTACATGCCACCCTGAATAATACCGAACAGTGCCGAAGGGCTGTCACCGTGAGCATCTTTACTGCGTTTGGCCCAGCGCATCGACAACTCCATGGAGCTGCGGGCTTCCTGCTCAGTGGCCGGGTACGGCGTACACTCATCAAATATCATCACGATGTCGGAACCGAGATCGCGCTGCACTTCGATAGACTTCTCGGGGTCGAGGAACACTTTGTCACCATTTACAGGTGACTGGAACGATACTCCCTCTTCGGTAATCTTGCGCAACTTGCCCAGGCTGAACACCTGAAAACCACCAGAGTCAGTCAGAATCGGACCCTTCCACTGCATGAAGTCGTGCAGATCGCCGTGCTGCTTGATGATCTCTGTGCCCGGACGCAGCATCAGGTGAAAGGTGTTACCCAAAATAATGTGTGCCCCGCTTTCCTCGATATCCCGCGGCAACATGCCTTTCACAGTGCCGTAGGTGCCTACTGGCATAAAGGCCGGTGTTTCCACCGTACCGCGAGGAAACTTCAATCGTCCTCGGCGAGCCTGGCCATCGGTACCATCCAGTTCAAAATTCATAAAACATTCGCGGGTCATGCCAGAGATTCCTTGGGTGCTTGCGGGTTACGGGTAATGAACATTGCGTCCCCGTAACTGAAAAAACGGTATTTATTCGCCACCGCTTCGCGGTAGGCGTTCATGGTGTTTTGGTAGCCGGCAAAAGCGCTGACCAGCATGATCAGTGTGGATTCCGGCAAATGGAAATTAGTCAACAGCGCATCCACCACCCGGTATTCGTAGCCGGGGAAGATAAAGATATCGGTATCCCCGCTGTAGGTTTGGATTTCGCCACTGCGCGCGGCCGATTCCAAACAGCGGACGCTGGTGGTACCCACCGCGATCACTCGATTACCTCGCGCCTTGGCGTCTTGCACCTGTTGGCAGACCTCCGCACTCACCTCAATCACTTCGGCGTGCATCTGGTGATCCCGAATATTGTCCGCGCGGACCGGCTGAAAAGTCCCGGCACCAACGTGCAAGGTAACGAAGGCAACCTCAACCCCCTTGGCTTTCAGCTGATCCAGCAGCTCGTCATCAAAATGAAGACCAGCAGTAGGAGCTGCAACCGCACCTGGTGTTTGCGCGTAAACAGTTTGGTAGCGCTCGCGGTCGCTCTCCACATCCTCTCTATCTATATAAGGAGGCAGTGGCATATGACCGATGGTTTCGAGAATTTCCAGTGCGCCGCGCTCGCCCTCAAACTCAAGCTCGAACAACTCGCCCTGACGAGCCAGCATCACTGCACTCACATCTCCCTCAAACAGCAGCCGGGTACCTGGCTTGGGAGACTTGCTGGCACGCACATGAGCCAAAAGACGCTTGCCACTGGCTTCATGGGTCAACAGGCGTTCCACCAGAACCTCAATCTTGCCACCGCTCTCCTTCTGGCCAAACAAACGTGCGGGGATAACCCGTGTATTGTTGAACACCATCAGGTCGCCTGGCTGAATGCGATCGAGAATGTCGGGAAACTGGCAATGGCTCAGCTCACCACTTGGGCCATCAAGACATAAAAGACGACTGCCTCGCCGTTCGGCAGCGGGCTGACGAGCAATCAGCTCATCGGGAAGTTCGTAGAAAAACTGGTCACGACGCATGACGGGAATAGGCACCAACGAGTTCATTCAAAGGGCTGGCAAGGGTAGCGGAAAAACGCAGATTTTTCCATTGACGCATTCCCCGCCACTGCTATAATGCGCCCCCTGTGCCAGAGTGGTGAAATTGGTAGACACAGGGGATTCAAAATCCCCCGCCCTTAAAAGCGTGCCGGTTCGAGTCCGGCCTCTGGTACCAGTAATATCAAGGGGTTGCAGCGATGCAGCCCTTTTTATTGCCCGGTCAATTCGCTCTCAACGCCCCCACTTTGACCACCGAGAATAGACGCCAGCGGATTCTTGCTAATCGCAGCAGGGCTGCATTGTTGAAAATTCAACGAACTAGTCGGTTTAGCATGTACTCGTGTATGTATTTTATCAATAGGCTAAATAGTTCGGATTTTGGGAACGCTTGTTGGGCATTCACTCATGTTGCGACCCGTCGAATTTGTGGCCAGCCCTGCAAACAAGGGGCGTGATTAATGTTGAATGGCCTCCCGCCCCAACCCGGCGTAGCAGGCTCGGGTAATGCGAGCCGGAATCAATGCTTCCCGATCAACGCCTCCAATACAGCCACAGACACCTGAATGTCCTGGATAGCGACACCGGTCAGATCTGCAATGGTCAACTGATGTTCAGAGGTTCTCCCTGGCGCTTTTCCAGTAATGACGTCACCCAGTTCAACCGCTTTCGAACTGTCGATGACGCCATGGGTAACGGCTTTGAAAATCTCCCCTCTTGATTGGCACTGATCCAAGCTGTCGCCGACCAAAACCTCGGCCATTGCAAGCGCGTCTAAATCCAGCTCCTGCCTGTCCGGCGTGTCCGATCCCATGGCGGTGATGTGAGTCCCCATTCGAATTGTCTGCCCTCAAAGCGGACATTTATGCAAACCGATGAGAAAATAAATGGACCGGACACGCAAGCCAAAGGGGGAGAGAGGCGAGGCGCATCCGGTCCAACCAACTACTAACAACGGGAAACATAGTGTCGATATAGTATTGAGGCCTTAGTGGTCGCGGGTCTTCATCAACTGGCGAATGAAATATGACGTTATCATTGCCGAATTGAACGCCCTCCCTTCATCATTCACCGCCATAGCATGCCCTCCTTCTTTCGCCTCGTAGAAGAGCGTCGGATGACCGGAGGCCATCATCCTGGCGGCCATCTTTCTCGCATGCCCAGGATGTACATGATCGTCTTGAGTGGATGTCATGAAGAAAATTTCTGGATATTTTGTATCCACATCAATGTTCTGATAGGGCGAATATCCCAACAGCGCCTCTCTATCTGCATCAACTTCTGGATTTCCATATTCATCTATCCAGCTCGCTCCGGCCAGGAGCTTATGGAACCGCATCATGTCAAGCAGTGGCACAAGAGAAACAGACGCACCAAACAGGTCTGGCCTCTGTGTTGCCACCACGCCTGCAGTAAGCCCACCGTTAGACCCGCCGACAAAGCCAACTTTCCCTTTGGCGGTAAATCCTCGCTGAATCAAATCCTCGGTGACGGCGTAAATATCATCGTACACCGTTTGTCGCGTTTGCCGTTTGGCAACGCTGTACCATTTGGGACCATATTCCCCGCCACCCCGAGGGTTCACCGAAACAAAAATGCCACCCTGCTTGAGCCAAATGTCATGAAATGGCCCGATGTAACGAGGCTCATACGATGCCGGTACGCTTAATCCAAAACCACCATATCCATACATAACTACAGGCGAGCTACCGTCAAGTTTCAGCCTCTTCTTATGGACAACAAAATACGGGATTTTTGTGCCGTCCTTTGCCAAGGCGAACATCTGCGTTGTTTCGAATTCTTCATGCCCATCAAAGGGCGCTTGCTGAGCTCTAACTGTCGGGGCCGCGTTTTGCTCAATTGCGAGCAACTGCGGCGCTGTCAGGAAACTCTCATATGTCCACAGACTGACCGGGGAATTAACATCCGTGCCCCCAACAGGATTTACTGTGCCTTGTCCAGGCAACTGCACATCCTGAGTAACCCAGCTCCCCTTGTCATCAAGGGAGATGCTTTTAAGGCAGGAAATTACATCACAAAGTGCATTGACCAGCAGTGTGTCTTTTGAGACGACGACGCCGTCAATCATGCGAATTGCCTGGTTTTCTGCGCTTGAGAAAACTGTTTCAACAGCACCTGCGCTTTTGCCACCCTGAGCGATGATTTTTCGAAGATTGACTCCGACGACATCGCCGGCACGAAAGACCTGCCCGCCGACTGCCCAATCTGCTTGAAGCGACAGAAAAATCGTCTGGTCAATGCCATGCAGGCCGTACCAAGCAAAGTCCATGACTTCTTGAGGAAACTCCAGCTTCACGAGCCCTTTTTGGCCGTCTACTGCGTACACACTTCCTTCAGAAAAGTTCTTTGCATCCAGGATCAACGGTTTGCTGTAGCTCGCGGAACTCGCAATGGTTGGTGCGATCAGGACATGACTTCTTGAACCCTCGTAGACTGACTGGGCACTTTTCAAGTCTGTGCCGCGCTGCCAACGTCTAACTATCCTGGGGTATCCAGACTCTGTTGCTTCGTCCGAGGCAAGAACAATAGCAATCTGCAGCGTGTTCTCGTTTTCCCAAACAGCAAATTGACGAGCCACTGGCGTACTAAAGCCTCCTTTCACAAATTCCCTTTTGTGCAGGTCAAATTCTCGATAAGAAATCGCTTCCGACCCACCATCTGACAACCCTAGAAGCACACGGCTGCCATCTGGGGAAAAGCTGAGTCTAAAGAGCGGTATGTACCAATTCTTACCCTCCTCGTCAGCGATGGCGTCAATATCTACCAAAACCTCCCATAGAGCACTCGAACGACCATAGCTCTCAACGGAAACTCTTCTCAAAACACCGCGGGGGTGCTCCGTTGACTGCTCCAGCGCGTAAACCATGCCACGGTGCTGCCGAAGTTCACCACGTCCAGGAAGACGATCATCAGACTGATAGAGCGACAGAAACCGCGCCCTGAGCTGATCAAAGCCTGGCTCCGCGGTCAGTTGTTCTACAGTTTTTTTGTTCTGACTTTCCACCCATTCGATCACATCTGCCGACCCGGTGTTCTCTAGCCACTGATACGGGTCGCTGTCATCCGAAGCATGTACATTCAGGGAGAACATGAAGATTGCTGAGGCTGCCATGTTCAGGGTTCTAAGAAAATTTCTTCGCGAGGAAGTTGTTGTCACTGCTGTTCTCCTGTGGTCAAGCTGGACGACAGTTGTATTTTAGGCGTCCACGATCGGGAATATTGGATGCCGCTGGCTCGGCATGACACCGAGCCAGCAAGCAATCCTGATGGCTAAAAACTCATTGTCAGTGACAAACCCACTGTACGCGGTCGAGAAACAATGGCAGTCGAGAAGAATGGCGATACAGAATCGATTCCTCGCTCGTCGGTCAGATTTTTGACATAGGCGCGCAACACAAACCGATCATTGCTCAAGCTCGCATGTAAGTTATAGGTATCGTAAGACTCGAGCACCAATCGCTCAGCAGCGCCGAGGTCACCGAGGCGATCATCCACGTGCCGCCACGAACCGCCGATGCCGATGTTGTAACCATTGAATTCCGGAAAGTCGTAACTGATGGTTCCACCGTGAGTGAGATCGGGCGCATTGGGCAGCTTATCGCCGGCAACGGCGCCAACACCGGGCGCATCCTCTTCGAGTTTGGCATCCAGGGTGCCGAGGTTAAAACTGATGGACAAATTATCGGTTGGACGCGCTGTGACAGCGAGTTCGATCCCTTCGCTGCTTGCCTTGCCGCCATTTCCGGTGTACGCAAAACCGCCACTGATCTGGCGAATCTGGATATCGTCCCAGTCGATGTAGAACGCAGCCAGATCAATTGATACGCGATTGTCGGCCAGCAAGGTCTTGACGCCAATTTCGTAGTTGGTCAGCGAGTCCGAGTCGTACACTACCCCAGCGCCTGCAGCTATGGCAGAGGGAGAAAGTGAATTGGGCCCGCCTGGGCGGAATCCCTGAGCCGCACGGGCGTACAACATGGTCGAGTCTGAAATATGCCAGCGCGGTGTGATCAGAAACGTCGTTGCATCGTCGTCTGACTTTACGTGGGGGAAGACATTCTCATTGTTGGCGTCACAGGTCGACGGTACGCCGGCATCAAAGGTACTGCACTGCCACAGGCCGCCCAGTGTCTGGTCAAACTCTGTCTCGTTGCTGCTCCACCGAACACCGCCGGTGATGTCAAACGTATAACTCAGATGATAAGTGATTTCGCCAAAAATTCCGGTATGTTTAAACTCAGACTGCCAGCTGGATGAAAACATATTTTCTGCCGTACCCGTGGTGAAGCCACCTCCGCCCCAAGTCGGTTCATCTGTGCTCGGCGTTCCGTCAGCCAGGAGCCCTTGCTCCAAACTACGTAAGTAAGAGTCCTCGCCGGTCAGGTAAGCACCTACCGACCACTCCAGCACGTCATTTGCAGCGGACGAAAGCTTGATCTCTTGTGACCACTTCTCTGTTTTGGTGTTAAGTTTGTCGGGAAATGATACAACGCCAGGGAAACCCGAAAACTCGCCACCCTCAATGCGGGTCCAATCGGTTACACTGGAAACATCTATGACGTTGTAGGCCGTTGTCGATGTCAGTACAGCACCGCCAAAGTCATAGCGCACTGTCAGCGAGTATAGTTCGAGATCCTGATTCAATGGCTCTGGTGCCCAGCGTTCCTGCTTATAATCACCGAAAACTGGTTCGAGCGAGGGAATATCAATGCGAACTTCTGGGTTGCCATCGATATCGGTACTCTGCAACATGGCGGTTGCCTGAAGGGTCAGGTTCTCACCAGGCTTGGTGAGCAACGAAATCCGCCCGCCGCTGCTCTTGAGGTCATTGACATCCTTTTTGCCAGTTACGAGGTTGTCAATGTAGCCCGCTTCCTCTCGGCTGAAAGCGCTGACCCGGATAGCCGTGGTATCGCTGAGCGGGAAGTTGCCTGCGGCTTCTACGCCGTAGCCATTGCCGCCATGCGAGACAGCGTTAGCGTCAAGTCGAACATCGAAGGAAGTTTGCTCTGTGTCTGGTGATTTGGTCACGTATTTGAGCAGCCCGCCAAGCGAATTCGCACCATATCGCGTACCCTGCGGCCCACGCAGAACCTCGACCCGCTCAATATCAAAGGTATTTACGTCCGGCTTAAACCTGGAGCCGACGGCCAGGGCTGTCGATGAACCAACGGTTACATCGTCGATGTAGGTTGCCACGGTCGCACTCTGCTCAAACGTCGAGGTACTGATTCCCCTCAGGATGAGCATTCGATTAGAGGCGCCTCCGCCAGTGAAATTGATATTGGGTATCTGGCCAACAAAGTCGTCGAGGCTTGAGGCACTTAACTCCTGTAGTTGCTGGCTGCCAACAGCGGTCACTGACGACGCAACATCGCGCAGTCTCTCGTCACGGCGCGAAGCGGTAACGATGACCTCCTCAATCTGTGTAACACCGGGTTGTTGGGCGGCTACGCCACCGCTGGTAGAAGCCCCGAAGATTGAAGCAATTACTCCCAATAATGTGGTTCTTTTATTCATTACTTTCTCCCCTGCAACCGGCGCTTCCGCCAGAGCAATGTTGATATAGCCATCATTGCTGAACGTCGGCTTGAGCCCGGTCCCATCGAGGAGCAATCGAATTGCCTCGCGCGGGGGGTATAAACCAACTAACCGATTGGTCGTCTTGTCACGCGCGAGCTCGAACGTGAAAATCAAGGTGATATCGGCTTGTTCAGCAAACGTGATGAGCGATACGTCCGCTCGTTGCTGAGGAATGTCGAAATGTTTCGCTTCTTGTTTGTTTGAACCAGCCGCAACCGCCGCCGGTGACCCAAGGGACAACAGGCATACAGTAGCGAACAAGAGAGCGATGCCTCGGCAACCCTCAACTTGGCGCATAAAAAGCACCTGTTGTTTAGACAAAATTGAACGCATTTTCCCCCATCTTGGTCTTTGCTCCCTGGGCGAATCGATGGACTTCTTTGAGCATAGCATCGACAACCTGTGCCCTACTTCTGTGCGCTAAGGAGGATTCGATTGTCGCCCTGCCACTCGTAGACAATATTGAAGTGATTGCGCAAAGTGGCGAGCAGCCCCTCAACGTCACCTGCTTTGAAGAGGCCTGCGACTTGAACAGCTTTTGCATCTTCGTCAAGAAATATAAACTCAACCGCTGTATATCGTCCGACCTCGGTAACGGCCTCCTCCAATGACTCGCCGCGGAAGATCAGATTTCCCCCACGCCAGGACAGTTTTACAGCGATCTCGTCACTTTCAATGCGTTCAGCTTCAATGGACTCTGTGTCTTGGTCGTTGGCCGCAATCAGCGCCCCTTCGCCGGCGCTGATGATCGCGGATGATTGCGTGAGACGCAGGGGCGCATCCTGTGACAGCACATCTATTGGAGTCTCTACAACGCCAACCAGCACAACACCTTCGGTCACCACAAGCTCTATACTCTGGTCCTGCGTGATTTCCACATTGAATTCGGTACCAACCGCCTGCACCATCTTGTTGCCTACCATGACGCTCAAAGGTCTGCCGGGATCGTGGGCGACCTTAACGTGCACCTCGCCGCGATCAAGCATTAACAAGCGATCGGTTTCTGTGTAGTTGACTCGAACGCGACTGTTCGTATTCAGGGTAATGATCGAGCCATCTGACAGTTCGTAGGTTGCCTGCTCACCAATCGCAGTATCGTACGAGCGGGTGTCAGCAACTGACACAAATTCCTGGGTCACGGAGTCGCCGATGTCCTGCATTTGAACAATGGCGAAGAGTGAAATCGCCGCCACCACGCTTGCCGCCATGGCGAATAACGCCCGACTCGAAAGGTAGCGCCGCTCCGGCTGTGGTTCAGGGAATAGATCCGCCAGGCGGCCAAGTGCATCCATGTTGTCCCAGAGCTGCGCTAGCTCCATGAATAGCTTGCAATTGGTTCTACTGCGTGACAGCCAACTGCCCAGTTCCTGCTCTTCCTCCTCCGTGAGACCCCGTTCAATCGCGGCGATCCAATCGCCAGCCTCTTCAAGTCGACGCTCATTGCTGGAAGGAAACTCTCTGATATTACTCATGCCTGACCTCCGTACTGGTCGTCCAGAGCTGACAAATAGCTGCGACAGCGTATAAGGCCTTTTGAAATATGCTTTTCCACAGTTTTTTCGCTGATCTGTAATTTTTGGGCGATCTCGCTATAGGAGTGCCCGTAAACTCTCTTCAGTACAAATGCGCGACGACACTGAAGCGGAAGGCTTCTCACGGCATCGCAGAACAAAGCAAATTCTTCAATATTGCAAACCCGCTCGAAGGTGTCTCCGCTCGGGTCGAACCATGCCTGGACGCTTCCATCGCCTGCTGCTTCAAGGCTCTCTGTCAGCCGAGTCTCCGCCTTGTTGGTGTAGTTCAGCGCAATATTACGTGCTGTGCGATACATAAATGATCGAGGTGATCGGATTTCGCCTGCCGTGTGTGACTGGCATACGCGGACGTAAGTTTCCTGCACAATGTCTTCTACCTCGCTCGGAGGCACGATCCCGCGGACTGCCCGCGCAAGGCCACTCCTGATCGAGAGAAATACGCTCGCTATCTTGTCATTGCTATTCACTAAAGCTGATATCCCCCACACTCAAAGAAAATGGTCTCAACCTGTTATAGACAAATCAGAACGAATTTTCCCCCATGCCACCTTTGGGAAAAGAATACGACGTTTATCCCGAGATATTGATTGGTGAAGTTGAATGTCGTCGGATCCTGTAGCGCCCAGGCATCTTGTGGTTTTTGGCTGTATATATAAAAGACCCTGGCTCAACGGCCGGTGGGTCGACGTTTAGCGTTTCAGCGGATCAATAAGTCTCGGCAAAATAAGCGGGTCTTTTTTAGCTACAAAAATCCCACTAAAGCTGGTCAACATTCAACGCAACTCTACATTCTGACAACCATAGTGATCACAAAGATTGCAAAAACACAAATGGTCACTATAATTACCATTATTTGTAACTTTGGTAACTGCTATGTCCATAGAAAAACCGGAAAAGACTCGATCTGCTGTTGTTTTTCCCAAGAATCGGCGCCTGTTGGAACAACTTGGCGAGAACATCAAGCTCGCATGTAAACGCAGAGGCTATACCCAGGTTTTGATCTCCGAACGCACCGGCCTCAGTCGCCTGACCATCCGCAAAATTGAGAAGGGTGACCCCAGCGTTTCCATCGGCCATTATCTTGCCGTACTCAGCGTCCTCGGCCTGGCAGGTGATTTTGCCAAGGTCGCACAGGACGATGAACTGGGTCACAAGCTGCAGGACATCAAACTGATCGGCAAAAAATCAGGAACACAGCCTTGAGCGAGGGAGCAGCCATGAGCCTGAGAGAACGACCATGAGTACGGAGGTCTTTGTCTTTGCAGACTGGGAGGAGTTCGAAGAGCCAACGCTTGTTGGAACACTTCGCTCATCCGCCGCTCGCCAAAAAGAGCATTTTAGCTTCAGCTATGACACTGACTGGCTGCGGTCCCCCTATGCTCAGCAAATTGACCCAGAACTCAACCTCTATTCCGGCGAACAGCATGGTGAAGACGACAAGAATTTCCGCGTATTTTTAGATTCATGCCCGGATCGCTGGGGGCGTTTGTTAATGAAACGGCGCGAGGCAATTCAGGCCCGACAGGAAGCGCGTCGTCCACGAGTCCTGAATGAAATTGATTATCTCCTGGGCGTACACGATCTTCACCGGGCTGGCGCACTGCGATTCAAACGCAAACTGGACGGGCCTTTTCTGGACAACGATGAGCGCCTTGCCGCCCCACCACTCTCATCCTTGAGAGAACTGGAGCACGCAGCCAGGCAAGTGGAAGAAAATGCCGATAGCGATGATCCTGAGTACATAAAATGGTTATACATGCTCATGTCACCAGGCTCTTCGTTGGGTGGAGCCCGTCCCAAAGCCAGTGTGACCGATGAGGATGGGCACCTATGGATCGCCAAGTTCCCCAGCCAGCACGATGATTATGATATTGCCGCCTGGGAATATGTTGCCTATATGCTCGCTCTGGATGCTGGTGTCATCATGCCGGAGTGCCGGATTGAGAAGTTTGGCAGCCACCACCATACTTTTCTGACCAAGCGTTTCGATCGCACTGCAGAAAGCCGCCTCCATTTCACATCGGCGATGACCCAGCTCGGCTATTACGATGGTGATTATGCAGCCAGTTATCTGGAGCTCGCGCAATTCCTGACAGAGCACGGCGCAAACACCAAAGAAGACCTTGCGCAGTTATGGCGTCGCATTGTCTTTTACATAGCGATATCGAACACTGACGACCATCTCCGTAACCACGGATTCATATACAACAAGGGGGGCTGGCTGCTGTCTCCTGCGTACGATATTAACCCGGTCACACCGGCCAATGGATTGCACCTCAATATCACCGACAGCGATAACAGTCTGGACTATGAGCTGGCTATGGAGGTCATCGATTTCTTTCAGCTCGACCGCGGGCAAGCAACGAAAATTAAAGATGAAGTACTCGCCAGTATTGGCAGTTGGAGGGCTAAAGCAAGTGCCATCGGGATTGGCAGAAGTGAGCAGAACTTAATGGAACCAGCGTTTAACCTCTAACTCGCTTTTTTGGCCAATTTGGCCCGTGAAACCTGAGTGACCCCACATCAAGCGGAACGATATATCCTATTGGAAATCAGTAACCGGGGTGCTGGTTTGATTGCAAGTTTTCGGAGAAATTAGCTGTAACTTTTACGCATCCACTACGCACGCCCTAATGAACAACCAGTAACTATAAGACTGTTCGAGTCCGGCCTCTGGTACCATCTTTTAAAAACTCGCCTTTGGGCGAGTTTTTTTATGCCTTAAATAAATCAAAAGCAACACAGCTCTTAACCAATACACTCCTCAATTCATTCTCCGGGAAGACGGATTTTATTTGCAGGAGCCTCTTATTTATTCCCTTTTCTATTTCGATTAATCCGCCAGAACAGATCAACCGACTTACGTCGCCCGCTGTATAACTCCAGAAACAACGCTTCAGTAAGGTTATAGCGAGCAGTGATGGCGCCAATTTTTTCAAACAGGCTGTAACCATATTTCAAATAAAGGTTGGGACCGATATAGCCGCTCATCTGTGCTTCCTGGCCATTTTCTCCCGCACTTGCCCCCATGCTAAAGTCCCGTATCCCTACCCCCGAAGCCAACTCCTGGGCAATGGCATTACCAGACTGTAACCCCAAAGCTACAGCGGCTTGAGTCAAGGCGTTGCCACTGGCGCCATCCTCGCTGTCGGAAGCTCGTCCGGTGAGTAGATAACTCAGGCGGTTACTTTCTGACATAGCAGGATTGGAAAACAGCGACAACTCCGGATGCTTTACCGGCCCCTGAACCAACACACCCACTTCAACATCATCTTCGGTATAGGTGCGAACGGCACGTACCAAAACATCAGGGTTACTCAATGAGCCGGCAAAAATCATCTTGCCCTCTTTTACCGACAGGTCCTGCCCGTAAGCCTTATAACGGGCATCGGATAAACTCACCACGCCGTCGGCTCGAATGGGTTGCTCACCCCGCTGTCGAATACGCAGCGAACCATTTAATTTGCTGAACAGACCAACGCCCTGAAATTGGACATCTTTGCCCAAAGCAACTTTCAAGTCAGTGGTGATATTCAGTGGCGATTCAACCTGCTGTTGCTGGCCAACAATCACAGTATCATCGGAGACTCCAATCGCGGTTGTCGGAATTTTACGAATGCTCAATCGCGCATGGGGGACATTCACTTCACCACTTAACGCAATCTGCTCAGGTTTAATATTCAACGTCAGGTCAGTGGACAGGGTCACTCGATTATTAAACGCTGGCTCAACGGTCAGCTGATTAGCCTTGATATTGATCTTTGATTGCCACTGCTCGACATCTCGCCAATCGGCTGTCCCTGTTAAATTCAGCCCACCGCTATCGGTTCCTACTTCGCCATTGACTGTCGCTTGACGACCGCTGAAATTGGTAGTCAGGCTTACCGTTTGCACTCTAACCGGGGAATCGGTGATTTCGAGGCTGCTTGTCTGCATGGATGCCCCGCCATAAATCATCAATTCCTTGTTGTTTTCCAAACTGAATTGAATGTCGGTATTAACCTCACCTTCCAGTGTTTTTAATTGCGGCACAAACCACTGTACCGGTTGCAGCTGAATACCTTCGCTGATTATTTTTCCACTTAGCAACGATTCCGTCCGAGTCAGCTCGCCGCGCATTGCACCCAGTTGTTTGGAAATCAATTTCCAGTCACTGCTCAGCTTGCCATTTTCCAATGCCACATTAGCCGTGAGGTTTTGCAGATCAAAAGTCATTTTCCGCTGTGGATTCACCGACCATAACCACTGGCTTTGCTCGCTGAGTAATCCGGCATGAAATGTAGGTTGGGCCTGAAAATCCCAAGGCGCCATTTCAAGATTTAACGACCAATGACCTCTGACATCTACCCGCTGAGCCAGCGCATAATTAACCCATTCCAGCGGCAACCTTTCACCACTAAGGGAAACGGCAGACAAATTATCTGCACTCCAGCTTATCGGCTCTTGAATACCGAGTTTCTCAACAGGATTATCAACATTGCTCAATGTCCAGGCACTGAGCTTACCGGTACTGTCAGCAAAATTAATGTTTGCGGTTAACGGTGAGGACAAACCCCAAGTGGCTTGCAGCCCCTCTGTGGTATCGGGGAAAGAAAGCTGCATCTCTTCACAATCCAGTGCCAGCTTCTGCTGATCATCGCTAAGATTGAATTTACAGCCCAGCTTGTAAAACAGATCCGGGTCAGCATTCAGTGCTAATTTCAGGCTATTGCCATTGGTATCAAGAGCGACTGTATTCAGGACCAGGCCACTACCAAGCGTTAAAGACTTAAGGTTGAGACTCACAGAGTCTGGCAGCTTTTTACCTGAGTGACGCAGCAAACCCAGCTGGCCATCGGAAAGCTGGTACTCGCCCCACCTCACCCCTTTGGTATTGACGCTTACCTGCAATGTCGGATTCTGAAGGTTCCCGGAAATATATCCCTTGGCTGAAACTGCACCCTCCACTTCTGGCAGGTAGGCTGACACATTGGGCAACTGCACCTGCCAGTTCAGTTTGGACGGCATCTGGCCATTGGCTTCTATCAATGCATTACCGTGGGTTAATTTCAGCTCATCCACTGTTAGTGCCGATGGCACCCATACAATCGAGCCTTTGCCTTTCACCGGCTTGCCTTGCAGGGTTCCATCGAGGTCGGAAATATGAACCGTTGCTTTGGGCGTTTTTTCAAGAGAGGAGTTTTCATTTCCCTGGTATAAAACCGTTAACTGCCCGGATACGGTTCCAGTCAGATGCGGAATAAATAATGACGGCCGCAGGTTTTGAACAGTCACTGCCAGGTTTGCCGACAAGTCATTGTCGTAATCTACTAACCCGTCTGCCTTCAATAAGCCATCTGGCAGTTGCAGTACCAATTCATAAAGTTCCGCCTGCTGCCGGGATACCAGAGCCTTGGCAGACACCACATGTTCACCCGGCCATTGGCTGTGGGTAAACCTGGACTCAAGGTCAACATCCAATCCGTCCAGATTGCCAGATATCGAAGCACCCACAGCGGCAAAGTAAAAGTCTGTACTCTGAAAAGGGTAATCAAACGGTTGTTGGGTTTTCAGTGTTGCCGTCAACGGCAGTAATGGATCAAGGACATTTACTTGTCCCTGTGTGGCAAGTTCAAATTTGCCCCAAGACTCTATTTGCCATTTAAGTGTAGACAAATCCCCATTCAGCGTAACGGAAACCGGAGGCAAATCCGACGGCAAGGAAGATTGCACCTGAATATCGAGGGGGTAGTTTTCAGTCAGGTTCAGCTCACCGTTTACTTCACCAGTAAGACCTTCCAATACATACTGCAATGACTCAAAGCGAAGCTGACTTCCGGAAAAGTGCCAGTTATCTCCGGTCAGTTTTGCATTTTGGACAAGCGGCTGTTGCCGAATAATCTTGATGTCATTAAGCGCAAAGCGATTAATTGAGATTGTCCACGGCAGCTTTACTTCCGGTACTGCAATGATAGTTGAAGGCTCAGATTGCTCATCAGTTTCGGCCAAAGTAACAGTCACGCTGCCAATCTGAAAAAGCTCAATGGTGATATCGCGATCCAACAAATTGGAAAAATCCCAGCGCATTTGCAGTTGCCTGGCGTCCAGGGAAATTTGCGAATCCTGCCATTGCAGTGTATCAATATTAAGTCCACGCCAGAGCGTGCCAGATGTATTGCCAACCTTAAGCTGCGGCTGAGCTTTTTGTGCCAAATCAAGACCGGTACGAGCACCGGCTTCTGTACCCAGCAACCAGAAAATTGCCGCTACAACAATTACCAACAGCCCCGCCAATACCCACGCAAGAATTGTCAGTGCTTTTTTGACCAGTCCTGCACGTATTACTTCTGTCACAGTGCTGGCCCCATGTAGAAGTGCACCTGCAGCCCACTGAATTCGTCATCCCCTACAGGCACCGCCAGATCCAAGCCGACAGCGCCAACTGGAAGCAACCAGCGCAAACCGATACCGGCGCCAATATGAAACTCTTCAGTACTGTTATTAAAGGCTTTACCGCCATCGACAAAACCGGCTAGCTCCCACTGCTCAGTAAAGCGCCAGCGATGTTCCAGGCTGGCAGTAATCAGTTTATTACCCCCTATCAAGTCGCCGTCTTCGTTACGTGGAGAAATAGTTTCAAAGCCAAAACCGCGAATACTCTGGTCACCACCAGCAAAGAAACGTTTTGAAGACGGTACTTCATCAAAATTACCGGAAAATACCTCACCCACTTCAGCGCGCATTGCCCAGGCATGTCGCTGATTCCAGTGCAACAGGTATTTAAGGCCCGTTTCAACCCTAATAAAGTCAGTCTCCGATCCCAGGGCTGTAGTACTTGCTTGTGTGCTGAACCAGGCTTTATAGGTATCACGGCTGTTAGCTACTTTGCGGCTCAAAGTCCAGGATGCGTTGGGCAGAATATAGGTAGTAGACTGCTCTGGCTCTTCACCTTGTTGGTACTGTTCATGTTCGAGGTTAATCCCCAATGTACGATTCCAACCACTGCGATCCAGTTGCCAGTTGAAGCCGGTGGTTATCAATCTACTGTCTGTGTCCTCAACAAATTTATCCTGCCAGCCTGTTACCCATTCATAATAATCGTTCAACGGGTGCTTTCTCGGTATTCGGTAAGTGCTGCTGAGGCTGGTTAACGGAGACGAAAATTCACTGTCTACACTCAGGCTGTGACCAAGGCGATTCACAATCGGCTTTTCCCAATTCAACTGCAGTCGGGCACCGGTGTCTGTACTGGCACCAACTCCCAATAGGTAGCGATCCTTGGGTTCATCCTCAAGGCGAATATCTACATTCACCACCTGGCTATCAGCAACCAACTCCGGGTACACCACCACACCTGAAAAATAACCGCTGTCCAGCAGCGACTTATACTGACGCGAGACCAGCTCTCGGGAATACCACTGATCTGAATGAGCCACCAGCAGCTGCTCAATCACTCGATCGTTGATAACTGTGCCATGGTAGTTGACTGCACCAACTTTAAAACGCGGACCGGTCTGCAGAAATAAATTGGCTTTTGCATTACCGCTTTGCAAATCAATCAGCAACTGACTCTCAGTGAATTTCGCCTGTTGATACCCATTGCGAAGGCAGGCATCCAGCAGCTCTTCTTTGAATTGCTCATAAAGACTGTGATTGATCACCTGACCAATCACAAAGGGATGTTTTTTTTGTGCTGCCAGTAACTCCGGTAGCGATTCGCCCGGTCCTGAGACCTGAATTTGAGGGGCCGCCCACACTACCGGTCTTCCCGGTATCACATCAATGATAAGGCGATTATTTTCCAGTCGCCATTGGTGTTTGGCCTGATAGTACCCAAGTGCTTGCAAGCTGGCATTTAACTGTTGACTTAACGTGCGTTCAAAATAGGCACTGGAAGCCTCTTCGACGGTCAAACCTTTCAGCGTGGCAATTACATTTTGTTTCAGTGGGCCATCAATACCGTTCACCACCAGCGTTATGTCCTGCGCCGAACAGTGAACATAGAACAGCAGACAAATAGCCCCCAAAATATTTTTGAAGGATTTATTCAGCAAGCCAGTTAGATGACCGCTTGAGACTGTTGGTTTGATGACTCGACTCCTTGCCAAATTGCCACCGTGGATACTCTGTCAGACAGATTGTAACCGCCTGTGGTTTCGCAGTGTCAGTGAATTTACATGTGACTGAAAAGACAACGACAAACACATAATGGTAGGCTAGGTGTCCAAATGAGCCATTATGAGGAGTAACTGTGCACGAACAGGACCTGGACAAACTGGTGGGACGCAAGGGCAAGGTCTTCAGGGCACGATGGGAACGTGCTTTTGATCGCATCATGACCCCCTTTGAGGAATTTATTCATCGCCAAACCACCAGTGGTGTGCTGCTGATGATCTGTGCGGTGGTCGCACTGATTATTGCCAACAGCAGCCTGGCCCCCTACTACGAAGCCCTGTTAAGCAAATACGCCGGCATCACCTTTGGAGATGGCGGCCTGAAAATGTCGGTGCTGCACTGGGTTAATGACGGCCTGATGGCGTTTTTCTTCTTTCACGTTGGCCTTGAGCTGAAACGCGAGTTTATGGTCGGCGAACTCTCCGATTTCAAGCACGCCTCTCTTCCCATCCTTGCTGCCATCGGAGGTATGGTAGTTCCGGCTCTTATCTACTTTGCCATCAACCCCAATGGCGATGCACAGCATGGCTGGGGAATCCCTATGGCTACCGATATTGCCTTTGCCGTGGGCACATGCGCCCTGCTCGGCAAACGGGTACCACACAGCCTGATCGCTTTTCTGGTGGCACTGGCCATCGTCGATGACCTGGGCGCCATTGCCATTATTGCCCTGTTCTACACCAATGAAATCCACCAGCTTTCCCTACTGTGGGCCACTGGTCTGACTCTGTTTTTGTGGATATTGAATTGGTGGGGTGTCCGCAACCCCATTCCTTATCTGTTGGTTGGTGCAGGAATCTGGGTGCAATTACACCACGCCGGTATTCACGCCACGCTGGCCGGCGTAATCACCGCTTTCGCAGTGCCCGCAAAACCCAAGTACAACCCGGAAGCCTTCAGTGCCCAGGTCAAGAATCTGGTTCGACGCTTCGACGGCAGTTACCGCCCAGGTGAGAATGTGCTTCGCAATGAGCGAATGCGCGCCTATGTGAGAGCACTGGGAGATGGAAGTCGACTGGCGGAGGCACCGCTGCAACGTATTGAATCGGGACTGCACCTGCCGGTTACCTATATTGTGATTCCTATCTTTGCCCTGGCCAATGCCGGTATTTCGTTTGAAGTGTTTACAGCTGGCGATGGCGTTTTCAACAACATCACCATTGGTGTGGCCTTAGGCCTGGTAGTCGGCAAATTGATCGGTATTTCCGGTGCGACCTGGCTGGGCTGGAAACTCGGACTGGGCAAACTCCCCCACGGCTGCAACTTTATTCACATTATCGGGGTGGGCTTTCTGGGCGGAATCGGCTTTACCATGTCCATTTTCATCTCAGAGCTGGCCTTTTCGGGAAGCCCGAATCTGGTGCTGGCTAAAGGGGGAGTCTTGATAGCCTCTTTGATTGCCGGTATTTCCGGTTACATCTGTTTGCGCAAAGCCGCCGCCAAATCCAAGGAGGCCAAAGCCAAGCCTGAGGAGAATGTCGCGGAGTAGCTACAAAATCAGTTAAAAGCACCAAATGTAAACATTAGTAAAGTTGCGTTAACATAGGTAACATATTGTTTTTAAATGACTTTTTTCAAGTTGAGAAAATTGCGCTCAATCCAATGTAACGATAAAGTTAATCCCGCATCAGTTACCAAATTACGTGGCTAGCGTAAAACTGACGCAAGTAGGAGGGAAAGTGCAGCTGCCAGCCATTGTGCAGCTGCTATTGCAGAAGCTGATGCCCCCAACACATCTCTTTTGCAAACATCTTGAAACCTCGCCTTCGGGCGAGGTTTTTTTTGATCGAAAACCTTACAAAACCACTGCACCTATAGATACTGGTCGAGAACACGGTTTATTTCACTTTCGACTGTGCCGGTAAAAGCACCCATCAACATCCCCAATTTGACATCAACAACCACCTCAGATGGATTCAAATCGACTTGGGCGTTTACTCCTGACTGCTGGTAGACAAATCTATTGCCCTGCCATTGGCACTGTCCCCCAAGGCGGGAAACCAGCTTTTCGGCAAGTTTTTCACCCAAAGATCGCAGTTCTTGCTCATTGAGTGAATGTGGGCGGGTAATTTGAATTCTGGACACTGTGACTCCTGGGTAGCTGTTGGTTCTCAAATAAACGCATGTTGCCCAAGGCCGTCAGAGTTAGCAATAGCCGGCGTATTTTGTGTACCAGGTGGCAAACGTGACCACAACTGGACCTTAAATTCGCAACTGCTTTCTTTTTCCACTTTCTCTACTTAATTTATCTGTTATAACGATAAGTACTGTTAGCGATAGGTTAATGGGCGCATCCCTTCTACCAATCGCCTACACTTAGGGTGAGGTAAATTCCAATGCAGTACAAAAAGAAGTGTATTTGTAGCATTAACAATCCCTTGAGCCGGTGGCTACTGGCGGTGGGGGTCTATCTTATCGCCAGCTTTGCACCTTACGCTTCAGCTGATGACTTCTTTCTGCCAAATACTCTCCCCTACTCCAGCAACACCTCCCAACTCGAACACATCCGCGGACTTAGCAACGAAGAGCTTTTATTACAGGCCGACATGTTGCGCTCGACCGAAATGAGCGCTGAACATCGAGCCCTCAACCACCAGTGGCTCTCGGATCAATGTGGTGAAAGTGACCCTGTTCTTGGTGGAAAAGTGTTCTCCTTTATCGCCAAGAAAGCCCTCCGTGAATACTGGCGTAATGAACGCCATAAAATGGGCAGTAATCGCTTGCTTCCCGATGAGAATGGCGAGTTAAAAACCGAATTCAATGACATCGACTACGATGTACGAATCTCCAGTGACAGCTTGACCTTTGGGTTTCAATTCGAATTTAACTAGGGTCTATCAGCAGGCCCTTAAACTTGCCCGCAGCAAATAAGTTTCCTTCGAACCACTTCCTTATCCCAAATCGGCTAGAATGGCGCTTTTTGGAACGCCGGAGCCGCTGCTTTGAACCAAACCACTGAAAACCAGATAGATTTTTCCGCTCTACCAGCAGCAGGGCTGGGCCGTCGAATCGCTTCCATTGTGTACGATCTGCTACTACTGGCTGCAATCTCGCTGGGATATGCCCTTGTGATTTTTGTAATTCGTATGGTTACCGAAGGAGCACCAGAACAGGGTCAGATGATGGCGTCCCCTAACCCTTCAGTACAGTTCGTGATCATGGTTGGCTGGTGGTTCACATTAGCAAGCTACTTTAACTGGTGCTGGAAAAAACGCGGCCAGACTCTGGCAATGAAAACCTGGCGCCTCCGCCTTCAGCAGTCGGATGGCTCGCTGGCTACCGCCAAACAACGTTGGAACCGCTGCCTGATTGCCCCGGTATCCATTGTTTCTGTTGTGGGTTTGTTGTGGTGTCTGTTCGACAAAGAGGGACTCAGTCTTCATGACCGCATCAATGGCACCCGAGTGGTGCTGCTTCCAAAGAAAATAAACTAGCACTGATTGGCAGGCGTTGGGGTTAGTTGCTGTGTCCGTGACTCAGCAACTAACCCAATGCCAGGCACCAAACCTTGCTACCTGGCATACCCTGATCAATTACTTCTTGGCTTTAACTTCCCGCTCAAAGAAATCAAACAACATCTTCCAAAGATGCGCCCTGGTCTGCTCACCACGAATGCCATGCTTTTTGCCCGGGTAAGTCATCAGTTCAAAATTCACCTGTTTGCTCTGAAGCTGACTCATTAACTTGATGCTGTTATCAAAGAACACATTGTCGTCTGCCATTCCGTGAACCAACAGCAACTTGCCGGGATCTTCACTGGCCAGATAGTTATCGATATAGGGGAATACAGCAGCCTTGTCATAATCTGAAGGCTGCTTGGGAATCCCCATATAGCGCTCAGTGTAGTGAGTGTCGTACAACAACCAGTCCGTTACCGGGGCAACAGAGGCACCGGCAGCAAAAGTATCTGGCGCCTTAAACAGGCTCATCAGGGTCATATATCCACCGTAAGACCACCCCCACACGCCTATACGTTGCTGATCCACAAAGGGGAGTGACCTAAGGTAATCCACACCGGCCAACTGGTCAGCCACTTCAGCTTCTCCCAGCTTGCCCTTGATTACCGCCTCGAACTCGATACCACGATGGAATGTGCCACGGTTATCGATTGTGAATACCACATACCCCTGTTGCACCAGATACTGATTAAACCACTGGGTATTCCAGGCATTTTTAACCAACTGGCTATGTGGGCCACCATACAGATGCACTATTGCCGGATATTTTTTACCGGCTTTTATCTTTTTAGGCTTCATCACCTGATAGTGCAGGGTTTTGCCATCGTCAGCTTTTAGCTGGCCAAACTCCAGGGCGACATGAGCATCCAGATATGGGAAATAGGGATGACTCTCATCAAGCGGGTTCTCCACCATCCAGGTGATCAGTGAGCCATCCTCAGCACGCAACGCAACTTTGGGCGGGGTATCCTGCGCGGAAAACTGATCGACAAACAGTGCCTCAGTGCATTCATGACCCTCTTTGACACAGCCGTAACTGATTGAGTGCCATCCCGCTTCTTTGGTTAAACGGCGCATTTTTTCGGGTGCACCATGGAGAGGCGCTGTATACAGGTGTTGCTCCAACACACCGTCTGCATTGGCGGTAAAGTAAACCGCGCCTTCGGCCTCATCGAAGCCCACCAATTGCTCAACCGCCCATTCACCGGCGGTGATCGGTGCAACCACATTGCCTTTAAAGTCCATCAGATACAGATGTTTATAGCCACTGCGCTCGGAGGCCCAGATAAACATATCTTCACGAGCAAGAAAGCGCAGGTCATCGTTCAGGTTAACCCAGGCAGGAGATTGCTCTGTGAGTACAGTGTGAGACCGCCCGTTAGCAGCGTTGGCAAAGAACAGTGACAGTTCTGTTTGCGCGCGGTTTTGGCGCTGATAGGCGACAGTTCGACTATCCGGCAGCCAGTTAACACGAGCGATATAAATATCCTTCTCGCTGCCAAGATCCATCCACACCGGTTTTTTATCGGCATCCGTTACTGACACAACTCCCAGTTGAATCTGCACATTGTCAGTACCGGCAAAAGGGTAGCGCTGTGGAATTACCGTCACGGCTCCGTCGGCTTTTACCTCATAGCGATCAACGAGTTTTACACCGGACTCATCAATACGGGTAAAGGCAATGCGCTTTTCGTTGGGCGCCCACCAATAGCCGGTCATGCGATCCATCTCTTCCTGGGCGACAAATTCTGCCATAGCATTAGAAATCGCCCCGCCGCCGTCGACAGTCAGAGCCTGCTCATTACCGCTCTGCAAATCAATGACATAAAGGTTCTGGTCGCGAACGAAGGAAACGTAATTACCCTTTGGTGAAAAACGGATATCAGTTTCAAAGGCCTCGGTATTCGTTAAACGACGCACTTTACCCGACAGCGGTAAATAGTAGAGGTCGCCACCCAGTGGAAACAGCAGTGCTTTGCTATCTGGCGACCAGTAATACTCGACAATGCCCTGGCCGGTAATTCGCATCCGCTCACGACGGGCTTTTTCAACCTCGGATAACTCCTGCTCATCCACAACCAGCTGCTTAGAGTCCACCAGCAGAAAGTGTCGATTTTCCGCAATATCGTAGGCCCACAGATCCTGTTGACGGTGGTTATCTGCTTTGCCTTTCAAGTAAGTAGCCCGGCGTCCATCCGGGGATAGCTTCAAGCCGGAGATTGAGGCACCAGACAGTGATGGGCTGGCAACAATACGCTCAATTGTTAACTCCTTCGCCTGTGCGGCTATAGACAGCATCAACATGCAGCCGAAGGTGATTAATCGCTTCACAACTCTCTCCTTATTGATTTAGAGCTTTATTTAAGGCCGGGTAGCATCGCTGATGCTGCCGATGACTGCAACTGTGGCAAACAGATGCCATCAAAGCGGCGACTGTTTACCGCTACCCAGCGGGGCTGACATGTCAAAAGATAAACGGAAAATCATGTGCCACAGCTTTTGAAAGAAAAACCGTCATAAAGTCGTCAAGCGGAATAGCCATGGCGCTAGATTCAAAACCTGAAAACCCATACACCCCTTAATTGGCAAGGTGCTTCACAGCAGTGGCACAGGAATTGCTTGAACCTGGTCACAATTCACACATAAAGCTACTGCTATGAATAAGAATGCCGAGGTAACCAGGATTACGTCCAGCCGACACCGTGGCAACCTGAAGATCGCCAAACTCTCGGCGCCGAAACCGCCAGCCCTGACCGAGCGCGATTTATTGGGAGTGCATCAGCTGTGGCAGCGTAGTCTTGATCCCCATGAGTTGCTGAGTCGCTTGCAGGAAGAGGTGGCCAGATTTGTACCATTTGATAGCTTTTCCTATCAAAACAGCGAAGCCAACCTGAGCGTAATCTGTGGGAATGACCAGACCCACAGATGCTCCTATCAGTTGAATTTGGAGAAACAACCTCTGGGAGAACTAGCCATCACTCGCAGCAAGCGTTTTTCTGAAGATGAGATGTACACTCTGGAACGCCTGGTTGGCACCTGGATATACAGTTTTCGTAACAGCATTAATTATCAGAGTGCAATCCGCCACGCATACACTGACACCTTAACCGGACTACTCAACCGAAATGCCCTGGAAAACCTCTTTCCAAAAGAGATTCAAAGTGCCACTCGCGACCGGAATGAGCTCTCCGTGCTGCTGATAGATGTCGACAGCTTCAAACAAATCAATGATCGCTTTGGTCACGCCATTGGTGATCAGGTACTTCGTCATGTGGCCAATGTGATTGTGACTACCATTCGTCGTTCAGATATGGTGTTTCGCCAGGGCGGTGAAGAGTTTGCAATCCTTCTTCCCGGCACGGATCTGGAAGGTGCCGAGTGTGTCGGCGACAAAATTCGCCGCGCAACAGAATCCACCATTTTTGATCTTCAGGGTCTTCACATACCTATCACCATTAGTGTCGGCGCGACTGGCATGCAATCCGGGGATACTACGGCTGACCTGATTGATAAGGCAGACCGGGCGATGTACAGCGCCAAAGCCGCAGGCCGCAATTGCCTGAGAACGGCCTGAGGACGTATCTCTAATATTGAAACAACCTGAGCTCCATCAACAAAAAAGCCGGCATTGACGCCGGCTTTTTAGGTTAGTGCACAAATGGACATTAATTAACGTCCTGAACACCATTGCGATTTGCCCGTTTAGCTGCGTACATGCCGCTGTCGGCACGGACAAAGGCCGTCTCAGGTGTGTCGTCGTCGCGCACCTGGGTAACACCACAACAAATCGTTACTTTCACGGGTGAGCCACCGTTGTGAAATCCACACTGCTCTACAGCCTGACGTAATTTTTCCGCAGCGATTTTAGCCCCATCCAAATCGCTGTCTACCAGCAAAACGACAAATTCATCTCCGCCATAGCGAGCGATACAATCCGTTTTTCTGAGGTTGACCCTCATCAACTCGACAACCTTTTGCAAAACAAGGTCCCCGGCCTTATGACCATAGGTGTCATTGACGATCTTAAAGTTATCGACGTCCACCACCATCATTGATAGTGGCCGCCCGATACGGCGACTGCGGGCGAACTCTTCCACTACCCTCTCTTCATAGCCAAAACGATTCAGCGCACCAGTCAGGGAATCCCTTGAAGCGGCCAATTGGCGATCCTGCACTTTGGCCCGCAACTCCTGGCTTTCTACTTCTATCTCACGCATCTTGCGTGTCAGATCTTTAATTTGGCGCTCTTGCTGTTCACAACGTTGTCGCTCGGCAACCAGGTAGCCCTGCAGCAATTGATTGATACTGGTAGCCTTTTGAGCCAGTTGCCCCCTGATATTCTCTTTTGAATCAGTTTGCTCAAAAATCTGCTGGATACTATCAACATGCTCCGATATTTCGTTGTTCAGACATTCAACTCTTTCCAGCTGATTGGGATCCAGCGTATTTACCAGCCCCTGTTCAACATGCTGCAACTGCTCTCGCAAAGCACCTAAAAAGCTCTCGGTCTCTTTGCGCTCATCGTTGAGGTCAGTCGCAATGTTGGCCAGCATATCCAACACCTGCTCCAGAACCCGTTGCATATCACGTGGTTCTTTCACATTGGGCAGCAACGCCTTGATGATGACAAGTTGTTTGGAGGACTCGCCAAGTACCTCTATCTTGTCCAGAAGTCGATCCAGAAGGGGGCGCAGGGAGTCAAAAATTTCTTCGGCACTTAATTCATCGTGACTAAGCCAACTTAAACGCCGCAACCAACTTTTTTCACGGCTTTTTTCCGCTTTGTTGTTTGGAGGGTCATTGGGTATTGCGGGCTTTAGTGGGCTATCCACAAACTGGTTAATCTCTTTGAGCAAAGCCACACCTTGCTTAAGCACCGATACAACTTCTTCGATACTTGTTGCCCTACCAGCCTCTTCAGTCAATTTTTGTGCGCGGTTATAGCTCTCGACAGGTACCTGCAGCTCTTCAAGAAGATCCTGAAGTGCTTCAGCAATCGGCTGAAAACGTTTGTGATCAGTTTTGGTGTCATTAAGCAGCAAATACTGAAAAAGATAATCAGCAACTCGGGAAAGCGCCTGATTATTTGCCCCTTCCTGCAGGGCGAGATAAAGCTGCTCGAGTATTTTATCGAGAATCGGATCTTTTCCCTGAGCAACTTTGCTCAGTTCACTCCCTATGCGTTGCAGCAAACGCTCCCTATGTACCGAATCCTGTCCACTCTTTGCAGAACCGCAGTCACTTTGGTCACCGGTTACAACACTGATAGATTCGCTCATTGAATTCCCTATGAGTTTATTATGTGTCTTACTCAAATTATTTTTACTTTATCTGTCTATTGAGTGAACGAATCACTCCCTCATGCCTCAAGCGATTTTCTTATTATTTTTATGACTGGCTATTATTATCTGATTAATTCTACCCCCGTAACCCGAAAAAAGGTAATACGCAGCCATTTCCCTCAACATTATTCAGCCTTTCTCCTGATAACCATCCGGTACCTTGCCCTTCAGGAAATAAACAAACGACAAAACCTCTGCCACAGCTATATATAACTGCCGGGGGATTTCTTCACCGACTGGTACTGCGCTGAGAGCAGCAGACAGCAATTGATCCTGCTGCACTGGAACATCGTGTTCACGGGCCAGTGTCTCAATACGATCAGCCCACTGCCCCTCCCCTTTGGCAACTACCCTCGGAGTATTTACTCCATCGTAATTTAATGCCGCTGCCAACTTAGGTGATTTTTTGTGAAGCTCTCTATTCACACCCTGCAATCCAATACATTTCGTTCATAAGCCTGAGCTGGATGCGGCTGACTTTTTCCCTGCCGACAGCTCAAAGCTCCCACTTCCAAACCTGCGTTGATTAACGAGGTTTCCAAAACTGATATTGCCTGCTGAGCAAGTTGCGCCGTGGATTCACGCTCTGCCCATAAAGCCGCTGATACTTTTTCACCCCGGATCAGCACCTTGGCCTGGACTGAACCAAGCTCCGGCAAATTGACTTCCAGCTCAACACGCCAACCCAATTGGGCTGGATCCTGATCTTCGCGATGTCCATCTCGTTCAATTACCAATTCGACAGGGCGAAACTCTTCACCATGCCAGACAGGTAATTCCACAACCCAGCGTTGTCCAGCCTGTTCAGACGAAGGCAGGCTTTGGGTCTGATTCAAAACCAACCTTGAAATGCCACCCTCTACTGCTCGCCGCAACTCCGACAGCAGATCTTCCGCCGACATGGTATCCAGCAACAATCTGGAAGCCTCATTCGAATTCGGCATACGACGCTGTTGAACAGCTTCCGGCTGCCGTAATACTTCCTGCCCTTCTAAAGTAGCTTTTTCAGCTTTCGCACCAGTATTGCCAGCAACTGACACCTGTTTCGAAGGCTCTCCTGACGGTCGGTTTGAAGCTTGCAAGCCCGCTGTTCCCTGATTATCCGGTGGAGAAACCGGTACTCTTTTTGCGTCAGGCGAAACGGGCAACCTGTTGGCTGCCTTGGCATCTTCCGGACTCACATTCGTGGCAGGCTTACCCTCTGGACCAGGTTTACCGGAAGGTTGCTGCGCCAATTGTCTCGACAACTGAATTAACGCCTGCTTCAGGTCAAAATACTCATTTCCCGGTCGACCAATCAATTGCCGTGACTCCCTGAAGAGTCCGGACTCAGCCACCAATTTGTAGAGCTCGGTATGACTTGCCAGCTGCTCTGCTCTCGGCAGACGACTCAACAAGGTTTCAATCAAGCCTCGTGTTTGAACAGGCAATCGCTCTACTGCCTGATCCGAACGCAATATATTCACCAGATTAGTCATCACCCTGTCAGTCGATAACTGCCTGGGTAGCAATTGCCGAATAGCATGGTTCACTACCTCCGCTGCATTGGCGGTAGCTGTTGGTGCAGGAACGACCTGTAAAGATAAATTGGGGCCCGCTCCCATCACTTTAAGTGTCACACGGTCACCCGGCTGGATAGGGACCTGGGTACGAGCCTCCAGCTCCATGCCACCAATTCTCAGCTGTAAGCGATCAGCAGCGGGGCGCGACAGAGCCACAGCCTGCAGTAGCTGCCCAACTTTCCAGGAGTGAACCTGACTGCTCAACTGACTTTGAGACGCCAGGCCCGTTAGTGAAATTTCGCCCAACATAGCGCAGTGACCACCTTGACTTCATGGTAGTATCGGCAAAAATCAGTAAAACTTTAGGCCCTTTTAAAAATTACGAGCTAAATGACCGGTATTGAGGGGAAGCCATGAGCATCTTTGACGACGACAACACCACTCCAGACAAATCATCAGAAAAGAGTCCATATGCCACCGATAGTCGCGACGAAATTCTGCGCGATGAGCTGTTCGGCGCACCGCTGTCTCCCAATGATCTCATGGAGCCGGAACTGGATGATTTTGAGCCCCTGGACGATCACAGAAATCGCAACCTCAGCCACTCCCTGAGCGGCGTTCAGGATGATGGGCCGGCCAGAACCCCGGCTCCAAAACCGGCACGTGATCCAGAAGTTGATGAAAGCCCCTTTATGAACGTGAACCCGGCTCCGAATAAGGTTGCAACCGAGTCCAGAGCCCCCAAACAACAACCAGTCCAGCCACAAGCCCCCTTTCATATTGACGAGCGCCTGGAACAACCTGCTGAACCCAAGCCTGCTCGAAAGCCGGCCCCTCAAGCGGAAAAGGCAACTGCAGAGCCCCGGCCTTCGCGAAAGGTTGCACCGCCTCCGCTAAAAACAAATCTGACCATGGCCACCATGCTCAACTGGGCACTGTTGGCGCTACTGTTGATTTTGGCGGTTTCACAAATGATTCAGATGTCTGAACTGGATAAGCAACAGACTGCTCTGAATGATTCATTGGACAAGCTGACTCAATCGAGTGCCTTGCAGGACAGGACCACAGAACAGAATGAGCAATTTACCGCTTTGCAAAATGAGCTGAACCAACTGAAAGGTCAGGTTTCCGCGCTGCAAAACACCCCGGCAGCAACCGAGCTACCCACAGACGCCCAGGAGCTGATCAAATCTCTGGCAGCGCGAATGGACGGTGTGGAAAACAACTTGCAGTTACTCGAGCTCCAACAGGTTAAAGCCACAAAACCTGCAGTGTCGAAAGAGCCGAAAGCAACTGCTACCAATTCTGCTGGCTGGTTTATCAATATCGCTGTGCTATCCGATTTGGCTAACGCCAATAACCTGCGCGATAAAGTTCGCAATCTTGGCGCCGACGCCAAAGTGGATGCCATTCAATCGAAAGGGCGTACCCTGCACCGTGTTAGGGCCTATGGCTACGCGAGCCAAAGCGCTGCCGAAAGAGACGCCCAGCGACTGCAAACGGCGTTGAATTTGGAAGGGTTGTGGGTAACCAAGTAAAAAGTGAAGTAACCGGAAGAATGAAATCAGCTTGGGTGCTGGGCATGGATAGGATACGGCTTGCTGTGACACGCGTACTCCCTATAGGTAAAGAGTCATCCCTGGGGACTCGTGGCCAGCATCCCTGCTGGCCACGGTCACATCAAGCCGTATCCTACCCATGCCCTTCGAATTCCTGACTCAATTTCATATACAAAGGGTCAATGGCTAACCCACTCACTGCAGGTCATACTGCTCCACTACATCCTCAAGAACTTTCAGCTCCACACCAGCTTTGGCAAACATTTCGCGTGTCTCCTGAGCCGCGTGGTAGCGGTTTTTGGCCACAACAGTTTGGATGCCGCAGCTGATAATCAGCATCGCACAGACTCTACAAGGCTCCATTTTGCAATAAAGCGTACTGCCTTCCAGTGGAATTCCATGCTTGGCAGCCTGACAGATAGCATTTTGCTCAGCGTGAATGGTGCGCATGCAGTGTTGGCGGGTAGTGCCGTCGTCATCAATCACCTGCTTCATCAGGTGACCCACATCATCGCAGTGATCCAGTCCAGAGGGTGACCCGACGTAGCCAGTGGCGATAATGCGACGGTCCCTTACGATAATGCAGCCTGAACGGCCTCGATCACAGGTGGCCCTTGTCGCCACTGTGTCCATCATATCGATAAAATATTTATCCCAATCCGGTCTCATTACTGCTATCCGCCTTTAATTTGCCTGGTCATTCCGGGTGCAGCGAAGAATCTCGCTGCAATCAGGATGAGCTACTCAATTTCAATTTCCGGCACCGCCGAATCGCCAGCCTGTAAACTATCAATCACTTTTCGTGCTATCTCACGATAAGTCAGGCTGATGGCATTATCCGGATCAGCAATGACGGTAGGATTGCCACCGTCCACCTGTTCGCGAATCGTGCGATCCAATGGCAGTGCGCCCAACAGTTCTGTCTGGTAGTCACGGGCAATGCGTTCACCGCCGCCCTCGCCAAAGATATGCTCACTGTGACCGCAGTTACTGCAGGTATGCATGGCCATATTTTCTACCACACCCAGCACCGGAATATTGACCTTACGGAACATTTCGATGCCTTTCTGGGCATCCAACAGGGCAATATCCTGAGGGGTTGTAACGATCACAGCCCCGGAAACCGGAACCTTCTGGGCAAGGGTCAACTGAATATCACCCGTGCCTGGCGGCATATCCACGACCAGACAGTCCAGCTCACCCCAGTGGGTTTGCGTGAGCATCTGCTGCAGGGCACCGGTCGCCATTGGTCCACGCCATACGGCTGGAGCCTTTTCTGCCAGCAAGTAGCCAAGGGACATGGTTTTCAAGCCGTGTGCTTCGACTGGTGCAAATGCATTACCGCCGATAACTTCAGGGCGAGTGCCTTCTTTAACACCCAGCATCAGGGGTTGGCTTGGTCCGTAAATATCTGCATCGAGGATACCGGTTTTAAACCCTTCCTGTTGCAGGGCCAACGCCAGGTTTACTGCAGTAGTGGATTTGCCAACGCCCCCTTTACCAGAAGCTACGGCCAGAATATATCGAACTTGAGATAGCCCGTTGGCATTATCAGTCATGCGACTTCTCTCTTTTACCAAAATAGAAAAACCCGCTAAAGCGGGTAGACTGGATCTTACACTGATTGAAACCTGGATGTCAGTGGTTGATTGATTCCATCAATATGGACTCAAACAGCTCAAAAGGTACAGCCGGAGAAAATAAATTCCCCTGTAAAACCGGGCATCCCATATCCTGCAGAATCTGCCACTGCCTCTGGTTTTCGACACCTTCGGCAACAATAGTCAGGCCGAGGTTCTTGCCAATCCCGATTACTGTCCAGCAAATCTCTGAATCAAAATTGTCATTTGGGATACCACTCACAAACGTTTTATCAATTTTTACTTCACTGATCGGAAGAAACTTGAGATAACTCAGGGAAGAGTAACCGGTACCAAAATCATCAATCGAGAATCGAACCCCCAGGCTGCACAGGCTCTTCAGCACAGGCATGGCCAGATCCAGTTCGTCAACAATGGCGCCTTCGGTGATCTCAAGAATCAGCTGGGAAGAGGACAGCCCCGTTCTGTTAAGAACGTCAGTGACAGAAGTTATAAAGTTGTGACTGTATAGCTGGGATGAGGAAACATTCACGGAAAGGTTAATTGAAAGGCTGTTTTTTCGACACAGATCCGCCACCTGCTGACAAGCCTTCTCTAAAACCCATAATCCGAGATCAATAATCAGGTGGCTATCTTCCGCACAGTAAATAAAATCCCCGGCAGTCAATAAACCATGATTCGGGTGTTGCCAACGAACCAGCGCTTCTACGCCCACAATATCCCGGGAATTTGCATCGACCTGCGGCTGATAGTAAACCGTCAATTGACTATCCATAAAGGCGTGGTGCAGCTCAGCCTCCAGACTTAGTCGCTCTTGAAGCTGTTGACTCATGGATGGCTCAAATAAACACACCTGATTACGCCCGCCCTGCTTGGCCTTATAGAGCGCTATATCAGCATTCTTCATCAACAGCGATGTCTCCATCCCGTGGATTGGCGCTATCGCTACCCCTACACTCACCCCCAGTTGAACCACTTTGTTCTGGCACTCAATTGGCACCGAAGCCAGTGAGATCAGCTCTCTTGCCAAAACGGCTGCTTCGGATGCGGTATCTGGGCCGCTGATAACAACGGTAAACTCATCACCTCCAATTCTTGCCAATACTCCTCGGCCGGCAACACACGAATTGAAACGGGTACTGATTTTTTTCAAAATCCGGTCACCCACCTCGTGCCCAAAAGTGTCATTCACTTTTTTGAACATATCCAAATCAAGAAACAACAACGCAACCCCTTCTTGGGATTGCATTTGCTCATGAAGGTGCTGCTTAAACGCCCTACGATTGAGTAACCCCGTCAAAGGATCAAAATGTGACAGTTGCGTCACCACATGATGTAACTGACGCTGTTCAATGGCGATAGCCAAGGTTTTGCCAACCGACTCCATGAATTTAAGCTGCTTTTGATCAGGAGGTTTCATCTGGTCGAAATAGCAGGCAAAGGTACCCAGGACAGATCCCGTAGAGCTGAAAATTGGCGTTGACCAACAGGCCTTGAGCCCGAAAGAAAGGGCGAACTCCTTGTAGTTGGCCCACAGCGGGTCGCTTTCTATATCCTCAACGATGACCAGCTCGCCTCGAAAGGCCGCTGTTCCACAGCTACCCGCAGAGTCGCCAATTGACTCACCATTGATAGCATCAATATATTGTTTGGGCAGGCTGGGAGCAGAGGCATGGTGCAAAGTGCCATGGGCAGGATCCAGGATCAGGATTGAACAGCGCATATCCCAAACCGATTCAGCGGCATCAATGACCGCCTTAAAGATATCCTGCAGGGCAGGACATTGAATTAATTCTGCCTGCAAACTACCTGGTTCGATACCCTGGCGGTTAGTATCAGCTAATCCCTGATCAAAATTCATATTTACATCCTGTCTGGTATCTCCATCGAACTGAGAGCTACTCTTCACTTCCTTCCTAGATTAAGACAACTTTATGACGATAATTGGTATCTCGCCAACACACGGCCTAACCCGGTGATGAATCTGACCTCGAAAAGCGCTATAGTTGCGCCCCTTATTGCGGTGTCCAAGGCTCATTAAGCCGCTAATTGACACCATCTCCAGGTAAATTCAACGTCGGAACATCCATTAATGTCAGAACGTCGCAAGATCCTCGTAACCAGTGCCCTTCCCTACGCCAACGGCTCCATTCACCTCGGCCATATGATGGAAGCAATCCAGACCGACATCTGGACCCGTTTCCAGCGCCTGCGCGGTCACGAGTGCTACTACGTTTGCGCCGACGATGCCCACGGCACGTCCATCATGCTGAAAGCCGAACAACTCGGCATCAGCTCGGAAGAGCACATCGCCAATATCAAGCAGGAGCACCTGAAAGATTTTGCCGACTTCCAAATCGCTTTTGACAACTACCACTCCACCCACTCGGAGGAGAACCGCGAGCTGTCGAACCTGATTTACACCCGTCTGCGTGACAACGGCCACATTGCCCAACGTGACATCAAGCAGGCTTTTGATCCGGAAAAGAATCTGTTCCTGGCGGACCGCTACATCAAGGGCACTTGTCCGAAGTGCAAAACCCCGGATCAGTACGGCGACAACTGTGAAGCCTGTGGCGCTACCTACTCGCCCACCGACCTGATCAACCCGGTGTCTGCCATCTCTGGTGCCACTCCAATTGAAAAAGAGTCCACCCACTACTTCTTCAAACTGCCGGAGTTCAGCGACTTCCTGAAAGAGTGGACCCGCGCCGGCCACCTGCAAGGCGAAGTAGCCAATAAACTTGGTGAATGGCTCGATTCCGGTCTGCAAGAGTGGGACATCAGCCGCGATGCACCCTACTTCGGTTTCGAAATCCCCGATGCACCAGGCAAATACTTCTACGTCTGGCTGGACGCGCCAATCGGTTACATGGCCAGTTTTAAAGTGTTGTGTGAGCGCGAAGGTTTGAACTTTGACGAGTTCTGGAAGGCTGACTCCGATGCCGAGCTTTACCACTTTATCGGCAAAGACATCATCAACTTCCACGCCCTGTTCTGGCCGTCAATGCTGTCCAGCGCCCAGTTCCGCACCCCGACCAAGGTGTGTGCCCATGGCTTTGTGACCGTCAATGGCAAGAAAATGTCCAAGTCCCGCGGCACCTTTATTAATGCCCGCACCTACCTCGACCACCTGCCGCCAGAGCCGCTGCGCTATTACTACGCTGCCAAGCTGACCAGCGGTGTCGACGACCTGGATCTCAACCTCGACGACTTTGTACTGCGAGTGAACTCAGACCTGGTCGGCAAAGTAGTCAATATCGCCAGCCGCTGCGCCGGCTTTGTGAAAAAACTCGGTGGCAAACTTGCCGATAACATCGTCGAGCCACAACTGTGGCAGAAATTCGTCGATGCCGAGCCAACCATTGCTGAACTCTACGAACAACGCGAGTTCGGCAAAGCCATGCGCGAAATCATGGCCCTGGCTGACGCCGCCAACGAATACATCGCCGCCAAAGAGCCGTGGAAACTGGCCAAAGAAGAAGGCAAAGAAACCGAAGTACTGGCCATTTGCTCGCTGGGCATCAACATGTTCCGCGCCCTGATGCTGTTCCTGAAACCGGTATTGCCGGCGATGGCCGAGCAGTCAGAAGAGTTCCTCAACGACTCTTTATCGTGGAGCAAAGGCTTGCAGCCACTGCTGGGCCACGAAATCAACAAATTCAAACCACTGATGCAACGCATCGAAAAAGAAAAGGTAGACGCCATCGTGGAAGCGGAAAAACAAGCTGCAGAAGCGGCTAACGCCGAAAATACCAAAGTAGCTGGCCCATTGGCCGACGAACCACTGGCAGCCGAAATCAGCTTTGACGACTTTATCAAAGTAGATTTACGCATCGCCAAAATCGTAAAAGCGGATCACGTTGAAGGCGCCGACAAGCTGCTGCAGCTGACCCTTGATATCGGCGAAGGCAAAACACGCAACGTCTTCTCAGGCATCAAATCCAGCTACCAGCCCGAAGACCTCGAAGGCCGCCTGACCGTAATGGTCGCCAACCTGGCACCAAGAAAAATGCGCTTTGGCCTCTCCGAAGGAATGGTCTTGGCATCTGGCGACAAGAAAGGCATTTACCTGCTCTCTCCGGACTCCGGTGCTGAACCGGGTCAGCGAGTGACCTGATCAAAGTTGATCAAAAAAACGGAGCCAATTGGCTCCGTTTTTTATTTGAAATTGTCACCATCCGCACACTGTCTGCTTTTGTTTTCTCTGCACCCAGAGTGACATAAGGCCAACCAAAGTAGCTCTTTCGGTAGCCTGACAGGTCACGACGATTTGTGGGTATATGAGGAGTGGCCTGTCAGGCTACGGAACGAGCGGAGTCGCTACTGGCAGTCGAATATATCCATAAGCCCAAGATCCTTCTCTTCGCTCAGGATGACAATTGCTATAGCCCCTGAATCGTACCAACGACTAACATCAGGTAATCAAACAGGCTTCCTTAAAAGCCGCCGCTGATGTCGCCACCCCTCAACCGTCAACACCACCAGTCCTGCCCAAATAAAACAAAAAGTCAGCAATTGCCCCGGATCAAACGCTTCGTTATACACCACAATCGCCAAAACAAAGGTCGTACTCGGCGTGATGTACTGGGTTAACCCCAAAATAGAAAGTGGCAACAAATTCGCAGCACTGGCATAACAAATCAAAGGCAAACTGGTCACCAACCCTGCCGCCACCAGCAACCAACTGATAGAAGCGCCGGTAAAATAAAACTGCATTTCACCGCTTGAATGTAACCACCACAAATAACCCGCCGCCAGAGGCAACATCAACAAGGTTTCAACACTCAAACCCAAAGTCGAATCGACACCCAAACGCTTTCTCACAAACCCGTAAATACTGAAACTGAAAGCAAGGGATAGCGTTACCCAAGGGAGATAGCCCAGGTGAATAACCTGATTCAGCACCCCCAAGGCGGCCAATCCTACGGCAATCCACTGTAAGCCTCGAAGGCGCTCCGCGAGAAACAGCGTCCCCAAAAACACACTGACCAGAGGGCCAATAAAATATCCCAGGCTGGTTTCCAGAATTCGATCATGTGATACCGCCCAGATGAACACCAGCCAGTTCAAACCAATCAACAATGCCGACAGAGACAACATTGCCAACGATTTGGGGGACAGCAGCAACCGGTAAAAGGCGGCTCCCCGGCCAGTAGCCCAAATCACACCACTCAGGAAAACAACCGACCAGATAACACGATGCGCCAGCACCTCAAGCGCCGTTACATCCGCCACCGCCTTAAAATAGATAGGAACAAGCCCCCACATGCCGAAGGCAGCAAATGCAAAATACAAACCCTGACGGCTCAGTGATCCACTAGAAACCATTGAAGGCATAACCATTCCTTACAACAAATAAAAAGAACACGGATTTTAGCCAAGATAGCCGAATTACGCCTGATATTTTCAGAAATGCATATAAACAGATACCGTTTATGCCTATTAATTCTAATAAAAATCGTCTCACACAGACTCCTTCCAGCATGGAGCCCTAACTGATAGCAGGCACTTACAACACAGCTACCTCACAAGTTATCCACAACTTGTACCCACAGCCGTGATTTGCAGAAAAACCTCTGCTGGATTAAGTTTGGCCGCTAATAAAGATAAGGGTATTCGGGGACGTCGAAATAACAGCCACACCCACAGATGAAAACCCTCAACAGTCAATGTCGCGGCCGGCTCTCTATGGCTCACTCTTGCTCGTTGCTTGAGTCCAAATTGCCTGGCAAGAGCCGGTTGTGGCACCAAATTCCATTACTTTCATAAAGAATGGACATAACAACAACCAGGCGAAGGACGCGCCACAACAATAAAAATAGGCGAACTTGGGGGACCGGGTTCGCCCTTGTTTTCACAAAACATCAAGATAAATGATAGTCTTGTCCATTCCCAAAACCCCAGCACCATCCAGTAATGCAAAGACTCTTTACCAGATTTATCGCTCTACTTGTTTCAGGGATCTGTGGCATCGCTACTGCCCAGACGGACCTAGTTGAAGGCAACAAGGGCAATTGCACATCCTTTGAATGGATAACCGACGTCGATGGCGCAGAAAAAGCTGCCATGGTCGTCACAGCAAATGTGGCTGGCAGAAAGACAAAGCTCCAATTCGATACCGGCTCTGATGTTAGCGGGTTATACCTTGGCGCTTTCAAAGATCTGACCACAAATCGAAATGAGTATGGTTATGACATCACAACCATTGACCTAAAGGTTGGTGAGCTTGACCTTGGCAGGCAGCCATTCCACCGCATGCCATGGCCTACCAGCCTTGTGAGCGGTCGCATTGGTTTACAGGCATTAATTGGAAAAATTATTCGAATTGATTACCCAAACCAGCAGATCTGCCAAATCTCGACGGAACAATTCGAACAGCACCGCCTGCAGATGCACTTGGTCCCGGCTGAAATTCGATCCAGAAAACTGTTCCTGATCTCAAAGCTGGCGGGAGATATTAATGACGACCTTTTTTTCGATACCGGCGCCAGCCTCTATGAACTACTGGTTGATAAAACAAATTGGCAACACCTGACCGGACGTCAGGGGAATGAGTCGGATAACCTGCAAATCAGTGGCTGGTCTCATGATCGAGTGGTAACAACCATCGGGGCACCATTGACCACACAGCTGGCATTTGGCTCATTTGTGGCTGAACAACCAATGGTTCACTTTATTGCAGAACAACCCAAGCGGTTTGAGCACAATGCGATAAAGACCGAAGGACTTATTGGCAATGCGCCCTTCTTTGATGAAGTTGTGGTGATGGACTTGCGGAAAGAAGAAGCCTGGTTTGGCATTCTTAAATGATTAACTCAAAAAACTGAAAAATCTCCCTGTATACACAGTAATGCTGTTCACTTAAGTTATCGGAAGTACTTGTCATCCCCGCGTAGGCGGGGATCCATTTCGAAAAGCACTCGAAATGGTGGATTATCGCCTCCGGCGCTCAATGCTTAGTCCCGCCTACGCGGGAATGACGATATTTCTTAAGTGAACTACATTGCCTGTATACACAGGGGGATTCACTAGCTGGTAACTCTTAGAGAGCAGCCATTACCGTTTCAGCACTGCTGCCACCAAACTCTTTAGTATCGATATTCAGCAGCTCAACCACACCGTCATTCACGATCATGGCAAAGCGCTTGCAGCGTGTACCCATACCAAAACCGGAGGCATCCAGCTCCAGCCCCATTGCCTTGGTCAGCTCGGCATTGCCATCGGCCAGCATCAGGATCTCTTCAGCATTCTGGGACTTGCCCCAGGCATTCATTACAAACACATCGTTTACTGACATACAGGCAATAGTGTCAACGCCCTTGGCCTTAATATCCGGCGCATTAACCACAAAGCCCGGCAGGTGAGCCACATCACAAGTTGGAGTAAAGGCACCGGGTACTGCAAACAGAACCACTTTTTTACCGGCAAAGATTTCGTCGGTGGTGATGTTAGCCGGACCTTCGGCTCCCATTGTTTTCAGGGTAGCGGAAGGAATTTTATCGCCTACTTGAATGCTCATATTGATCTCTCTTGGTTATAAAGGAATTAGTGTTAACAGGCCCTAGCAGGTTGTCGAAAAACGTTATCGAGGCAGCCAATGCAAGGCAAAAACAGGCGAAAGAGCGGAGTTTACATGTAGTAAATGAGCATCTTGAGCCTGTTTTTAACGCCGCAGTGGCAACGCAGGTAGTTTTTCAACAATCTGCTAGAGTTTATTGCCACAGAATTTACAGTGTACTGCATCCCGGTCGTGACCGGATTTTTTACAGCCAGTGCAGCTTCGACCAATACGATCGCGCTGCATCTCGGTCGCCAGTTCGGCGGTCAGAATCCCCGTCGGAATGGCAATAATCGAGTAGCCGGTCAACATTGCTGCGGTTGAGATTACCTGTCCCAGCACAGTGTGAGGAGTAATATCCCCGTAGCCCACGGTCGTGATAGTCACAATGGTCCAATAGATACTTTTGGGGATACTGGTAAAACCGTTATTGGGCCCCTCTACCAGAAACATCAAAGTGCCAAAAATCGTACTAAGTACCAAAACGCCAAAAAAGAAAATTAAAATCTTGCGACGTGATTGATACATGGATCGCAAGAGAATATTCCCTTCCGACATAAAGCGGATCAGACGCAATACCCTGAATATTCGCAACACCCGTAACAGGCGAATCACCAGGAAGGAATTCGCACCTGGATGGACCAACTCAAGGTAGGTAGGCAATATCGACACCAAATCCACAAAGCCGTAAAAACTGAAAATATATTTGAGTGGTCGTGGGGAGCAATAGATACGAGTGAGATATTCAATCGTGAACATCACCGTAAAGCCCCACTCCATGGCGTAGAAAAGGTCGCCATGCTGTTGATTGATTTCATCCACCGAATCCATCATCACCGCTACCACACTGATCAGGATGGCCCAGATCAGAATCATGTCAAAACGCTGGCCAGCGGGAGTATCGGTACCGAAAATAACGGTATTTAGTCGTTGGCGAAGATTGGTGTCAGGCATATCCTTTTCTACTTGGTTATTTTTTATGAATTGTACACTACCACCGTTAAATAGCAGTTAGCAGCCTAAATTTGCCCCCCCCTCTTCGCTCGGTCAAGCGATGACAGAATTACCCAAAGTAGCTCTTTCCGTAGCCTGACAGGTTGCGACGATTTGTGGGTATATGAGGAGCGGCCTGTCAGGATACGGAAAGAGCGGACTCCACTAATGGCAAGTCTGGCGTGTTGGCCCCGCTGACTTTGGGGACAAGAGCACTCCTCATAATACCCACAAATCGTCGCGCTCTTGTCCCCAAAGTCAGCTCATTATGTGCCAGATAAAATGTATAGCTTGATTGAATTGTACCGCTCGCTACTGGACAATTAACCTCCTGGCCCTGTCGACACTAAATCACTTATCTAGATAATCGTTATGAGCAAAAACTCCCGTCTGGTGTACTCCACCGATAAAGGCAGAATCCAAGAGGAAACCGCCTCCCAGCCACGCCCCAAAGGCGATGGCATTGTTCGCATTCATCGTGAAACCAAAGGCCGAAAAGGCAAGGGCGTAATGTTAATCACCGGTCTTGACCTTACCGACGCCGAACTGAAAACCCTGGCCAAACGACTAAAACAACTGTGCGGCACAGGCGGCTCCGTCAAAGATGGCGTAATCGAGATACAGGGTGATGCCCGAGACAAGATCAAGGCAGAGCTGGAAAAAATGGGTCACACTGTCAAAATCGCTGGCGGCTGATAACTGACATAGATAAACAGGCACGATATAACCATGAAACAGATCGCTCCCTACGGCTCCTGGAAGTCCCCCATTACCCCTGAGTTAATTACCCAGGCGGCACCCAGTCTGGATGCTCCACAAACAGATGGCGACTACCTCTACTGGCAGGAGTCCCGCCCCTGGGAGTCTGGCCGAAGCGTGGTTATGCGACGCAATAGCGATGGCATCATTGAGGACGTATTAGCTGCACCACTAAGCGCCCACAGCAAAGTGCACGAATATGGTGGCGGGGCCTGGTTGGTGGCAGAGGGTGTGCTCTACTTCTGTCACGCCGAAGACCAAAGGGTTTATCGGCTGGATTTAAATAGCGACAAATCGGCACCAGCGCCAATGACTCCGGCCAACAGCGCGCAACGGTTCGCCGATTTATGCCTCGATACCACTGGTAATAGCCTGATAGCCGTTTGCGAAGACCACAGCAAAAACGACCATGAGCCCACCAACTCTCTGGTCGCAATTCCGCTGGATGGCTCCCAGCAGATACAAACCCTGGTTTCAGGAGCCGACTTCTACTCCAATCCACGCATCAGCCCGGACGGTAAAAAGCTGAGCTGGCTCTGTTGGTACCACCCACAAATGCCCTGGGATGGCACCGAACTCTGGTTAGCCGACCTGAACAACTCCCTCAGTGAAGCTCGCTGTGTTGCCGGTGGTAAAAAAGAATCTATTTTCGAACCTCAGTGGTCCCCCAACGGCCAACTCTACTTTGTCTCCGATCGCAGCAACTGGTGGAATATCTACAGACTCGAAGCCAATGGAGAAACGACAGCGATCTGCCCCATGGATGCCGAATTCGCCACTCCCCAATGGGTATTTGGCATGTCCACTTACGGCTTTATGGACAGTGAAACTATCGCCTGCTGCTACACCCAGAATGGCCTCTGGCAACTTGCCACCATTGACCTTAACAGCGGGTCCCTGACTGATATACACAGCCCTTACAGCGATATATCCGCCATGCACTGTGCAAAAGGTGAAGCCTATTTTATTGGCGGCTCCTCTAAAACCGCACCCGCCGTCGCTCGCTTAACTAATGGCACCGTAGACGTATGTTATGGCTCAAAAGAGCTTCCATTCGCCAGTGAATACCTCACTACTCCAGAACCCATAAGCTTCCCGAGCGGTAATAACAGCACCGCCCACGCTGTGCTTTATCGCCCCGCCAATTCAGGTTACCAGGCGCCCGAAGGCGAATTGCCCCCCCTGATGGTAATGTGTCATGGCGGCCCAACTGCTGCCACCAGCACTGCACTCAACTTTAAAGCGCAATTCTGGGCCAGCCGCGGGTTTGCAGTGCTGGACGTGAACTACCGCGGCAGTACCGGCTATGGTCGCGAATATCGCGAGGCCCTGAATGGCAACTGGGGAATTGCAGATGTTGAAGATGTCGTAAACGGTGCACAGTTTTTAGCGGATCAGGGCATTGTCGACCGGGAACGCATGGCTATTCGCGGCGGCAGCGCTGGCGGATTTACCGTGCTGGCGGCACTCACCTTTCACGACACCTTTAAAGCCGGTGCCAGCCTGTACGGTATCGGCGATCTGGAACTGCTGGCAGAAGAGACCCACAAATTTGAGTCGCGCTACATTGACTCCATGGTTGGCCCCTACCCGGAAACCAAAGCCACCTACATTGAGCGCTCCCCGATAAACCATATTGACCAACTGGCCAGCCCGGTGATTTTCCTTCAGGGTCTGGACGACAAAGTAGTTCCGCCCTCACAGGCAGAGACCATGATCTCCGCGCTAAACGAAAAACAGATACCGGTGGCCTATGTACCGCTGACTGGAGAAGGCCACGGTTTCCGCAAGGCGGAAAACATTATTCGCGCTTACGATTCCGAGCTTTATTTTTACAGTCGCATTTTTGGGTTTGAACTGGCCGAGCCGGTTGAGCCCATCCACATTGAGAATTTTGCGGAGTAGATAATGGGCCGCTATCGTCCCCCACAACCCAGAAGCGCCCCGTACATCACTGCCGAAGGCGCTGCCCGACTGGAGGCTGAGTTAAAGCAGCTCTGGAAAGTCGAGCGCCCGGAAGTGACTGCCACCGTTCAGGAAGCGGCAAAAAATGGCGATCGCTCGGAGAACGGCGATTACATCTACGGCAAAAAACGCCTGCGTGAAATTGACCGCCGAGTGCGTTATCTGAGCAAGCGTCTTGAACAAGTCACCGTTGTTGATCGTATTCCGGAAAATCAGGACAAGGTATTTTTTGGTGCCTGGGTAACGATCGAGGACGAAGGCGGTATTGAGAAGACCTACCGTATCGTCGGCGCTGATGAACTGGACCCCAAACAAAATTACATCAGTGTAGATTCACCGATGGCAAAGGCACTATTGGGGAAAAATCTGGATGATGAGGTTATCGTACATACTCCCACGGGAGAACAGGAATTGATTATTACTGAAATTCGCTATCAGTAGGCCCACTAAATTTTTACCGACCACTGTCATCCTGAGCGCAGCGAAGGATGACAAATACCCATTATTTAACAGTATTAAAATCCAGCACCCTTTTAATATTGTGCTGCAACTCCGGCACCAGCTCCTCTAAAAACCAGGGATTGCGCTTGAGCCAAAGGCGATTTCGCGGAGAAGGATGCACCAGGGGAAGGAAACCTGACGTCAGATATTCCTGCCAGTGACTCACTCTATCCGTAAGGGTCTGGTGGCCATCTTCAGGCAGGTAATAGCGTTGCGCGTACTGCCCCACAAGAAGAGTCAGCTCTATATTTGGCAGTTGATCTCGCAAGCGTTGATGCCAATGTGGCGCGCACTCCGGGCGCGGTGGTAAATCACCGGAACGCCCTTTACCAGGGTAGCAAAAACCCATTGGCATGATTGCCACCTGTTGTTCATCGTAGAACTGCTCACGAGTAATCCCCATCCATTCACGCAAGTTATCACCGCTGGGATCATTCCAGGGGATACCCGTGTTATGCACCTTGGTTCCCGGAGCTTGCCCGACTATAAGCAGTTTGGCAGAGGAGGAAAGCTGAACCACCGGATTTGGCCCCAGTGGCAAATCAGCGCAATGCTGGCAGGCTCGCACCTCGTCGAGCAGTTGTCGCAGGGGAATGTTTGAACTGGTCACGATTACCTCCAACTCCACAACAGCGCTGCCAATACTACCTGATTGATCCAGATCAATCACTCACCCAGAAAAGCATATATTGTGTTAAAACAAAAATAAAACACAACATATAGTGTTTGTTATGAATTTCAATTACGCTCGATCAGACATCGTGTTCCAGGAAGTGCCAGACCATATCAGCCTGGCTTTCACCATCACCGGCTGCCAGCTTCGCTGCAAGGGCTGTCACAGTGCCGAGACATGGAATGCGAACATTGGCAGGCCACTGACACGAGACAGACTGCTCGAATACCTGAACCGTTATCAGGGGTTCATCAGCTGTGTGCTCTTCTTTGGCGGCGAATGGCAGCCGCAAATACTGAAAGAACACCTGCAACTTATCCGTGAACGCGGTCTGAAAACCTGCCTGTATACCGGCCAACCTAAGGTTGCTGAAGACCTCATTGAACACCTCGATTTTGTCAAAACCGGATCCTGGGACGCCCGTCTGGGAGGGCTTTCGTCGCCTACTACCAACCAGCTTTTTATCGATGTGAAATCTGGACAATCGCTCAACCATAAATTTCAGGAGAGAAATCATGTTAGCGCTCAGTAAACAACACATTCAGGAAAAACTCGACTTCATAACAAGCTATTTCAGTGCCGCCAACGCCGCCGATGGTGCAAAGATGGACGCCAATGCCAATGTGACCCAAAAAAACATTGCCACGCTGGAATCCGAGTTGATGAAGGACTATTTCATCCAGGTAAACCGGGCTTTGATCGCCAATAAAATTTCTTCGCTGTTTGGCGATGATCTGGCCAAAGAATATATCCGCCAGATTGAGGACCATGAAATCTACGTCCATGACGAAACCAGCCTGAAGCCCTACTGCGCCTCAATTACCATGTATCCATTTCTGTTGGATGGCCTCACCAAACTCGGTGGAGAATCCCAGGCACCACAACACCTGGAATCGTTTTGTGGCAGCTTTGTCAATCTGGTATTTGCCATCAGCTCACAGTTTGCCGGGGCGGTCGCAACCGTGGAATTCCTGACCTATTTCGATTATTTCGCGCGGAAAGACTATGGCGAGGAGTACCTTCTTACACACACCAAAGTTATCGAAAATCATCTCCAGCATGTGGTCTACGCTCTTAACCAGCCTGCGGCAGCGAGAGGCTATCAGAGTGTATTCTGGAATATCTCGCTGTACGATAAATATTACTTCGATGCCATGTTCGGTGAATTTGTTTTCCCCGATATGTCGAAGCCAAACTGGCAGACAATCAGTGCCCTGCAAAGTCACTTCCTCAACTGGTTTAATAAAGAGCGCAGTAAAGCTGTACTGACCTTTCCTGTAGTCACTGCAGCAATGCTGACAGAAGACGGAAAAGTAAAAGATCAAGAGTTCGCCACTGTTTGCGCCAAGTCCTTCAGCGAAGGAAGTTCATTTTTTGTCTACCAGTCGGACAAAGCCGATTCGCTGGCCTCCTGCTGTCGCCTGCGCAATGAAATCAGTGACAACACGTTCTCCTACACGCTGGGAGCTGGCGGTGTATCTACCGGTTCAGTCAATGTGATGACGATCAATATGAACCGGCTGATTCAGGATGGCCGAGATGTTTACAGTGAAGTGTGTAAGGTCAACAAATATCAGGTGGCCTACCGCAAGCTGATGGAAGAGTACCAGGCTTACAATGCTCTGACGGTGTACGACGCAGGGTTTATTAGCCTGGACAAGCAGTTTTTGACTGTCGGTGTGAATGGCCTGCCGGAGGCTGCAGAATCCCAGGGGATTACTGTTGGTAACAACACCCAATATAAAGACTTTGTTCAAAACAATCTTCACGAAATCTACAAGGCCAATCGGGATGCTGCTACTGAATTCGGTTACATGTTTAATACCGAATTTGTACCGGCTGAGAATCTGGGTGTCAAAAATGCCAAGTGGGATAAAAAAGACGGCTATAAAGTCAATCGGGACTGTTACAACTCCTACTTCTATCTGGTAGAAGATGACAATATCAACCACCTGGATAAATTTATCCTGCATGGCAAGGAGTTTACCGAGTACCTGGATGGTGGCTCTGCATTGCACTTGAATCTGGAGGAGTCACTGACGCAACAAAATGCACTCAATCTACTCAATGTAGCAGCCCGTGCCGGATGCAACTATTTCTGTATTAACGTCAAAATTACTATCTGTAATGATTGCGAGCATATCGACAAGAGGACATTGCCAGCTTGCTCCCACTGTGGATCTGACGATATAGATTACGGAACCCGGGTTATCGGCTATCTCAAACGTGTCTCAGCTTTCAGTGAAGGTCGCAGAAAAGAACACGCCTTACGCCATTATCACCGCCAGAGCTCAAGTGCTGAAACACCACGAGAAGTGGCCTGATTAAAAAGTCAGGCTGTCTCCAGAAGCCGGTTTCTGGAGACAGCCTCTCTGTTTTACTCAGATAGACCTGTTAATTAGTGTCTGTCCGGAAACATTGCTAAAAGTACAAAGCGTCATTCCCGCGAAAGCGGGAATCCAGGTTTTTCGAAGGAAATAGCTTAATGGATTCCCGCCTTCGCGGGAATGGCGTCAGTTTCCGAATGTGCACTAATTAGGGCCTGCCTGCCGAAAAATCACGGGAATTATTCCGTTCACAATATCGGGAGAACTGCGTCAATGGCCATTCGGCCCATACCGGCAAGCTGGTCAACTCAATGTCGTCAATCAGGTTTTTGATGGCAAGCCCCAGCTCGGTATCACCTCGTATTACCAGCCTTCTCCTGAAAAACAAGGTGTCCGGATCTATCAGCTTGCAGGCTAGTTGCGCTAAATCTGAAGATTCAGCAGAAAATTGAACATCGTAGTTTTTTTGGTTGCTGCACCGTATCTGGCTGTTATCTACAGTAAAAGCCACCTCTAATTCAGCATCCGTTACCTGCAGGGAAAACCATTTCCCTTCCAGAAAAGCCATCTCTCCACGATTAAGCGGCTGCTTCAAAACGTGATTTATTAACTCTTCGATACATTTTATCCGCACAGTGGTTGGCACTCTTGCAACAACTTTTGCAGTAAAACCCGGCAGATTTCGCAACGGTAGCTCCCACATAAATACCCCTTACTGATTTTCAAAGGAATATCTTCTCCCGATGACTTCCACAAAACCAGCAACTGCTCCAAATGTTTTTTGTCTCTATGACTTATGGAGTAAATCGCTAACTCTTAATGTGAATATTCCGGAAAGGTTCGCTGTGGCAGCATAAAAAGTATTGTCGTTACAACCTGGAAATACCGTTATGGAGTTACTGTGCCCCGCTGGAAATCTAGCATCATTAAAGGCAAGTGTTGATGCGGGAGCCGATGCAGTTTATCTGGGTATGAAGGACGACACTAATGCCCGTCATTTTTGCGGCCTTAACTTTACTCCTGAAAAATTGTGTGAAGGCATTCGTTACGTACATCAGCGAAACCGAAAAGTGTATTTAGCAATAAATACCTTTGCCACCACATCAGGCTGGGGAAAATGGCAAGCTGCTGCTGACCAGGCTGCCAACTCTGGCATTGATGCCGTAATCGCATCGGATATCGCTGTGCTGGATTATCTTCATCGGACACACCCTCAGTTACCCGTTCACCTTTCTGTCCAGGCATCCGCCACAAACGCTGGGGCAATTGCGTTCTACCATGAGCAGTTCAATATTCGGCGTGTGGTACTGCCTCGGGTATTGTCGCTGCATCAGGTCAAACAGTTGGCTAAAGTCAGCCCGGTTCCGGTCGAAGTTTTTGGTTTTGGTAGCCTTTGCATTATGGCGGAAGGACGCTGTTACCTTTCGTCTTATATGACCGGTGAATCCCCTAACAATGCCGGTGTCTGCTCGCCGGCTAAATTTGTCTCCTGGGAAGATGACCCTGAGGGAAACCTGAAATCCAGACTCAACGATGTATTGATTGATTCCTTCTCAAAAGATGAATCCGCCGGATATCCAACCCTGTGTAAAGGGCGTTTTGAAGTAGGAGAAGAGCTTTATCACGTGATGGAAGAACCTACCAGCCTGAATACTATGGATATTCTGCCTGAGCTACGCGAATGCGGTGTTGCATCCATTAAAATTGAAGGTCGCCAGCGCAGTCCGGCCTATGCAAAACAGGTAACACAAATCTGGCGTCAGGCGATCGACGCTTGCCTTAGGGACAAATCCCCGGAAATAGATCCTGCCATGCACCAGGCCCTGTCCAATCTATCTGAAGGTAGCCAGACCTCTTTGGGCGCACTTCATAAATCCTGGAAATAGGTATAACCATGAAAGTCTCTCTTGGCCCTTTACTCTACTTCTGGGCGAAAAAAGATGTTGATTCGCTTTACGAGCAGGTTGCCGACAGCAACATCGATATTGTCTATCTGGGTGAAACGGTGTGCAGTAAACGCCGTGAGCTACGCCTTAAGGATTGGGTTGCATTGGGACAGCGTCTGGCAGCAGCCGGTAAACAGGTTGTGCTCTCCAGCATGACACTGCTGGAGGCTCCCTCTGAACTCAATGAGCTTAATCGCATCTGCGACAATGGTGAATTTCTGGTTGAAGCCAATGATATGAGCGCTGTCCACTGGCTGACAAAACATCAACTGCCTTTTGTAATAGGGCCAGCCATCAACTGTTACAGCGCACGCGCCCTCAGTCTTTTACTGGATTTGGGGGCTATACGCTGGATTCCTCCGGTGGAGACCTCACAGCAATCCCTGCACGACATTCTCACTGATCCAGCCATTGCCAGTCGGCGAGATACATTTGAAGTTGAGGTTTTCAGCTACGGTTACCTGCCACTCTCCTATTCAGCACGTTGTTTTACCGCGCGCTCGCTGGATCGCCGTAAAAATGATTGCGGGCTCTGTTGTATGGACTACCCGGAGGGTCGGGAAGTAAACAGTCAGGAGGGGCAACCGCTATTTCGCCTGAATGGAATCCAGATGCAGTCGCAATATCAATACGACTTGCGTCAGGATATCGCATCGCTAAATTCACTGGCCGATATTGCCAGAATCAGTATCTCGAAACTGGAAGATTTAGCTGTTATCGAAAACTTCAGGGCTGCGCTAAACACCAATGATCACTTACCAATCTGGTCTGATCGCCGCTGCAATGGCTATTGGCACGCAACAGTTGGCATGGATCAGATTAATAAGTAATCGGGCTCTACAATACCTCCAAGTAAGTAGCCTCACTACCCAGTTATAACCGCCGAATGAATTACTGAGCTCCTATAATGGCAATCTGTATTTGCCAGAGGACTCACCATGATTTCAATGTTCCAGGATTTGCTAGACATGACTTCTGAACAGCCCGAGCCCCAGCGCCTGCTGTTTTTGTTTGCATCAACTGACATTACCCGCAAATCCCGAAAACAGGATGAAAAAAGCGGAACTATTACACCTACTATGGTGGTGGATAAGTTGCCTTCCGAAATCACCGGCTTTGACGAATTGGTTAAAGAAGCAGACAGCATTAATAAGGAATGGGACTTTGTTTTTATTGCCGCATTAAGTGGCGAAAATAACAAAGCTCCAAGCAGTGAGGATGCTGAGGTGTATCTGAATAGAATGACTAATGACGTAGCCTCTGGAAATAACATTCACCGCTACGTTGTGTTTGACCGCAACCAGAATCCGATTGAGATAATGCCGCACTAGTGCGGCATTCTTTTTTACCGATCTGTTTTCTTCCCGGTAATCATGTAGGGTGCGCCATTCGCACCACCTGTAGAACTTTTTAATACCAGGCAAACGCTCAAAAGTATTTAGCAAGCCCGCTCTTTCCCTGACCTGACAGGCCACTCCTCATATAACTGACAAATCGTCGTAACCTGTCAGGTCAGGGAAAGAGCTACTTTCGATATAAGTGTCATCCTGAACGCAGTGAAGGATCTCATACTCAATACTGCAAAAGAGATCCTTCGCTACGCTCAGGATGACAGTGGGGAAAGCGCTCAGGGTGACTGTCACATAACGAATCAAAAACTTTCGCTAGTTTCAGATTTAACCCGGTCCACCATCAGTACGTTGCTTACAAAGAATTGGTGTATATCGCAGCAGAAAAAGCCCAAATCCCACACTCCAGAAAATGACTGCCAGGGTGAGCACCAGGGTGTAGTCGTTAAGCAACGCCTGACCAAATACGCGTATCAACATCGCCAGAGTAATACTCAGGAAGGCCATGCCCATCAGCCAGTCGGTAACGATCATTCTGCCAGTATGGCCAAGTGACACACGGGATATCATCGCCAGGATCATTCCCCCCATGGCACCTACTGTAATGACATGAATAGCTTGCGAAGTGGTAATACCCACACCAAGCTTTGCCATACCAAGCGCAACCAATCCGAGTGCCAGGCTCCAGTAACTCAGGTGCAGCGACCAAACCAGAGGCACACGAAATGTTACCCATATGCGCCAGCGCAGTGCTCGAGCAGCATTGCTGAGCCCCGCAATAAAATAGATTGTGGCGGCCAGCTCTGATGACACCGCAGGCAGAACCAAAGTAATCAGTACACTTAAAACCACACTACCAATTGACAGTTTTTCCAGCCAGGGAATGGGATCAACTTTTGGAGTGCGAGTACCATTGGCGGTAAACATTGGGAACACCCGCCCCCCCATAACGCACATAACCAGTGTCATGACCATTACAACGGCATAATTTATGGTCGACAAATATTGATAATTGTTGGCTAAGACCATCCAGTGCATTGCCATATTCAACAGCGTCATCACCAACAGGATTGGACCAAAAAACAGGTTGCGCCACTGTTTGACACGAATAACCGGGCGCATCAACACTACTGCAGCAAGTGGCAAAAATATCAGGTCTGTCAAAACAACAAGCCAAATTGGTACGCTTGTCGAAAACACCATGAGTGCTCGAGGCAACAGCCAAGTGAGCACCAAACCTATTAACCACCAACCCTTAATTCCCGGCTGCTTTGTCCATGTCTGCACGGCTGTCAGCAAAAAACCGGTAACTATTGCGACACCAAACCCGAATAGCATTTCGTGGCTGTGCCACCACAAACCGCCACCGTAAAGGGCGATACTGGTATCGCCTCGCAATACCGCAATCCATATCCACAGACTGAGCACACTGAATGCGCTGCCAAGCAAAAACATTGGGCGGAATGCGAGCCGAAATAGCGGACATTTGAAGTCTGCAGACTGCTCCTTGGAAATATCACCAGTAGGTAAAATCAGCATAGAACTAGGCCAAAGTAAGTAACATGTTATCGATCTCATCCTGGGGAATCAGGCGGTCGCATTGAAAATAGAGAATCTTTTCTTCCTTCATATTGTGTTCACCAAGCAATTGCAACAGCGACTCAACAGGGGTGAGGCACTCCTCGCCTTCAGCAATAGCCATATCTATCTCTTCAAGCAGTGATTTGATTCGCACATGCTCGTGCACCATAACCTTTGTTGGCCCTGCATTGAACATACCTGTGGCTGACTCAAAGCGGGGAAATAACAGCTCCTCCTCCCATTCAATATGGCGAATAAGCCCTTCTTTGAATTTACGGAAATAGGCAATCGCTTTTGATGGATTTTCAGGAATAGTCTTTTGAAAAGCAGCAAATAAGCTATCAAGTCTATCGTGGTCTGCACTGAAAAAATTCGAAATTACACTTGGCATAACAAACTCTCAACTAGAGGAAAACAGAATCATTACGATGATTAACATCAAGATCCAAAACCCGAACATCACCTGCCAGAACAAAACTCCCCGACTTTGTTCGATTTTGGGATCGTCCCGCAAAAACTCGGGATTGGGGGCAGTTAGATCACCAACAAACTCTTTCAGGCTTTGGTAACGGTAGCCGAGGTCGAGGCTCGTACCTTTTTCCAGCGCACGGTCGAACCACACAGGTATGTGCGGATTAAATTCATAAGCATTTCGATATCGAAGCCGATCAAAATCCATTGGTGTACGGCACTGTTCAATCGCCTCGCCGAAGGGCAGCTTGCCAGTAAACAGCTCATAGGTGATGGCCGCCAATGCATAGATATCACCTTGAACACCACTGTTCTTCCCCATCAGGTAGTGCGGGTCCGAGTAACTGGCTGTACCCAAAGCCCCCTGATGTTCCAGAGGCACAAAAATCTCGGCCACACCGGCAACAAAAACAGAACCAAAATCGATAACTTTTACGTTCAGGTCTTCATCCACCAGTATATTGGCGGGCTTCAAATCCTGGTGAATCGTATCATTGGCGTGCAGCGCCTCCAGTGCCAGGGCAATTTTTTTCACTATTTCGATAGCTACTTTCGGCTTTGGCTGCGGATTTTTTGCCATCCACTTATCAAGGCCAATGCCCGGAATATACTCCATCAGATAGTAGAGGAAATTTCGCGGCCGTGTCTGCTCGATAATCCTGCCAACATAAGGGCTGTTTATTCGTTTTCCGATCCACTCTTCCTGTATGAACCGGTCAATATAACTGGCATCGTCCTGATAATTGATGGATGGTGTTTTCATCACCATCTGCTGTCCAGACTCTTCATCGGTCACTAAATAGAGCTGACTTCGACTACTGGCAAATATCTCTCTTTCAACTATAAAACCATCCAAATTCATACCTGCGTCAAGCGGCGGCGGAAACGGCAAACGAACCAGACGACTGTTGAAATCGTTGCGGGTTTCCTTAGGTAAGGTCACCACACGTATTACCACGCAGCTGATGTTGTCGTCGCTGCCACTTTCCAGGGCTGTATTTACCAGTTTATTGGCAACATCCTGTGCGGATAAGTCACAGCTGAGCATATTGACCATCTCGCCGCGAGACACAAAGTCGTGCAGGCCATCGGTCGTAAGCAGAAAGAGATCTCCCGGTAAAATTTCGCTTTGGCAGTAATCAATCTGCAGATTGTTATCCATGCCAACAGCCCGCGCCAGAATTGCCCTTCCTTTGCCAACGTTAACTGTGTGATCACGGGTTAACTGGCTCAGCTCTCCATCACGAAGTCGATAGATGCGGGAGTCTCCTGCATGAAAAACATGTGCTGTGCAGGATTTAATGACCAACCCGGAGAATGTGCATAAAAAGCCCTTTTCTTCCTGTTTGAAAGCGTGGCTTTTTTTGAACAGTTTAAGATTGATAGTGGTAAGCGTTTTTTGCCCAGCGTGACTGACTGACCAGGTGTCCGGGGTTTTATAGTATTCATCGACAAAGGTTTTAATGCAGTATTGACTGGCCTCACGACCAGCCTCGGCACTACTGACACCATCAGCAATTACTGCACAGGCACCTTTGCTGTTTAGCTTGTATGAGTGATCCGGGACAACGCAGTCAGCGTCATCCTCATTGATCTGCTTAATGCCTGCAGAACTTGTAACCCCGGTATCTAACCTCAGGGTATCGGATTGTTCAAAGATCACATCACTCATGACTCTGGACCTGTTTTCTGCTGATGATTCAAACGGCACTTCCATGTGCCGAGTCATCAATTGCAGTCCGTGTATTTTCCAGATATCAGGTTACATCAATCAGGAATACCTTGCCGTCGGCATCGACCTCTGCAATTTGGCCCTTGGGCTCTTCCAATAACCAGCAGGCAAAGAAGATAACCAGCGCGGATACCGCAATCACCATGAAGAAAGTACTGTAATCAACAAAGGATAGTACTGTCAGGTAGGTCACCGCACCAACGTTGCCGTAAGCACCGGCCATACCGGCTATCTGGCCTGTCATACGCCGTTTCACCAAAGGAACTACGGCAAATACAGCGCCCTCACCTGCTTGTACAAAGAAGGAGCAGGCCATGGTGGCGATAACCGCAGCAGGAATCCACCAGCTGCCGTCTATCTGGCTCAACATAAAGTAGCCAAGAGACAATCCACCGATCAGTGTCATCAAGCTGCGACGACGACCCATGTTGTCAGAAAACCAACCGCCTGTTGGTCTGGCAACCAGGTTCATGAAGGCGAAACCGGATGCCAGCAAGCCAGCTTTAACCGGGTCGAGACCATCAAAGGTTTCCAGGAAAAACAGCGGCAGCATGGATACAACAGCCAACTCGGAGCCGAAGGTCACAAAATAGGCCAGACTCAAAATCGCCACTTGCTTGAACTTGTATTTTTCCAGTTCAGGCACACCATGTTTGAGGTTTTCGTGGTTGACCTTATAAATCTGGTTGGTTTGAACGAAAAACAGTCCAACTAATACCACCCAGAGAATATACATCGTTTGCTCAGTGAACAGGTTTACGCCCGCAGGAGACAGTTTCCACGCCAGTACGCCGAGTGCCAGATACATTGGCACATTGGTAAGGATGTAGAGAACAAAGTCTTTTTTACTGGTAACTTCCAGCCCACCGGATTTTTTCGGTTTAAAGTAAGTTGACCCCTTGGGTGTATTGCGAGCCTGTGTGTAGTAAAACAGTCCGTATACCCCGGCTATTACACCAGTCAAACCCAGAGCGTAACGCCAGCCATCATCACCACCAAATAGCAGTGCCAGGGTAGGCAGTGACATAGCACCTGCAGCGGAGCCAAAGTTACCCCAACCACCATAGATTCCTTCGGCTATACCCACATTCTTGGCAGGGAACCATTCGCCAACCATTCGAATGCCAATCACAAAACCTGCACCGACAAATCCAAGCATGAATCGAAATAATGCCAGTGCCTCATAAGAGGTCGCCATGGCAAAACCGACACAGATAAACGCCGAAATGATCAGCAATCCACTGTAAACATGGCGAGGCCCGTATTTGTCTACCAGAATCCCTATCACGATACGTGCAGGGATAGTTAAAGCCACATTAAGAATCAATAATGCTTTGACCTGCTGGGATGACAGATCAAACGCTTCCTTGATAAATACCATAAGAGGCGCGTGGCTAAACCAGACTACAAACGTCAAGAAAAATGCTACCCATGTAATGTGCAGCGTCTTGATCTTTGGGTCGCTAATTTTAAACAGGTTGAGCTTACTGTCGTTAGACATGAGCTGGCTCCTCACAAGGTTAATTTTTTTCAGAAGCCATATTCGCACCTTTTCATATTCGGGTTTAGATGCCAAAAATTGTCAAAACCGACTATCTCTCACTTTATGGGTAGGTTCGAAAAACACCTGAAACTCGCCTGTTTTCTGGACCACCTACCTACTAAGAGGTATCTCCGGTTACAGCTCGGAATTTTTTCGAGTATTTGTAGATATGGCAGGTATATCCAGATATCGATATAGTCGTCTTATCCTATTGCCCTGCTAAAAGGTCTGTAACGATGAAACCCTCTGTGGAAAATCGAGCATTACTGATAGCAACCATTGCCTTTGCGGTGAACTTTTCAGTCTGGACGCTTTACGCGGTAATGGGCATTGAGCTGAAAAACAGCTTGAACCTCTCGGCAACTGAATTTGGACTGCTTTTAGCTGCCCCTATGTTCACAGGAGCCATCCTGCGACTTCCCCTGGGCATTTTGTGTGAGCGCTACTCCAGTCGATCGTTGTTTATCTGGCAGATGCTATTTCTGGTGCCACCGCTCTATTTTCTCGGCGAAGTAAGTACTTTTCAGGGCTATGTGCTGATGGGGCTACTCACCGGTGTAAGTGGTGTGTCATTCACCATAGGAATTCGCTACGTCACTGACTGGTTTACAAGCCGCGATCAAGGCACGGCCATGGGAGTATTTGGTGCCGGTAACGCGGGGGCAGCATTGAGCCTTATCTGTGTTCCCTACATTATTGATACCTGGGGTTGGGCTGCCATAGGGCCGGTCTATGCATTGGCTGTTTTAGCAACGTTGTTACTGTTTATCTGGATCGCCCCCAAATTACCTTCCACACAAAAAACCAATCAGCCAACGCCTTCCCTTCGAACTCAACTCCACTCTTTACTGGAAGCAAAAGTCTGGCGTTTTGGCCTGTACTACTACTTTGTATTCGGCAGCTTTCTGGCCCTGTTATTGTGGTTGCCACAGTATTTTGTGAATGCTTATGGATTAATGCTTAACCAGGCTATGGCTCTGACCCTGCTGTTTGTGATCAGCTCCAGCATGGCACGTGCAGCAGGTGGATGGTTTGCCGACCGCTACGGTGCCCGAGCGGTTAACTGGAGTGTATTCTGGGTTTGCCTGGTGTGTCTGTTTTTCCTGAGTTATCCCCCCACTACCATGACCATTCACGGCGTTAGCAAAGATGTCGAACTAAGCATCGAACTGAATATCTGGGTGTTTATGGCACTACTGCTGGTTGTGGGGCTGGCACAGGGATTTGGTCGAGCCAGCGTTTACAAGATCATCAATGATTATTACCCCAACCAGATGGGCAGCGTAGGCGGTATGGTCGCCATGCTGGGTGCACTTGGCGGTTGTACACTTCCCATTTTATTCGGTGCCGCCGTCGATTTAATCGGGGTTTACAGCGCCTGCTTTATGCTTTTATACGGCGTTCTTGCCTGTTGCATGATGTTAATGCATATCGCTATCAAGCGAGAGAAATACAAGCAGCGATTAAAATTTGCTGTAGAAAATAATTTTCTCAATGAAGGCTGATCAGATATCGTGCCAGACATGGATTGGGTATTGCTTACTGTGACACGCCGTCAACCCATCCATGGGGGCTCGAGGCCAGCATCTGACTGCCATGGAGGGTGGAAATGTCGGTTTTGCAGGAGCAAAAACCGACCGTGCTGGCCACGGTCACAGCAAGCAATACCCAATCCATGTTCATCAAGCTTGTGTGACAGCAATGATTCGCTGTATTCATTTTTACTATACCCTTGCCATATACCTCCAACATCCCCCAAAGAGTACCACCTCCACCTCCGATGGGAGAGCATCGATTCAATAGGAGTAGTTTCCTGTTTTTATAAAATAAAAGCGGTATTTTGGTGTCAGCAATCAAAACAAGGATCATCCTATGAAAAACGTACTGGCACTCTGTATTGGTTCAATCATAAGCGCTGGCCTGGCTGCTCCTGCAGTCGCAGATAATGGATTACAGGAAGATTTTAAAAAGGCTATAGACGGCAGTAAAACCGACCTGAATTTTCGATATCGCTACGAGTTTGTGGATCAGGATGGTATGGCTAAGGACGCAAATGCATCAACACTGCGTACCCGGCTCACTTACCAAAGCGGAGCATTTAAAGGCTTCAGTCTGAAACTGGAAGCCGATAATGTCAGTGAGGCTGGCAGCGATAACTACAACAGCACGGTAAATGGCAACGCTAGCTATCCGGTTGTCGCTGATCCTACTGGCACCGAATTAAACCAGGCATTTATCAGTTATAAGAACGACGGGCTAACACTATCCGCAGGTCGGCAGCGCATCAACCATAACGACCAGCGTTTTGTAGGTGGTGTAGGCTGGCGTCAGAATGAGCAAACGTTCGATGGTTATCGCTTTGAATATGCCAGCGGAGATTTTTCTGCGGATTACGCCTACGTCTACAACGTTAACCGTATCTTTGGCGAAGACAGCACCAGTGGCGACCTCCATGGCGACATTCACCTGCTGAACAGCAACTATAAGCTGGCCGATAACCAAAAGCTTACCGGCTATTTCTACGATATGGATTTTGACAGTGCAGCGGCGCTCTCCAATCACACCGTAGGTCTTGCATATGACGGTACTTTTGGAAATACAAAACTTCATGCGGCTTACGCCAGGCAGAATGAAACCGGCGAAAATCCGGTAGATTACAACGCTGTTTACTACGCAATCGAAGCCGCTAAGCAAGCAGGAAAAGTCAACATTGCTTTGGGATACGAGTCTCTGGGTAGCGATAACGGTGTGGGCTTTACAACACCTCTGGCAACTCTGCACAAGTTTCAGGGCTTTGTAGACAAATTCCTGAACACGCCAGCCAATGGTGTTGAAGACCTGTACCTGAAACTCTCCGGGAAACTTGGCAAGCTGGCCCTGTCAGCCACGTGGCATGATTTACAAGCAGAGACAGGCAATCAGGATTACGGCACCGAGCTGGATCTGGTAGCGACCTACCCGCTGGCCGAAAAAGTATCGCTGCAGTTCAAATACGCCGATTACAACGCCGATGGCCTGGCAACAGATACCAAAAAATTCTGGACCATGCTGACTATGGCTTTCTAAAGCTCGTCGACACCATAACTATAGGAATGACCTATCCCCTTCTTCGCCGGCCTGCTCAGGCCGGCTTTTTTGTACCTCCAATAGGGTATTCCTTCAGGCCAATAACAAAAACAACCGACAAGATTCACAATTGAACCTGAGCCAAGAAACTCCGAGCTCATTCGCCTGTAGCTCAAGGCTGCTAACAGCCCAAAGTATGGTGACAGAGCCGTGGCAACAGCCACCAGGGTCGACGCGAGAAATCTATCGGCCTCCCGTTTATGGAAAGGAATTATTTGTGATATTACAAGATACATTTGGCCGCCGATTCCACTACTTGCGCCTGTCGGTGACTGACCTGTGCAATTTCCGGTGCAATTACTGCCTGCCCGATGGTTTGGACTGCGATCAACCACGCGACTATCTCACCCTGCCAGAAATTGAAACCCTGGTTGCCGCGTTTGCCAGCATGGGAACCAAAAAGGTTCGTATCACCGGTGGTGAGCCCACATTGCGCAAAGACCTGTCGGATATTATCCGTATTTGTAAAAACACAGCTGGTATAGAGCAGGTTGCACTGACAACCAATGCGTACAACCTGAAAAGTAAAGTTCTTGAATACAGGGAAGCTGGACTGGATGCGGTGAACATCAGCGCTGACAGCCTGGACCCGATGATGTTTGCCGCAATCACCGGAAGGGATCTTCTCGACAAAGTCATGCAAGGTGTCGATGCTGCGTTACAAGCAGGTATTGGTGCAGTCAAACTGAACACCGTGCTTCTGCGCCAGTACAACCAGAAGCAGTTCAGCCATTTTCTCGACTACCTGAGAAACCACCCGGTAACCTGGCGATTTATCGAGCTGATGCAAACCGGTGATAACGCCCAATTTTATGACGACAACCACGTTGCCGGCGAAGCCGTTCGATTACAACTTGTTGCAGAAGGCTGGGAACGGATTATTCGCGACCAGCTTGCAGGGCCCGCCCTTGAATACCGGCACCCGGACTACCAGGGACGCATCGGTTTGATCATGCCTTACAGCAAGGATTTCTGCCAAAGCTGCAACCGCCTGCGGACCTCCTCCCAGGGCAAGATTCACCTGTGCCTGTTCTCTGATCAGGGATTTGATATCCGCCCCTATTTGCAATCCGGTGATGTTGCTGCCACCTGCGAAGTAATCAGTGATTTAGTACAAGGAAAACTGGCTGGCCATTCGCTTGCCGAAGGCTTTACCGGAGCAACCCGACATCTGGCAATGCTGGGTGGTTAAATAATCTGAGCGTATTTTTATGAGTCATTCAGCCAAACAATTTGTTCCGTTAAACATTGCGGTGATCACCGTCTCTGATACCCGTGACGCATCTAACGATACCTCCGGCGACTATTTGCGTGACAACGCCGGGCAGGCCGGGCACAACGTGTTGACCAAAGACATTATCAAAGACGATATTTACCAGATTCGAGCACTGGCATCGTCCCACATCGCCGACCCGAGAGTGCAGGCCATATTGATTACCGGTGGAACAGGTTTTACCGACCGGGATTCAACCCCGGAAGCCATGCTGCCACTTTTTGACAAACAGGTTGAAGGCTTCGGCGAACTGTTTCGCTATTTATCATTTAAAGAGATTGGCACATCCACAATTCAGTCACGCGCCATTGCCGGGCTAGCCAATGGTACCATTATTTTCTGCCTGCCGGGCAGTACCGGAGCGTGCAGGACAGCCTGGGATGGAATTATTCGAGCGCAACTGGATGGGGCACAAGGTCCCTGCAATTTTGTTCCGCATCTAAAAAACAGCAATGCAGAGCTGTGTAAAAGCAGACAAATAACCGATTAAAGGAGAGCAATGATGATTAATGTCAGTTTCTTCGCAATGATTCGGGAGCACCTCGGTTGCGAAAATATTCGCCTGGAATACGAAGGTCAGCACAATATCTCCGATATCAAGGAAACACTTGCCAGTCGAGGAGAAGAGTGGAGCATCCTGACGGGTACTACGGTGTTGGCCGCTGTAAACCAGACTTTATGCAATGACCAGCATCGCGTGCATGACGGAGATGAAATCGCTTTCTTTCCCCCGGTAACAGGTGGCTAAGTATGATCAGCATACAGTCAGACGACTTCGATGTAGGCAAGGAATATCAGGCTCTGAAAGAGAGTGCCGATGGCGATGGTGCCATAGTGACATTTACCGGTTTGGTGCGAGACATGTGCGAATCAGGTAGTGTCAGTGGCATCAGCCTCGAGCATTACCCGGGCATGGCGGAAAAGTCTTTAATGGAAATTTGCACAAAGGCACGCCAACGCTGGTCGCTGGGGAATATACGAATTATCCACCGCGTTGGTGAACTGGCTGCTAGCGAGCATATAGTTTTTGTCGGCGTTACCAGCAAGCACCGTCATGACGCTTTTGAAGCCTGTGAGTTTTTAATGGATTACCTGAAAACCCGTGCGCCATTGTGGAAAAAAGAGATCACCGCAGCCGGTGCAATCTGGGTAGAGGCCAAACAAACTGATCACGACGCTGCGGCGGTTTGGGGGTAATTCCCTGTCATTCTGAGCGCAGCGAAGACAAAAGTGCATTGGGCTTTGAGCGTTGGGCGTTGGGCGCCGAAGGCGACAATTCCGTTGTTGATTGAAGTTTGAGATCCTTCGCTGCACTCAGGATGACAAATCCCCACGTATCACTTGTAAAAAGAATGCTCAATACTTATGGATTTCCGCTTTCGCGGAAATGATGGCGAAATTTGTCATCCTGAGCGCAGCGAAGGATCTCAGCCTACGAAGCCACTGGATCGCCACGCTTCGCTCGCGATGACGATCCTCAACCTGAGACTAATTAGCCTTTAAATAGCTGTCAAAAGGCTCGATAGTTACCATCTCACCCGCTTCAACAGATCCTCGTTCTTGCTCCAGAACAATATAACAATTGGCCTGACTGATAGACGACAGGACGCCGGAACTTTGATTGGAAAGTGGCGACACCTGCAAACCGTTTTGATCATCCCTCTCCCAGATTCCACGCTGGAAATCTGTTCTTCCCGGGCGTTTTTTAAACGGTGCAGTAGCCCTTGCCTGAATCCTGAATCGCGGCGCAGGTTCATTGCCACCCAATCGGAGTAAATTCGGCAACGCGATCTGATGAAAGGTAACCATCGCAGAGACCGGATTACCCGGCAACCCAAAGAAATAGCTGTTCGGAAGGCGGCCAAAAGCCAGAGGCTTGCCTGGCTTCATCGCCAGTTTCCAAAAATCTATCTCCCCCAGCTCCTCCAGGATATCGCGTGTAAAGTCCGCTTCACCAACCGATACACCGCCGGAGGTAATCACCACATCCGCTTCCTTGTCGGCTCGCAGAAAAGCATCGCGAATACTGTCCGGATTATCTTCCACAACACCGAGATCCAGCACCTTTGCACCCATTTCATTTAGCAGGGCATAGAGTGCCGGCCGGTTTGAATCGTAAATACAACCATTTGGCAGCGTCTCTCCCGGTTGACGCAGTTCGTCACCGGTAGAAAAAAGCGCCACCGTGATTTGCCTGAAAACCCGAACTTCCGAAATACCAACAGAGGTAAGTAAACCGATATCCACCGGGCTGATTCTGCGCCCTTTAGACAACACTACCTGCCCTTTGCCAATATCCTCACCCCGACGCCGAATCGCTTCGCCGAGTTTAACGCTAGTTAAAAGCGAAATCTGGCCATTGTCGTCATGCACATTTTCCTGCATCACAACAGCATCTGCCCCTTCCGGGATCTGCGCTCCGGTCATTATGCGCACGCACTGGCCAGCTTCGACGCGGCCATCAAAAGGGCTGCCGGCAAAACTTTTTCCGATCTGGGTAAATACCGTTACCGACGCCAGGTCAGCGTGGCGCAAGGCATATCCATCCATGGCGGAGTTATCATATCCGGGAACATCGATTAGTGAAATGACGTCCTCCGCCATAATTCGCCCGGCCAGCATGTGGACGGGCACCATCTCGGTTTCGGTGACGGGAACCATAACCTGCTGAATTTTTTCCAAAGCCTGCTCAATCGGCATCAAACCCGGCGCGTCACAACAGGAGACCATCATTAACCCCCTTTCTGGTGGTTAACCATCCACACCGCCGCTTCAACGCGGCTGCGTAAATTGAGTTTCTTCAGGAAATGCTTAACGTGTACCTTGACCGTACCGTCAGATATATCCAGCTCACGGGCAATCAGCTTGTTACTCATACCCTTGGCAATCAGTTTCAGGATTTCGTATTCACGGCTGGTAAGGCTTGCCAGTGCCTGGTTGCCCGGCTTTTCCGGCCTTCTCAGCGCCGATGCCAGAATCTCGGTCAATTTGGCGCTCATCACCATCTTGCCCAATGTCGCTTCCTTGAGTTTCTCGACAATCTCTTCGGGGTCCATATCCTTCAGCAGGTACCCGTCTGCGCCACCGCGAATCGCCTCAACAACATCTTCATCGTTATCGGAAACCGTCAGCATGATAATGCGGGCATCAATACCTTTTTCCCGCATCAGGCGCAGTGTTTCCAGGCCATCCATCCCCTGCATATTCAGGTCCATGGTGATCAGGTCCGGCTCCAGCTCCATCGCCAGTTCAATCGCTTCTTTGCCAGAACTGGCTTCACCAACAACGGTAAGTTCATCTTCCAGATCCAGAAGCTGTCTCAAGCCCTTTCTCAGCAGCGGATGGTCGTCCACCATCATTATGGTGGCAGGTTGATCCTGATACATGTGGCTCTCCAGTCTGGTCGTTTACTTTAGGGCCTAGCATAACGCCTTCATTTCCAAAAAAAAATTTTAACTGCTGGGTAGGCTATATACCCACAAGTAGGTAGCAGTTGTTCGATACTCAAAATGGCTCTACAGCCATATATTTTCAGCATTCCCAACAGTCTCCCGAACAACACCCATACAGAAATTACCTCCAGATGCTCCCCATAATGATCACTATTTCTACCCATTGAAGGCGGTTGTTAGCTCTACCGTGCTGAACGATAGTGCATCGTGACCAATTTAATAACACTGGAGTTCGCACTATGGCAGATTTACATAAGTGGGACCCGGAAGATGAACACTTCTGGAAGTCCGAAGGAAAAAAAATTGCCAATAGAAATCTATGGATATCTATCCCCAGCTTGCTGTGTGGCTTTGCCGTATGGCTGTACTGGGGAATTATCACCGTACAGATGCTGAATCTGGGTTTTCCGTTCGCCAAAGCCGAATTGTTTACCCTGATGGCAATCGCTGGCTTAACCGGCGCTACCCTGCGTATCCCCAGCAGCTTCTTTATACGCTTGTGCGGTGGGCGGAATACCATCTTCTTCACCACAGCGTTGCTAATGATTCCGGCCATTGGAACTGGCTTTGCACTGCAAAGCCAGGACACCCCGCTCTGGCAATTCCAGCTGCTGGCCCTGCTCTCCGGTTTGGGTGGCGGTAACTTTGCCTCATCAATGTCCAATATCAGCTTCTTTTTCCCGAAAAAACAACAGGGCCTGGCTCTGGGCCTGAATGCCGGTCTTGGCAACTTCGGGGTAACCACCATGCAGATTCTGGTGCCGCTGTTTATGACATTTGCCGCATTTGGTGCACTGGGCGGTGATCCGCTCACCCTGATTAACACCTCAGGCACCCTTATCGGCAAAATACCCGCTGGCACCGATAGCTATATTGCTAATGCCGGTTTTGTCTGGCTGCTGTTTTTGATACCGCTGTTTTTCCTCACCTGGTTCGGCATGAATAACATCCGCACCGAAGATGTATCGCCCAATATCGGTTCACCGCTGACTGCCTTTGGCCTGATAACTCTCATGTTACTGCTGGGCATGGTAATCGCTGCCTCAGGCTTGTGGTTAATGCTGCCGGAATCCGCAAATGGCTCCGGTTTTGGTGTGGCAAAAGAGATTGTTCTGGTGCTGGTTGTAGCAGCCACCGTAGTGGCGCTGAAATTAATTCCCGGCCAGATCGGCCAGAGCCTGGCCCGCCAGTACAAAATATTTAACAACCGTCACACCTGGGTGATGAGTGTTATTTATACAATGACCTTCGGCTCTTTTATCGGCTTTTCCGCCTCATTCCCACTGGCGATCAAAGTGATCTTTGGTTACAGCCACGTAATGGTCGATGGCGTAATGACACACGACACCGTTAACCCGAACGGCCCAAGCGCCCTGATGTACGCCTGGATGGGACCATTTATCGGCGCGCTGATTCGCCCTGTGGGTGGCTGGATTTCCGATAAGTTCGGCGGCGCACTGGTTACCCAGATCTGCTCAGTCGTCATGGTAGGCAGCGCACTGGGGGTAGCCTACTACATGCACGCTGCCTATCATTCAGCAACACCGGAAACCTTCTTTGTGCCCTTCTTCCTGCTGTTCCTGTTACTTTTTGCGGCCACCGGCATTGGTAATGGCTCCACCTTCCGCACCATCGCCATGGTATTCCCGAAAGAGCAGGCAGGCCCGGTATTGGGTTGGACCTCTGCAATCGCCGCCTACGGTGCCTTCTACATTCCCAAAGTACTGGGTGAACAGATCAAAGCAGCGACACCGGAAGTGGCACTGATTGGCTTTGCAGTGTTCTATGCGGTTTGTATCTTGATTAACTACTGGTTCTATCTGCGCAAGGATGGGGAGTTTTACAATCCTTGATTTGCGAGGTTAACTGCTTAAAAAGGCGAGCCTCTTAAGGCTCGCCTTTTTATTTGGGACCCCCCCACCACGAATAACAGCATGCAAACCGACGAAAGTAGTTACTTCATTTTTTACGTCGGATTGTTTTTATTAGGTTTTAATTTCGGAAAGAGAATCCGACACATACTGATATTGATAGGTGGTTATTTCGTGCATATTGCCGTCTAAATCATTGAAGTACAGTGACCAGGATATTTGATGGTCAGCACACCTTAACAGAATACCCGCCTTCTCCAAATAAGACTTCCACTCCAAAAAAGCTTTACCATCAGCTTTAAAAGCAATGGCTGTAGATGGCGTATGGTTTTCAACATAAAAAAGCGCAAGATGAATATTACCGCCGGGATCTTCTATAGTTAGCGGCCCATGCTTGTCCTTGGCCCAAACTTCAAGCTCTTTATTTACAACGAAACCTAAAACATCTTTGTACCATGCAGCGGCTTTTTCTCTGTCCTTAACATAAACGTGTATATGGTCAATTCCGATTAATTCTGGAAACATTTCGATCTCCTTTATTAGCAACTCGCTCACTTAACAAATCAAGAAGGGACCAGCTTTACTGCGTCCCTCTTCTTTGATTTGTTAAAGCTTTATTGCACTTCACTTGGTTGGTATTCCTGGCTATAAGGTGTCGACAACATATCCACAATTCCTATTTCATTGCGGTATACATATACAACAGCGATTATCACGCAGATACAGCCGAAAGCCACAATGGCACTTACGCTCTTTGGTGGATTATCTGGAAGGGTTATATCAGTTCCTTTTCGATCAAGATGATCAGAGTACAAATCGCAAAGAGCCAGCACATAGATTGGTCTGAGGAACAGCATAATTATGGCAACTGCTATTAGTATTGGCACAGCTGCCCAAAAATAGAAGGTGTAGATATGGCCATAGATCTCATCACCTTTGGGTACGATATCTACAGTCATAAATAAGAAGATAGCTCCCACGTAGGCCCCAATACCAATTATCCAGCAAAGTGCCGAATAACCCGCCCGAAGCTTAGCTACTTCTATAAAGTTGTCTTTGACGAAAACCACAGAGTTTTTGCCTGATTTAATTAGGTTGCTACCTGTTACTATACTTGGCAGAACCCCGGATATTCCTAACTTCCATGCATAGTATAAAGCTTCATTTAGAGCTCGTTTGGCTGGCGTTGTCCTGTCATTCTTTTTGGGAAGACGCTTAAGTATTTGGTTTACCGTAATCCAGCCATCAATCCAGTGAAATGACCATAAAGACCAGCTTTGCGGAAGAACAACCTTTAAGCAAGTTGCCACGGTGGACTCACTACCTTGCTTATGCAAGAAATGGGTAGCCCCCATACACCCAGTTAATATTCCTACAGGGAAAGCGACCACACCTACACAAACAAACGACCAAGCAAACAGAATCAAATCAGCAATTGACCCTTTATCTGACTCTGCGGCACTACGCCATACCCCCTCTGGTATCCAGTCAAGCATTTGAACCCATATGAGATAACCAATTCCAATCGACACCCACTGTAGTAGACCAAAGAAGAAAATCTCTTTTTCTTTGAAGCCGAGTGATATTGCGTAACCAACTCTTGAGCTGAAACTAGCGATTCCACCAGAGGGCTTTTTCTCAATATCAGGGAGGTTTTTTATTTCATCCCTGACAAAGTCTATTTTATTCAAAACTCCCACGCTGACTCCTTATGTGAGATCGTTTGCATCTTTAATACCTGTCTGGGGCAGACTGAGCAACGCGAAGGCCGTCCCAGCCCCATAGAGGCGACTAACATACGCTGGCTATGGATTTTACTTTAATTGACTACTTAATTTAGCGCTGATTTTAAATTTGTAAAACACCCAAAACACCGAAATGTACAAAAATGAACCCCAAACTACATTAGCCAATTTCCATAAACTTCCATCAAGACAATAAAGTGCAACCGCAAAAATTAGTGTGCAAGAAAATACAAACCACAGTGAATACTGGTGGTATGTATGTTTATTGCAATAATTCATGATGCCAACAAATATAGATGGAATCATGATTATCAATGCTATTAGAGAAAAATAGAATGGCAGCAAAAATACACTTTGAAGATAGCGCTCTGAAAAATAACCAACCACCCTGAAGTCACCACTAAGCCAAAGACCCAAGTTTAAAGCGACCCAAGGAGCAAGGATTATTGCTGCAAAAAATCGTAGCTTACTCATATGCTATAACGCCGCAAACAGTGTTGAGGCGCACGCAGTGTGGCGCCCCCCTGCTTTGCTTTTTTATGAGGTTTAGCCAATTACTGGCACCCCCACAACATATGGTGCCAGCCCTTTTTCATGCCGCCTCATGAAATGCTCGTAATTCCTTTTATAATTTCCATTTTCATTCATCGTTAGAAGCCACTCTCTAACCGAAGAGACTATATCCGAGCAAAATTCTTTCAGATCCAAGTTCAGGGCATCGTTAAAGATATTCTTGTGCATATAGATATTTGGATTTGGCTCAAGGAATATAATTTTTGAATACCCAAGACTTTCATGCTTCGAGCGTCCTTGATGCAACACTCCACATCGATAGGCATAGCACTGATCCCCCGTGAGAATCCGCTCATATTTAGGGGCGACCCACTTATTAAACCAAGCTTTGTATCGATTTCCAGTCGCTCGACCATTATTTGACTCCAACGCGCCACAAATATCTGGCAAGGCTAAAGCAACGTAAAGCCCTAGCAAGTAGCTTCCTGTCTCGACCGAACTCTCAACTTGGTCCAATAGTGTGTTCATCCCTGTTCCTCATAACGACTCAAAAACCGGCAACCAGTGGCGTAGCCTCGTTTTTGGTTGTCCGGCGCCCTAGGCACGTAGTTCTTTGACTTATTAAGTTCCTCACGACCGATAGATCCTTATACTGCTAACCGTACCAGACTCATCAAGCACCAACTTCATAATATACGGGTCAAAATGAAAGTATCCTGGCCCTGCACCCAACTGATACATAAGCCACTTCGGCTTATCAGGATAAACGAAAGGCTCACCCAGCTTTGCAACCAATTTATCCTTTCGGAGACCATCCAGGCCACCAAATATTTTCACCCAAGCAGCCATACGCAAGCGCGTCCAATCCCCCGAAAGCGTGTCTATAGATGCGCTATCCCACCGCTCTCTATTGAACGGTTTTGGCCCATACATGTAGGCTCCCACCACAAATATCACGGCAAAAAATAACAGTAGCTTTCGCATCATTGTTGCTCCAGCGCTTAACACCCAAAGCATGCGCTCGTTTACGTTTCGCTTTGCCTTTGTTTGTTGGGGCCGGGGACTACCACTTTTGGTGGCTCCATCGAAAGTACGCTAATGCACTCATTTAGCCCAACGATTAAGTATTCCCGCACATCAGAGTGATTCTGAGATACGAACCCACTACGTGTTGATTCAAGATCATACCAGCCACCTGATGAGATCTGAAAAAGCCAACCATCGTTAAGATTGAGGTGATCCCAATACTCCAGAAGATTGCCCTCATCAAGAACCCGAAAGCCTACTGAAGAATCGAAAGTAACAACAATGGGATCAGCGCTGTAGGCTGGCTCAATATGAATCACAAGATTATGGAGATCATAGTCAAGCCGAATAATTTCAGGCTTTGTGTCCAATGGTCCTTCTATGACTTCAAAGTTCACTTCCATGCCACTTTCCCTCTGGTGCACCCTAACGCCCAGCTTAGGAGCGGACTTGTAGCTGCGAAGCAGCGGAAAGGCCGCCCCTGCCCCGAAGGGGCAATTACAGCCGCTTGTTAAATGCTTACTCTCCGTACCACATTTTTTTGATAACACCTGCTGTCACAGGGGAATCGCCAGACAGCAATTTCTCTACTATATTCACTAACCTCTCGCATCCACACTTGACTAAGTGCTCTCGCCACACTGGCGAAGCGACATCAAGCGGCTTTAAGTTACTGCCCACTCCCCCAAATCCTACTCCTTCAGCCACGGCTATAGGAGCCTCATCATTAGAGGTGTCGATCCATACCCAATATGGGTGTAAATACGTATCTCGCTTTTCTTCAAAATAGCCAATTTCAATTAGATTTGGATTCATAAAATCATTTAATGCCGTCGGCAGGGGCCAAAAGCAAGAGCGAAGCGGTGGTTTATGCCCCCCTCTGACTGACTTTGTTATGGGCTTACCGTCCAGTAGGTAGTGAATATAATATTCGCTACCACACCAGTAGCAACGCCTACTACTATTGATGCAATAAATGACACCCACTTATTGCTGTATTTTTTATCAGCTTTCTCTTTGTGCTGTTCTGATTTTTTTGTTAGAAGGATATAGCTAGGCCTCTTTGTGTCAGCACTGGTTTCCGCCCATACACCAAGGAATATAGCTAAAAACAAAGAAAAAATGGTGAACACAAAAACTGAAAAGAAAAACTTACCCCAAAACCCACTTGCCATAAGTTCTAATAGCATATTCAGCTTTTGATCAATTTTTGCTGGATCACTTATAAGTGGTTTTAACAGCTCTATCTGCTCTTGGCTTATTTTACCGGCTGAGTAAAAGCAAGCAATAATAGAGCAAACAAAGAAAGTTATTGCGAGCCCCATAGATATTTTGCCGGAGTGCTTCCGAGTAAATTCCCTCACCTTACTTTCAGGTAGAAGAATGTGCTTGCAGTGGCCGCTTAACAGTGATTCGATGTCAGCACCCCACGTTCTAGCTGTGTGGAAAACTCGGAATGATATATGCCCGCCACCCATAAGCCTAGATATCGGTATAATTGGGGAGTCTTCTGAGTCAAATATTGCTATACCACCAGCCCCTTTTGTCACGAAGGACATTTCAATTTCTTGCTTTTCGGGATGTTCTCTATCTTGGAATTTCACAAGAAATGACCAGCTTAAATGAGCTTGGGTAGCTATGAGAGGCCTTACTTCAGTGTAACTTTTGAAATCTTCTAAGCTGTTTAATAAGACTGTTGAGTTATCATCAAAAACAAGCCTGATAGTGAACTGAATAAGGCTGGCTTGATTTTGCTGTCTCACTCGCTGACAAACGAGGTTGTATACGCTCTCAATATCATTGTGGCCAATCTCGAAAGATCCAGTGTATGCTTTGGATATGGTTTGCGGCTTTCCTAAGAGTCCACTTATAAAGTCGCTAAAGTTTTCCGGCTCACAGGGTAATGCAATCGCAAATTGCGCCTTATCTCTTTCTCTTTCAATTACTTCCGTATCCAATTTTATACTCCTATCTTGATTGATCCATAACAGTTAATTATGAAGCCGTGGCTTTTTTTGACGGCTTCGTATATTTGTGCTCATAACTTTCTTTTTATGAGCTACTTTTTCTTTATATTCAATATGTTATCTGTACTTATGACCAATAACGACCAACGGGCTCAAGCAATGACCTTGTATAGTCGGCTTCATATTTCTGCTTGCTAGAATGAGGGCTTTGGAGTGCAACTGTTTTTATTACAGTTATATTGACGTGATATTCATGGACGACATACGCACTCCCTTGCCGGTCAAACCAGTTTGCTTTCTGAATCAGCTGAATCTGGCTATCTGTCCACAGAGCTTTAGCCTGCAAACAGAACAAACATACCTGTACCGAACCAAATACTATATTAACTTTCACTACAAGCGCTACCCCAAAAAGATGGGTGCGCTTGATGTTGAGCAATTTCCGGGTTTCCCCGGTTTGTTAAACCATCTTCACCTGCTGGGACCGGGTGTATTCCGGCACAAACCGGAAGTGTACTTGCGTACCCCCCTCTTCCCCTTTCTGGATGGTCACTTCCCCACCCAAACTGCGGCTGCGCTCCTGAATAATGGCAAGCCCGTAGTGGTTCAGTTTATTGGGGTCGTCAGGGATTCCGACTCCGTCATCACATACGGAGAGAGTAACCAGATCACCTTCCTGAGCCACCGACACTCGAATATTTTTCCCTTTGGAGTGGTAAAAGGCATTCTGCATTGATTCGCGAGCGATCTGCAGCATGTGAATTTCTTCCTGCGGGGAGAACGGGACATGTTCGAGCTGATAATCTAGGTGAAACTCAAATTCATCGGAGCGGCTTTTCAGCTGCTGTATAGTTTGTTCAAAAGCTGCTTTAAGGCTATCGCCATCCAGCTTGAGGCGGAATGTTGTAAGCAGTTCACGCAATTCCCGATACGCGGAGTTGAGGCCATTGCGCAACTCACCCATCACCTCGTCAACCTGCTCCTGAACATTTTCTTTCTGTTGCAATTTTTGCAGTCGTGATACCTGAATTTTCAGGTAGGAGAGCGCCTGAGCCAAAGAGTCATGAAGCTCCCTGGCAATAACGGTGCGCTCTGCCATCAGGGCAATACGGCGATCCTGCTCCTGCTGTTGCATCATGTGCAGGCCAGTTGCAATTTGCTCCGCAAGCGACTCAAACAATTGATGCTGCCACTCTTCCATTGGCCTGTCGGGTTGGCCACGAACAACCAACACTCCGTAGTTGGTGCCATATTTGTTTAATGGGTATTTAAGGTCACCAACATGTGGAGCCGGGGCATTCACATGACCGATACAACTGCCACAATCCCCTACAGCACATTTTTCCGGAAGCTCTTTTTCCACGGTATGCAGACGAGCAAAAGGCTTATTGCATGACGGTGTCATAATACACAGATCCAGATCCTCTACGCCGGTCACTTCTGCCAACTCGGTAATGATCGGATCAAAATTATAATTTCCCGGCTCCAGATGATTCAGCATGCTGGAAGTTTTAAACAACAGTTCCAGCGATGCATTGCTCTGACGTAATGCCTTCGTTTTATAGCGTACTTTTTCTTCCAGGTAAGACTGCGACCGGTGAATCGACTGGCTCATATTATTCATGGTTTTTGCCAGAACAGTCAGCTCGCCTTTACCCTCCACTTTGGCAACGGCGGTAAAATCCCCCTGGCCGATTCGCTTGGCAACATTCGTTAATGTTGTAAGGGGTTTTTCAATGTGGCGATTGATAATAAACATAGCAAACGCGGTCATCAGCAGAGTCACAAACAACGCCACACTTTGTATCAAGCGTATGCTGGCAATATTTCGCTCGGCTTGTCGCTGATAAGCCGTTACCAGGTTATCGATTTGAGCAACAAACCCCGAAATAAGCTCTAACACTGACTGATTTTCTGCAGTACTGACTCCCTGCTCAAAAGCAGGCTTAACGCGGTTTAACCATTCGCTTTTTACCTGCGCATGTAACTCTTTAAGCGATGAGGAATCGGCCAATATTAATTGCGACGTCAGTGCACCATCGTTCAGGTCCGACTCAAATTTTTCGATCAGGGACTCAATAGACGCACTTTCATTTTCCACACCGGCTTCTTTCTGCTGAACATGCGCCACCATCCTGTAGCTTTGCATACGCAGCGAGCCTGCCACGTTAACCGCAAGCGCATCTGACTGGGCATGGTCACTGATAAATACCGAGCTGAACATACTGATGACAGCCATAGAGCTGATACAGAACATCAGAGCGATGATTTTAAAAACGGTGGAGTGGAGGAAATCGTATTTCATGTCTCTGTGGAGATACCTCTAAAAACCTATGAGTATAGTCATCTGACTCTTATTCACAACAAATGCTTCCCTCCCCCCCACAGTACAAGGGGACATGACTTTATGCGACTACCTACAAAGTGGTATCCCCCCAAAATATGCCCATTTGGAGGTACTTGTGGGCGTAGTAGCCATCCTCTTTAATCGAGCCATCGCTATGTGCAGCGCGCTTTTTAAAGCGGTGCCATCCGAACATTCAGGAGGAGTCAGGCGTGAGTCACTTTTTAGACAAACTGCAGTTTTTTAAGAGAAATGAGACCTCGTTTTCCGACGGTCATGGTGTTACCACCGATGAGAACCGTGGCTGGGAAGACGGCTATCGCCGTCGCTGGCAGCACGATAAAACCGTACGCTCAACTCACGGGGTTAACTGTACGGGTTCGTGCAGCTGGAAAATCTACGTCAAGGACGGTCTGGTTACCTGGGAAACCCAGCAAACCGATTACCCGAGAACCCGTCCAGACCTGCCCAACCATGAGCCACGCGGTTGCCCTCGGGGCGCCAGCTACTCCTGGTATATATACAGTGCCAACCGCCTCAAGTACCCGAAAGTGCGCAAACGCCTGGTTAAACTGTGGCGCGCCGCCAAAGAGCTTCACAAAGATCCGGTAGATGCCTGGGCATCTATTGTCGAAGACCCGGCCAAAACCAAAGAGTACAAACAGCAGCGCGGCATGGGTGGCTTTGTTCGCTCCAACTGGAACGAAGTCAACGAAATTATTGCCGCCTCGAACGTCTATACCATTAAAACCTACGGCCCGGATCGGGTAACCGGTTTCTCGCCGATCCCCGCGATGTCGATGGTTTCCTACGCCGCCGGTGCACGCTATCTGTCACTGATCGGCGGCAACTGCCTGAGTTTCTACGACTGGTACTGCGACCTGCCACCGGCCTCACCGCAAATCTGGGGTGAGCAGACCGACGTTCCAGAATCCGCCGACTGGTACAACTCCAACTACATCCTGTGCTGGGGTTCCAACGTACCGCAGACCCGTACCCCCGATGCCCACTTCCTGACCGAGGTGCGCTACAAGGGCACCAAGGTAGTGGCGATCACTCCCGACTACTCCGAGGTCGCCAAACTGACCGATCACTGGCTGGCGCCCAAACAGGGTACTGACGCGGCTCTGGCGATGGCGTTCGGTCATGTCATCCTGAAAGAGTTCCACGTCGAGAACCCATCGGCCTACTTTACTGATTACGTACGCCGTTACACCGACTTCCCGATTCTGGTGATGCTGGAACAGGATGAGGATGGCAAGCTGCATCAGGGACGTTTCCTGCGTGCATCCGACCTCTCCGACAATCTGGGCCAGGAAAATAACCCGGAATGGAAAACCATCTGCATTAATGAGGACAGTGGTGAGTTAGCCTCCCCTACCGGCTCCATCGGTTATCGCTGGGGCGAGAAGGGCAAATGGAATATTCAGCAACTGGATGGTAAATCCGGAGCTGAAATCACCCCCAAACTGTCCCTGAAAGACGGTCACGACGAGTTGGTGAATGTCGCCTTCCCGTACTTTGGCGGTGCTGAGCACGAGTTTGGTTACTTCCAGAATACTGAGCACGACGAGGTTATCGAACGCCGCATTCCGGCCAAAAAACTCACCCTTGCCGACGGTTCCGAGGCGCTGGTTGCTACCGTATTCGACCTGACCCTGGCCAACTACGGGGTAGCCAACGGCTACGATGATCCCAATGTCGCCAGCAGCTACGACGACGACATTCCCTACACCCCGGCCTGGCAGGAACAGATTACCGGTGTGGGCCGCGAAGACGTTATCCAGATTGCCCGCGAGTTCGCCGACAGCGCCAACAAAACCCGTGGTCGCTCAATGATCATCGTCGGTGCCGGCATGAACCACTGGTACCACATGGACATGAACTACCGCGGCCTGATCAACATGCTGATGATGTGCGGCTGTATCGGCCAGAGCGGTGGCGGCTGGGCGCACTACGTGGGTCAGGAAAAACTGCGTCCGCAAACCGGCTGGCAACCGCTGGCGTTTGGCCTGGACTGGCAGCGCCCGCCTCGCCATATGAACGGCACCTCGTTCTTCTACAACCACTCCAGCCAATGGCGCTACGAAAAACTGCATATGACCGAAGTGGTGTCGCCGCTGGCCAATAAAGAAAAGTGGGCCGACTCCATTATCGACTACAACACCCGCGCCGAGCGCATGGGTTGGCTGCCGTCGGCACCGCAATTGGGTACGAACCCGCTGCAACTGTGCAAAGAAGCCGCCGAGAAAGGTGTATCACCGCAAGAGTATGCCGTGGAGCAACTGAAGTCCGGCGCCCTGAAGTTTGCCTGTGAAGATCCGGACAACCCGCAGAACTACCCGCGCAATATGTTTATCTGGCGCTCCAACCTGCTGGGTTCTTCCGGTAAAGGCCACGAGTACATGCTGCGTCACCTGCTCGGTACCAAACACGGCCTGATGGGCAAAGATTTGGGCGAAAGCGGCGACGAAAAACCGAAAGATGTGGTTTGGCACGATGACGCGCCGGAAGGCAAAGTGGATCTGCTGGTAACCCTGGACTTCCGTATGTCCACCACCTGTCTGTACTCGGACATCGTGTTGCCCACTGCTACCTGGTACGAAAAAGACGACCTCAACACCTCGGATATGCACCCGTTTATTCACCCGCTGAGTGCTGCGGTAGACCCGGTGTGGGAGTCCCGTTCCGACTGGGATATTTTCAAGGGCATCGCCAAACAGTTCTCCAAAACCGCAGAGGGACACCTTGGCGTAGAACAGGACCTGGTAACCCTGCCTATTCTCCACGACACCCCTGCCGAGCTGGCTCAACCGTTTGGTGTGAAAGCCTGGTGGAAAGGCGAATGCGACCTGATTCCGGGTAAAACCGCACCCAGTATGATTCCGGTGGAGCGCGACTACCCCAACACCTACGCCCGCTTTACCTCGGTAGGCCCGTTGCTGGAAAAACTCGGCAATGGCGGTAAAGGCATCAGCTGGAATACCGAAAAAGAGGTCGAATTCCTCGGTGAACTGAACCGGCGCCATATTGAGGAAGGTGCCAATAAAGGACGCCCCAAAATCGAAACCGCCATTGATGCCGCCGAAGTTATTCTGTCGCTGGCACCGGAAACCAATGGTCAGGTTGCAGTAAAAGCCTGGGCGGCGCTGAGCGAAATTACCGGGCTGGACCACACCCATCTGGCCAAGCCGAAAGAAGAGGAGAAGATCCGCTTCCGTGATGTTCAGGCACAACCGCGCAAAATCATCAGCTCCCCTACCTGGTCGGGGCTGGAGGACGAGCATGTCTCCTACAACGCCGGTTACACAAACGTCCACGAAATGATTCCCTGGCGCACCGTCACCGGTCGACAGCAGTTCTACCAGGATCACGAGTGGATGCGTGATTTCGGCGAGACCATGTGTCTGTACAAGCCACCGATCAACCTGAAAACCGTCAAGCCGATCATGAATCAGAAGCCCAACGGTAACACGGAGATCGCACTCAACTGGATTACCCCGCACCAGAAATGGGGTATCCACAGCACCTACTCCGACAACCTGTTGATGCTGACCTTGTCGCGTGGTGGCCCCATTGTGTGGCTCTCCGAACCGGATGCCGAGCGCGCCGGCATTGTCGATAACGACTGGATCGAGGTGTTCAACGTTAACGGTGCCATTGCTGCCCGGGCCGTGGTGTCCCAGCGTGTACCGGAAGGTATGAGCATGATGTATCACGCCCAGGAGCGGATCGTGAACGTGCCCGGTGCGGAAACCACCAAAACACGCGGTGGCATTCACAACTCGGTAACCCGCGCGGTGATGAAACCAACGCACATGATTGGTGGTTACGCCCAGCAATCCTACGGTTTCAACTACTACGGCACCGTGGGCTGTAACCGTGATGAGTTTGTGATTGTGCGCAAGATGAGCAAGGTCGACTGGCTGGATGAAGACAGTATCGATACCGATCTGAACATGGTGGAGAAATAATCATGAAAGTAAGAGCACAAATCGGCATGGTGCTGAATCTGGATAAGTGTATCGGCTGCCACACCTGTTCAGTTACCTGTAAAAACGTCTGGACCTCCCGCGAGGGGGTCGAGTACGCCTGGTTCAACAACGTGGAGACCAAACCCGGCGTTGGTTACCCCAAAGAGTGGGAAAACCAGGACAAGTGGAACGGCGGCTGGAAACGCCACAACGACGGTTCCCTGACCCCGCGCCAGGGTGGCAAGCTGCGAGTGTTGGCGAATATTTTCGCCAACCCGGACCTGCCGGAGATTGACGACTACTACGAACCGTTCGACTTCGACTACCAGCACCTGCACAAGGCTGGCGAGAGCAAGCATCAGCCTGTAGCTCGCCCACGCTCGTTGATCACTGGTCAGCGCATGGAGAAAATCGAGTGGGGCCCAAACTGGGAAGAAATTCTCGGTACCGAATTCGCCAAGCGCCGCAAGGACAAAAACTTCGACCAGATTCAGGCGGATATCTACGGCGAATTTGAAAAGACCTTCATGATGTATCTGCCGCGTCTCTGCGAGCACTGCATCAACCCTGCCTGTGTCGCCTCTTGCCCAAGTGGTGCGATCTACAAGCGTGAAGAAGATGGCATTGTGCTGATCGACCAGGACAAGTGCCGCGGCTGGCGGATGTGTGTCAGCGGCTGTCCGTACAAAAAGATCTACTACAACTGGAAAACCGGCAAGTCTGAAAAATGTATTTTCTGCTACCCGCGTATTGAAGCCGGTCAGCCCACGGTCTGCTCGGAAACCTGTGTTGGTCGCATTCGCTACCTCGGCGTAATGCTCTACGACGCGGACCGCATTAAAGAAGCGGCATCGGTTCCCAACGACAAGGATCTGTACCAGGCGCAGTGTGACATCTTCCTGGACCCATATGACCCAGAGGTTCAGGAAGCCGCCCGCAAAGAAGGCATTCCCCAAGCCTGGCTGGACGCGGCACAAGCATCACCGGTGTACAAAATGGCCATGGACTGGAAAGTCGCTCTGCCACTGCACCCGGAATACCGGACCCTGCCGATGGTGTGGTACGTACCGCCACTGAGCCCGATCCAGTCTGTAGTAGAGAGCGGCAAGGTGCCAATGAACGGGGTATTCCCCGATATCGACGCCCTGCGAATTCCGGTGAAATACCTCGCCAACATGCTCACTGCGGGTGACGAAGCCCCGGTGGTGAAAGCCCTGGAACGGATGATCGCGATGCGCGCTTTCAAACGCGCCCAACAGGTGGACGGCGTAGAAGCCCTCGACGTACTGGAAAAAGTATCGCTGAGTACTGCCCAGGTTGAAGAGATGTACCGCTACATGGCGCTGGCTAACTACGAAGACCGCTTTGTGATTCCAACCAGCCACCGCGCCTATGCAGAGGACGCCTACGACATGAAATCCGGTTGCGGCTTCAGCTTCGGCAACGGTTGCTCCAGCAGTGGCAGCGATATGTTTGGCTCCAAACAGCAGACCGTGCGCCACGTCATCCCAGTGGAAATCCAGGACTAGGAGTTAACGATGAAAATTCTCAAAGTTATTGCCCGGTTGCTGGATTACCCCACCGAGGAGCTGATCCAACACCGTCAGGAAATCACCGATTTTATTCTCGGTGATAACACGCTTGATGACAGCCAACGCTCTGCGCTAAGCGATTTTGTAGCCAGCTTCAGCGCAGAATACCTGCTCGACAAACAGGCCGATTACGACGGCCTGTTTGAGCGCGGGCGCTCGCTGTCACTGCTGATTTTTGAGCACCTGCACGGCGAGTCCCGCGATCGCGGCCAAGCCATGGTGGATCTGCTCAGTCAATACAAAACAGCAGGGCTGGATATCGGTGTGCGTGAGTTACCGGACTACATTCCCCTCTACCTTGAATTTGCATCCACCCAGGGCGAAATGGCCGTTGGCTGGTTGCAGGATATCGCACCGATTCTGGCACTGCTGGCGGTTCGACTTGAACAGCGCGACAGCACCTATGCAGTGCTGATGCACAGCCTGTTGCAATTGTCTGAAGCCGATATTGACCTGAGCGCCCTGCGCCAGCAAGTGTCGGAAGAGAAACGCGACGACACCCCCAAGGCACTCGACAAGGTATGGGAAGAAGAGGCCGTCACCTTTGGTGGCGATGCAGTGAATGGTGGTTGCCCAACCAGCCGCCAGCGCCCCAGCGAGACACAACGCCGCGACCAGGAATTTCCCCTGCAGTTTTTCGATGCCGCGCAACCCCAAACATCTGGCTCTGAGTTGAGGAATTAATCATGGCTTTCTTGGACAACTTTCTCTTTGGCATTTACCCGTACATAGCGGGCGCTGTGTTTCTGCTCGGCAGCCTGATCCGCTACGACCGCGAGCAGTACACCTGGAAAACCGGCTCCAGCCAGATGCTCCGCAGCAAGAACTTCCGTATTGCCAGCGGCTTCTTCCATATCGGTGTCATCACCATTCTGCTGGGCCATTTTGCCGGGCTGGTGATCCCCTACGAAATCTGGCACGCCTTTGGCGTTACCGTCGAAGCCAAGCAGATCATCGCTATGGGAGTTGGTGGACTGTTTGGTGTGATCTGCTTTATTGGCCTCACCCTGTTGGTTTACCGCCGCCTGTTTGACCCGCGTGTTCGCGCCACCAGCACCCGTATGGATATCGCGATTCTGCTGCTGCTCTATGCCCAGTTAATTCTGGGGCTGATCTCCATAACCGTATCTTCCGGTCATATGGACGGTGCGGAAATGCTCAAGCTGATGAACTGGACCCGCCATACCATTATCTTCCAGCCCACCGAAGCAGTTGAGTTTATCAGCGAAGTACACTGGATCTATAAAGCCCATGTGGCACTGGGTATGACGCTGTTCCTGCTGTTCCCGTTCAGCCGCCTGGTGCATATCTGGAGCGTTCCTGTGAAGTACATTCGCAGAAACTATCAGGTTGTTCGTCAAAGAGGTTAATCACACCGCCCGGGCTGCATAGCGGCTCGGGCTGTTTGTGACAGGAGTTTGTAATGAGCCTTACCGATACCCCGGAAATCCGCGTTAACGGCCAGTTGATCAGCCCCGCAATGATCGATGCCGAAGTTCAGTATCACCCCGCAGAAACCCGCCGCGAAGCAATGATCCAGGCAGCGGAAACCCTGATTATTGGCGAACTGTTTCGGCAGCGAGCCCAGGAAGTTGGACTTGCCTCTGCGTCCAGTTCGCCTTCCGAACTTGAAGAGCAGGCCACTTTTGATCAACTGGTAAATCAGGAAGCACAGATTCCCCAGGTGACCAAAGAGGAATGTGAACGCTTTTTTGAAGCCAACCCGGATCGATTCTGCTCGCCTCCCATTCTTGAAGTGCGACATATTTTACTGGCCGCCGACCCGCAGGATATCAACGAAAGGGCAAAAATCGAGCAGCAGGCAACAGCGTTAATCAACCAGCTTGAAAGTGGTGAAAGTACTTTTGCTGAACTGGTAACTGCTTACTCAGCGTGTCCTTCATCAGCCACTGGCGGCAGCCTCGGCCAGATTTCCAAATCCCAGACCGTGCCCGAATTCGAGCGGCAGGTTTTTGCTGCCAATGAAGGATTGATGCCCCGCCCTGTGGAAAGCCGCTATGGTTTTCACATTGTGGAAGTCGCTCGCAAAATTCCGGGAAAACCACTGCCGTTCGAAATGGTCGAGGCAAAAATCGCCAGCTACCTGCAAGAGAAGGTTAAGCGCAAAGCGACTTCCCAATACATTCAGCAACTGATTAACAATGCCCATATCGAAGGATTCTGGTTCGATGTGGAGTCATCACCACTGATGCAATAGGGATTGCCATGCCCCTGAAGGAGCTATTGGAAAACAACCAGCGCTGGGCGCAAGAGGCAAAGGAACAGGACCCGGCGTTTTTCACGCGCCTGTCGTCTATCCAGAAACCTGAATACTTGTGGATCGGTTGCTCCGACAGTCGGGTGCCTGCCAACCAGATTGTCGATCTCGCTCCCGGCGAACTGTTTGTGCACCGGAACATCGCCAATCAGGTAGTGCATACCGACTTCAACTGCCTGGCTGTGGTGCAGTACGCCATTGAGGTACTGCGTGTTCAGCACATTATCGTCTGTGGTCACTATGGCTGCGGAGGCATTAAAGCCTCCATGGGGCACGATGAATACGGTGTAGTCGACAACTGGCTGCGCCACATCAAAGACATCAGCTTTGCCCATCGACAGGAATTGGAAGCGATACCGGAAAGCCAGCGTGTTGATCGTTTGTGCGAGCTGAATGTTATCGCCCAGGTGCAAAATCTCTACCGCACCAAAGCTGTCCAGTACGCCTGGGATCGTGGTCAGGTACTGGGTATTCATGGCTGGATCTATCGAATTGACGATGGACTTATCAAGGATTTAAACGTCACTGCCACTTGCCGGGAAGATGTAGAAGACATCTACCAGCTTTATCCAACGGAAAGGGGAAACCGTCCCCATGCCAACCACTAGGGCCTGCTCACACTAATTGAATGCTTACTGTTGTGTCTAAAAAAGTGCCAATCAAGGCATGAGGAGAGTAGTTTGGTCATTCCAAATAAACGACGAATAACACAGAGTGGCGCTTTTTTAGACACAACCCGAAGGGCTGATGCCATTTTTTCGCCCAGCTGCGTTATCAGTCGCTTATGTAGAGCAACTACACAGCGCTCTTTCTGCCTTGCTGGCCAAAAAAATGGCCTTCAGCAGTAAACATTCAATTAGTGTGAACAGGCCCTCCAACCCCTTCCGTGCCAAATGGTCTGCTCAAGGGCATATGTTATGTCTCGGCCACTGGGAGATTTCATACCGCGGCATTCATCTCTGTCTGCCGGACGCAGTGGCAGAAGATCATATGAACACTCGAGGAATTTTCAGCTGGCTTTTTCCTGATGATGAAGAGTTTTTGGAAGGTGAACCACTGGATGTCTGGCTACTGAATAACGGTAACTGGCTGTACGATCTGTTCTCTGAGGAAGGTATTCCCTTTGACGAGCAGCATGCTCGCTGGTTTTACGAAGCGGTCAATGCCCAGGACTGGCGCTGTGGAAGCTGTGGTGGCTGCCTGTAATTGGCAGCCCTTTGGGTTGCATATCAGGCGCTAAACGCGGGATCCATCATGGGCAATATGGAATAAGACTCGATACCCAGATCCGTATTTACTCCACTTAGCAGTACTCTCTGTACCGCCAGACCTTGCTCATCCAGAGATTCAGGGCGGGAGAGCTTAACGCGACGAGGTTCAAACAAATCGCCCTCTTGGTCGTGAACGATATTGGCAACAGGCATTTCACCTGCCTTTTCTGGTGCTGAGACAACTGCGGCAACCGAACCATTCAGCAACTCCACCAGTGTACCCGGCGGGTAAGGGCCAATCATATTGACAAAGTTGACTGCCAGCGCCGCATCAAAGCGCTTGCCACGGGATTGGTAGATCTCCCGCAGTACCGCTTTTGGCGGGATAGCCTTGCCACCCATACTTCCACCAGCCAATATCTCATAGGTAGATACGATGGAAATCATGCGGGTAAAACGGTCGATCTCGGCACCTTTTAATCCTTTCGGATAACCTTTTCCATCAAGCCTTTCATGGTGATGCAAGGCGGTGCGCATTACAAAATCGCTCATCTCTTCGCATTCCTGAAGCAAGTCGTGCCCCGCCTCGGTATGCATACGATAGAACTCTTGTTCCGCCTCAGTCATTGTGTAGTTGGACTTCAACAGATGAGGCGGAAGCCTGCACTCACCAATATCGTGAAACAGCCCGCAGAGACCGATCAGCTCGATTTCCACATTGGACAGCTTCATATACTTGGCTAATGCAATCGCCAAAATAGCGGTATTGATTGCGTGCTTTGCGCGTTTGCCCGCTACTGGCTGCAGCCGGGTCATCCACAACATGGCATTGTGGTTGCGGTCCAGACTAGAGCCAATCTCACGAATGATATTTTTGGCCTGGGGCAGATCAATCACCCCGGAATCACGAGCACCGGTAAAGATAGTGCGCACGCCCTCTGAGGCATCAAGGTAAATTTGTCTGGCAACCGAATGCTCGAGATAAACGGAAACCTCACAAACCGGCAAGCCCAGATCGGGGATATTTTTGTCTGGGCCCGAATCGTTTTTCTGCGACTCTTTTTTGCTTTTTGCCGATTTTTTGGGGCCATCAGGCGAATCATGATCGCGATCGACCACTGCCGCATAGCCACCACGAACATGAACACTTCGAGCAGGGTCTATCCACACGTAGTTGCAGCATTCGGCCAGCTGCATGATTTCACGCATTTCAGTAAGTGCAAAGCCTTGAACAATAAAGGGGGTACCCAACCAGGGACGATCAAGTTCAGCAACGTACATCCCGAGCTTCAGCTCGTCTATCGCCACTCGCTTCAGGTCGGTGCGCCTTTGAAAGGAATGGGTCATCATACGTGTTGATCCTCAACTTATCCGGTCTCGTTCCGGACGCATTACCAGAACAACTGCCGAGCAGTTATTGTTCATGAATGCCCAGAAGTCATTGTTTTTATTGCTGATAGCACCGTTCGAAAGGCGCAAGCTTGATTATCATGCACCAGCTTTTCTGCAAAAATCTGGTATCTGTTCACGCTATCCAATGAAAGTAGTCTGCTACCCCCAAAAAAGGACGATTTTGGTATAAAATGCGCGCCTTTGTTATCCGTCCAACGACTGGACTTCTTTTAGAGGCTCTTGCACATGCAACACGATCACTTTGGCCGTCGCCATATTGGCCCGGACGCTGCTCAAACCGAAGCCATGCTGGCCGCCCTGGGCGTATCCTCTCTGGATCAACTGATTGCCCAGACCGTTCCTGCGAACATCCTGAAAAAGGATGCCCTGGAACTGGATACCGGACTGACCGAGCAGGAAGCACTGGCCGAGATCAAGGAAATTGCCAGCAAGAACCAGGTATTTACCAGCCTGATCGGTACCGGCTACTACGACACCATCGTTCCACCAGTGGTGCTGCGCAACGTTCTGGAAAATCCGGGTTGGTACACCGCTTACACCCCATACCAACCAGAAATCTCCCAAGGTCGTCTGGAAGCCCTGCTCAACTACCAGCAGATGGTGATGGACCTGACCGGCATGGAGATCGCCAACGCCTCCCTGTTGGACGAAGGTACTGCCGCTGCTGAAGCAATGGCCATGACCAAGCGTCACCTGCGCAAAAACAAGAGCAACACCTTCTTTATCGATGCAGACTGCCACCCGCAGACCATCGCCGTAGTAAAAACCCGCGCCGAGCACTTCGGCTGGGACATCGTTCTGGGCAACCCTGAGACTGACCTGGCCGATCTGGAGTTCTTCGGTGCCCTGCTGCAGTACCCAACCAGCACCGGTAAAGTGATCGACATCGCCCCGATTATCGAAACCATTCATGCCAAAGACGCCCTGGCCACTGTAGCCGGCGACCTGATGAGCATGGTTCTGATGAAGCCTGCTGGCGAAATGGGTGCCGACATCGTTGTTGGTTCCAACCAGCGCTTTGGTGTACCTATGGGCTTTGGTGGTCCACACGCCGGTTTCTTCGCCTTCCGCGACGAGTACAAGCGTTCTTCACCGGGCCGCATTATCGGCGTTTCCATCGACAGCCACGGCAAGCAGGCACTGCGTATGGCCATGCAAACTCGCGAACAGCACATCCGTCGCGAAAAGGCCAACTCCAACGTTTGTACCGCCCAGGCACTGCTGGCGATCATGTCCCAGTTCTACGCTGCGTATCACGGCCCGGAAGGCCTGAAAGCCATCGCTGGCCAGATTCACAGCCTGACCAATACTCTCGCCGCTGGCCTGCAAAGCCAGGGCTTCACCCTGCGTCACAAAACCTGGTTTGACACCATCACCGTTGAAGTGGGCGACAAGCAGGACAAAATCATTGAGCGCGCCGAAAGCCAGCGCATCAACCTGCGCCGCGTAGGTACTGACGCCATCGCCATGAGCCTGGATGAAACCAGCACCGAAGGCCTGGTAATGGACCTGCTGGTGGTGTTTGGCGCAGAAGAACCCGCTCTTGCAGACAATGCTGCATCCGGCATTCCTGCCGAATTGGTTCGCACCAGCAACTTCCTGACTCACGACGTATTCAACAGCTACCACAGCGAAACCGAAATGATGCGCTACATGCATCGCCTGGAAGCCAAGGACATCGCCCTGAACCTGTCGATGATTCCACTCGGCTCCTGCACCATGAAGCTGAATGCTGCCGCCGAGATGATTCCGGTAACCTGGCCCGAATTTGGTGACATGCACCCGTTCGCTCCAATCGAACAGGCTGCCGGTTACACCGAAATGTTCGAAAGCCTGCAAAAAATGCTGGAAATCTGCACAGGTTACGACGCCATCTCCCTGCAACCTAATGCTGGCTCTCAAGGCGAGTACGCCGGTCTTGTAGCGATCAAGAAATACCACGAGAGCCGCGGCGACGATCAGCGCAATGTTTGCCTGATTCCAAGCTCTGCTCACGGCACCAACCCGGCCTCTGCCCAGATGGTGAACTACAAGGTAGTGGTAGTGAAGTGCGACGAAAACGGCAACGTTGATATCGCTGACCTGCAAGACAAATGCGAGAAGCACAGCAACGAGCTGGCAGCGATCATGATCACCTACCCGTCTACCCACGGTGTGTTTGAAGAGAACGTTACCGAGATCTGCGATCTGGTGCACAAGCACGGTGGTCAGGTTTACGTGGACGGCGCCAACATGAACGCCCTGGTTGGCCTGGCCGGCCCAGGTGCATTTGGCGGCGATGTATCGCACCTCAACCTGCACAAAACCTTCTGTATCCCGCACGGCGGTGGTGGCCCAGGCATGGGCCCGATTGGCGTAGGTGCGCACCTCAAGCCATTCCTGGCCGCGCACCCGGTACAACCGGTTCCCGGTACCGATCTGGCCAACGGCACTATTTCTGCCGCGCCTTGGGGCTCGGCGTCCATCCTGCCGATCAGCTGGATGTACATTCGCATGATGGGCCGTGAAGGTATGCGCAGGGCCACCGAAATGGCGATCCTCAACGCCAACTACCTGGCCAAGAAACTGAGCGATCACTACCCGGTTCTGTACACCGGTAAAAACGGCTTTATCGCCCACGAGTGCATTATCGATATCCGTCCGCTGAAAGAAGCCACCGGCATCTCCGAGGAAGATATCGCCAAGCGCCTGATGGACTTCGGTTTCCACGCGCCGACCATGTCGTTCCCTGTAGCGGGCACCTTGATGATCGAGCCAACCGAATCCGAGTCCAAAGCCGAGCTGGACCGTTTCATTGAAGCGATGATCACCATCCGCAACGAAATGACCAAAGTACAAAACGGCGAATGGCCGCTGGATAACAACCCGCTGGTGAAAGCACCTCACACCATGGACGATGTACTGACCGCTGAATGGGATCGTCCATACAGCCGCGAAGTAGCGGTTCGTCCGGCAAGCTGGCTGAAAGGCCACAAGTACTGGCCAACCGTTAACCGTATCGACAACGTATACGGTGACCGCAACCTGATCTGCAGCTGCCCGACTATGGACAGTTACAGCGAAGATGCTTAATCGCTAACCACAAAAGCGATTATCTAAAAAAGCGGGGCCAATAATAGGCCCCGTTTTTTATTGGTGAAAAACCAAGCTTTCAGTTTCAACAAAAGGTCATTGCATTATCAATGCAACTATCCTTTATGTCACTTCACTGAGGAAGATTGTGCCTGGGCTTTCCCTGAGGTTTTCTGCTTCTCACGCCAGGCAGCAAATGCCGCTTTTTCTTCCGCCAGCTGCTTGTCTCTTTCACGAGCTGCCGTGGCGGCCACTTCACTGGATTTTTGCTGCTCTTTAAACTTCCGCCAACGCTTGTATTGCTCTGCCTTTGCCGGATTTGGATCCTCATAACCGGTCAGCCAAAAACTGAACCAATCCACATTCTGCTCCTGCATAGCCAGCCGTTCCCAGGGTTTGACCAGGTTATGTGGCGCAGCCATCAACATAACCATTTCAACCGGCTTTTCCTGGCGACGAAGCATGGCGTAGACATCAAACCAATGCATGACCTGGCCAGTGTTGTGCTGCTGCATGCGGATCGGTGTTTTCACTCGATCCAGGTGCATAGATGGATCCTGGGAAACCCAGCTCTCCAAACCTTCACCCCATGGTTGCGCATTATAAAATGGCTCAATATAGGCCATACCACCCAACTGCAGACCATAAAAACTACTGTACCCCCACAGTGTCATGTTAAACGCATCTACAATGTTTGCTGCAGCAAAATCATAATCCGAAAACGTGACGATATGCTGCACTTCGTGACCGGTCGCGCTAAAGCCTTGCAGCCCTACCTTATTGCGCAATATCAACCCATCCTCGTCCATCTGGTCAATGAGTGCCTCAATACCCGACTGGAGGACCATACGGGAAAAATATGGAGGGACAGGCTTGTCGGGAACCTGAACTACTATCAAATCTCGATTAACCAGTGCCTGGGCCGCATAACCGCCAATCATACCCGGACCTTCAATCAAAAATTGATGCTTATCAAAACCATGGGTCTGGATTACCAGAGGGTAGCGCTTGCCTGCCTTGTAATTCGGCGGATAGACAATACCCGCTTCCCATTCGATTTCATTCTTATCTTTCCAACGGTAAACTTCAGTTTCACCAAAACTCAGCTCACGAAATTGGGGGTTTAAATCGGTGACAATCCTTTCATTTCCAGTTACTGCATCGCGAGCCAGCAAGTTGGGCGGGACATTCAAATCTTCTGCCACTTCCACCATCAAACGCTGCTCCGGCATAACCTCATTAGAAAAAGCTTTCCACTGCCCCTCTATTTTCTGGTAGTGGTTTACCTTCCGTCCGGATTCAATGCTTACAATGCCCTCAGAAGAGACTCCGAGATAACTAAACCCTTTGGATAGATCACCGTCTAACCGATGCTCCATAACCGTCGTGATTTTTTTACTATCAAGGTGGTACTCAACAGTCGCAGGCACTTGACGTCGATTCTCCAAAACCTGTGGATCCTTTACATCAAGGGGCAAAAAAGTATTAGCGACAATCACTGTCTGGTCATCCAACCAGTGAACACCAAACTTATATCCACCCAACAAATATCCCGAAGGTACCGGAGAACCAAAGAGCGGACGCTCTTCACCACTATCCAGATCTACCACCACATATTGAAAAATGGATGTAAGCTCGTCACTACCTTTCCTTGAACTGTAAGTTACATTCCAATAATCGCCGAAATTGGGGTATTCCTCTGGCCAGCTTTCCTGTAATTCGTTACGAAGCAGTTCACGTGTGGCAATAATTTTGTTTCCACTTGGGGAAAAATACACATCGTCATACCAGAGGCGCTCCGCCACACTGAATTCAAGTGGCAAGGCTTTAGCCGGTTTGCCCGGTCGCTGAACGTAGTAATGATGCCTGTATGGAATCGGCCGCTTGGGTTTATGCAACTCGTTAAGATCTCTCGCACTGGTTATAGAAACGCCTTTTTTATCCACAATGAAATATTGAGCATTCAAATTTTCAGCATCTACACGATCAGCAGGTGTACTCTTGCGCTTGTCTGGCGCCGATTTAATTTTTTTATCATCTGATTCACTGGAATGTGAGGCCTTATTCAAAGGTTTTCTCGCCGTATACAACAGAGTACCATTTGAGTGAAGCTCAAAAGCCACTATCCTTTCGGGGTGCGAAGTCATTCGCTCCAGCTTCTTGCTTCGAATATCCAAGGTGTATACCTGAGGCCCCAATTCAGGGTCATCCTCACCAAGAAAGGCCAGGGTTCGATTGTCAGCCAACCAGCGTAAGTTGTTGACCGCTCCGCTATTTGACCCGGAGGAGAATGTAGCACTGAAAAATGGCTTCGGACGCCTTACCCCCACATCCTTAGCTTTCGAAGAGTGTGCCACATCTTCTACGGACTTCAGTGAAGAAGTGTTTTTATCACCATTTTCCGCCGCATTAACATAGCTCAAAACTTCAGACGTACTATAAACCTGCAAATCAAAGTCATTTTTCCCTGATTCAACATTCGGCTTCCTGACGACTATCACGAAATACTCGCCATCAACAGAAAACGTTGGTCGAGACATTGACCTTACAATGGCATCAGTAGATGCATCAGGGTGCGCCAGAGTTGCCATGGACACTGCATCCGCGGCAGTTAACCGGCGAACCGTATCCTTCGCCTCCGCATGTATGCTTAGTAATGTCAGGACTCCCAGAAGTAGCCATTTTGAAACAGAAAACACCATATTGATTCCTTGAGAATATTTATGGAAATATATTCGTCGAACTCCTTTTTTAAAGGTATTCGAAATATCTATTGTTGGAAACATGATTAAAACTCCTCCAATTAAGTTTCCGAATACTTTTTTAAATTAAAAAAGCATTCGATTTCAGGTTACATCATAAAAATTACTTATTTGAAAAATTACGGTAAAACTCACAGTTTGAGTTAACCCACACCTACACCTTCCAGAACAACCAAAAATCCCCTCTCAGCTTCAGGTAGCACAAAAAAACACATAAAAAACAAATCAGGAAGCCACTTTCGATGGAGGCGTTAGCTCGATAAGCTTGGCGCCACGCAACTCCAATACACGATCTGCTGATCGAACAGTTTCGTGCCGATGGGCAACGATAATCCGGGTTATATTCAGTGCCTTTATTGCAGAGTTCACCACTGACTCCGTCATTGAATCCAAGTGACTGGTAGCTTCATCCAAAATCAAAATCTTTGGCTGCCTATAGAGGGCACGCGCCAGTAGTACGCGCTGCTTTTGGCCGCCAGAAAGACTACTGCCCATATCGCCAATTAGGGTGTTGTACTGCATGGGCATTTGTTCAACGCTCCGATCAATCGCTGCCAACCTGGCACATTCGAAAATTCTGTCTCTGTCTGGATTTGGATCAAAAAAAGAAATATTGTCCGCAATCGAACCAGATAACAGTTGATCATCCTGGGTTACTGCGGCGATATTGCGTCGATAATTAGCCAGACCCACCGAAGAAATATTTTTTTCATCCACCAAAATCTCACCTTCCGTGGGCGTTAACAATCCGAGCAATAACTTCAGGAATGTTGTTTTTCCACAGCCGGAAGGCCCCACTATCGCAACTGACTCTCCAGCATGAATGGTAATATTCAGATCTTTAATTATGTGTGGCAGACCCTCACCATAGCGATACGATAAATTTCGGCTTTCTATTGCTCCATCAATCACACAGGTCGATAGCGGCTGATCATCCAGATTCGGTTCTTCTTCAGTAAGAGCGATATCTGACAAGCGACTAAGGTGTAATTCCAGCATTTTGAACTCAATACCTTTTTCAATAAGCCCAAATGCCTTGCCAATAAAATTATCTTTGTAAGCAACAAAGGCCATTAACATGCCGATTGACATAGCATTGTCAAAAATCTGCATTGAGCCAAGGTATAACACCGCGAGGGTTTCAACGCCTGCAAGAGTGGCATTAATTACACCAAAATGAATATTGAGTTTTTTCAGTCTTATTCCGACATTGATGGTATCGGCAAAGTAGTTCTGCCAAAGGCTCAATCGGTCATTTTCCCGTCCGAATATTTTAATACCCTGCACCGCTCGAACCGATTCCATAAAATTGGAATTCTGTTTTGCCGCCGCCACAATCGATTCTTCAGACAAAGACCTCATGGGTCGGTACATAGCAATTCGCACCAACGCATAGAACACAACCGCAGCCAGAACCACAAAGGTTAGCAACGGGCTGTACACAAACATCATGATTAGTGTCAACAGCATCATAATGCCGTCCACTAATGCGGCAATTAATCCGGTGGTTAATAATTTTTGTATTGTAGACAGTGAACCAAACCGGGATACGATATCCCCTATATGTCGCTTACCGAAATAATCCCCTGGCAATCGCAATAAATGCCTGAACATAGATACACCGAGCTGAAAACTCAGCATATTCCCCAAGTGCATTACGACGTATTCTCGAAGCGTGCTTGTGGTAATGCGCATAATCATTAGCATCGAAAAACCAATTGTTAGCACCTTCAATAATTCTAGGTCACGGCCGACAACCACATCATCTATCACCAATTGTGAATAATATGGCGCAGCAATGGTGAACAACTGCAATAACAGAGAGACAAGCAATATCTGAAGTAGCGCACGTTTCAAGCCAACTGTTTTACGAAAAAAACCGCTTAACTTAAGCTTCCTGCTATCTTCTTTTTCTTCAAAATCTGACGTTGGCGTCAGCTCCAGAGCCACTCCTGTAAAATGTCTGCTCACTTCGGACAAGGGTATATAGCGAACCCCCATGGCAGGATCGTGAATTGTAATTCCCTTTTTGTCTGCGGATTTTAATACTACAAAATGGTTTAAATCCCAATGCAAAACACAAGGCATCTTCAATTCAGGAATTTGCTCAAGCTCCAGCCGTAAAGCCCGGCAAGCGAATTGCAACTTGCTTGCCATTTGCACCAACAATTCGAGGGTCGTGCCCTGCAAAGAGGTGGCGTACCGGCCTCGCAAAGTACCTAAATCAACTTTATGTCCATAATAATTGCAAATCATGGCCAGACACGCATGACCACATTCTGCTGCCTCAGACTGCAAAACAACGGGAAGTTTATTACTGCTGAACAACAGGATTTTGCTTATATCCGCCGCCATGTCACACCCTTCCCTGCAGGCTGTACAGGGGATCAAGTAACCACTCCCATAACGTGCGCTTGTCCAGTACGATATCTGCCTCAAGTAAAATCCCAGATTCCAGCGGGTATTTTTCACCATAGGCAAACACAAATTGCTGATCCAGCTGAACCACTACCTTGTAAACAGGCTCCTGCACTCCCAGCGGATCGTGAGTTAATTCATTTGGCGCGTAAAGGGACTTGGCGATATCCAAAATCTCCCCCCCGTAAAGGCCAAATCTCTGAAAGGGGAAAGCCTCATACCGAAGCTTGACACTCTGCCCAGGCTTGATAAAACCAATGGCGCGGCTCGGTACATATATCACCGCTTGCATAGTCGACCCTTCGGGAATGATTGCTGCGAGGGGGGTCTTCAGCCCCGATGGAGCTCCCTCTGAAACCTGTATACCTGTTACCACACCACTTCTGGGTGCTTTAATCACCTGCCTTTTATCAGCTTGATTCCTTAGTATTCGTTGATCAATTTCGTGCAACTGATGCTGAACATCGGCAGTACGTTGATCTACCGAATTGTCAATTTGCGCCAATTCGGCCTGATAGTCTGACAACTGAGAACGCCCTTGCAGCAATTGCTGATCAATCTTCAAAAGCTGTTTTTTCTTTTCGAGATAGCTTTCGTGATAGCGTAAATATCTAGCTTGAGAAATCAGCTTTTTTTCCACAAGGACCTTATAGTCATTTTGTGTCTTCTCAGCCATATCCTGACTTTCCAGATAAAGTTTTCGTTGATCTTCCAAGTGCACCAGCTCATCCCTGGAAGAAGCAATCTTGTCTTCAAGACGTTTTTTTTCAGACTTTCGAAATTCTTCTAATTTCGCCACCTTTTTCTCAAGATTTAACCTTTCCTGTAGAAGGGTCGCTCCCAGCCCCTCCAAAACAAAACCACTTTCACCAATATAATTATCCGAATACACGGAAAATAGCGGTTCGTCCTTAACTACCCTGTCACCATTCCGAACATGAATCCTCTCAAATACCCCAGGGGTGAACGAAAATATTTTCGTAACCCCCTTATCCGGACAGACATACCCTTTCACCGATTCTTTTCGCTGATAATCGAACGAACATAAAAACACACAAACAACAACTACAAACGTTACAATCGCACCGGTAAAATATTTGAATCTCAGCGGTGGAATCAGGAGGCACTGCCCCAGCAAACCTTCTTTTTTAGCATCCAGAACTTCGTCCCGAAACAGAGTTTTCTCTTCCTTTCTCACAGCTCAATCCATTCAACGATCAAAACTCAAAAAAGGGAGGCAGTTAATGCCTCCCTCCCAGCACTAACAACTTACTGTGACATATACCACTGATAAACTTCTGAATGTGCGTAATAACTGGTTAATTGCATATTATTGCCGTAGTCATTTGCACTGTAGCTCTTGTAAAAGGATGCGCCAGTTACTTCATGCTGCGCAAAAACCTGCCATCCTTGATCACTACCCATATTCCAATAGACAAACCAGGCGTCATTATCACCATCGAGATCAATATCATCCCAATGGGTATCCGGATTCCACATATCCCCACCAGATACAACGGCCACTTCAGAAGATGATAACTCTCTCATTCCTGGCTGTTTTTTTTCTAACTGCATAGTAGTTTCCTTAACTATATTTTCTAACGTTAAACCGAATCGCAAAATCCATTTATTGATCCAGCGCTTTACTCCACTCAATATCCCTATCGATAAATCCCTGAAAACATCCATACACGGCAAACCAAATACGATGTCTGACTCAAATATAAGCTTTAAAATATTTTCAATTATTTAAGCTATTCAACTTACGGTTTACTTGCACTGAAAACTGAATCACCAATGACTTGGAAAGAGAAAAATGTTAGGAATGGCATATATCGATTTATCTGAAGTTCCGAAAACTGAAGAGTTATTGTTTTATTTTTCGTGCTAGCACCTGCTATTAATCCGCCTTCAGGAATCAGCTTCGTAAAATCCCAATACGCATCGTGGCCTTTTACCTTATTGTCCGCATCAATCACTTCCATCTCACCGATGGCGGAGTTCCACGATAATGCGCGAACAACAATCGATCCGTTGATGGTTGTATCGGAAATATTATTGAGGGTGGCATTTGCCGTAATTCGCTTACTCCCAAAATCAAATACCACGTCCTCCATCTGAACCTCTACAAGTGGCGTAACGTCCTTGAAATTTGCCAGTGACGGTGAACCGTACGGTGCAGCCTCTATCGGCACTGTAACTCGGGCAGTCCATACTTGGGGGATACCCGTTCGAGTATCTATCCATAGCGGGTGAAAGTTACCATCCGCATCAGCAGCCAAACCAGAGGTATGACCCAACCAGCTGGAAACAACCGATAGATTTAATTGTGAATCTGCGGGGTTGATGTTGTGTGATTTCCCCGCCCCATATCCTACGGGTGATCCCGATAGACTTTGAATTTTTCGACCGCCCGGCACATGGTCTACCCAAACAGCAGGTTGAAATGTGTCGCCACCATCCAGGGAAGCGGTAAATCTTACACGCGCCGTCAGCTGCTGATCACCTTCGCCTCCCTCGTACCACATGATGCCCACTACACCCTGAGGATTTACCACCACATTCGGCATATATGCCCGATCACCACCCGGAACAATGCGTGGCACTGACCATGTTTTACCTTTGTCATCTGAGTGAGAGATCACCAAATGACTGGTTGATGGCACCCCCTCTAGCGAAATAACAGGCCTCGACCAAACAAGATATAGGCGGTCTTTAAAATAGTTACTACCAGGATCCAGTGCTAATTTCACTTCCCCGGAAGTATCCAGTTTGACCACATGATTGATAGACTCTCCACCATCATCAGAAGACATAAATTTAGTGACACTTTTTCTGTCTTTATTTGTCAAGTTGTATAACCAGCCGACGGTACCATCCGACATGACTACCATTTCAGTCAGCGTCCCCGACAGTGCACTGCCTACGCTTTTTCGCACAGACTGAAACGATTTTCCATGATCCTCGGAGTGAAACAATATGGGAAGCATATCCCCGTGATTTCCCTGTTCATCTACCTCCTTCGTCAAATGTCCATTAATATAGACACGTCCATCGTACTCGCCTTTGGTGTTGTCAACGGCTGTATACATACGATCAATACCGTATGAGCCGGGTGCAATTACCGGCGGAAGCCAGGTACGGCCAAAGTCTTTTGAATGATAAATATGGAGTTCGGAAGCACCTTCATCATCTCCATCTGAGCGACTCTCTGCGGTAAAAACCATCCCGCTAATATAGATTGATCCATCACGTCCGTAGGCACATGACGGATCAGCCGCTTTCACATCGTTTGCTCGTGAATCGATAGAAAACTCCCAGCTTTTTCCACCATCATGGGATGCATATGCCACCAGCTGGAAAGGCTCTGTCACATCACCCTTTCGACTCTCCATCATCGAAACACCTAAAAGGTGATTTGGATTTGTGGGATGAGCACACATAATTACTTCTGCATGTGCGATATTCGGCAGTGCGGCACTAACCTGAACATTGGGTCCCACGCTGATATTTGACGTGTTGATATTTGACGAACTTATATCGGCATCAGGTTTTTTCATGGAAAGAATCACTGCCAATGCAGCGATACCCAGAATAAATACCAGTGTTCGTTTTCTGAAAAATGACTTTTTACTCATTTCATTCCCTCTTGTAAGAAATAAAAACAATAAAATACCCACCATATTCATGGTTCTGGAGAATCCATCAGGGATGTGTTAGCCCGCACTTCTTTGAGAAAGAAGTGCGGGCATATGGTTAAAAGCGTTTTGTGAAACTTACATAAAACATGCGGCCACGGGGATCGGCCAAATTGGCATTGAATTCTGGAATAAGATCCGGTTCACCAGTTTCAAGTATGGTAACCTTGTGTTCCGGATGATCATCCAGAAGATTAAGAACACGGAATGAAACGGTACTGTCTTTCAGCCAGTCTGCCACCTGAAACAGATCACCTTCTTCCATGTTATAGGAGGCAACCAGATCAAGGTTTAAAGGCGTTTTACTTGTTCTGATTTCCGTTTGGGTTAAAAAGACGCTCGGATTTCGACTCGTCGTATCACTGGCCTTACTTGCATCAATATTGATCGACAGCCCCCTGTTATACCAACCCAGATTGGCCGAATAGCGCAACTCCGGAATAACATAAAGGGTTCCAAAGCCAGCGTCCTTAACTACGCTCTCAACCTCTGCTCCCGGGCTGGAGACTTTATCCCATTTATCGGTATAGGCAACATTCGCATTTAAAAGGAACTCACCAATACTTGTATCGAATTTATAACGGAGTTTGTAATCAATACCGCTGACATCTAGAGACGCCAGGTTTACTGCGCGATAATCCAACACCAGATAACCAAATTCATCACGGCTAATATTATCCGGATAACGCTCTTCGTAATTAGGACCTAAGACACCTATTCTACCGTCAAAACCAGAAATCCTGTTTTCATACTCGGTTTGATGCCAGATGGCACTCAAAGACAACCCCGGGATAAAATCCGGCTCTATCTCAATACCCGCTGAAAGTGACGAGGCAGTCTCTGGTCGTAGATCTGGATTACCTCCGCTAATTAAGGTGGATGCAGCCTCAAACTGGCCAGTCGGAAAACCATTCACGTCAACTACCGGAATGGTAAAGGTAAAAAGCGGTAGACTTGAAAAAACATTAGGTGGAATCAGTGCCTCCTTGGGAGTGGGCACCACATAGGAGGTGGCGTGATTGACCTTAAATCTAATCTGGGAATCGGGGCTCCAAATCATTCCCAATGACCAGGTGGAATCACTGCCATATTGGTCATAAGAATCATAGCGACCTGATCCTGTTACCGTCAGTTTCTCAATCATGGGAACAGCATTATTTTCCCCAACTATAGGAACTAGAATTTCTGCAAATGCCGAATGTTGCGAACGACTCACTTCTGTTGCTGTATAAGCCCACTGTGGAAGGCTTGAAGAGCCTTGCCCCAACCCAGTCTGTGATACGATGACATCCGCCGCGCTAATGAGAGTCTCTTCGCGCCACTGGGCTCCAACAGCCAAGTGAACATCCCCCCCGGGTAATCTGAAGAGCGGACCATTCAGGCTTACCTCCGCTGTACTTTCCTTATTGGTAGACTGTACTGGCCGCGGGGGCCCCACTAACGCTGCCAGTTGTTCTGGTGTGTTGACAGCGTCGATATCGCCACCCAGCAAATTAAGCTCACCTTCTTCGATCAGGCTAAGAACATTAGCAGCTCCTGTACCAAAATAATCGAATAGCTGGATGGGCTCATTAAAATACAGAGAATCAATTTTGTCCCTCGACTGACCGATAGATAAATTCCAATTCCAATCATCAGCGAAAGAACCATCCAATCCCAGGTTCCAGCGAAAAACGCGACTTTCAGTCTGATAGTGTCTATCCGGCAGGCTCGGAATAGACCAGTAGATACCGATATCTGTTTCAAAAGGGTTGACCGGATGGGATGCGAGCAGGCTCATAGGTAATTCGAATCCGCCCGTGGCTGCATATGTATCTTGCGCTGAATAGTAAATATCGCCGGTCAAGGTGATATCACTATTCCATAGAGAAAGCTCCTGATCAAAACCGAGCCGTAATGTATTACGATCTTTCGCTGGTAATAAACTGTTGCCCGAATCCGCATTATAGTTAATCGGCGCATCCAGCGCTGTAAAGTCAGCTGCTGTCAGGTTGCTGCCATCCTGCCCAATAGGTAGTACTGTTTGCGTGACCGCAACTACACCCTGAGATGTTGGCGTCAAGCCCAGTGCTGCAAGTTCAGATGGAAGATAATTCTGCCCGCTATACTGGTAAAAAAGTGGTTGACTATTGAAAGTACCTAACGAACGTGCGATTTTTGCTGGCGCCAAAAATTGACTCCAAGCAACCCTTTCTGGCCGCTCCGCAAAATCTAGGTTACTACTGCTGAAGTGCTCAAAGTTGACGCGCGCCCTGCCGCTATCCCAAGAGAAGCCGCCGGACAAGGTGAGAATATGTTCTTCAAACCCGCCATCCTGAGGCTTACCGAAGTCATAGCCCAGCTCTAATCCTTCGTAATCTTTTTTGAGAATAATATTGACCACACCACCAACGGCATCTGACCCATAAACTGAAGAGGCGCCATCCAGCATGATTTCCACTCGATCGACTGAACTGAGGGGAATACCTGAGATATCCGATATACCGCCAAAAATGCCGGATTTTCCGATACGCCGACCATCGATCAACACCAATGTGGACTCACTGCCCAAGCCACGCAAGTTAATACTGGAGCCGCCGGTCAGGTTCTGTGCGCTGTTGAACGAACCGCGAACCGCTCCTCCAACTTCACTGGCGCCAAACATATTTTGTGGCAGCTGACGAAGTGCGCGCTCCAGAGTCACCTCACCGGTTGCACGAAGTTCATCGATATCCAGAGTGATAAGGTTAGATGCCAGTTGACTGGAAGCTTGTGCAATGCGACTACCGGTTACAACTATCTCTTCTACTTCTTGGGACTGCTTATCTGATTTTTTATTATCAACCTCATCTTCTTTTATGATCACTGAATCAGAAGACAGAAATTCATACACCAAGCCACTTCCTGCCAACAGGGCATCCAGGGCTGAGGCTAAAGTAAATTCACCTTTCAGAGCAGGAAGTTCTAAATCAACACCAACTCCATCTGGAAGAACAATATGAGTATGTGTTTGTGCGGCTAAATCCAGAATCGCCTTGCCAGCGTTCTGGCCTTTGAGGTCCAACATGATTTTTTCAGGTTCTGCGAGCAAATCTGCCGACAGTGTCAGCGCTATCGCCGATGCAATACCAATCATCAAGCGATTTTTTTTGAACCCTCTTCGTTGACTTTTCATTTACTACCACCCTTGTTCTAGTATAGTTGATTCACTTCACCCTTCTTGCATTCTTCCGAAAGGCTTATCTGTAAATACAACTAACCAGCCATCCACCCTACCTGAAAAAATAATTTATTTATAAATACCGCCTTCTCCCATATCAGCCATGCCAATAACTATCAAAAATGGCCGGAGCAACCCCGTCCATCCATCTATTTTTGTATATGTTCTTATTTGGAATTTTTAGGGGAAACTATATGAATACGATCAAACTGATGAACAACCTTAATAGGCAGGGCTTGTTCAAGAGCAGACAATCCACCACTGATATCATCAATATTTATGGACGCAAAAACATTTAAATCCATCAATGAAGAATCCTGTATCAGGATCTTCTTGGCGGAGTAGCGATTGAGCTCCATAATCACTTCATTAAAGGGAACATTCTCAAACCGCAAAACACCAGACTTCCAATCAATCAGGCGAGCCATATCAACAGGCCTGAACGCTGTCAGGGATTGATGCTCCACACTGAATCTGGCCGCCATACCCGCCTTAAAACGCCGCTGAGCCGATTCTTTAACAAGCACCTCTTGGCCAATTTCGGCAATTGCATCTAACGCCGATGCGGAAGCAGGTTCATTCTCTCTGTGAACGGTTACAACCCCCTCTACAACAGCCAATGTAAAACCATCTGCCTGTTTTGAAAGATTGAATTCGGTTCCCAATACAGTTACCACGCGGCCATCCAATTTCACGCTGAATGGCCGATCAGGGTCGGCAGCAACATCAAAATAAGCCTCTCCTCGTCCGAGGATCACAAGCCTTTCATTCCCCTCTTCCATATCGACCAGTAACTGTGTACCGGTATTCATTGTGACTACAGAGCCATCAGGCAATGTAACTACTTTTTGCTCACCTGTTCTGGTTACATACCGGGATATGCTCCCGTCATCAATTGATGTTCCCAATGGATACAGCACAAATGAAACCACGATAACCAGACAAGCAGCAGCCAAAAGCCAGGGCCACGCTCCCCAATGCGCAGACCCTGGCTGGCCGCTTCCAGCACCGACCGATAACTCACTCTTTTTATTATCCTTTTCTACCAATGAGAGTAAGAATGGGTCATCTGCCAATTCATCAATTGCGTCGTCTGCATAGAGTATTTCCAAAAAAAGAGCTTCATACTCCACAGACCGTGATCGATCCTTGAGAATACGCTCAACCTTGTTGTCGTCCAGCTCTCCGGAAAACATCCGTGCCACATCAGCTGACGCCAGTTGTTCAATATTTTTCCACTTTGAAATGTCCATTATCTTTCTACCTTCTGCGTCTCACTCACTGCCCTGCGAATAATTACCAACGCTTTCTGTATGTACTTTTCTACCTGCTTTACCGAAACTCCCATATCTTTGGCGATTTCTTTGTATGTTCTCTGTTTGAACCGATTGAGAATAAAAGCCTGCCGGGTATTGATGTTCATACCAGCGATTACATTGCGTATCTGGCTTAACTCCTCTCGAACCAGATTGATTCGCTCCGGCGTATGATCAAAGTGCACCTCCTCAGATTGCATACGCAATTTTTCTCCGTCCAGATAGCGATTACGGACGGTTTTGTGGCGTTCTATATTGATGGCCAGGTTATTGGCCGCCCGAAACAGGTACGACAAGCTACCTTCTTCTCCTATAGGCAAAAGCTCGGCAAGATTCTCGATCTTGGCCAACCGGGCAAACACCTCCTGAACAATATCATCCAGCTCCTGACTGATGCCCAGCCGGGCTCGCAGAAACTTGCGAAGCGCCACATGGTGCTCTTCGTAGAGCCTGTTCAGCGCCTGTTGCTGCGTTTCACGAGGATTGCCTCGGAATTCAACCACATTTGTTCTCTTTTCTAGCGTCAATTTAAGTGATCCGCTTTAAATATAGGGCCTCATATAGGTAAGTACACGCAACTCCACCTTTACCCTACCTGCTAGAATGTAAAACTCAGGAAAAACCTAACGCAGCAAGCCCGGGATGTGCCCATAGAACGGACGGTCAAGCCAATGAAAGATGACTTGCAAGATGATGTTTATAAGCTCAGGCAATATAGAAAGTGTTTTTTATCGCAAAGCGGTCCGTCAATCAGCGGCTGTTTGGTAGTAATTGATGTGGCGTGATAGAGAGAAGTTACTGGTAGTGGGAATGAATAGGGAAAAACTCGTATCGTCAGACTGTGAATCATCCCTGTCGACAGTCTGTCATTGCTCTTCGACCTCAGAATTTCATCTCCATTGCACAATAAATCGACGAAGCAACTACACTATCTTTACTCACAATCTGCGAGCCCCGTCATGAACAACCAAGCTTCCCAATTTATCGGCTCTATTCCAGAGAACTACGACAAGGGGCTGGTGCCCCACATTTTTGACGACTTTGCCAATGATCTTGTCAGCCTGATTGTCAGCCACAACCCAAGAGCGGTTCTGGAGCTGGCAGCCGGTACCGGTGTTGTTACCAGAAAACTACGTGACGCTCTAACTGAGCACTCCACAATAGTCGCAACCGATTTAAACCCTCCAATGCTGAATGTGGCCCAAGCCAAGTTCTCTCCCGATGAACAGGTCAGATTTGAAGAGGTAGATGCAACCTTATTACCTTACCAGGACGACAGTTTCGACTTGATTACCTGTCAATTTGGCGTAATGTTCTTTCCGGACAAGGAGGCTTCGTATATTGAAGCTCATAGAGTTTTAAAATCGGGTGGACGATACATATTCAACACTTGGGGTTCCTGGGAAAGAAATGCTTTTGCCGAATTGGCACACAACGCCGTCAGTGATTTTTTCCCCGAAGATCCACCACAGTTTTATAAAGTACCTTTCAGTTATCACGATATGGAAGCCATTCAACAGTCGCTACTCTGCTGTGGCTTTGATGATGTTCAATTCCACCCTACTCCTAAGACTGTTAGAATTTTATCTGCAGATCTATTAGCCAAAGGGCTTGTTTTTGGTAATCCGTTATATGACGAAATAGTCAATCGCAACGGTTCGCCTGAAGCTGTTTATCAGGCTCTGAAAACCATGATAGAAAATACACTGGGCGATCAGTTACGACTGTTTGCGACTACTATTGAGGCGTTAAAGAGATAGCATATTTGACGTTTGAATACTCAGAAGATATTCCAAACAATCTACCGCCCTCTGAAATAAATCAAGAGACCTTTATGACTACCAATTCCAGCACATATTCTGTTGGCACACCCGGCACTCCCTGGGGTGATAATGAAAAAGCACAATGGCTCGCCAACCAATCCGTCAAACGCTCTTATCAAGATGAAGTGTTAAGCAAACTGGAACCGCTGAGTCAACACTTTGTTGTTGAACAATATGGCGCGTTATCCTGTGATCCCGCCCGCTATCCACTACATATCGTAAAAACCCGAAACTGGAATAACAGCAAGCCCACTATATTGGTTACCGGTGGGGTGCATGGTTATGAAACCAGTGGCGTTCAGGGCGCAATTCGATTTTTGGAGACCGTCGCACGGGATTATGAACAGCACTTTAATGTGGTTGTAGCACCCTGCGTCAGCCCATGGGGATATGAGACGATTAACCGTTGGAATCCCAAAGCACTTGACCCTAATCGCTCTTTTTATTCGAATAGCCCTGCTGAAGAGGCTGCTTTTTTAATGGCCGGTATCAGCAAGCTTTCCGCCAATTTCGCTCTGCATATCGATCTGCATGAGACCACCGATACTGACAATAGCGAATTTAGGCCTGCCCTGGCGGCACGGGATGGCATTAAACAGAAAAACTGGAATATCCCCGACGGTTTCTACCTGGTGGGCGACACTGAAGATCCGCAACCTGAATTTCAAAAAGCTGTTATTGAGTCAGTGGAAAAGGTTACTCATATCGCACCACCGGATGACAACGGCCAATACATTGGTGCACCCCAGGAGCAATGGGGCGTGATTAATTATTCGGCAAAAAAACTGGGCCTGTGTTTTGGCATGACGAACGCCAGGTTCAGGACCACCACCGAGGTTTACCCTGACAGCCCGAACGTGGATGATGAGAACTGCATTCAGGCTCAGGTGGCTGCTGTGCGAGGTGCGCTGAAATTTTTGATTTAGCGCCTATTATCTATATTGGTTATCGTCAACGATGCGATAGTATAAATAAAGGTTATTGCACAAATGAGTAGACTCTGACCACTCTTTGATGATTTTATCCTTTCAATAGAACAAAAAAAGCCCCTCAATAAGACATGAGGGGCTGTTACCATTATTGTATTTTTTTGAAATCAGAAGGTAGTATTAATATTCAGAGAAAATGCTCGACCACGTGGCTCAATCGCATATCCATTGATCCTAAGAAACTGCTGATTTACCGCAGGTTCAAATTGCTTATCAATAAACTTTTGTGTCACTTCTTGCTCTTTACGCCACACATCATCAACGGTCAGAGACACTCGAGTACCTTCCATCCAACTCGGTACCTCAAACAGACTACCGGAAAAATCATAGCTGAACGTCATGTCTATTGAGCGAGTCGGCGAGGTAGTGACTTCACTGACATTTTCCAAAGGTGTATATTGCCCATCAATGATTGCCCATCCAGAGTCCCTGCGAATACGGGTAGTATCCGAGCGATAATCGGTTCTCAAACCAATACCAAGCCCTCGATATTCCCAATTCAAATCCAATGCAGTACTGTGTTTTGGCACTGGCTGAAAAATCTGACTAGTACCGATAAAGTCATCGTCATCCATAACCTCTACAATATCAACCCAACTATTAAAGTTGTCCGGTTTTGGACCCCTTTCCGCACCTACCCCACTGAAACAATCTCCTCTTTTACAAAAGTCCGACTGCAGATATTCCTGCTTGTGCAAATACTGATAACGCCAACCAACAAACCAATCACCCCAATTAGTACTGAGATTATAAGTCAACTGTAAATCAGCATGCTTTTGCCTCATTGATCCGACATTAAATAAGCGAGCATCCTTGATAAGAGTGCCTACATCTATTGTATCTCCAATATACTCACCAGCTAACGCTCTGGCCTGAAATTCTTCCACGATTTCAGGGGTTGCGTAATATAAGGCAGTAGTGGGATTATCGACCAGCTGTTCAAGCGCATCTGGCGTCGAATAATTAGCCACCCCAGGGGCACCTATTCGATCTTGGGCACCTGTTTCAATAAAACTTAGCTCTACTCTCAGACCTTCCAAAGAATCCGGAGTGAATATAAATCCAAGCTTATTGGTATCATAAATTTCAGGATCAAGTTGATTATTTCCCCCTGTCAAGTGGAGCACTTCCTGAAACCCATAAAATTGATCCTGAGTCTCGTCGGTATAAAGACGAAAACAACAGTAATCTCTCCCCTGCATTGGTGTAGCCGTTCGAACAGCATTAGCGACTTTCAAACCATAATCCCGATTGAATCGAACCGCGAACTGATTATTTATATGCCAGTTAAAACCCAAAGACCAGTTCTCACCACGCTGATCGGTATTTCCGTAATCTTCTATTCGAGCAGAAGCACTTATCAGGAAGTCCTGAATAAACGGTTTGGAATTTTCAACACCCACAAGAGGCGCAACAACCTCAAAGCCAACGGAATTCACTGTTTCACCGTAGCTTGCCTCATATTCCCTCAGGTATGGAATATCAGCATCCCCCGTATTACCCAGTACATCTGTAGCAGCAAGGAGGTATGTGGCATCGTTACTGGATACTTCATTGCGATTACGCCGATGTGAAATGGCAATATTGGTACGCACATCACCACCTGGAAGCTGCCCCAACACACCGCGAATGTTGAAATCCATATCACGACTGAACGACTTGTTTACGGTATGTGTTCTTGGGTTAACAGCCGCGGCTATTAACTCCTCCGATGAATTAAAGCCTAGGAAAGGATCATGAATTAGAACACCTTCAATTGGTACACGAGTAGAAAAGTTTTCAAAATAATATCCATGCAGATAGTCAAGTAGAGCTATCGTTCCAGCAGGTGCAAGGAATGTATCCCTATAAAGTTTATTATAGCTGTCAGATATTTGGTCAGTTTTTCCTAACCCCCAGCCTAAAACCACCTCCCAATCACCATTCACTTGCCAATCCAACTCACCAGATAGTGAATATGTATCAATCAACAATTCCTGGTATTGCTGCGGAAACTCATTCGCCCACGCATAACTTACACGGGTCATAAATGGATGTGTTGTAGCGCGACCAGCAATTGAAAACTCATCACCGTTACCACGAGTATTATTGCGTTTTTCAGTAGTAGAGTAATCCATTGACAAGGCCAATGTAAGACTCTCGGTTAAATCCTGATCCAGATCAATACCAATTGAATATGTCTTATCTTCTGGCGCTAATGACTGCCCCTTACGCGGCACATAGGCAGAATCTGCATAAACACCTTCCTGACCTAAGACACTTCCATCGTAATTAGTCAAATCAATATCGTAAAGGCCAAATGGTGTGCCATCCGACTCAGGCAACTGTAGAACCCTTACTGGAATATAACCATTATCTTGAGGCAAATTCGCTTGAAGATCTGGGAATATGGTTGGATCATCAAGAATTATTCTGGAACTCATTGTAGGGTTTTCTCTAATAAGCTCTACTGTTGTAGGTATTCTACGAGTACCGAATACAAATTCACCTTCAGCGACAACACCGCCAGTAATCCTCTCATCTAGTGATTGAGTATCGTAGCGTCCATCGCCATCAACATCTTTCACCCACATAGCAGCATTACGTTGATTTGTACCAAAAATAGGGTTTCCTCCAACAGTACCTGGACTCGATACCGGAAGCGAAAATCCTTGAGATGCAACCAATGCCAAATCGCGGGCAGAGCCATCTATATCTTCCTGAGTTTGATAACTAAAATTACCCGTTAATGATCCGGACTCCCAAGAAAAAGTATGGCCAACACTGAAATTGTAGCGTTTGCTACCTCCATCTGTAGTATCACTGTATGTCAAATTGACATTCGTACCTTCGTAGGCACGGTTGGTAACAATGTTAACTACCCCGCCAATCGCGTCTGCACCATATATGGCAGCTGCCCCATCAAACAAAATCTCGACACGATCGACACGATCAATCGGAATGTTACTAATATCTGTAATGCCGCCAAATTGCCCCCCGGATGCCGGACGCCTCCCATCAATCAAAATCAGACTATACTGAGAACCCAGACCGCGAAGGTTGACACTACTACCCGCAAATACATTAAGACCTAGCCCAAAATCACGAAGCCCATAACGATCATCGACAAAACCCCCGCCGACATTATTAGGCGCATTAACATTCTGGGGCAATCTCTTCAGGAGTTCATCAAGCCTTGTAACGCCCGAACGCTCAATTTCCTCTCGAGTTAAAATTGTCATCTGCTTAGTCATTTTCCCTGGATCCGAAATCAGTCGGCTACCAGTAACAACTATTTCTTCAATATTATCTTCTTTAGCAGAGCCTTCTTTACCGACCTCATCTTCGTCATCTTCTTTGATCAAAACTACATTTTCTGAAGTATAACGATAGATTAAACCAGTATTTGACAATAAGCTTTTCAACGCCTGCTCTAAAGTAAAAATCCCCTTGAGCGCATCCACCTGAACGCTATAACCAGCTTCTTCAGAGACTATTATTTGTACGCCAGACAAGCTTGCAAGCTCCATTAATGCTGAGCCTGCATCTTGCGGCTTAATATCCAAATTGAGCTTTTCAGCATCATCTTGGGATGCATTAACTAGACCAATGGAAAGCACTGCAGCTATGCTCAGCACTAGCTTTTTATGATAGAAAGAGTATTTTGATATTTTCATTTATTCCCACCTCTATGGACCAAACACATAAAACTCTTTGACTGTCCACTTATTAAAAACAATTAGACTGCCATTAAGTTAACGGAGCAGAAACTAAATACCCTGTAATTTTTTATATATCTCAACCCAAAACAGACAAAACAGACAAAACAGACAAAACAGACAAAACAGACAATATGGATCCACTCTAATGAAACACACAATCTAAATATTGAAACATTTAAATTTATAACTTTTATCCTTCAGACCCAACAATAACAATTCGATCAAAGTGACTTATAACCTTAATTGGCAGAATCTGCTCAAGAGCCTTTAAAGCTGCCCCCAAATCTTTGATATCAACTGCCACATATACACCAAGATCCATAATTTCTTTATCTTCAATTAGAATCTTTTTGCCACTATAACGATTAAGCTCCTGAATCACTTTATAGAGAGGTTCTTTATAAAAGCGAATCAAACCATTTCGCCACCCTCCATATTCATTTTGTGAAGCAGATTGATAAGCCTCCATCTCATTATTAGCGATATCAAATTCAGCAACCCAACCACCTTTTACTCGATACTGTTTCGATTGCGAATTTTGCGATATAGGATTTTCAATCAATGACGCTGAAGGTGAAACATCATCCCCCGGAAAATGAACAGCCACCTCCCCCTCAACGACTGCCAGCTGATAGTGGCCAGGTGATTTTCGAATATTAAATTCTGTCCCGAGTACAGTTACTGTTTTAACCCCCAAGTCCACTGTAAAGGTTTTTTCCGGATTAGGTGCCACATCAAAGTAAGCCTCACCGCGGTCCAGAATAATCCTACGTTGCCCTTCAGTGTAGTCAACCAGAAGCTGGGTAGCTGTATTCATATTGACTACACTGCCATCTGGCAGCTGAATTTCTTTCTGCTCACCGATTCTGGTCACATAACGCTGCATATCGGAACGTGAAAGTTCTTTTTCTGAAAGATTCAAATATCCGAACAAGCCAACACAAAAAGCTATTAGGATGCCAGCTGTCATTGATAAAGCTCTCTGGGCATTCAAACGGCCCTTACTCCAAGATGATCCATGCTGATTGGCTACTACCCGAACATCAGGATCATCTGACAGCCTTTCTAGATCAGCAAGAAATTCCAAGCTTCCTAGATAATCTTCCCGAAACTGAGGATCCATGGCTGCTTTTTGACGAATCGCCTTCACTTCTTCATCAGAGAGTCTTCCCGAATAAAGACGAGCCAATGCATAATCACTGCTTGAACCAACTATTTTGTCTGCTTGACTATTCATAATCGCTCTCCTTTTCTCTCAGCTTTCTCTCCGCCTTACGTATTTTAGCCATCGCTTGAGAAATGAAATGCTCGACTTGTTTTAAAGTCACATCCATGTATTCAGCGATATCTTGATAGCTCATATTATTAAAACGGCTGAGGATAAAGGCTTTCCTCCATGCTGGTCGCATCCTCAAAATTACCGATTTCATTGCTTCCAAATCACGCAATGCCGAAACGATCACTTCCGGCGTCTGCTCGTTGACCCTCTCCGCTTCAGAATTTTTTTCCCTGACTACATAATCTTTTCGAGTCATAGCCTTTCTCTGCAGATCAACAACCATGTTGTTCGCCATGGTCAGAAAAAAAGAGAGATTACTGCCAGTTTCCGGCGACATTTTCATTTCAAGCCCATCAAGGGCAATCAACCTTGAAAACAATTCCTGCACCAGATCATCAACTTCATCCTCTGGCATCAACCGTGCAAGATAGAACCTTCTTATCATAGGGGCATACTCATCAAACAATTGTTTGACAAGCTGTTGCCGCCCCTGCTTCTGGCGGGATGAAAGGTTTATAACGTTGTCCGATTTATGGACCATAGATTACCGACGTATAATCTTTACAGAGCCTTACTATCAGTAAACGGCTCAGCCCCAAAAAACCCCGAGAATTTAACCCCTTTTATTTCAATAACTTACAATCATTTTATAAAAAATTTGCCCTATCTCAGGAACCGATTTGATTACAATTTAATTTGACACCAAAAAACTGAGAGGTGGAAATATTGGTGTGTACCGGTCTCAACCGATCATATTCAGAATAGCACCTCCCCCTCACATCAGCAGATGCAGGGGGAAAGTGATTTTTGAGAGGGATTACCTGGCTGCCTCAATATTGAATAATGAAAATAGCCGTAACAAAATAAAATACTTAGAAGAAGAGAGTTACACCATCATGGCAGCGAGGTCTTCTCCCTTCTCAAGGATGACTTCCAGTCTGTGAAGAACACGATCTTTACCCAGCCCAAGCAATTGGGCCTGCTCTTCAGGGAAAAACTCCTCATCGTCTTCATCCATCTCTGCATCGGTAACTTTTACCAGATGGGATGAAATACTTAGAACCGCAGCGTAATTAGCTTTCTCTTCATAACTGGCCGGATCGAGCTGGCAGCGAATAGCTTCTTGAATGACCTCCGGGAAATCCCAGCGACTGGCCAGTTCGGCACCCACCTCAGCAAAATCGATGCCCAGTAATTTCTTTTGGGTTTCGGCCCGATCAGCGCCGATGTCTTCATAGCCATCAATATCAGCACTCAGTTCAGGTTCAGCCATGCGAATCAGCAGGTCGCCGATACGGTGCAGCATTCCGCAAACAAAGGCGACGTTGGGATCAAGCTTGGCCATTCTTCCCAGTTCACGCGAAAGGCTCGCAACCAGGAAACAGTTGCGCCAGAAAGCACGCTTGTCAAAGTTGGGCAGTGCAGGAAAGAGGCCAGTGGCACTGGAGGCGATCACCAGGGTTCGCAGGGCCGACAGTCCCAGCAGAACAACCGCCTGATCCAGAGTAGCGACATTACGGGCACCCCCAAAGTAGGCTGAGTTAGCCAGGCGAAGTACCTTGGCGGTAAGCACCTGATCCATTGCAACCTTGGCGGCGACTTCACCCAAATGGGCTCCGCTTTCCTCTTCTTTGTCAAAGGATTCAAGCAGTTCCTGGGCAATTTTGGGCATTCCGGGGGGGAGCTGGCGAACCCGGCCAAAGAGTTCATCGACTGTCATGGCAATACTCGCGTTTGTAATTGTCGTTATAACGCTGCGGCAGCGTGTTGTTTTTATTCAGATAAGCGGGCAATCATAAGCCAAAATTGAGCCGAGAGCGAGCCAACACCCTTTCAGCTGTCTTGTGAAAATACCGGCTATCAAATGGGACAAGTGACTTTACCCAGTCGCTCTGTCAGCAACCGGTTCTCTCTGTAATCGATGGGCACCACCACAAGACTTGGGCCCTGCTCGGCAAAGGCATCCTGAAGAATCGATTTGAGGTCAGAACTGTGGGTTACCAGGTGGCCATGCCACCCAAATGCTGAAGCCAACTGCAACCAATCGGGGTTGCCGAAATCCAGGTCAGTATGATGACCAAACTCGTTATCCTGCTTCCAGGCAATCAAGCCGTAACTGTTATCTTCCCAAACCATCACAACAATCTGGCTGTTGAGGCGCCTCGCTGTTTCCATCTCCTGAACGTTCATCAAAAATCCGGCATCACCGCAGATGGCCATGATTTTACGATCCGGGTAAACCAGTGACGCAGCAATGGATCCCGGCAACGCGAAACCCATTGAACAGAATCCATTTGGAATCAGGCAGGTGTTAGGTTCATGGCACTGATAATGGCGGGCAATCCACATTTTATGTGCCCCAACATCCGACAGAAGAATATCGTCTGGCCCCAAAATTTCGCGGCTATCCCACAATACCTTCTGGGGGCGAATTGGCGCGGGATTATCATCGTCTTTATGGGCGGAAATTTCTGCCCACATATCGTGGCGCACCATTCGCTGCTGATCCAACTCGAAGTTAAACGGACCATTGGCATCCACTCGTTCATTGATCATCCATAGCGCGTGAGCCAGATCCCCTACCACCTCAACCTGGGGATGATAGTTCTGGTCAATTTCGGCCGGCAGAAAGTCGATATGCACCACATCCTTATCTCTCTCCGGATTCCACAAGCTGGGGTGGTATTCAACCATGTCGTAGCCAATGGTAATAATCAGGTCTGCAGCATCCACCGCACAAGAGACAAAATCCCTTGACCCCAGCCCGATGGTATAGAGGCAGTAATCTGCATCCATGTCGACGCACCCTTTGGCCATAAAGGTACTAACAACACCGATGCCGGTTTTGTCGCAGAGAAGTCGCAACTGTTTGCTGGCACGGCGACGAATACAGCCATTGCCTGCGATGATGAGTGGCCGTCTCGCCTGCCGGATTTTGTCAAAAGCCCTGTCCACCGCTTTGTCATCAGGTACAGAACGACGAAATTTGCGCACGTTCATCGGTGGCCTGGTGGTCATATGCTTGGCAATATCCTCAGGCAGCTCTATGTGAACCGCGCCGGGCTTTTCAGTGCGAGCAAGGCGCACTGCTTTACGTACTATCTCGGGAATGCTGTCCGCATATATAACCTGGGTAGCCCATTTGGTTACCGGTTCAAACATTCCAACCACATCCATCACTTGATGAGACTCCTTGTGAAGCCGCGCCGACGCCCCCTGGCCGGTCAGCACAAGCATGGGAGCTCTATCCATGTTCGAATCGGCAACCCCGGTGATCAGGTTTGTTGCTCCTGGCCCCAGAGTACCCAGGCATCCGGCGGGGTTACCGGTCAGGCGACCGTAGATCTCGGCCATAAAGGCGGCACCCTGTTCATGCCGGGTAAGGATAAAACGGATCTTTGTGCTCCCTTCGAGAGACATCATAAAGTCGGCGTTCTCTTCTCCAGGAACCCCGAAAATGTACTCTATACCCTCTTCTTCAAGGCATTTCACAAACAGGTCTGACGCTTTCATGTGGAGCCCTTTTGTTTCCTGGATAGAGTCAGCACAGCAACTCTTTTGCTTTCCGCTAGCGATAGGTGATTTATACCTTGTAATGCCGGTATTATGCTCAGCTGTTCAATTACATAATTAAAAGGTAGCTCAGATGCAGACTGATAGGGGGCAATTCACTTCGCGGTTCGGCTTTATCATGGCAGCAGCAGGCTCTGCTGTCGGATTAGGTAATGTGTGGGGATTCCCTACCAATACAGCCAGTAATGGTGGCGGAGCCTTTCTTTTGATGTACCTGGTGTTGGCGTTCTGTCTCGCCTACCCCGCGCTGATGGCCGAGCTGGTTATTGGTCGCCACACTCAATCCAATATGGTGACAGCATTAAAGTCCGTTTCTCGCGGTCCATTCATGCGCCAATTTGGCCGTTTTACTGGCTTTTACGGCATTATTGTCGCCAGCCTGATTCTCAGCTTTTACAGCATTGTTGCTGGCTGGATGCTCTCCTTTACCCTGGAACCTGTCGCTGCGGCAGCCGGCATGAGCTCCCAGTCTGAATGGTTAACCACTTTTAGCGTCGAGCGTAACTTGGTATTTGCTGCCTTTTTCTCTCTTTTAACCATTTGGGTTATCAGCGCGGGGGTTGAAAAAGGAATTGAAAAGTGGTCCAGCCTTTTAATGCCTGCCTTGCTGGTGATTCTGGTCTTACTGATTGTTTACGTGCTGTTTCAGGATGGCGCTATGGAAGGCCTGAAACATTATCTGGTACCGGACTTCAGCCGGATCACTGAACCGAAATTGATGATCAGCGCTTTGGGACAAGCCTTTTTCTCGCTCTCGCTCGGGGTCGGTACCATGTTGATTTATGGTTCCTACGTCAAGAAATCGGAAAACCTGCCAAAACTCGGGGCCATCGTAACCGCCGTTGATATAAGCATCGCCTTTTTGGCCGGGTTACTCATTTTGCCGGCCATGTTTGTGGCGCAAAAGAATGGTGTATCAATCTACAATGAAACCGGTGCACTTCTGTCTGAAGACACGCTTATATTCCAAACCCTGCCAGCGTTGTTTGAAACCATGGGCGGAGCCGGATTGGTTGTTGCCTTTGCATTCTTTACATTGATGTCCATCGCATCACTGACCTCTTCTATCTCCATGCTGGAAGTTCCGGTTGCCTATGCGGTTGAAACCCACAATCTGAAGCGCCGCACTGCCACATGGGCAATCGGTCTGGCTATCCTTGGCATCAGTGCCATTATTGTGCTGAATTTCGAATCACTGTTTTTGTTTGTTGTCCATTTAACCACTCGGTACAGCCAGCCTCTGCTGGGCATCGCGATCTGTATTTTTGCCGGTTGGGTGATGCACCGCCACAAACTTCTGGAAGAAGTAAAACAGGGATTGCCAGAGGTAGAAAAAACCCTGTTCTGGAAAGTTTGGCCAGTGTATGTGAAGTTCTTCTGTCCGACCCTGATTCTGCTTACCTTCATTCAAAGTTTGAGAGGATAAGCTATGTTTGCCGTAATCTTCAGCGCTGTACTTAACCCTGAAGCCAACGAGGAAGATTACGGCAATACCATTCAGCGTATGCGCCATCTGGCAGAGCAACTGGATGGCTTTATTTCCATGCAAAGTGTTTGTGAAGGAGAGTCGGAAATTACTATTTCCTACTGGAAATCACTTGACGCGATCAGGGAGTGGAAAGCCAATCCGGAGCATCAGATTGCGCAGGCAAAGGGAAGAAAGAGATGGTACAAAAACTATAAGGTAGAGGTCGTTGAGGTAACTCGCAGTTATTCTTTTACTGCAACAAATCACGCAACCTGATTCATTTAAACCTGCTTCCAACCCTGCTGCTTATCCCACCATTACAGCCAGCGGGAATTTTTTGAAAATTGTCCTCTTAAAAACTCCATCTGGTCACCCAGAATACGGCGACTGTTGATCAACGCCAGGTACTCTGCATTATTTGGCCGATAAGGTAGTGCCACCAACTGCATATCAATCTCTTCCAGCAGTGAATCGGCTTTTCTCTGATTACAACGACGGCAAGCAGCCACCACATTCATCCAACGGTCTTTGCCCCCCTTTGAGGTTGGAACAATATGGTCTCTGGTCAGCTCCTGCGCCGAAAATTCTCGCGCACAATACATGCACATATGAGCATCGCGAACAAACAATGCAGGGTTACTGAGAGGAAAATTTTTACGTGGCCTGGCAAGGCGTTCCCCTCCGCAAGCAATAATACTGGGTAAGTCAACGACCGTTTGCAGCCCCGTCAACCTGGAGTGACCACCGTGAATGCGCTGCACCACTTTGCCCATACTCCAGACCACCAACTCTCGCGAATACATGCACACAGCATCCTGCCACCCCAGCCATTCAATTGGCTGCCCAGCGAGATTCAAACGCAAAATCATTGGTTGCATGACTCTCTCCCCCTAACCGGTCGACTACAAACACCTTTTCCAAGCCCCATAAAAGCAAAAACTCCAGCGGGAGGTCCCGATGGAGTTTGGAAATCAGATAGAAGAGTCACCTGGCCACGGATGACTGACATCCGGTGCAATAGCGAGTAAATAAGATTCAGGCTATCTCTATTGAAGGCAATGTCCTTCCCAGTTACTGTACACCCAATAACCACAGCATACCCTTTGCAGGTACAGTGTCAACTGCTTATGAAGCGCAATCCCAGGGCAAATTTGTGAGGATTTTGTGACAGAAAGCTGAACCTTCCCAGCCCCAAAAAGAAAAACCCTCTGGCAGAACCAGAGGGTAAAAAGCAGTATAGCCATTCCAACCATGGACCCCTCGACTCATATCCATATCATCCGTGGGGGTACACATCCGTGTGACAGAGCATCCATGCGGGGCTAATAGTGGCTCTTTTCCGTTTAGGTGAACATCAGGAAATATCTGCTTTTCCTGTAGGATATTTCCTACCCTTGAATTGGTTTACCACTCAATAGAGCCATTGACCGGACAGCAAGGCTCGGCTACGGTTGCGCCCTGTCTGCAATCACCACAGGTTAATAGAAAGTGGCTACCCGAAAAAAATCCCCGGACTTTGAAAAGCGTCTTGAACAGCTGGAATCCCTGGTTAAAGAGATGGAACAGGGCGGAATGAGTCTTGAAGATTCCCTGAAGGCTTTTGAAGAGGGCATCAAGATTACTCGTGAGTGTCAGCAGGCCCTGAAAGAAGCTGAACAGAAAGTAGAAATCCTGACTCAAAATCCGGCAACCGGTGAGTTGTCCAGCGAGTCCTTTGAGTCCGATTCATGAGCAATACTCTCAAAGAATTTCAGGACGCGTCTCTTTCCAGAGTTAACCACCAGCTGGAACTTGCAGTCAGCTCCAGTCCTGCCGAACAATTGCTGAAAGCAATGCAATACAGCCTGCTCAATGGCGGAAAGCGGATTCGCCCTTTATTGGCATACGCTGCCGCGCAGGCTGTAGGCACAGTCAGTTCGGATACCGACCGGGTAGCTAGTGCCGTAGAAATGATTCATGCCTACTCGTTGATCCACGACGATTTACCAGCGATGGACAATGATGACCTGCGTCGCGGCCAGCCGACCTGCCATATTGCTTTTGATGAGGCGACTGCAATTCTGGCAGGCGATGCCCTGCAGGCATTGGCCTTTGAGCAACTTTCGCAGCTCGAACATTGTTCACCTGAAACTGCACTTAAAATGATCTCGGAACTGGCTAAAGCCTCTGGCGTCGCCGGAATGGTGGCTGGTCAGGCAATTGATCTGCAGTCGGTCAATCACGCCTTGTCGCTTGAGCAACTTGAACAGATGCACCAGTTGAAAACCGGCGCGATGATCGCTGTCAGTGTGCGATTGGGTGCCATGAGTGCTGGAGCTGGTGAGCAACAGTTAGCCGCACTTGATCAATACAGCCGCTGTATCGGACTGGCATTTCAGGTTCAGGACGACATTCTGGATGTAGAAAGCTCAACTGAAACATTGGGAAAAAGGCAGGGTGCCGACCAATCGTTAAACAAGCCGACCTATACCTCTATTCTGGGGTTGGATCAGGCCAAGGCCAAAGCCGCCGAGCTGCACCAATCCGCTATTGAGGCACTGGCCGATTTTGATGACGGCGCCGAACCGTTGCGCGCCATCGCCAACTACATCGTAACCCGCAGTCATTAAGAGCGGATTCTGCACACATTGTGGTGGCAAGAGGATACGGGGACAGGTTTCTGGAACTCGCCGTACTCCCCATAGGTAAAGAGTCATCCATGTAGGCTCGAGGCCAGCGTCCGTGCTGGCCACGATTCCAGAAACCTGTCCCCGCACCCTCTTTTCGCATCGAGAGTCGAACACCAAATAACCACTGCGCTTGAATAAATCCCCAATATTCAATGCAAAGACCCGGGGCAGGTATTGCTTTTCTGGACCGTATGCGACATGGACGTCGCATCCGAGCTACATGGATGTACTTGCCGCGTGTTCAGGAAAGCAATACCTGCTCCGTGTCGCCACCATAACTTGTGTACAGAACCCACCAGTGTTCATTTCATCTACAGACAGCAGCACAATTCCTGAGCGAATTCAGGGTCAAATTGTTGTAATATTGTTCCCTTGGCTTATCAGCAGGCAGTGTGCCTGGCACTAGTGAAACCCTATGGCAGAAAAGTTCACCGAAATCCCGCTTACCCGCCCCGACACGCCGTTGCTGGACAGCATCGACGCCCCTCAACAGCTGCGCGAGCTGGATGAAGAGCAACTGCTGCAACTGGCCGATGAACTGCGTGCCTACCTGCTATACAGCGTCGGTAAAACTGGTGGACACTTCGGCGCTGGCCTCGGAGTGGTGGAACTGACCATCGCCCTGCACTATGCCTACAACACCCCTTATGATCGACTGGTGTGGGACGTGGGCCACCAGACTTACCCACACAAGATTCTCACTGGCCGTCGCGAGCAGATGTCGGGAATCCGCCAAAAAGACGGTTTGTCCGGCTTTCCGAAACGCAGTGAAAGCGAATACGACACCTTTGGCGTTGGTCACTCCAGCACCTCCATCAGTGCTGCACTGGGTATGGCACTAGGCGCAAAAATGGCCGGTGAACCGCGCCGTACTGTTGCAGTAATTGGCGATGGCGCAATGACCGCGGGAATGGCCTTTGAAGCCCTCAACCACGCAGCCCATACCGATGCCGATATGTTGGTGGTACTAAACGACAACAATATGTCGATCTCCCACAATGTCGGCGGCCTGGCTACCTATTTCTCTAAAATCTGGGCCAGCCGCTTCTACAACACCATTCGCGAAGGGGGCAAAAAAGTACTTAAGGCCATCCCCTCCGCTGCTGCCTTTGTTCGTCGTACCGAAGAGCACATGAAAGGCATGGTGGCTCCGGGAACCCTGTTTGAAGAGTTGGGCTTCACTTATATCGGCCCGATTGATGGCCACGACCTGCCGCAGCTGATTCACACGATCGAGAATTTGCAGCACCTGACTGGTCCAATTCTGTTGCACACCATTACTCGTAAGGGCCAGGGCTTTATTCCTGCGGAAGAAGATCCGGTGGGCTACCACGCGCTAAGCAAGATCGAGCCCAAACAACCTCCTCAGGTGGCTGTAAGCCAACCTGACAAAACTATTAAAAAAGCAAAGCCCAAGTACCAGCAGGTGTTTGGCGACTGGCTCTGCGACATGGCGGCTCAGGATCAACGTCTCGTAGGTATCACCCCGGCAATGTGTGAAGGCTCCGGCATGGTGGAATTTGCCAAGCGGTTTCCGGATCGATACCACGACGTTGCCATTGCCGAGCAACACGCTGTGACACTGGCTGCCGGGCTGGCCTGCGAGGGACAAAAACCCGTAGTGGCAATTTATTCGTCTTTCCTGCAGCGCGCCTACGATCAGCTGATTCACGACGTCGCCCTGCAAAACCTGGATGTCACTTTTGGCATCGATCGCGCCGGACTGGTGGGTGAAGATGGTGCCACCCATGCAGGCAGTTTTGATTTGAGCTACCTGCGATGTGTTCCCAACATGCTGGTAATGGCCCCTTCTGACGAAAACGAGTGTCGCCAGCTGCTCTACACCGGCTTTGCATTCAACGGCCCTGCCGCCATACGCTATCCACGCGGCAGTGGAACCGGGGTCGATATTGAGCAGGAAATGACAGCCCTTCCGATCGGTAAAGGCCTGGTTCGTCGTGAGGGCAAGCGCGTTGCTATTTTGAGCTTTGGTACCCTGCTGAATAACGGAATGGAAGCAGCAGAAGCACTCAACGCCACCGTTGCCGATATGCGCTTTGTAAAACCACTCGATGAAGCACTGATTACCGAGCTTGCCGAGAAACATGAGTTGTTGGTGACGTTGGAAGAAAACAGCATCCATGGCGGCGCTGGCGCTGCAGTCTCCGAGTACCTGGCGCACAGTGGTGTGGTAATTCCAGTCTTACATCTCGGCCTGCCGGACAGCTATCTGGATCATGCAAGCCACAGTCAGCAGCTCAAAGCCGTCGGCCTGGATGCTGCCAGCATTCAGCAGGCCATCGAACAGCGCCTGCAACTACTGGATGGAAAACACTCAGCAGCTTTGTAAAAGACCTGCCTGAAAAAGGTAACGCTATTCACTTAAGTTATCGGAAGTACTTGTCATCCCCGCGTAGGCGGGAATGACGATATTTCTTAAGTGGACCACATTACGTCTGAAAAAGGGCCTGCGAAAACAAGCCCTATTCAATCCAGATCAACGAGGCCATTCGGCCGGTTACCCCATCGCGTCGGTATGAATAGAACAGGTCTGGTTGACTGTAAGTGCAGTAATTACCGCCATAGACAGCATTTACGCCAATCGCATTAAGCTCTGCTTTAGCCAGCGCATAAATATCGGCCTGCAATCTATCACCCTTCCCTGCTATAAACCCGGCATCAATCTCCTTGCCGTGCCCTGAATTTATCGCGTTAGCCTGAAAGGCCGCTTTAACTTCAGGACCGACCTCAAAATGTGTTTGGGAAATGGCCGGTCCGAGATAGGCCAGAATTTGACCCGGCTCCACCCCCATCGCATCGACTGTATTTCGAAGCACACCTCCAGCCAGCCCTCGCCATCCCGCGTGAGCGGCTGCAACCACACTGCCATTCTCGGCGCAAAACAGAACCGGCAAGCAATCCGCCGTCAGTACTGCGGCGGCCAGGCCGGGTGTGCGACTGACCGCTGCGTCTGCTTCCCGCTCAACGCCATCAGCTGATGCCTCAACCACGGTTTTCCCATGAACCTGATGCAACCATTGAGGAGATTGTCCAAGGCCTGTTGCATCGTTCAACAGGGCCCTGTTACTCGCCATATGCTCTTGATCATCACCGGTTCGTAACCCGAGGTTAAAGCTGTCCCAGGGAGCTTCACTGTACCCGCCCAGACGCGTCGTCAGAACCGCTTTTACCTCAGCGGGTGCAGGCCAATCAGGTGTCAGCAGTTTCATTGCGTTTCAATACCGACAATAGATTCTGGAAATCTTCCGGCAGCGGCGCATCCCACTCCATCTCTTCGCCAGTATCCGGATGAATCAGGGCCAGTGAAGCAGCATGCAGGGCTTGACGCTTAAATCCATGCCTAAGCAGCTCAACCAGCTCTGGCGTTGCATTTCTAGGTAGTTTCAGCCGACCAGCGTAAGTAGCATCCCCCACCAACGGATGGGCAATATGGGCCATGTGGACACGAATCTGGTGGGTGCGACCGGTTTCCAGCGCCAAGCGAACATGAGTGTAGTCTCGAAAGCGCTTGATTAACCGATAATGGGTAATGGCTTCCTTACCGCCAAATTCCACCACCGCCATCTTGGTACGCGACCTCGGGTGCCTGCCAATGGCGGCCTCAACCACGCCACCTCCGGTCATGGTCCCCATTACTACCGCCTCGTATTCCCGAGAGACAGTGCGGGCCTGCAACTGTTTGACCAGATCATGGTGTGCGGTCAGCGTTTTCGCCACTACCATCAAGCCAGTCGTATCTTTATCCAAACGGTGGACAATACCCGCCCTTGGCACTGACTCCAGTTCCGGGCAGTGATGCAGTAACGCGTTCAATACCGTGCCATCCGGGTTACCAGCAGCGGGATGAACAACCAGATTGGCGGGCTTGTTAATCACCAGCAGCGTGTCATCTTCGTAGACAATATCCAGGGGAATATCCTGGGCCTGCCACTCTCCTGCAGGCTCCAGTTCAGCCGCCAGAGTCATTAATTCGCCCCCCAGCAACCGCTCCTTGGGCTTGCGCTGCTGACCATCCACTTGCAGTGAACCGTCCTCTATCCACTGTTTTAAGCGTGATCTTGAGTATTCATGGAACAATTCCGCAGCCGCCTGATCCAATCTGGACCCTGCGAGTGAATCGGGCACCTGTGCTTCGCACTGGATGGTGGATTCTTCATTTATCATAGAGTGATCGTTATCCCACTTTTGCTAACCACACTGCTGTGGTTAAATAACCGGCTATTGAGCCGAAAAATAATCAGATCGTTAAGGATCCGCGTTGATGCGTATTTTAACTCCCCTTTGTCTCTGTCTCACCCTTTCCATTACAGGTTGTTCATGGATGGGCTTTGGCGACGATGAAGAAGAAAAGAAATCGGAAACCGAAAACTACACCGAACGCCAGTTTTACGAGGCTATCGAAAAGAGCATGCGTGCCAACAACTGGCAGCGCGCCATCCAAACTCTCCAGGCCCTGGAAGCCAAGTACCCCTTCGGCGGATACGCCGAACAGGCTCAATTGAACCTGATCTACGCCTATTATCGCAGTCGTGACTACCAGGCCGCTATTGCTGCTGCCGACCGCTTTATTCGACTCCAGCCTCAACACCCTGACGTTGATTATGCCCATTACCTGAAAGGTTTGGCCGCTTTCAGCGAAAGCCGCAGCTTTGTGGGCAACTTTCTGCCAACGGATATTACCAAACGCGACCCCGGCGCTGCCCGTGAATCCTTTGCAGCTTTTAACCAGCTGCTGTCACGATACCCCAACAGCCCCTACGCCGCTGATGCCCGCAAGCGCATGATTCACCTGCGCAACCATCTCGCGCGTTATGAAATCCATGTTGCCAATTACTACTTTAAGCGCGGCGCTTACCTGGCGGCGGTCAATCGCGGCAAATATGTGGTTGAGAGCTTTCAGAAAACTCCTGCCGTTGCCGATGGACTGGCCATTATGGCACAGGGCTACTTCCTGCTAGGCATTCAAGACCTGGCAGATGACGCTGTTTCTGTTCTGGTTGCCAACTACCCGGATTACCCGGCACTGGACAAAGACGGCAATTTCAACTTCCGCGAAGACGTCAGTGGCGAAAAACGCCCCTGGGTTAACAAGCTGTCATTTGGCTTGATCGGCAATCCTGAAGCGCCCGGCTACGACACCCGCGAGATCTACAACCCGGTCTACAAACCCAAGCACGGAAAAGGCCGAAATGTTGAGGAAGAGCGCTCCTGGCTGAGCATCCTCACCTTTGGTTTGTTTGATTGAACAACTTCAGATAAAAAAAGGAGCTTCGGCTCCTTTTTTTATGCCTGTAAATCAACCTTTGGATCCATACACCCAAAGGGACTATGCCTTATTGCTGTGGTAATCTAAGGTTCGTGTAATAAATTAAAACAGCGAGCAAATTCAGAAGTAATGGACAGAGAATCAATCATTCAGGAAATGCGGGTATTACCCCGGATTGAACCGCAATTTGAAATCCAGCGCCGCGTTGCTTTTATCAAAAAGCAGCTGCTCCAGTCTCACTTGAAAAGCCTGGTGTTAGGCATTAGTGGCGGTGTCGACTCATCCACCTGTGGCCGACTCGCTCAATTAGCTGTAGATGAATTAAACGCGGAGACCGACGGCGGCTATCAATTTATTGCTGTGCGCCTCCCCTATGGGGTTCAGGCAGATGAACACGATGCCCAGGCGGCACTCAGTTTTATCCAGCCCACCAAGAGTCTTGCCATCAACGTTAAGCTGGGTGCTGACGGGATACACGAAGAGACCCTGGGTGCCATGCAGGAGTGTGATTTATTGGCGCACACATCTGATTTTCATATCGACTTTGTCAAAGGTAATGTAAAAGCCCGTACTCGCATGGTCATACAGTACGAAGTTGCCGGACTGGTAAGCGGCCTGGTTTTGGGAACCGATCATTCAGCCGAAAATATCACCGGCTTTTTCACCAAATTTGGTGATGGTGCCTGTGATTTGGCACCGCTGTTCGGGCTTAGCAAACGCCAGGTCAGGTTATTGGCAAAAACACTGGGTGCCCCGGATGAACTGGTAGGTAAGGTCCCAACAGCAGATCTTGAATGCCTTTCACCCTCTAAAGCGGACGAAGAAGCATTGGGTATTCGATACGATGAGATTGACGATTTCCTGGAAGGGCTGCCTGTTAGTGACGAAGTCGCCGAGAGGCTGATTTCGATTTACAAATCTACCCAGCACAAGCGCCAGCCCATCCCGACCATTTACGATTGATCGGGCGGGCGACCGGAGAAATAACTATTACAAGCTCAACAATGAAGCAATCAAATAAAAAACTGGACGCCCTGAAGGATCAGGGTAACCGGTCTTTGCTCAGGGTTTACACTCTCTACCGCTTTGCTTTAGCCGGGCTTATTCTGGCCATGCACCATTCCGGCATTGCCAATGATATTCTCGGCAGTTATCGACCGGAGCTGTTCTCCTATACAGCTATCGGCTACGCCGTAATCAACACATTGACGCTGATATTTTTTATCCGCCCATCCGTAACCCCCAATACAGCACAAATATTCTTCCTGGTACTAGTGGATATTTGTGCCATTACGCTGTTAATGCATACCAGTAATGGCATTCAAAGTGGCTTGGGATTCTTGCTGCTGGTCTGCGTTGCTGCAGGTAGCCTGTTTATCTCCGGGCAACTGGCGTTGTTGCTTGCTGCTGTGGCAAGTATCTGTGTTATTTCGACCAGTATTGTTCGTTTACTTGGCGAGGACTCCAGTAACAACACTGTCTTTCAGGCAGGACTGCTGGGCGTATTACTGTTTGTCACTGCCCTGGCCTTTCAATTACTGACCCGCCGACTTCGTCGAGCACAGATAGATGCTGAGTCGAAAGCACAACGCGCTGCACAGCTACAGCAACTGAACAAACATATTATCGCGCGGATGCGAACCGGAATTATTGTGCTTGATTCAGACAGTCACATTCAGCTTATCAATGACGCCGCCAAAAGACTACTTGGTGATGAAGCCAATCAAGAGAATCTGTCTCAAGGAAGCTCATTAACTTCTGTGCCAACCTTACAAAATACTTACCAACACTGGAGAGAATACCCCTGGATTCGTCCAGAAGTCTTTCAGGAAAACAATGCCGGTATTGAGGTCCAGGCAAATTTCACTTACCTGACTGAAGGTGAAGAGCAACAAATTCTGATCTTTTTGGAAGACACCCGCACCCTCTCCCAGCATGCCCAATTGATAAAACAGGAGTCTCTCAGTCGGCTGACTGGCAGTATTGCCCATGAAATTCGTAATCCATTAGGCGCAATCAGCCATGCCGCGCAATTACTGGAAGAAGACCCGCAACTGGGCCAGCAATCGCGGTTGATGCAAATCATTAAAAAGCAGAGTGACCGGGTCAATCAAATCATTGAAAACGTTCTACAACTTTCCAGGCAGCAACCACCCAAATTACAGAAGCTCGACATCAAAGCCTGGCTTAACGACTTCATTGAGGATTATCGCGCTACTCATGCTGACCAGATAGTCATCGACCTCAATATTGAGGATCACTGTCAAATACAATTTGATCCTTCACAGCTCAATCAGGTGGTTAGTAACCTACTGGACAACGCCCTGCGATACAGCAATGAGCACAACAACTGCCACTGGGCTGGCATAACACTATCAACGTCTCAATCCACCGGACGTCCATATCTGGATATAGAAGACAAGGGCCCAGGCGTTTTACCTGAAAATACAGACAAAATATTTGAGCCTTTCTTTACAACTTCGCATCAAGGCTCTGGTTTAGGTCTATATATTTGCAGAGAACTTTGCGAATTGAACTTCGCCACCTTGAATTATCATCCCAGAAATGGCGAAAATGGCTTTTTCCGAATCGGGTTCGCGCATCCTGATCGCTTGCTGCCGGGGCAAATGCAATGACAACTGAATCCACTGCATTAATAGTCGATGATGAGCCAGATATTCGGGAGCTCCTCTCAATGACATTAACCCAAATGGGGTTAAGGGTAATTGAGGCTGAGAACCTGAACAGTGCTCGCCAGCTTTTGAATATGAATCCAGTCGCTTTTTGCCTGACCGATATGCGCTTACCAGATGGCAATGGATTGGAACTCGTCGAACATATTCAGGCAGATTATCCTGAAGTACCTGTCGCGGTGATCACCGCTCATGGCAACATGGAAATTGCTGTTGACGCCTTGAAAAAGGGTGCGTTTGATTTTGTCTCCAAGCCAGTCGAGCTTGGCCGCTTGCGCCAGATTGTTCAATCCGCACTGGAGTTGAATGAAAGCACTACCAAGTCAGGCCAGCACCTTCAGGACCTGCTTGGTAACTCACCCGCAATGGATACACTGCGCAACCAAATACGCAGGGTGGCTAGAAGCCAGGCACCGGTATTCATCAGCGGTGAATCGGGCAGTGGTAAAGAGCTGGTTGCCCGAGCTATTCACTATAGCGGCCCCAGAGCCAATGGGCCTTTTATTCCAGTTAACTGTGGCGCGATTCCTTCCGAGCTGATGGAAAGCGAGTTCTTTGGCCACAAAAAAGGCAGCTTTACCGGTGCTTATCAAGACAAACAAGGGCTTTTCCAGGCCGCTGACGGCGGCACACTGTTTTTGGACGAAGTGGCAGACCTCCCCCTGCAAATGCAGGTAAAACTGCTCCGCGCCATTCAGGAAAAATCCGTACGCCCCGTAGGTTCGGAAAAAGAGATTCCTACCAACATTCGCATTTTAAGCGCCACACATAAAAATCTTCCCCAAGAGGTGGCCAACGAGAAATTCAGGCAGGATCTTTTTTACCGCATCAATGTGATCGAGTTACTGGTACCGGCTCTCAGGCAGCGAACAGAGGACATACCTGAACTGGCCCAACACTTTCTGCGTGAGTTTGCCAGTGAAGCTGAAGTAAGCTGTCCCAAGATTAGTCGAGAAGCCTTGCAGGCGCTCAATGAATACAATTTTCCGGGCAATGTTCGCGAGCTGGAAAACATTCTGGAAAGAGCATTCACCCTCTGCGATGGCCAGACTATCAAGGTGCATGACCTTCAACTGCGGGATCAAGTACCAGCAAGCTCAAACGGAAATTCCAACGGCTTCACAAATATCAGCGACCTCTGCGCCCAGCAAGTGGACTGCATTGACGATTTTCTTGAAGAAATCGAAAAAGAGATATTGACTAAAACACTGGAAAAAACTGCCTGGAATAGGACAGCCGCGGCCAAAGAGCTGGGAATTTCTTTTCGCCAGATTCGCTATAAATTGAAGAAACTTGGACTTGATGAGTAGCTACCTGTATCGGGGAAAAACCTCCACCCCGCATTACATGTTGCTGCAAACTACCTAACTGTCATTCTGAGCGTAGCGAAGAACCTCGTTATTTATTTCCAAGCCAGAGATCCTTCGCTAAGCTCAGGATGACACAATCGGGCTAACCCCCATTACACTACGATGGCCGTAAACAATATTATTTCCGTAGAATCGCTTCAAACCAAACTTACCAGCAAGTATCGGTCGCTGCCGTAGCTCCATCAGTCTGGTATTTCAGCCCCTGCTCATCAAGACCCAGAGTTTTACAGTCGGTATCCTTCGTCTGTGATTTTTGTGGCGTAGCCTTAAGAGTAAACTCCAAACCGCCATTAGCCGTAGTCGCATCCAGCAGGTAAATGGTGTCATCAGTAATAGCAGCTGACGCATCGCCATCGGCAGTAACGTAATAATCTGCAGCAGGATATCCCAGGTCTGTCAGGTCATCCGTATAGGTTTTATTGTTGACAAAATACTGCTCCTGTCGAGCAGCGATCTCCATCAGCTCAGCTTTACCTATTGCACGCTTGGCCTTTAACACTTGCCCAAAGTAACTGGGAATAGCTACCGCAGCAATGATGGCAGCAATGGCAACCACCACCATCAATTCAACCAATGTGAAGCCTTTTTGCTTATTCATATATTTCACACTCAATTTCTCAAATTTCAAAATTAAAGCTCATCCATACCGGGTTCACGCCAGTAGATAATGAATTTGGATTTAACAGTACGGGGAGGTGCACCTACTTTTGTGCTGCCATCAATAATTCCGTCGCCATCCGAGTCTACACCTATACCACCACCTGGAATAATAATGGCATTACCAATAGAAACCACACTGGGAGGGATTCCCGGGCCAACATCATAGCTGCGCTGATTGTCCAGAACAGCTGATCCATCGGATAACTCAACGAGATACACGTAACCATTACCCTCTGTGACATCACAGATGCTAACGGCATCCGTAGGGGCATAACTGGTAAACAACACCACACCAGCATCAATCAGTGGTGATGCCAGGCCTTTTTCTCCTGCAATTCCCAGCTCCAGCTTCCAGCCATTGGTTTTCGCAGAGGTACAGGCTGAATTGGTGTCGTCACGAGTGACACAGCCAGTCACATCATCCAGATCAGAAATGGTAAGTGCTGTCGCGCTCCTGGCCGCACTGCTTCCGGTAGTCGTATTGCGATCCTTAATCAGGAAGGCGTAGTTAACAACATCGGTATTTAATGGATCAGCACGGTTACCACTGGTAATTACCACACCATCGTAATCACCAACAGAGTCATAGGTGGGCACTACTTCCGGCTGATGGAAAAATCTTCTGTCGGTCGTTACTCCATCAGTACCCAATTCAGCCAGCTTGCTAACGAACCAATTATCTTTTCTGTGATCACTGTTAGTACCATCCCCTTCAGGAAGGTCAACACGCCACACCGCACCTCCAGTATCGCCCACATACAGTCGATCAATAATACCGTCACCATTTGAGTCAAATGCGGTCACTTTTGAAGGAATGCTATCTACCATATCCGCATGTTGGTAGTTTGTATTGGAAGCACTGCTATTACCTTGAGTAGCCTTCCAGATCAAAGCTCCTGTTCGGGCATTAACGATATAAATGGCATTGCCAATAGTGTCGTCCGCATCACCCAGATCCTTTCCTACACGGTCAGTCAACGCATCATTCCAGCCACCGTTATAACCACCGGCAAAAATAACCACACCTACTGATGAGCTGCCGTATTTCACCTTACCCACGATAGGGTCAGAAAAGGTAAGACCAAGCTCGGAAAAGTCACTGTCAGTATTGGTTATTTTCCATTTCAAGGTCGGGTTGGCGGTAACGTCCGAGACGTCCAGCGCATAGTAACTTTTTCCACCGCGGCGCAGACCAAAATAGACATAGGCCTCATCAGAATCGGCAACACTGATAGTACCGTCACTATTGTTGTCCACAACAAACGCTGTTGGTGTACCGTCAACGCCGTAAATCATTGCAGAGCTGGAACGGGAATCACTACGCAATTCAACGAGGTTTGGCAGCAATTCTCTCGGCATAAAGGCAAAAACCTCTTCACCGCTTTCGGCTCCACCACTGGTAGTGTTTTCATAAATATGAAAGAAACCGTCATTGGAGCCCATCATCAAGCGAATATTGGGATTAGATTCGCTATGACTGCCGGCTGTACCATAGTTTAAGGCCAATGGCTGTGAGTGAATTGATGACCCCAGGATCCAGCTTCGCACATCAGTGTCATCACCATCACCATCTGTGTCATCAACATCACGACCACGAGCCCAGCGGATTAATTCCAGTGCCTCATCATCAGTCGATACACCAAGCTCGGACCTCAACGTAGCCGCGATAGCAGTAGTTGCGTTTAACGCTGTAAATGTCGACCCGGAAGAAGGCTCCAGATATAGCTGTCTTGCGTCGGTCTGTGAATTCATATCCGGAGCAACGTCAGTAAGAAAACCTGGCAACTGCTGCCCAGCACCACCGCGGTCCACTTTACGGCCATCTTTACCGGTAACGAAATCATCTTGCTCAGATTCTGTGGGATCGGGCAAATTTGCACTGTCGGTCCAGTATGTAAGCGCAGTGAGCTTTAATCGGCCTTTATCATCGCCTATTTCCTCGAAGGCACTTACGTTGTTGGCATCAACGATGTCATCAAAAATACCGTCGCCAGCATCAGCGGTGCCATCACCATCTGAGTCAACATCAATAGAATCAACAAGCTTGAGTTTTTTCAGGTTTCCAGGCCAATCAACGGTTCCCTGCGCTTCAAACAAAGCCACAAAGAGGCTGTTCAGCGTTTCGGTACGGTTAAAAACGTTTACTGGTACAGACGAAGCCACAAACGTAGAACTTACAGAGATAATTTTTACAAGAGCAGCTTCCAGATCTTCTTCCAGCTCTACGGCATCATCGAAGTTCAATACACCTTGCCCTGAGTTACCTGCTGCAGCCCAGTTGGTAGTTGAACCTTTACTTCCCGAGTCAGAAATTACCCAGGTAATCAGGTCTTCTGTCGCTGATGTTCCGGTAATATCGGAGCCAACCAGATCATGGTCAGCCATATAATCGAGCATATTTTCGAATTTGGCACTGGCGCTATCTTCTGGCATTGCGCTTGCAATTTCAGAATCCAGGTCATCATCCTGGTTAGCTACGTTCATTGCCATAACGATGGCGTACAGGTTAGTACAATCAAATTCGGTAAACTGGCTTGGCGAAATATAGTTTGCAGATATCCCTAAACCTAAGAGATCCTGCTGGATAGTGGCATCAAAGGCTGGATTTGGTGCAACAATACTCTGGAAGTTATTGGATGTACCGGCAGCATCACTGTATTGAACTTCAAGGCCATTCCAGTAACTGTACATTTCATAAAATGTCTCACTGGGCTGAAGCTTATGTGACTGGCTGTTATTTGATGGGGCTTTTATCTGGCGCAAACGCCAGATCAGGTAATCTTTGTAAAGAGGAGTCGGGACATCAACACCACCATTGGTGTTACTCCAGTAGGTTTCAAAATCACCATAGTTCGAACGTTCGGTAAGGTCTGTAGGAATCTCAGCACCCAACTCGTTATAACCTTCAAGAATGGTTCCGCCATTGTCAAAGTTACTAATGGAAAGCGCCATATGGATGGAACCAAATAACAGATCTCCATCAACATTGGTTTTTGACAAAAGAGATTCCATGACTGCTACAAATACTTCATAGCGAGTTACAGTATCGGAAAGGCTAATACTATTGGTATTTCGATAATTAACTAATGCAGCTGCAGCTCCTGCTGACATCGTCGCTTCACAGGCATCATCAAAACTGCTGCAGTGGGTTGCAAACACACTTGGTCGCCAATCCAGCATCATCATTAACAGTGGCACAGAGCCAGCTGATGATTGCAGATAAATATCAATATCGTCAGCCTTGGAAGGCTGCGACAAAAATGTCATCGGCAGTAACAATACGGCTAGTAACTTTTTCATTTCACTGCTCCCGGTTAATCCGCCTGGTTGTCCTGGCTGGATTCAACCACTTTTCTCATTAGTCCCTGAATCACTTGTGCTTCACCAAGCTTGACGGCGCTACCAGAGTAACTGGCACCAACCTCATAAAGCTCCCAGTCGCCCGAGCTACCACCCAGCGCCTGGTCTTCAGCCAACCTGATTCGAGTCAGCACATCCACCTCACTATCGATCAACTCGATCCAGGTAGTAGTGGTAACTCCTGTAGGTACCGAAACCGTTGCTGTTACTGTTGGAGTCGCTCTATCCCCCTCATTCGCAATCAGGTCGTAAGCTGTATCTTCATTCACAGCTACAAACGTTGAGATTGCCTGAGCAGTCTGGAATGCCTCTTCACGAAACTGTTCGTTACCTGCCATCTTGAATTCCAGCTCACTGGTTTGCATCACGGTTGTTGCAAGTAATGCCATTAAAAGCAAGAAGATCATGGCAATGATCAAAACCGCCCCTTCTTGACGGTTTTTCAAACGAATTTCTCTTTTATGTCTCACACCTAAAACCCTCTGGTTGGGTTTGAAATACTTCTATTAAATTCTTGGAATGCCAGCGTTTCGCAACTGTACTGAGGTAGAAAACACCTTGCGCAAATAACGGTCATTTTTTGCTGCGATGACTTTACTACCCAATGTATATGATTTGTCATCTGTATATCCGACAGGCGCTTCATTCACACTTCTCACCAACAGATAGATACGCGCCATAATCGCATCCTGGATTTCAGAGGCGTCAGGCGCAGTCTCAAACCGATTGGATACACCGTCATTATCAGTATCAATTCCAAATTCGATCTGCATATTTTCAATGCCTTCCACCAGGGCTGATGTAGTCATTTCATCGCCCTCCAGCTGTTCAGCACAAAGCGTCGGAACATCATCACCAGCCGTCAACGAATAATCACGCACATAAAATACTTTGGCGTAATACTCCCAGTAATTGGATAAGGAGCTGGTTGAGAAACCGGTGCCGTAATGCCAGCTGGAATTACTCTTTTCTACATGAAGATACCATTGGGTAGCATCACCTGAAGCACCGGCGTGGGCAGCACCCGACTTTATTGTCATATCACCAGCAGTTCGCTTGACAGTGACGATATCGGAATCGGCTTGCAATGTACCTGTAGTTAAACAATTGAGAGTTTTACCTCGTACCGTAGCCGTACTACTGGAATAATCATTGATCAGATCAATTGGCTCAGTGCCATCCAGCACCCAATTAACCCCTGCAACACAGTCCTTCGTGACACTTTGAGCGGAAGCAAGCTTATTCGTCATACCACCGAAAAAGCCGGCTTGTGTTAAGTTGGATTTCAGCAAATTAATGGCGTAGCGGCCGTTTTCCTGAAGTCGCGCAGCTTCTTCCTCAAAGTTAAAGTTTCTGCGGCTATCGATGTAAATATTGATGATACCCGCTGATAACAGAAGCCCAAGTACCAGCGCCACCATTAACTCTACAAGCGAAAAGCCTTTACAGTTTTTTGGAGCAAAATGAATCATTCTTACAGCTCCCCGATAAAGGTTGAGATGGTGAGGGTACGACGAAGTGCATCATCAGTACCGTAGAGACCCAGTCCCTCTCCACAGGTATTACCACCGGGGCTACTGGTTTCTGCCGCCCCACGCCAGGCAATGGTCACTGTGACATTACCCGAGTTATTAGCGATGCATATTGTTGGGGAGACCAACCCCCCGACATTACTCTCCTGAGCTCCAAGGACCGCCTGCTCAATTTCGTATAAATCGCGTGCGGCCAGTTGTGCTGTAGTGCAGTTAGCTCCGTCAGCACTGCAGTCGGTACCCGCAGAACGGGTAGAGCTGCCGCCCCCCAAAGTTGTTACATACGTTGCCAGTTGGTCAGGGTTGCCACGCATACGCTCTATCAGGTCCCTGGCGTACCCCGTAGCCAAAGAGCGTTGCGTACCTTCATACAGGTTTCGCTTTCCTGCCATCTGCATTGCAGCAACCCCGAGAATGCCCACTGCAGTGATCAACACCGCTATCAGCACCTCAATTAATCCTGCACCCTTTTGCTTGTAACCAAACTTTATGGCTCTACCGGTACGATAATTCATCGTCCTAATTTGCTCCTGATGCATTATGGGCAGCTAGTAGCACCCTTTTCTTTATGCGCACGCCCTGTTGCCTGAATACCCAGCAGGTAACCCTGAGAGGTATCGCCACTACGACCACAGACATTAAACCGGCTCACAGAAGAGCCACTGCTGTTTACTGCAGTTCCATTGGCGGCAAATGTTATGTAGGAAATACCTGATATACGGGCAGTAATGTCACCACTGAGTGCACTCTGGGTGCGAATGGATTCTTCACCACTATCCAGAACCCCGTCACCATCATCGTCTGCAAAAATGGCCCAGCCCGACTCAAAGTTACCAGTGGTATTTGCCCGAATCGTCACTTCCTGGTTTCTTTTCACAGCCTCACTTCTGGCTGTCAGCAGAGCGGTATATAACATCGACGCGCTGGTCTCCGTTCTGCTCCTGTCCAGGAAAGCACTAAAGTTTGGAGCCGCTATTGCGGCAATAATTGCCACAATAGCGATGGTGACCATCAGCTCAATCAGGGTGAATCCACGCATTTTTATCGCCTTTTTATTCATGGTGCTTGATATAGCAAATTAACCCTTCAAAATGTCAAAAATCAGACGACAGGAAACATAAGCCGACCGAGAACCATTGACATCGCTGGGCGGCACAAAAATCCTGTAAATGCGCCAGCAAATCACCACTATATCGGGAATACAATTCGGAAAACGATGTGTATATCTCACTTTTCAGAGCTGTATAGTCACCCTGATTAAGGCCGCTAATTACCACAGTCTGCCCCTCTCGATCGACGCGCCCTTCCAGTGCGATTAATTACTATTTCCCGGCCAAACTCATCACCACCGGCACTGTGACAAATCGACCAGGTTGAATTTGCCATACCGGTGCTTCCTACCGGAGTACCATCCCCTCGATATCCAATCCAGGTCATAGAAGATCGACTATTGGTCAATACGACCTGATCAGATATTGGCTCGAAGTAACGGATAACTTCCTGTGAGTCTTCAGCCTCCAAAGAGCCGTCACCTTCTGTATCGACCCACATTAACCAGCCATCATTCCAGCTGATACCATCGCAGGAGCGACCTGACTGACTTTGGCAGAGACGAACCGTGCTGTTGCGCTTTATTGCCTCCATTCGCATTAGCTGCAGTGCAGACATCAAGCAATCCGCCTGCGCGGATACACGACTATTTTGAAGGAAGGTTTGAAAAGACGGTGCGGCGGCTGCCGCCAGAATCGCAACAATGGCGACAGCGACCAGCAACTCGGACAGGGTGAATCCTTTGGGATCGGTAAACATAGAGCCTCCTGCTCTTTGGCTTTCCTTGCCGGCAACTCACTCCTTGAGTCGCCTCGAATACTTAACACTAGATAACTAGTTTGTTTCCCGCAACTCTTTGGGAATGGAAAAACGAATATTTTCTACTCGACCATCCATCTCGCTCGGCACTTTGGCACCAAGCTCCTGTAATCGACTGACAACCGATTTAACCAGTACTTCCGGCGCGCTGGCACCGGCGGTAATACCAATACGCTGAACTCCATCAAGCCACTTGGGATCAATATCCTGATCCGAATCGATCAGGTAGGCACTGGCACCACAACGCTCGGCAAGCTCACGTAAACGATTTGAATTGGAGCTGTTGGGTGAACCTACAACCAATACCAGCTCGGCCTCCAAGGCTAACTGTTTGACCGCATCCTGGCGGTTTTGGGTGGCATAACAGATATCGTCTTTACGAGGACCACTGATCTGTGGGAATTTTTCCCGCAGTGCGGTAATTACCTTTGCGGTGTCATCCATGGAGAGCGTGGTCTGGGTAACGTAAGCCAATCGAGTCGGGTCACGCACTTCCAACTTGGCCACGTCGGCCTCGTCTTCCACCAGATAAATCGATCCGCCACTGCTGGCATCGTACTGCCCCATGGTGCCTTCCACTTCCGGGTGACCGGCGTGACCAATCAGCACACACTCCTGGCCATCGCGACTGAAGTGGGTAACTTCCATATGAACCTTGGTCACCAGTGGACAGGTGGCGTCAAACACCTTCAGGTTGCGACGATCCGCCTCCTGACGCACAGCCTGCGACACACCGTGGGCGCTGAAAATTACAATTACATTGTCAGGTACTTCGTGCAACTCATCGACAAAAATCGCTCCGCGGGAGCGCAGGTCATCAACCACAAATTTGTTGTGCACCACCTCGTGGCGAACGTAAATTGGCGCACCAAACTTATCGAGAGCACGGTTAACAATATCGATGGCACGATCAACTCCCGCACAAAAACCGCGCGGGTTGGCCATTTGAATTTCAACGCCGTTGTTGCTCATCAAGCTGCCTTTACTGAAATAATCTTTACATCAAACTGGATAGTACGCCCCGCAAGCGGGTGGTTAAAGTCGATGGTGACAAACTCATCATTCACCTCGGCCACCACACCTGGCAATTCAGCCTGATTGGCGTCGGCAAAGGACAACACCAGACCGGGCTCCAGATTCAGGCCCGGATCAAATTCACGACGATCCATTTGTTGCAGATTATTGGGATTTGGTTGGCCAAAGCCCTGCTCAGGGGGAATACTGAAGCTTTCCGATGCTCCGGCACCAAGCCCCAACAATACCTGCTCGAATCCAGGCAACAAACTGCCATCACCCACCGTAAAAGTAGCTGGCTTACCTTCGAAATTACTGTCAACCGCCGAGCCATCTTCCAAACTCAAGGCAAAATGCAGGGTCACTTCTGTGCCCTTTTGAATTACTTCACTACTCATTGACTACGTTACCTTTTGGATCGGATTCGGGCTTTTTTGCAAACAGCGACTCCCATGCCAGCAGGATGGCACCTACGGTGATCGCCGAATCGGCAATATTAAATGCGGGGAAATGTTTTCCATCCCAGTGGAAGTCCAGAAAATCAATTACATGGCCCAACACAACTCGGTCGTACAGGTTGCCCAGCGCACCGGCCAAAACCAGGCTGAGAGCCAAACTCAGCAACCGCTCCTGTTTTGAAAGTCGACTTATCCAGACTGTTAGCGCCACTGAAACCGCCAGCGATAATCCACTGAACAACCAGCGCTGCCAGCCACCAGCATCATGCAAAAAACTGAATGCAGCACCTTTGTTGTAAGCCAACGTCAGGTTAAAAAACGAGGTGACCTCAATCTGGTTAAACATAAGATTACTGTCGGCCCAGGCCTTGGTGATCTGGTCGATTACGATAATCACCAGGGCCAGCAGGTACCAGGGTGTTGCTTGTTTGAAACTCATAATACTAACTTTGTGTTGTCGTCATTCCCGCGCAGGCGGGAATCCATAAGACCATGCTGGATCCCCGCCTGCGCGGGGATGACGGTTAATACGTTAGGCAAACGCTCTCGATTCACCTTCACCAAAAGCGTTCTCTTCACAGCGACCACAAATAGTCGGGTGCTCAGTGCTTGTACCAACATCTTCACGGAAGTGCCAGCAGCGCTCACACTTGTCATGAGAAGATTTAACTACAGCCACACCCAATCCAGGCATCTCGCTTGGATCCACCTCACCAGCATCCGCCATTGGAGCGACAAAGGCCGCGGAAGTAATCAGTACAAAGCGGAGCTCATCACCCAGCTTGTCCAGCAACGCTTTCAACTCGTCATTGGCGTACAGGGTCACCTCTGCTTCCAGAGCGGACTTAACAACACCCTCGTTGCGTCTGGCCTCAATTACCTTGTTGACCGCTTCTTTGACCTCAACAATTTGCTCCCACTCCTGGCGACTGAATGCCGCTGAAGCACCAAGCTCCGGCAATTGGTACCACTCCGCCAGGAATACCGACTCCTCGCGCTCGCCCGGCAGGAAGCCCCAGATTTCATCAGCGGTAAAGCTGAGGATCGGTGCAATCCAGCGAGTAAAGGCTTCGACGATATGGAACAGCGCGGTCTGCGCCGAGCGACGCGCCAAACTGTCGGTTTTGCAGGTGTAAATACGGTCTTTAATGATGTCGAGATAAACACCACCCATCTCGTTCACGCAGAAGTTGTGCACTTTCTGGTAAATGGAATGGAAGTTGTAGCTGTCGTAGGCCGCCTTCACGTCACTCTGCAGCTGAGCAGTAACGTCCAGGGCCCACTGATCCAGCGCCAGCATATCTTCGGCTTTGACCAAATGCTCTGCCGGGTCAAAACCGTCCAGATTGGACAGGAAGTAACGGGCAGTATTACGAATACGGCGATAAGAGTCCGAAGTACGCTTGAGGATTTCATCCGACACACTCATCTCGGTACTGAAGTCCGTCGCCGCAACCCACAGGCGCAGCACATCCGCACCAAGCTGATTCATGACCTGCTGGGGTGCCACGGTATTACCCAGGGACTTGGACATCTTGCGACCATCTGCATCTACGGTAAAGCCGTGGGTCAGTACGGTTTTGTATGGTGCAACGCCATTCATGGCGATTGAAGTCTTCAGGGACGACTGGAACCAACCGCGGTGCTGATCCGACCCTTCCAGGTACAAGTCAGCAGGGAAGCGAAGGTTGTCCCTGCGATTTACCACGGCATTGTGAGTAACACCGGAGTCGAACCACACGTCCAGAGTATCGGTCACCTTCTGGTACTGGTCTGCCTCTTCACCCAACAGCTCACTGGCATCCAGGTCGTACCATGCATCCATACCGGATTGCTCAACGCGCTTGGCAACTTCTTCGATCAGACGAGAAGTCTCCGGGTGCAGCTCGCCGCTCTCTTTGTTCACAAACAGGGCAATCGGCACACCCCAGGTGCGTTGACGGGAGATACACCAATCCGGGCTGCCATCCAGCATGGAATCGATACGAGCCTTACCCCAGCCCGGCAACCACTCCACTTCGTCAGCTGCTTTCTGGCACTGGTCCAGCAGGCCGTTCTTATCCATGCTGACAAACCACTGCGGCGTGGCGCGGAAGATCAGCGGGGTTTTGGTCCGCCAGCAGTGCGGGTAGCTGTGAACCAGCTTGCTCTGGGCCAGCAGTCGGCCGTTTTCTTCCAGGACCGCAACGACTTTTTCATCTACTTTGTAAACGTGCTCGCCGGCAAACAATTCGACCTTGTCACGGAAGATACCGCTGTCGTCGATATTGTTGAGCGTGTCGATGCCGTACTTTTTAGACACCACAAAGTCGTCAGCACCATGGTCAGGAGCAGTATGTACTGCACCAGTACCAGCATCAGTGGTCACGTGCTCGCCCAGAATCATTGGCACCTGACGGTTGTAGAACGGGTGCTGAAGCAATAGCTTTTCTAACGCCGCCCCCTTACAGCGACCCACCACAGTGTGCTCTTCCACACTCCAGCGATTCAGCACGGATTCAACCAGTGCTTCTGCCAACATAAACCGCTGCTGCTCGCCATTGATCTGGCACTGGACAAACACATAATCCAGATCGGCATGAACACTCACTGCCATATTGGAAGGCAGTGTCCAGGGTGTGGTGGTCCAGATCACCACAGACAGGTTACCTTCACCTTCGATACCGCCTGCGGCATCGGCAAAGGCTGCAGGGTCTGCAACCGGGAACGCCACGTCGATAGAGAATGAGGTTTTTTCCTGATACTCCACTTCTGCTTCCGCCAGCGCAGAGCCGCCTACCACACTCCAGTAAACCGGCTTGTAGCCTTTGGTGAGGTGTCCGTTATCGATGATTTTTCCCAGCGAGCGAATGATATCCGCCTCAAACTGGTAATCCATGGTCAGGTAAGGGTTATCCCACTCACCAAACACACCGAGGCGAATAAAATCTTTCCTCTGGCCTTCAACCTGACGTTTGGCGTACTCGCGACACTTCTGGCGGAAAGTCTTGTGATCGACCTTAACGCCAGCCTTGCCAATTTTGGTTTCCACCTTGTGTTCAATTGGCAGGCCGTGGCAGTCCCAGCCCGGCACATAAGGGGCATCAAAGCCACTCATAGTGCGAGACTTAACCACGATATCCTTTAGAATTTTGTTAACGGCATGACCGATGTGAATATCGCCATTCGCGTAGGGAGGGCCATCGTGCAGAATAAACTGGTCGCGACCGGCACGGGCCTTACGAATCTTTTCGTACAGGCGGTTTTGCTGCCAATCTTTCAGCATGCCAGGTTCGCGTTGCGCCAGGTTCGCTTTCATTGCAAAAGCGGTTTTTGGCAAGTTCAGGGTCTGCTTGTAGTCGCTCATATCAGTGCTTATCGCTCATTCAACAAAACATGTAGGGCGCGCCATGCGCACCATCAACAATCGGCAAAGAAAACCTTTGCCTGCTCAATATCATTTTCAATAGCTGCCTGCAGCTCTTCCAGCGAGGCAAATTTCAGCTCTTCACGAATTTTGTGCTTAAACTCTACGGCAATTCGCTGACCGTAGATATCACTATTCCAGTCAAACAGATGTACTTCCAGAATCGGCTTCACACTCTGCTCAACTGTAGGGCGGACGCCGACATTGGCAACGCCCTGGATTCGCTGACCAGCCAGTACTACCTCAACCGCAAAAACCCCGCTCAGTGGAGCCCGATAGCGGAACAGGTGTACATTAGCGGTCGGCACTCCCAGTTTACGACCCAGCTGCTGGCCATAAACCACTTTACCTGTAATCATGAAGGGCTTGCCTAATAAGGTTGCCGCTTCATCAAAATTACCCGCCTCCAGTTCGCGACGAATTCGAGTACTACTGATCCTCTCTTCGGAGCGAGCCACTGTGAGTGTATCGCGCACTTCAAAACCGTGAACCTTGCCGGCTTTCTGAAGCAACTCAAAATCACCGCTGCGATCACAACCAAAGCGAAAGTCGTCACCAACTACCAGGGTCTTCACTCCAAGACCATTAACCAGAACCTGCTCGATAAACTGCTGCGCCGTCAAACCGCGCAATGCCGCGTTAAACGGCAAACAACAAACTCTGTCGATACCTTCGGCAAACAGTGCGTCAATTTTCTCCCGCAACCGCATCAGTCTGGCTGGAACCTGCTCCTGACGCTCTCTTTTACCAAGAAAGTATTCCTGTGGCTGCGGCTCAAAGATCATCGCAAGTGACGGCAGATTAAGTCGAGCCGCCTCATCACGTACCTGCTTCAGTATCGCCTGATGACCAAGGTGCACACCATCAAAAGAGCCTATCGTGACCACATTGCCACGATGCTCAGGACGAAGGTTGTGCAGGCCTCGAATAAAGGTTTTCTGGTGACTGGGCACTATGGGAATCGCATATTGATATCAAAGCGCGCCAGTATAACAATGTTTAGATGAGAGATGGGAGACGAGAAACGGGAGATGCAGGAATGAAACGCAGTTAACATCTCACGTCTTTCATCTCACATCTCATGCGCCCTTCAGGCCATCTCCACGCAGATGACGCAAGCGCACGCCACCTGCCATCAGCGCTGCCACATACACCGCCAATCCACCACCACAAACAATCAGGATTCTGTAGCCTCTTTCCCACCACTGCCAGCTTGCCCAGTCAGTAAACCACTGGTTAAAGCCAAACAAAGCAGCTGCCATTAGAAGATTGGCAACAAGCAGGGTAATAGCAAATCGTCCACGCCCCGGTTGTGGCTTGTAAACCCCGTCTTTCCTCAATCCGCGGTAAAGAAGGCCCGCATTGAGAATAGCCGACAGGGAAGTCGCCAGCGCCAGCCCAACATGCCCCTTACCACCATCACCCAGGTAAAACTCCAGCGGAACAGCAAAGACCACGTTGAATACCATATTCACTACCATCGCAATAATGGCGATTCGAACCGGCGTTTTCATATCTTGGCGAGCGAAGTAACCTGGCGCCAGAACCTTGATCAACATAAAGGCGATCAATCCCACCGAGTAGGCACGCAAACTCATCGCCGCCAACTGAATTTCTTCGCCGTCAAATTTGCCTGATTGAAACAGGGTTATCATCAAAGGCTCTGCCAGCATAAACAGCGCCACCATAGCCGGAACGGCGATATACAGCACGCTGCGAATTGCCCACCCCAAAGTGGCCTCAAACCGGGCACCACCACCGGCGGTGTGCTGACGGGAAAGACTGGGCAGAATCACCGTTGCAATTGCCACCCCAAACACCCCCAATGGCAGCTCATACAGGCGATCCGAGAAGTAGAGCCAACCGACGGCACCATCCCGCATAAAGGCAGCCAAAACCTGGTCCAACAGCAAGTTAACCTGGCTGACTGATACACCAAAAATGGCTGGCGCCATTAACAGCAGTATTTTCTTCACTCCCGGATGACGCCAATCCCAGCGGGGGCGCGGCATTAAGTGCATTTTCATCAGGAAGGGAATCTGGAACAGCATCTGGGCAGCACCCGCCACAAACACCCCCCAAGCCAACGCCATCTCGGGCTCTTCAAAGTAATTCACGCCAACGATGGCAGCAGCAATCAAACAGATATTAAGCAGAACGGGTGTGAATGCGGGTATCGCAAAGCGGTCAAAGCTGTTGAGTATGCCACCCAGCATGCCCGCCATGGAGATAAAGAACAGATAGGGAAATGTAATCTGCAACAGCTGACCAGTTAGCTCAGCTTTTTGCGGCGAACCACGAAACTCAAAGCCATAGGCCAGCAAGGACGCTATTTGAGGCGCAAAAAGCACTACCAGTGCGGTCACCACAAGCAGAACCGATCCCAATGAGGCAGACACTCGGTCGATCAGACCTTTTACTGCAGATATGCCGCCTTTCTCGTGATATTCATTCAATACCGGCACAAAAGCCTGGGCAAATGCACCCTCAGCAAACAAGCGACGCAAAAAATTGGGAATCTTGAAGGCCAAAAAGAAGGCATCGGCGGAGCCACCAGCACCAATAGTATGAGCAAACACAACATCCCGAACCAGACCGAGCACTCGGGAGATCATGGTCATTGAACCGGTGATCAAGCTGGAACCAAGCAGACCCCGACGTTTAGTAGACTCTTTTGATTGTTCTTTTTGCTGTTCCACACGTATCCCCTAGATCGAATGAGCGATTGTAAGGGGGTACCAAGCGTGAGCCAAGGAATAAAGACTCGATCTACATTGGTGGCGACGCAATACCAATCAAGCTCCTGAAACTCGCTGTAAACCCTTCCCTGGGCGCTCGAGGCCAGCATCCCGTAGGGCCTGCTGAGGCTAATTGCATACATACTGCTGAAAGCTATTTTTTTGGTCGGCAAGGCAGAAGGAGCGTAGTGTAGTCACTCTACATGAGCGACTGATAACGCGGCTGACCGAAAAAATAGCCTCAGCCCTTCGGGTTGCACCCCAAAAGCGCCACTCTGCGTTCTTCGTCGTTTATTTGGATCAACCAAACTGCTCTCCTCTTGCCTTGATTGGCGCTTTTGGGGTCGCAACAGTAAGTATGCAATTAGCCTCAACAGGCCCTTGCCACGGTTTCAGGAGCTTGATTGATATCGCCTCTTCTCGTGTAAGGCCGTTATTACAAATACATTTAGCAGTAAAACTTCCGCCGCTCTTGCCAGTGGATAGTGATATGGACTCGAGACCGTATACCGCATGGACGCGGTATACGAGCCTACATGGAAGACTCTTTATCCAAGGGAGTACGGCGTGTCTCGAATCCATATCACTATCCACTCGCACCAAACAGTCCCGAAAGACAGTTGCACACACCACCGAAAGACTGTATATTGCCGCGTCCTTGAAACCTGACCAGAATTTTTAAGAGGAGCACACAGGTGGCTAACTCTCCACAAGCACGCAAGCGTGCACGCCAAAGCGAAAAGCGTCGCTCGCACAATGCAGGCCTGCGCTCCATGGCGCGCACCTACATCAAAAAAGTTAACGCAGCTATCGAAGCTGGTGACCACGCAGCCGCTCAAGAAGCATACAACGCAGCTGTACCGGTAATCGATCGCATCGCCGACAAAGGCATCATCCACAAAAACAAGGCAGCTCGTCACAAGAGCCGCCTGAACGCTCAGATCAAAGCCCTGGCCGCTTAAGCCATAGCTCTGAGCGCGGATGCGCCATAAAAAAACCGGCCACTGGCCGGTTTTTTTATGGCTGTAACCTGCCTGCTAGAGGGTAATCACCAGATTATCCCTATGGATCAACTCTTCACCATCCACATACCCCAAAAGCGCCTGAATCTCACTGCTGGGCTGACCAGCTATCTTTCTCGCCTCATCCGCACTGTAACCAACCAATCCACGGGCTACTTCCTGCCCATGCCCATTGAGGCATCGCACCAGATCACCGCGATGGAATGAACCATCCACTGCCCTCACACCAATCGGCAGCAAACTTTTACCCTGCTCGGCCAACACTGCCACAGCACCATCATCAAGGGTCAAAGCCCCTTTAAACTGCAGATGCCCAGCGAGCCACTGCTTGCGAGCCGCCACAGGCCTTTGATCCGCCTGCAAGCAAGTACCCACTGACTCACCATCCCGCAAACGCGTTAACACCTCTGGCTCACGCCCCCAGGCAATCAGGGTATGCGCCCCGGAACGCGCCGCAAGCCGGGCTGAACGGATCTTGGTGACCATGCCACCTCGCCCCAAACCACCAACACTGCCTCCCGCAACAGCATCAAGCGACTTATCCATCGCCATAGCCTCTGGGATCAACTTTGCATCCGGGTTACTGCGAGGATCACTGTCAAACAAACCCTTCTGGTCGGTAAGGATCGCCGAAACATCCGCCTCCACCAGGTTTGCAACCAAAGCGGCCAGGGTGTCATTGTCACCAAAGCGAATCTCATCCGTTACCACTGTGTCATTTTCATTGATCACCGGCACCACATCCAGATCCAGCAACGCCCTTAGTGCACTGCGCGCATTCAGGTAGCGCTCACGATTTGAGAGGTCGTCATGGGTCAGCAGCACCTGCGCCGTTTTAACACCATAGCGCTGGAACTCACTCTCCCAGGTTTGCACCAACCCCATCTGCCCCACAGCAGCTGCAGCCTGCAGCTCATGAATAGTTTCCGGTCGCTTTTTCAATCCCAGTCGAGTCATTCCCGCGGCCACAGCGCCTGATGACACCAATACCACCTCAACGCCCTGGTTGCGCAACGCCACCAACTGCTTTACCCACGAGGCAATGGCCGCGTAATCCAACCCCACCCCATTATCAGTCAGCAGCGCACTTCCAATTTTCACCACCCAACGGCGGGACAACTTCAATTCGCCTCTAGCACTCATTAAGTTCAACTTCCGCAATAACAGCCAATAAAAAGGCTGCTTTGGTTACCCAAAACAGCCTTTCGATTCTATAGGTCCGCGACCAATAACTCTAGAGTGTACCTCTACTCCCCATGGGTGTAGACCACCTCAACATCGTAGTCGTCATCATCCCAATCATCGTCATCGGAATCCTGGGCCTGCCCCTTGCGAGCGGCGCGGTGCGCTATACGCAACTCTTCAATACGCTCACGCGCCTCCTGCTGCATCTGCTCGCGACGCTGAACCTCAAGCTCAGCCAGCTCAGGGTTCGCAGCCTCAGTCTCGGCACACTCTTCAATGTAATCCATTATTTGAACGCAAATATCGCCAGTCCCTTGCTGCGAAATAGCCGAAATGGTAAAGACCGGCCCTTCCCAGCCCAACTCCTCAACCACCTCACGGCACCGCTCTTCACGCTCCTCTTCCGGCAGCAGATCCACCTTATTGAGAACCAGCCAGCGATCGCGCTCAGCCAGAGTCGGACTGAAGTTCACCAACTCATCCTCAATAGCAGCGGCATTCTGGGCTGGCGTAGTGCCATCATAAGGCATCATATCGACGATATGAAGCATCAGGCGAGTGCGGGTCAAATGCTTAAGGAAACGAATACCCAGCCCAGCACCCTCAGATGCACCAACGACCAATCCCGGCACATCGGCAATCACAAAACTACGCTGACCTTCCATCCCCACCACACCCAGATTAGGCACCAGGGTGGTAAACGGGTAATTGGCCACCTTCGGCTTGGCCGCCGAAACCGCACGAATAAAGCTCGACTTACCAGCATTGGGCATACCAACCAGCCCCACATCCGCCAGAACTTTCAGCTCAAGCTTCAGGTTGCGAGCCTCACCCTCTTTACCAGGGGTAGTCTGACGCGGTGCGCGGTTGGTACTGGACTTAAAGCGTGTGTTACCAATACCGTGCCAACCACCCTGCGCCACCATCAGGCGCTGGCCGTGCTCAGTTAGGTCGCCAAGGGTTTCGTCGGTATCAGTATCAATAATTGTGGTCCCTACCGGCACCTTCAACACCAGATCCTCACCCTTGCGACCAGTACAGTTGCCCCCACTGCCCTGCTTGCCACTCTCGGCATTGAAGCTGCGGGTGTAACGGTAGTCCACCAGGGTATTGAGGTTGATATCCGCCTCCAGATACACGCTTCCGCCATCACCGCCGTCGCCACCATCCGGACCACCTTTGGGGATAAACTTCTCACGCCGAAAGCTCATGCAGCCATTGCCGCCTTTACCAGCCTGAACGCGAATTGGAGCTTCATCAACAAATTTCATGTCTTCTCTTTCCAGTATTGGGTGCCACCGACCACTCTCTCGCCAACCATTGTCGCCGACTGCCTGAAAGCATACGCCATAGGCACAAAAAAAGCCCCTCGCGGGGCTTTTTCGATATTGTTCTACTTAAAATTAAGCAGTAACAACATCTACAAATTTACGGTTTTTGTCACCGCGAGTGGTGAACTCAACCTTGCCATCAGCTTTGGCGAACAGAGTGTGGTCGCGGCCGATGCCTACGTTGTTACCAGCGTGGAACTTGGTGCCGCGCTGACGAACGATGATGCTGCCGGCCGAGATTACTTCGCCGCCGAAGTGCTTAACACCAAGGCGTTTACTTTCTGAATCCCGTCCGTTACGAGTACTACCACCAGCTTTTTTGTGAGCCATGATCTAGTCTCCTGATAATCTGTTATTAACCGGCGTTGATGCCGGTAATTTTCACCTCAGTAAACCACTGACGGTGGCCCATTTGCTTGCGGTGGTGCTTACGACGCTTGAACTTGATGATAGTCACTTTCTCGCCGCGACCGTGAGAAACGATCTCTGCAGTCACCTTGGCACCCTCAACAACAGGGGCACCCACTTTGATAGTTTCGCCGTCGGCAACCATCAGAACTTCGTCGAAGTTGATAGTTTCGCCAGTAGCGACTTCCAGTTTCTCCAGACGAAGGGTTTCACCTTCCTGGACGCGATGCTGTTTACCACCGCTTGCAATAACCGCGTACATAATATGCTCCACATTAGCTGTATGGGCCAACTTGCATATCACTATAATTGAAACTAAGCGGCTATTAAGAAGCTAAATAGTCCCAAAACGAGCGTGAGTCGAGCCCCAAATTCGAGGGCGTGGATTCTACGCCAAAGAGAAAGCCACCGCAAGGGTCTTTTTCAGCTTGTTTCCAACCCATTAAATCGCCCCAAAACGCCTCCATTACAGGGCATCAAGCTTGACACTCAAGTAGGTGGCACCTAGGATGCAAACCCCTGCCATTATACCCTGCTTAATAAAGGAAGACTTCCCGGGATGCTGCCCTTTCACCGCGCTGTCGAAGACGATTTTCTGGCTGTAAACGACCTGATCATCAACCAACTGCACTCTGACGTCGGTCTGGTAGAAAATATCGGCCAATATATCGTCGATGCCGGCGGCAAAAGGCTGCGCCCGCTGCTGGTTCTGCTGGCCGCTAACGCATGCGGATATCAGGGTAAGCGCCATATTGAACTGGCAGCGATTGTCGAATTTATCCACACCGCCACCTTGTTACACGACGACGTGGTGGACACCTCCAATATGCGCCGCGGTCGCGCTACTGCCAATGCCAAGTGGGGCAATGCCCCAAGTGTCCTGGTAGGTGACTTTCTTTACTCGCGTGCTTTCCAGATGATGGTTGCCATCGGCGACATGGACATCATGCGCATTCTTGCTGATGCCACCAACATCATTTCCGAAGGTGAGGTTCAGCAGCTGATCAATGCCGGTAACCCGAATGTCACAGAAGATTCATACAATGAGGTGATTCGCAAAAAGACCGCTCAATTATTTGAAGCTGCGGCTCATTGCGGAGCGGTTCTGGCAACCGAAGACAGCACCAGACGCGAGGCGATGCGTCGTTACGGCCATCACCTCGGCATGGCTTTCCAGCTGGTCGATGACGTACTGGATTATCAGGGCGACGCCGAAAGCCTGGGCAAGAATGTCGGTGACGACCTTGCCGAAGGCAAGCCGACCCTGCCACTGATTGCCGCCATGAAAAACGGCACCGAAGAGCAGGCAACGCTGATTCGCTCGGCCATTGAAAACGCCTCCCTGGACAATCTGGACGCGGTGGTTGAAGTGGTGAAATCCACAGGGGCACTGGACTACACCATGGCCTGCGCCAAGCGCCACAGCGAATTGGCTGCCGAGCAATTGGATGGTTTAGTGGACTCGACCGAAGCACAAGCCATGCGCAACCTGGCTGAGTTTGCCATCTCCCGCACCTATTGATGCGCCCCGGTTGGGTGCGCCCAACCGGAGCAACTGATGAGCTCAACAGAAAGGCTGACCCAACTCCCCATCTGGGAGCAACTGCAACAATCCAAGCTACGGCTCGCCGACATTCACCTGCAAAAGCTGTTTGATGAAGACAGCGATCGCGCAAGGCAATTCTGCACCGAAGGCGCGGGCATCTTTCTGGATTACTCTAAGAATCGAATTGACCAAACCGCCCTTGAACAACTCCTTAAACTGGCCGAACAAAGCCAGCTTCAAGAGCATATCGAGCAGCTGTTTTCCGGCGGCCCACTCAACAACACCGAACAACGCCCGGCACTGCACACTGCTCTGCGCAATTTCGGCCCGTCAGAGCTGCCGGAAGAGCATCAAGTTCAGCAATCCCTGGATCAGGTACAGCTGTTTGTAGATGCCATTCACAACGGCCAGATCACCGGAGCAACCGGTCAGCCTATAGAAACCGTGATCAACCTCGGTATTGGCGGCTCCGACCTCGGCCCACGACTGGTCGTGGATGCCTACCCGAAGCGCCGCCAGAACCTGAGCGTCGAGTTCGTCTCCAGCCTCGATATCTCCGAACTGGAAGAATCACTGGCACAGGCAAACCCGCACCGCACCCTGTTTATCATCTCGTCCAAGAGCTTTCGCACCACCGAAACACTGAAAAACGCCGAACAGGCTCGGGATTGGCTAGATAAAAACGGCATTCCAGCCTTTCGTATCAGCCAGCACTTTGCCGCTGTAACGGCAAATCCCGAGCGCGCCAAACAATTCGGCATCAATGAAAACCTTATATTTCATAACTGGCAGTGGGTCGGCGGCCGTTTTTCGGTGTGGTCTGCCACCGGGCTGCCGGTCGCTTTGGCGCTGGGTATGGAAAACTTCAACGAGCTGCGCCGCGGTGCCTGGCAAATGGATCAGCACTTTCGTCACAGCGAATTCGGCAACAACCTGCCAGTGCTGATGGGTCTACTGGAGGTCTGGTACAGCAGCTTCTGGGGCGTGCAGAGCCGTGCAGTACTTCCCTACTCCCACAAATTAAGATTACTGCCAGCCTACCTGCAACAACTCACCATGGAGAGTCTCGGCAAGCGTGTTGGCCGCCACGGTGAAGCGCTGGAGGTAAATACCGATACAGTAATCTGGGGCAGTGAAGGCACCAACAGCCAGCACTCCTTCGTGCAGATGCTGATGCAGGGCAACTCCACCATTCCGGTGGACTTTATCGTGCCGCTCAAACCCGCCAGCCGGGAAAAACAGATTCACAGCCAGCTGTTCGCCAGCTGCCTGGCCCAAAGCCGCGCCCTGATGACCGGCCGCACTGCCGAACAAGTTGCAGATGAATTAAAACAGCAAGGCACCTCAGACAACGAGGTAGACCGCCTGACACCTCACAAAATCATTCCCGGCAACAAGCCCAGCAATACCCTGTTGCTGGATGACATCTCGCCCCGAACTCTCGGAGCACTGCTGGCACTGTATGAGCACAAGGTGTTTGTGCAGAGCGTGATCTGGAATATCAATCCGTTTGACCAATGGGGCGTGGAGCTTGGTAAACAGATTGGTAATTTGCTGCACAAGATTCTGGAAGGTGAAGCAGACACTAACGAACTGGATAGCTCCACAACCACCCTGATCAACCGGTTTCTACGTAGCCCGACGACCTGAACTATCTGGATTGGGTGTGACTGTTTGTGACCGTGGCCAGCATGGACGGGTCTACGGCGTGTCACAGACAGCCACACCCAATCCACTCATGGCACCAAAAACACCTACCCTATAACCCACCAATAACGTTTTGTTGAATAATCTCGACTCCACCAAATCCTCTCTATTCAACAGGAGCTCCGATGGTTGATGCATTTGCCCCCCTGTCTTTCACCCGAGGCCCAGCGATGAAAAACCGCATTGCGCTTGCCCCGCTCACCAATCGCCAGAGTAATGAAGACGGCACTCTTTCCGACGAAGAGCTGCACTGGCTGAGTATGCGCGCACAAGGTGGCTTTGGCCTGACAATGACCTGTGCAGCTCACGTACAGGAAAATGGCAAAGGCTTTCTCGATCAGCTGGGTGTGTTCGACGACAAACATCTCGACGGCCTGACTCGCCTCGCCGCATCGATCAAAAAGCACGACAGCCTCGCCATTGTGCAGCTGCATCACGCCGGGGTTCGTTCACCCAAAGAGCTGATTCCCGGCCAGCCGGTCGGTCCTTCCGAACATGAGGAGACAGGCTCCAGAGCCCTGTCCACCGAAGAAGTAAAAACACTGGTAGCGGACTTTATCGCAGCCGCAGTGCGCTGTGAAAAAGCCGGTTTTGACGGCGTAGAATTGCATGGTGCCCACAATTACATCATCTGCCAATTTCTCAGCCCGGAGTACAACAGCCGCAATGACGAATACGGCGGAAGCCCGGAAAACCGTGCGCGCATTCTCTGGGAGATTATTACCGGTATTCGCCAGCTATGTAGCCCCAACTTCTCTTTGAGTGTAAGACTGTCGCCAGAACGTTACGGCCTGCGCATGCAGGAGATGCTCGACCTGGCTGAAAACCTGATGGCTTCCGGCCAGATTGATTTTCTTGATATGTCACTCTGGGATGTGTTTAAAGAGTCTGAAGATCACAGCTTTAAAGGTCACAGCCTGCTGTACTGGTTTGCCAAACTGCCCAGGCACGGTGTTCGACTTGGGGTTGCCGGCAATATTCGTACGCCCACTGACGTTAAAAATGTTTTGGAGGCAGGCGTGGATTTTGTCGTTATCGGTCGCGCAGCAATAATTCATCACGACTTCCCCAACCGTATGAAAGCCGACCCAAACTTTCAGCCGAGGACATTTCCGGTTTCAAAAGATATTTTGAGCGCCGAAGGCGTATCGAAAAAATTCCTCGACTATCTCAGCTTAATGCCTGGACTGGTGATAAAAGAGTAATTTATTCACCGGAAATCAGCGCCAGCAGTTCAGCAGTTTTCGCCTCCATCAACTGCGAATTGGCACGGCTCTCCACATTCAACCGTACCACCGGTTCGGTGTTGGAGAGCCGCACATTAAAGCGCCAATCGGCAAACTCCATACTCAGCCCATCGGTGTAATCAATTTGTTCGGCGTCCTGCCGATATTTTTCTTCGATCAGTTTTAACGTCGCTTTAGGATCGGCAATTTCACGATTTATTTCGCCGCTTACCGGGTAGCGCAGCTGACACTCCGCCACCAACTGCGACAGGGACTTACCGCTTTGGCAGAGTAATTCCGCCACCAGCAGCCAGGGAATCATGCCGCTATCACAGTAGAAAAAATCACGGAAATAGTGGTGTGCACTCATCTCACCGCCGTAAAGCGCATCGCAATCACGCATACATTGTTTGATAAACGCGTGGCCGGTTTTGCACTGCACCGGCATACCTCCGTGACGCTCGGCAATATCTATGGTATTCCAGGTCAGGCGCGGGTCGTGAATGATGGCACCGCCACCATGCTTGCGCAAAAATGCTTCTGCCAGCAGGCCAACCATGTAATAGCCTTCAACAAAAGCACCGCCCTCATCAAAAAAGAAACAGCGATCAAAATCGCCATCCCAGGCGATACCGATATCGGCCTGATGATCCAGCACCGCTTGTGCCGTGATCTGGCGATTATGCTCCAATAGCGGATTGGGCACTCCATTCGGGAAGTTGCCATCGGGCTCGTGCTGTAACCTTATAAATTCAAACGGCAGGTGCGTTTCCAACAGGTCCACCACCTCACCTGCACCACCATTACCGGCATTCACCACCACTTTTAACGGGCGCAGCTGCTCAACCTCCACGTAACCCAGCAGGTGTTCGATATAAGCACTTTTATCCAAATCCACGACCAATGTGCCGCGCTTTTCCACGGTAATAAAATCACCCTGCTCGGCCAGTGCCTTGATTTCCAACAGGCCATTGTCGCTGGAAACCGGCCTGGACTGCTCGCGCACAAATTTCATGCCGTTGAAGTCTTTCGGGTTATGGCTGGCGGTAACCGCTATGCCACCATCAAAATTGCCATGAGAGGTGGCAAAGTATATTTCTTCGGTGCCACACTGACCGATAAAGGTCACATCGACGCCAGCATGGCGTAGCCCTTCGATCACCGCGTCGCAAATCTTCGGGCTGGTCAGGCGAATATCGTGCCCCACCACCACTCGCTTTGCCTGTAAAAACTCACCAAAGGCACGACCGATGCGATAGGCGATACCGGTATTCAGTTCATCCGGCACTCGGCCGCGAACATCGTAGGCTTTAAAACAGCTCAAGCTCGTCACCGCTTCCAAAACTGGTGTGTCCATCAGGCACTCCGTACTTGTTTTTTCGTCTCTTCCGCGCAGTAGACGTTCTGGTAAAAATAGTTGGTCGCTTCAACAAATCCGTGAACGTTACCGCAATCAAAACGACGACCTGCGAACTTCAACGCCAGTACATTACCCTGTTTAGCCTGCTCAAGAAGGGCATCAGTGATCTGGATTTCACCACCCTTGCCAGGTTGGGTGCGGCGTAAAATTTCGAAGATATCCGGTGTCAGAATATAACGGCCGATAATCGCCAGATTACTTGGCGCTTCTTCAACGGATGGCTTTTCCACCATATCGGTAATTTGCAGCAGGTTGTCTTCAATCGACTCACCGGCAATCACCCCAAAGCGGGAGACCCGTTCCATAGGCACCGGTTCGATCGCCACCACGCTTTTGCCATAGCGACGATACACCTCGGCGAGTTGCGTCATCACACCATCGCCAGCCGGGTTGTGGCAGAGGTCGTCCGGCAGAATCACTCCAAAGGCACCCTCTTTTACCAATGGCTCAGCAGAAAGAATCGCATGCCCCAGACCTTTCATCTGGCGCTGACGAATAAAACTGTATTGGCCCGCCTCAATCACATCGCGGGTTTCATCCAGCAACGCCTCCTTACTGGTACCCTGCAGCTGGTGCTCCAGCTCATAATTGCAGTCAAAGTAGTCCTCAATTGCCTGCTTGCCACGACCGGTAACAAAACCCATTTTGGCCATACCGGCAGACAGCGCTTCTTCTACTGAGTATTGCAGCAGCGGCTTGTTCACGACCGGCAACAGCTCTTTGGGTACCGACTTGGTGGCAGGCAGAAAGCGGGTTCCATAGCCCGCAACGGGGAACACACAGCTCGAAATCATTACATATACCTTTGGTTTTGAGCCATGATCTCCCGCCGTCTTGGCAGCTCTCTTACAACCAGATAACAATATTGTGACAATCAACCTCCATCACAGGACAAGTGCATCAAAATGGCATCGGTCAATGACTTTAAGTACAATGCGAGGTTTACCCCCATCTAAATTTAGAAAAGGTACTGAGGTATCGTATGAAGCGTGCGGTCATTACAGGCATGGGTATCGTTTCCCCACTGGGCAACGACCTGGCAACCGTTATGGATTCCCTCAAAGAGGGTAAATCCGGTATTCACTACAAGGAAGAGTACAAAGAGCTTGGTCTGCGCAGCCACGTCGCTGGCCGCATCGACATTGACCTGAGCGAACACATCGACCGCAAAACCATGCGTTTTATGGGCAACCCTGCCGGTTACGCCTACGTGGCGATGAAGCAGGCCATTGAGCAGTCCGGCCTGAGCGAAGATCAGGTTTCCAATCCACGCACAGGAATCATCATGGGTTCCGGCGGTTTCTCCGGTGACAAGTTTGTGGAATCGGTAGATATCATGCGCGCCAAAGGCGTAAAACGCATGGGTCCCTACCGCGTTACCCAGATCATGGGCAACACCGTTTCTGCCTGTCTGGCGACCCCGTTCAAAATCAAGGGCGTCAACTACAGCATCACCTCTGCCTGCGCCACCAGTGCCCACTGCATTGGCGCGGCCGTTGAACAGATTCAGCTCGGCAAACAGGACGTAATTTTTGCCGGTGGCGGTGAAGAGGAACACTGGTCCATGGCTGCGATGTTCGACGCCATGGGTGCCCTGACCACCAAATACAACGAAACCCCGGAAAAAGCCTCCCGCGCCTACGACGCAGACCGCGACGGCTTTACCATCTCCTGCGGCGGTGGCTGTGTGGTAGTGGAAGAGCTGGAGCACGCCTTGGCGCGCGGTGCCAATATCATCGCTGAGATTGTAGGTTATGGTGCAACTTCGGACGGCTACGATATGGTGGCCCCGTCTGGTGAAGGCGCGGTACGTTGCATGCAACAGGCACTGTCTACCGTGGAAGCACCCGTTGACTACATCAATACCCACGGCACCAGTACGCCAGTAGGTGACACCCAGGAACTGCAAGCCATCACTGAAACCTTTGGTGACAATGTTCCGAGAATCAGCTCTACCAAATCACTGACTGGTCACGCCCTCGGCGCAGCCGGCGTTCACGAAGCCATCTACAGCATCCTGATGCTGCAGGATGACTTTATCGCCGCTTCTGCCAACATCGACAACCTCGACGAGCGCGCCGCCAATATGCCAGTAGTTACCAAGCGAATCGACAATGCCGGCCTCAATACGGTTATGTCCAACAGCTTTGGCTTTGGTGGCACCAACGCCGCGCTGGTTTTGCAGCGTTATAAAGGCTGATATTCGGCTAACATAAAAAAGGCGCTCAATTGAGCGCCTTTTTTATTTCGAGAAAAATAAAAATTTTATTCGCCCAACAACTCCTTCAACTTCTCATCCAGCTTCTCCTGACGAACATGCTTACCGACAATCTTGCCGGTAGAGTCCACCAGGTAATTGGCCGGGATACCACTGACACCGTACATCTGGCTCACAGGACTCGAGAATGCCTTCAGGTCACTAAGGTTGATCCAGGGCAGCTCCTCCTCATCCGAGGCCGCTTCCCAGCTTTCTCGACTGTCATCCAGTGAAAAGGAGACAATTTCGAAACCCTTGTCATGATAATTCTCGTAAGCGGTTTTCATATGTGGAATCTCGGCACGGCATGGCCCACACCAGGATGCCCAGAACTCCACCAGCACATACTTGTTGTTCGCCAGTACATCGCTCACCTTGTAGGGTTTTCCGTCAAGGTTGTTCGCCTCAAAATCCTGGGCCTGAGCTCCAACAGCCATCGCAGCCTCACGCTCCATCATCAGGATACGCTCTTTAGCTCGGGCAATACTGCTATCCAGAGGGCGATAATCAGACAGTTGAGCTTTCAGGCTTTCCAGTTTGTCCAACCTCTCCTTCAGTTCAAGGCCATTCATGGCCTCGGAAATCGCCAGATAACGAAGATATGGATTGTCAGCTGTCATCAGTTTTTGAAAGTGCGCCTGTTCAATTGCGCTCTTTTTCTCATTCACTTCACTGTATTGCTTATGCAGTGCTTGCTGATCCGCTTCCGGCATATCCGGGGTAAATTTGCTTATCAGCTCTTCAATCTGCTTGGTTAAAGCCTGGTGGTTTGAGTCCTGCTCATACGCGCTAAGTTGTTCGTACAACGGCCCATTTTCCACCTTGACCATTTTGTTATTCATATCAGCAGTGATGACAACACCTGGCTCCATAATCACATTCCTCCAACCCAGAGGAATAGAACCACCATTAGCCTGTATGGATAAACCAAGACGCTCCACGGCTGTTACTGGTAGAAAAAACTCAAATTTCCCATCGACGAGCGACACTGTTTCAATAACATCCACTAAACCGGTTGACGTTGAACCAGGTTCTTTGGGGCGCCAAATTTGTGCTTCCAAGGTATTGGGGTCGACTCCCATCTCCAGCATTTGATCCGTGACCTTAAACCCACCGCTCACTGTCATAGAGGGAGGGGTATTCCTCATTATTCGGTCTAGCAAAACTCTTTCTGTCTGGTCAGCCGGGGAGTCAGTTAAACTGTTGCGGTAATCCATAAGCACTTGCTCAGCCTGCTCAGTTTTACCCGCTTGACGCAGAATACCCGTATAATCCAAGGCGCTTCTGGTACCAGGGGCCAGCTCGAAACTCTTGGCAGCATATTCCAGAGCCTGACCCAGATATTTTCCTTCCGGGTACTCACTCAAAGCACTTGCAGCTCTGGAGTAATTTGAAGTACTGGGATCAGCCTTAACAGCTTTAGTCACCTTGTCATAGAGCTTATCCCACTGACCAGAAGCCTTCAGGTACATCGGCTCCATTATTGGTTTCAGGTTTTCGGGCAATGTAGCCGCATGAGGCCTTCGGCTACGCTCATGATCTGCTGCTGCTTTTAACGGGCTTTTTTCAAGATCCTCGATATACTTGAGATAACCTTCTTCACCCGCCTGCGCGGCATCGAGTGTGGCGTACCAAGTTGCACTCAGTATAAATTCTGTGAGGGCGGTTTCCGATGCCACCTCACTGAACTCCTGATAGTGATCCACCACAAATTCCACCCACTCATTACCGCGCGGTTTGTGGTAGAGGTAGCCAGACAGAACCGGAAAGTCCTCTGCATTGATCATTTCGGTCAATGGCTTTGAGTGAATGTAGTCTTCAACTATCTGGCGATTTTTTGCCCTCAGCTCCGGGTTCTCGCTACGGCCTCCCAGCGCCAACTCAACTCCGATTTTATCCATCAGTTGACGTACAAATGTGTCATCGCGCTCACCGTTGTCATAGCGAGCCATGAGCTCAGCAAGATCAGAGCCTTTCTCACCCAACAGACGTGCAGGATAATCAAGAAACTCCGCCTCATTCATTGAGCCAGTTCGAGCGATTTCTTCTCCATTGGATTTCAGGTACAACAGTGTAGGGAAAGACCCTACGTTATACTGATCAGCAATGACTGGGCCGTTAATATCTTCGTCTTCAGCATCGAGCTTATAGCTGATAAAGCGGGCATTGTAGTAATCCCCCACGTCCTTTTTGGGGAACACCTCGGCGGCCATTATCTTGCAGGGGCCACACCACTCGGTATAAACATCGACAAAGATTTTTTTGTTTTCAGCTTGCGCCTTGGCTAACAACTCTTCCCAACTGCCATGGAAAAAATCGATACCCATTACGGGCTGTTCAGATGCTGAGTCTTGATCGGCAACAGCCTCATCAATCGTTGCAGATTTTTCACCACACGCGCAAAGAAAAGTCAGCAAAGAAACGGCTAATATTCGTTTAAACATATTCCCTCCAGAGTAAATAAGAACACTGAATTGTGGATATAAAAATCCACTGTCCATTAAATAGTCGCTTTGTATAATTAGTGCACATCCGGAAACTAACGTCATTCCCGCTTTCGCGGGAATGACGCTTTGTATTTTTAGCGCTGTTTCCGGACGGACATCAATTAGATTTTCCTATAAAAAATGGGGCATACAGTCCATGTATACCCCATTTTTTTACCTTCTATTCCTGACGATTAAATCAGGTCAAAGTTTTTCGTTACTTCAAGGAACATTGTTCTTCCCTTGATATCAACTCTTCTTGGATCGAATGGCGTTCTGTTCATAATGAACGGGAAACTCTCGTTCAATACATTTCGAATACCACCGGTGAACTTCAAACCATTATCCATCTTATAGTGGCCTGTCCAATCAAAAGTGACATATTCCTCCACACTTGTACGATCACGCTGCGGATCACCAAATGGTACTTCTGGTTGGTAACCATAAGAGTCAGAATAATTCATAGTCAAAGTACTTCCGTAACTACCATTATTCCATGCCAACCACTGTCGGAACTTCACCCGATCCGGGCCTCGCAAGTCGTTATCTCTATACTCTCGAGGAAGAGTCTCCAAGAACTGGGTATATTGTTCTTTGGTATATGTACCCGCAAATCCGTATTCAAAACTTCCCCAATCATTGTCAAAGATATAACTGACATTGACATCAACCGCCTTGACCCCCTCAAAAGCAAAATTAACAGGTCTTGAGCGATAAGTGGTAATTTCACCGGTATCAGGATCGCGATCCACACTACCAGGAGTCGTCAGATACAGGTAAGCGTCTCGACTCAACAAACTAAAAGAACTGTTAATAACGTCCCTGGTTTCAATCTCAACATAACTTGCAGAGAAGGTAAGCCCCTCCAGCATGCCAGATGGCGTCCAGTCAAAACCGTAGGAGGTGTTATCAGATAATTCTGGCCTTACATATGGGTTACCCGCTGATCCGAAGGGTCTTTCAACAATAGGTAATCCCGATACTGGATCCGTTGTAATCCCTTGGGAGTTGATCGTACTGGCAATATAGCCAACTATGTATGGATCAACTGGGAAAGTGAACAAATTATCCAACCTTGGAACTTTGAATGATTCACCCTTGTTTGCGCGAATTTTAAATTCCGGTGTGAGATGCCAGGCGAATCCATATGATGGTGACGTATTTGTATAGGTAACTTCCCGTTCAGGTGCCTCATCTCCATCAAAGGGACCTGTGATACTGTACTCTTCCCAACGGGCGGCTGCTCGAATTTCAAAGGACTCTACCAGTGGAAGTCTATTATCAGCACCAATAACCGGAATATTTATCTCTGTAAATACCGCTTCAGTGTCACGTTCAGGGTTTCTTGTAAGCAACTGAGTGCCTATATATCCATCGTATTCACGAGATTCCTTGCGCCAGTCAATACCAATTACAGCGGACACATCGCCGCCGGGCAAAGCAAATAAATCGCCGTTAGCGCTCAGGTTAACCTGTGTAGCCTCACCATCTGTAATGGTTGGCTTGGCGTATTCATCATTCGCCACGAAATAGAGAGAAGAAATAGTTTCCGAATTTTGTGTACTGCCATCTCCAAACGGATTGAACGCAGTATCAGGGTTGGTATCAGCTACGGCCTGTGCCAGCAAGTCATCATTGAGGCCATCAAAAGCCCTTGTATAGGAGGATTCTATACTGTGGTTAACATAACCTTCCGCCTTCCAGTTCGAGAACGGCAACTCCGCATCAAATCCCAATACCGCACCGATATTCTTTGAATCTGTAGTAACTGTCGAATACGGCAGCATCCCGAGCTCGGACTCACCATCAAATACATACTGCACAACCAGAGAGTCACCGGTTCCATTAAACGGGTTTGTTTCAGGTACCTCAATAGTTTCGCCTAACGCCCCCCTGAATGCATCGCTTTTATTGCGACCATAATTTAATTCCATATAACCCGATACAGTTTCGGTAATATCCTGATCTACTCGAAAACTAACCGATAATGCGTTTCTGGAATCAGAAGCATGCTCATCGATAGGACTATATGGCTCCAGATAATCCATACTGATTTCGTCCAACGTCAGAGGCTGGGTGGAATCACGATTAGGATCAATACCACCTAAAACTGGGCCAGGACCTTCAAAGAAGTACAAGCCAGGCGGATAGAAGGGATAGAGTTCATTATAGTCAACCAAGCCTATCGGCCCGTTAATGGCACCAGGCCAACTAAACCGATCTTGTGACCGCCAATCATTGCCACCTTGACTCCTGAAGTCAGAAGTTGTCCAACCTACTTTCTTATTGATTACTGGCTTAATTTCTTCATAAGAAGCTGCACCCGCCATATTTCCGCTGCCCCAGGAAAATCCAAAGGACTGCTCAAAGCGCAATTTATCGCCACCATTACGTGCAGCCTCATAACGTACGGATGTTACTTCTTCAGCATCATATCCCTTACGAAGAATAAAATTGATCACGCCTGCAACAGCATCAGCACCATAAATGGCAGATGCACCATCGGTTACTACCTCAACACGATCAATTGCAGCGAAGGGAATGGTATTAAGGTTTACAGTAGAACCGCTGAATGCGGTGCTTCCAGCCACACGGCGCCCGTTCACCAACACCAGAGTTCCATCCGTCCCTAATCCGCGAAGGTTGGCAGCAGCTCTACCCAAGGTACCTACGGAGGAGCTGTTATCTAATGCTGAGGTCAAAGTAACATCAGAATAGTTTTGCGGAAGGCTGCGAACAATATCTTCAACGCTATTGATGCCCTGCGCCTTGATTTGATCCATGGTAATAACGGTAGTTGGCTGGGTCGGGCTTACATTGCGCAGTCTGGATCCTGTCACCACTACTTCTTCTACTACATCTTTGGCTTCGGCCCGCTCTGCTTCGGCAGGGTCGTCAGCGCGAATCATCACCATGTCTTCTGACATGTACTCGTAGGTCAGGCCCGTGCCTTTTAAAATGCCATTCAGGGCATCAGACAATCTGTACTCACCACTTAGTGCGGGCACATCAATGTCACGACTTACACCATCAGCCAAAATTATCTGGTAACCGGATTGTTTGGAGAGTTTGAGTAAAGCGGTGCCCACTTTTTGGGCATCAAGATTAATTTCGACTTTATTCTGCGGATCTGAAGCAAAAGCACTGACAGAAGAGATCACCAAACCTGCTGTGATAGCTGCCACCAGTCGAGTTCTTTTTAAACCTGTTGTTAGATTTTTCATTTACCCACCTCGTATGAGTTGTTTAAAACGCATCCTTGTGAAATCGCGGATGTCTACTCATGGTTCACGGATAAATATCGAAAAACCCTGAATTGAAATTAATATAATTTCAAAACAACAACGCTTTTTGTCCTATTTGCCTTTAATCACATAGCTATCAAAATGACGAATCACCCTGATTGGGTAAGCCTGTTCAAGACTTTCAAGTGCCGCATCTATCTCTGTGGTTTTTACTGACGCCAGAATTTTTAAATCAAGTATGGATTCATCCTCAATCAGAACTTTCTTGGCAGAATAGCGATTGAGTTCTTTGGCCACTTCAAAAAGAGGATCATCATCAAACTGCACAAACCCTGTGGTCCACCCCTGATACTCATCAATGGAAACCGGTGCTGAACCGCGCATTTTGTCCGATAAAAGATCGTAATCTACCACTACGCCTGCACCAACTCGGTACTGTCTATCTACAGGCAAATCCATCTGGCTTCCAATTTCTGGTTCCAGCTGGGTTGCCATAGCTGACGCTTTTTGACCATCATCCTGAAAAGACACCAAGCCCTCCATTACAGCCAGCTGGTAGCTTTCAGGACTTTTATATACGTTAAATCTGGTTCCCAACACCTCAACTGTTTTGCTACCCAACTCTACACTGAAGGGGCGTAAAGGATCTTTTGCAACATCAAAAATTGCCTCTCCCCTTTCGAGGATAACCCTGCGCTGACCATCGTTAATATCGACCAGCATTAGGGTACCGGTATTCATTTGTACTGTACTGCCGTCTTTCAGTTCGACTTGCTTTTGTTCACCAACCCGTGTCACATAACGCAAAACAACATTTTGATCAGAAACCTCAGGGCGCCAATCCAGCATCAAGGTAACTGCAGCAGCCATTAATAACGTGGCAGCAATTGGTAGTGGACGTAAATACCTGGTGATCCCACCGCTCGTTTCATCCTCAAGTGGCTCATCCATCATCTCCAGGATATCCGGATCGTTTTCAAGCCCCTGCATTTTTGCCAACGCATAATTGGTATCGTCAAAAGCCTGATTAAACTCGGTATCCTGTTCACGCCATTCCCTAAGTTTTGACTCTTCAGAAGCTGTTAGCACACCTGAATAAACACCAACCAGACTCTCGGAAGAGCGGCGAGTAGTAGCCCTGTCTGTATTCGATTTGATGCTCATTGCGTACCTCCTTCCCTGAGCTTCCTTCCTGCTTCACGTATGCGCGACATCGCCTGCGCCATATAATTTTCTACTTGCTTTACATTTAAATTCATAGAGTCAGCAATTTGTCGATAACTCATATTTTTGAATCTATGAAGCAAAAACACTTTGCGCCAATGGGGTCGCATTTCTGCAATTACACTCTTGAGATACTCCAACTCTTGCTCAGACTCCAGAATGCTCTCGGGTGTTACCTCGACAACCTTCTCCTTCTCAAGTGGAAACTGCTCTACCGAATACCGTCTCTCGTGTTCCTTGTGTCTCTCTATATCCACTATCAGGTTATTGGCTGTAGTGAACAGATAAGAGCGCACGCTGCCTTGGGTATTGCTCATTCTGGCCTCCAAGTCTTCCAGCTTGGCGATTCGGGCAAATACCTCCTGAATCACGTCCTCCGGCTCCTCCTGAGGGCCAATGCGCCGACGAATAAAGGTGCGCAAAGCCCTCCCGTGCTCGTCAAACACGCGTGCAAGAACTTGTTGGCTGACAGTCCCGCGATGAGACGCCAGATTAACAACCTTGGGCTTTTTGTCGGTCATTCATTAAACAAACTTTTTGGGGTACATCCAGGTACACGGCTGAGGAGGTCAAAACCCTAAGTGGGTTTAGAAAGGATAGTTCAAATTAGTGAAACATTGAGACCAAAGTAACAAAGATGGTCACGATATGGCAAGTCCGGTGCATATCTTTCAATGCAGTGACTGAGAAGAAGATTATGGTCAAGCAAACAATAGCTACTATTTCATGCTGTGCTATAGCTCACGAGCGGAGGAAATTGCTAACAAAAAGGACGATTGAAGCAATCGTCCTTAATAACTCTCTAACCCCCTCTATCGATTGCTACCCATTGACTCTACTTTTTCCAGAATCAGATCTTTATTTCCTGCCAGCTCTGTTTGAGGGGCCATACTAATTGCATTTTTGATAATCAGTTTGGCTGATTCAATATCACCATTTTCAGCAACCATGAATCCCTGAGCCACTTTGAACTTTTGACGGGTTACAATAGAGTACCTACCATCGGAAGACACTTTACTCAAGAATGCAATGCCATCATCCAGCTTCCCAGATCTTGTAAATCCACTGACAATAGAACTACTCACAAATCTTTCCATTATTTTACCTTCAGTTATGTAACTAAATTCCTCAAAAGTGGACAGCAGTTTTTCCAACGCTTGCTCAGGTTCCATCTTCTGGGCTTGTCCAGACACAACCATTAAAGTTTCATTACCCCGAATATTGCGATATTTATTGTACAGTTCTGAGTCATTACCTTCTGAAAGAGTAATAATCTCTTTAGCCATCCCTACCCTGTCCTCAATAACTGCACCCTCAGTGTTGAACAATTGATCCAACAATCTGGCACGCTCTATCCCGACTGCCTTATCAATCTCTCCCTTCAATTTCGCCCTTTCGTCTCTTTCATCGACAATTTTTTTCAAGTGATCAACATAGGCTTCTGCCCCACCCTTTTGATAACCAGTAACAGCAAAAGGGTTAACAGAAGCGTCGGTTAGATAAATAGCAGGATATCCTCGCGGCTTGAATACTTCTTTCCACTTCTCGTTGTGAGCGTGCTGCTCTTCAGTGATGACATCTTCATCCATAGGGAAATCCAGATATACCAGTACAAAATTCCCTTTTGCATAATCCAGGAACTCCTGTTTCGATAAAACCTCTTTATCCAGTTTGATACACCAGCCACACCAGTCAGAACCAGTGAAGTACATGAAGATGTTCTTTCCTTCTTCTTTTGCAACTTTTTGTGCTTGATCCATATCATCCAGCCACTGTTCGCCCTTCTCAGCCAATGCAGAGCTAAAAAAAGCAACCAAACATACAGATACCAAAACTTTCGATAGAGAGTTCAACACAGGATATTCCTCAATACATATAAATTCAGTGAAAACCGTTACAGGGATGTAAAAAAGCCCCGCCTAATGGCGGGGCAACACCTTCGGGTTTAGTAAAGGTCGTAGGATTTATTTACCTCCAGGAAAATAGTCCGTCCGCGAGTATCCACTCGACGGGTATCCCATGGGTAGCTTAAGCCGTCATAGAAAGGGAAATCCTGATTGAGAACATTGAGAACTCCACCATTAAACTTCCACCCTGACTCCTCCACCGCGTAAGAACCAGTCAGGTCATAGGTAATATAGTGCTCTACCAAATCCTGATAAGTGTCTGCCACACCTGTTGGCGAATAACTGCTGGAATAATTAGCGACCAGATTAAGGTTGATATCATCTTTAAACCAACTGATTTCTCCGCGCGCTTTCCACCTGTCAATACCGACATCCGTATTATCTTTTTTAACCTGCGCAGAGTTGGGAGTAAACTGATCATTGAGCTTGCCCGTGTAGGTGGCATTCAAGCCCACTCTGAATGAGCCGTAATCAGAATCGAAATCATAGCTAACTCGCGTATCAACAGACTCACTGTAACGTTTTGAGACATTGACCGAATAAAGGTTAAGCTGACTGGCTGAACCATCGGGGTTATACGAAAGGACGCCCGGCAATGCCAGCACTCCATTTCGATCGCTAAAGAAAGCCTGGAGTCCGTCCGCAATCAAATCACTAATTTCGATATTGGCTTTTGTAACAGAGACAGATAGTCCTTCCAGAGCGCCATCAGGATTCCAATCAAATCCATAAGAAACGTTATCGGAAAGCTCCGGCTTCAAGTCCGGATTACCGCCAAGTACTGTAGGTGGACGCTGTAATCCCAAGTCCGGCCTATTAGGATCGATAAACGAGAAGATGCCAAATGCAAAAATGTCCTGCCTGCCAAATAAATCCGTCAAAGTGGGTGCTCTGAACGACTCACCTTTAGCTGCTCGCAGCTTAAGGGTGTCGATCGGGTACCAAGCCAATTCCAATTTCGGAGAGGTACTGCTGAACTCCTTCTCAACAGACGTGCCAGATCCCTCAAAAGGGCCACTAACCGTGTACTCGTCCCGTCGCAGGGCATATTTCAAGTCAAGGGAGTGAACACCTGGCATCTCACGAATCAGCGGCACTGATAGCTCAGTAAAATACGACTTAACATCTCGATCCGTTTTGTCCACAAGCAGTCCACTGCGGGCATAACCTTTAGAGTGATCGAGTCCCTCTTTTCGGTATTCAGCCCCCACCACCGTTCTGACCTCACCGGTGGGCAGTTCAAACAAACCACCTTGAAAAGACACTGAATAGTCGCGCAAGTCAGAAAGGGTAACGGACGATGGCACTGCGCCAGTAGCATCATATGCCAGCAACCCTTGCAGGGCTTCCGGACTTTGAGCGCTTCCATCTCCAAATGGATTAATTATTTGCTCAATAGGCAGAGGATTGCTGTCACCATCTACTCCAGCGAGACGCTCTAGTAAAAGGTCTTTATCAATCTGTAAAACCTTAAATTGTGACTTTTCATCACTTTTCCCCATGGAAAAATTCATGGTCCAGTCTTTAAAGGGCAACTCCGCATCAAAACCCAGAGTGTAGGAGACCGCTGTCTGATCACTATTGAATCTGCCGTCACCCAACTGGGCAACTTCTTCTGGCGAGAATGCATAACTGGCGTAAACGGTGCTGCCAGTATCATTGTACGGGTTGGTTGTTGGAACCGCCTGTTTGGTGAACTTTATCGTTGATGTGGTGAGCTGGCTTAAAGTTTCATTACGGTTATAACTGTATTCAGCAAACAGACTAAAACCGTCAAACAACTCCTGGTTAATGGTGAAATAAGCCGATTTCTGCTCTTGAGTGGATGTGCCATCTCCGCCTTCACCTTCAGCAACATAATCATAGGGAAGCACATTGGCTGGTGAAAGGTTACCATTGATCCCACCGGTACCATCATCACCTTGTGGCAGGGAACCCAGTAGCGTTGCGAATCTGGATGCACTATTGTACACAAGACCCGGACGACCAACGTCCGTTGCACGACGATCACTCCCCCCCATAGATCTAAAATCCAGTGTCGTCCTGCCAGCAGCGCGGGAATCTACAGGATCCGTCTCGGTATAAGCTATATTCAACGTCGCGTTTCCGCCTTCCCAATTAAACCCCAGGGTTTGATCCAGAGTAAGCTTTTTAGCGTCGTACCGGCTGGTCTCGTAACGAATGCCGGTTTCACCGCCACTGTAATCTTTTCTGAGGATAATATTGATCACGCCGGCCTGCGCATCGGAACCATAAATAGCGGATGCGCCATCACTCAGGATATCTACCCGGTCTATGGCGTTGAATGGTATGCCATTCAGGTTAACGGTACCGTTCTGAAAGTAAGAGGACTGAGGCCAACGCCGGCCATTCACCAAAACCAGCGTGCTAGCGCTACCAAGCCCACGCAAGTTGGGGGCCGAATGCCCCTGCGCACCAGGGCTGCTAATGCCTTCATCCAGCGTAGACGCGGCATTGACGTCACTGAAGTTCTGGGTCAGGGATCGCATGATATCTTCAATGGATCCAAAGCCCTGACGTTTGATATCGTCACTGGTAATTGTCAGAACGGGGCTACCTGTTGCCGCTACGCCCTTCAGACGTGAGCCAGTAATAACTATTTCTTCAACTTCTTTTTTAGCCTCTGGCTCTGCGTGACTTTCAGTACGAATCATCACCATATCTTCGGATATGAATTCGTATGTCAAGCCAGTATTTTTCAACAGCTCTGTCAGTGCTGAATCCAGGGTGAAATCACCGTTGAGTGCTGGCAGCTTTACATTTTTTTGTGTTTGATTATCAAAAACTATTTGGGTCCCAGACAGCTCAGCCAGCTTGAAAAGTACCTTATCGGCCTGTTCAGCCTTGATATTTATTTGAATTTTTGATTCTTCATCTGCCAGAAGTGCAGAGGAAGCGGACATTACCAGTACAGAAGAAACGGCGATTGCCAGTTTCTGCTTTTTCAGTTTTTGAAGAACTGTCTTCATGTACCCACCTCGTTGAATATTGACTTGGTTCCGGAGCGTATTTTTCTGTTGCCCTCACTGGATATACGAAACCCAACCAACATTCCCTCAGTTGTTTTGAATATTTTCTCCTTATCTGAAATCTCTATTTAATTCTACTCTTGAATTATAGTCGCTGGTTAATCCTTATCAGAACCAACCACTACAATACGGTCAAAATATTTTTTCAACTTGATGGGGTTTCCTTGCTCCAACCCCATCAGAGCAGATTCAATTCGATCTACACGAAGAGCTGCATAGATTTCCAGATCCATAATTCCCTTGTCTTCGATTAGAATTTTCCGGCCGCTGTAACGATTCAATTCTTTTACCACTTCATAAAGTGGCACTTTTGAGAACTTCAGCATTCCGGTTCGCCATTGATGACTCAGATTGATATCTTCCGGTGTTTCTGCCAAAAACTGGTTTGAGGTATCACTATAAGTTAATTGCCACCCTGCCCTGACACGGGCTTGATTATCGGCAGGAATGCTCTGTACAGAATCGGTCGATAGCACTAATGGATTAGCTTCTGATAATGCAACATCATTCGTATTGTGTACTACAACCTCACCTTCAGTGACTGCAAGCTCAAACCCATCAAGGTCACGCTGGATATTAAACTCTGTACCCAATACCGTGACCGATTTGTCGCCCAGAGAAACCTTGAATGGCCTGTTGGGATCAGACTCAATATCAAAATAAGCTTCACCACGTTCAAGTATCACCCTTCGCTCATTACCAGTGGCATCTGCCAGCAGCAATGTGCCTGTATTCATGGTGATAATACTGCCATCTTCCAAAGTAATGGTTTTTTGCTCTCCCACCCTGCTTACATAGCGTGACAAGCTGTCTTCGAGTACGAGCTCAGGTACAAAATAGAGATAACTGCCTACAAACAGAGACAACAACAGTGACGCGGCTATGGACCATTTAAACCAGCGCCCAGCCACAACTGCTTTACTGTCAGGGGGGTCAATCAGGGCATCATCCATTAAAGCCTGGATATCAGCATCATGCCGCAGCTCATCGACATCCGCCAGAAGATGATTAAGCGCTACAAATTCCTTTTCAAATTCAGGGTTGTCACGTTCAGACTCTAAACTTTTCTCTCCTGAAACAGAGATATTATCGCTGTGAAGGTCTGCTACAGACTTTAGGGCTTGTGCTCTCATTTCTTCGACATTCACATTAGTCATTTGAGTTACCCTCCATGGACTTAATCTCTGATTTCTGCACATCACGAAGTTGCGCTAATGCTCTCAAAATGTAGTTTTCAGCTTGCTTGCTGGTAATACCCATTTTTTCAGAAACCTGTTTGTAACTCATAAAGTGGAAACGGTTCAGCACAAAAGCCCTTCTCCATGAAGGCTTCAATTTTTGGATTGCTAATTTAAGCGAAGCCATCTCTCGTTCTGCAATTACAACCCGTTCCGGCCCAGCTTCGTTAACTAAGCCATCACTTCTGTGGCTCTGCTCCTCATCATAGCCTCGCTGGAGCGTTTCTTTGCGTTCAAGGTCTACGATGTAATTGTTAGCCATCGTGAACAGATAGTTTCTGCCTGAGCCCTGTATACGCTCTTCAAGACCATCCATATTGGCCAGCCGGGAGAATACCTCCTGAACCACATCTTCGGTATCTACACGGCTGCGGGTGCGCCGTCGGACAAATGCCCGAAGCGAACCGGCATGATCGTCAAACAGCCTCTTCAGGATGCGATCACGGGCGCTGGTGTTGCGATTATGAAAATCGACAACGTTTGGGCCGTGCTTTTTCATTGATGTGCCGATATCTGGTTCCTCCCTATAGTTATATACGAAGGTAACCATGGAAACCCTCAATTGGGCTCATGAATAATTTTATTTCATATATTTCAATTAGTTAAAAGATCAGAAAGGAAACTTGCTACACTGAACTCATTAACAATGATAAACCTCAGTCACCATGAGCAAACCCCTACTTATTCTCCAGCTCCGCCCGGAACAGCAAACTTCTGACAGTGAGTTCGAAGCAATACTGAAATATGGCGGTTTGCCAAGGCAGGCTGTTCAGCGGCTTCGCATTGAAAGCACAGGGATTCCGGATTGGCTGGATCTTGATGACTACTGTGCGGTGATTGTTGGTGGTAGCCCCTATGATATCTCCACGCCTTTGCAGGAGAAGTCAGATATTCAAATCAAAGTTGAACAGGACTTTCTAAAATTACTGGATCAGGTAGTAACCCGCGATTTCCCCTTTCTTGGCGCCTGCTCCGGTAACGGCTTGCTTGGCCTTTACCTGGGAACCCCTATTACCAATCGCTACAAGGAACCAGTAAGCTGCGTTTCCCTGAAATTAACAGATGAAGGCAAACTAGACCCGTTACTGGCAGGGTTTCCAGATGAAGTAGCAGTATTGCTCGGCCACAAAGAAGCCTGTGAAGTTACCCCGGAAGGGGCGACTCTTCTTATGAAAGGCGAGGCCTGTCCGGTACAGATGTTTCGTGTTGGCAGCAATGTTTACGCCACCCAGTTCCACCCGGAAGGGGACCCTGATGGCTTTATCACACGCATCCATATCTATAAGCATCATGGATATTTTGAGCCACATGAGGCTCAGGAGCTGATCGAGAAAGTTCGCAAAGCGAAAACGCCCTTTGCGCAAGAAATACTGAAACGGTTTGTAGCGCGTTATTGCAACCAGGATCTGACGGATCTAACTAAATAACTTCTCATTTTGTAATTGAGGCTATCTTCCATTCAATATATTCACGGGTGAGTATTGATCGGTCAGCACTTTGGCGGATTTATCCCAGTCTGGTTTTTTGTTAATGCCGTTAAATAATTTGGCGGATTCAACACCATATTTTTCCAACATTGGAGCCAGTTCAACCATATTGCGATACATATCGGTTTTACTTGGCAGGTCTCCATTGCTCATCATTAAAATCCGGTTACCCAAACCTGATTGGGTCAACAGATAAAAATGCCCAAATGCAGCATGGTAGGTTGCTGCCTCACTATCGATTAATTCACTTCGGCTAAATGTATTTGCCAGCAGCACCCCTTGCGGAGTCAGGATTTTTCTCAACTCCTGAAAAAACTCCAGTGTCATTAAATGACCAGGAATATAGTCTCCGTTAAAAGCGTCGAGAATGATGAAATCGAACTTTTTATTTTGAAGGCCGGCCCGCTTCACAAATACACGCGCATCCTGGGTAACGACAATATTGTTTTCATCACTGTTAAAATGAAAGTATTTCTCTGCAACCTTCACAACCGCCGGATCAATTTCCACGGAGGTGACTTTTGTGTTCGGAAAAATATCTCGCAAAGTTCGCGGTAGAATACCTCCGCCCAGACCAATAACCAGAACCTTTTTTGGCTGCGGATTTAGAAATAATCCGCCCATCGCCATCCTGGTGTAGTTCAGGGCCAATAGATCCGGATGTTCAAGAACAATGCAGGATTGATTGCTTTCACGTCCTCCACGGGAGCGAAACTTCAGGCAGCGTATTCCCTCAACCTCTTCGACAAAAAGATTGCGATACAGGGATTTTTCCTGATGAATAACTTCTGCAGCCGCGTCTACTGACCAAATAAGTAACCACAGGCTAATCAGCAACAAGCGCATTGTTTACCTCCCCCTTCTGAAGCAGTGAGATCACTCCCAGCGAGATCAGCATCGCACTGTTACACCAGATAATTTGATCAATTTCCATCCAGGCCACCAGGTAAAAAGAGGTGAGAATGGTTCCCGCCGCACTGCCAAGTGTGGAAACAAAATACAAAAACCCAGCAGCTCGGCCACTACTCTCGCGAGACTCTACTAGTAACCTTACGGCATAAGGAGCTGCCATCCCCATAATTACCGTGGGCAGCATAAACAATAGAAGCGAGGCCAATAACGCTCCACCACGGGGGTCTTCTACATTCAGGAACACCATTTCCATGGTTCCGCTGTCCAGAAGCACAATATGGAACAGCGATAACCCAGCGACCAGGAACAGTACTCCAAATTTTTTGAAACAGGGATTCTTCAGTGACCAATGGCCACCCAGTAAATACCCCAGTGACAAAGCCAACATATACACCGTTATGATGCTACCCCAGACATAAATACTGGAACCGAAGCTGGGAGCCAGAATCCGTCCACCGAGTAACTCGGTACTCATAATGGCAAACCCCATGGCAAACGACATCAGTAATAACAACGGTGTTCTCATTACGTTTTCCTTTGAGTTTTGTCGGATAAAAAAAGGCTCTGCCGTATGACAGAGCCTTTTCGATATTTATCTATACTTTAGCTGACGATTAGAACGGAATATCGTCATCAAAGTTATCAAAGCCACCTGCTGCCGGTTGTGGTGCTGACTGAGGCTGCTGCTGAGGCGCCTGCTGCTGTGGTTGCTGATACTGTTGTTGTGGCTGTTGCTGTTGCTGTTGCTGCGGTTGCTGATACTGCTGCTGTTGACCACCGTAACCACCCTGATCACCGGCGCGGCTATCCAGCATTTGCATCTCGCTGGCAACGATTTCCGTGGTGTAACGATCCTGACCGTCCTGTCCCTGCCATTTGCGGGTACGCAGAGAGCCTTCTACATAAACCTTGCTGCCTTTCTTGAGGTACTCACCAGCGATCTCACCGAGACGATTGAAGAACACAACACGGTGCCATTCGGTACGCTCTTGAGGTTGACCAGTCTGCTTGTCTTTCCAGGTTTCCGAGGTGGCAATGCTGACATTGGTGACGGCGCCGCCGGATGGAAGATAGCGGGTTTCCGGGTCCTGGCCGCAGTTGCCGACCAAAATAACTTTGTTAATGCCCCTTGCCATGAGATGTTACTCCTACGTGATATTGACCTGTTATATGTGTGCAATGCGGTGTCGTTCTGGGACGCGGTGCATGTGCGTTCAGTTTCCGTGCATTGAGCAGGCTAGTGTATGCCAGACGGGGTAGCTCGGCAAACAGGTTTTTAGTGCCAGAGGTAAGGTTGCAGACGCTCCCAATCCACCTCTTTTTTATCGATTTTAGCGTACACACGCTGCTCTTCAGGAGCCATTACTACCTGCTCTACGCCGGGAAGTGCTTCCAGCTCAAGAAGGTAGCCATCTCCGTCTTGGTACTTAAGCACCACCCCGGACAGTGTGCGAGGTGACTCCATGGTGCTGGCCAGCAGCCACCAGACAGCGGCCAGCCCGGACAGTGCCAGGAACAGCCCTTCCACTCCAACCTGTTGAATCAGCCAGCCACCCAGGATACCGCCCATAAAGGTGCCTAAAAACTGGCTGGTGGAGTACACCCCCATAGCCGTGCCGCGCGTACCCGCAGGAGCGGTTTTACTGACCAGTGAAGGCAGCGATGCCTCCAGCAGGTTAAATGCCATAAAGAAGGTGAACAATAACGCCAGTGCTGGTACTACCGATTCAAACCCTTGAGAAAAACCAGCCAGCGACAGCGCAGCCAGTGCAATAGCGCCCAGGAATACAGGCTTCATTTTGCCGCCTTTCTCGGCAACGATAATGGCCGGAATCATGGCTAGAAATGATCCCCCCAACAACAGCAGGTATATCCACCAGTGGCTGGCGCGGGCAAAACCAAGCTGGCTTTCCAGAATGGTTGGCACCGCCACAAACGAGGCCATCAGAATCAGGTGCAGCAGGCCGATTCCCACATCAAGCCGCAGCAATCGGCCATCCTTGAGGGTTTCGCCCAGCATCGCTGGCACGGTTTGGGTTTCGCGATTTACAGCACCGACTACCGGCGGTGCCTGAACCTTGATCCACGCCCAGAGAAAACCCAGCCCGCCCAACAAGGCTGTCGTCCAAAACACCCCGGAGAGACCAAAGAAGCCACTGATTACCGGCCCGGCAATCATGGCGAGTAAAAAGGCAAATCCGATACTGCCACCGATGCTGGCCATCGCCTTGGTGCGGTTCTGCTCACTGGTTACATCTGCCACCAACGCCATCAATGTACTGGCAATGGCTCCAGCTCCCTGCAGGGCACGGCCGATAATAATTCCCGAAACTGACTCGGCCAGTGCGGCAACCACACTACCTAAAATAAAAATCAGCAACCCGGCCAGAATCACCGGCTTGCGGCCGATACGGTCAGACATTAACCCCAGGGGAATTTGCAGCAGCGCCTGGGTTAACCCGTAAACCCCAATCGCCACCCCCAGCAACATTGGTGTGGCGCCACTGTAATCCTCAATAAAAAGCGCCAGAACCGGCAACACCATAAAGAGCCCCAGCATGCGCAAACCATACAAGCCGGCAATGGAAGCCACGGCACGGCGCTCAAGGGGACTGAAGGAGTTGGTGTTTCTCAACCTGACGATCTCTGTGGTTATTGGTAAAGCGCGGGATTCTAGCAGAAATGTGCATGGTTCATCAGTAGCGAAGGGTGGCAGGGTTGGGCAGACTCCCGGGAACGGGTATTCTTCCTGACATGGAACAGTTAGCGACTCCCCAACAGCGAATTTACGCGGTATTAAGATCGATCCCCACTGGCAAAGTAGCGACTTATGGTCAGGTCGCCGAACTTGCCGGCCTGCCTCGAGCCGCCCGCCTTGTGGGGACTACCCTGAAAAAACTCCCCAACGACTCAACCCTGCCCTGGCATCGGGTTATCAATGCCGCAGGCAAAATCAGCTTCCCCTCAGAGCATCCCGGCCACACAAAGCAAAGGGGGCTACTACTTTCAGAAGGCGTACTGTTTTCTGGAGATAAAGTGAATTTGAGAATTTATCAATGGCAGCCGTAATGGCTACTCTTCCTTTATTCTTCCATCTATAGACAGATGGCGACTTGCCAACCACACCAGCAGAAGAACCGGCAGTCCCAACAAGGCTGTAATCATAAAGAAGTTGGAGTAGCCAACTACAGTTGAAATAGCTCCGGAGTAACCGCCCAATATTTTGGGTAACAATGTCATCAGCGAGCTAAAAATCGCGTATTGCATCGCTGTGAATGACACACTGGTTAAACCGGACAAAAAGGCAATAAATGCCGACAATGCAATACCACCAGAAAGATTATCGGCAGCAATGACAAAGTAGAGCATCCAGGGGCTGTAACCGGCTTCTGCCAACAGCATAAACAATACATTTGTTGCCGAAGCAAGGAGCGCCCCCACAAACAACAATCTCATCACACCGATACGTAACGCCAGCACCCCACCCAAGAATCCACCAACAATAATCATCAAAAAACCAAAGGCTTTTGAGGCATTGGCAATTTCAACTTTACTGTAGCCCATATCCTGATAAAAAATGTTGGCTATTACTCCCATCACAATGTCAGAGATTCTATAGAACCCGATCAGCAGCAATAAAATCACAGCGGTTTTCAGGCTATAACGATTAAAGAAGTCTGTGATGGGCGCAATGTATGCCTCTTTCACCATCTCCTTATTTGCCGCACCAGCTTTTAACAGTAGCCAGGTAATAACCAATGCAACTGTTCCAGCGCAGATTAAACGTATCCCCTCAACAACTACCGAGGCCAAAACATCGTTGGCAAACCACGCCGATAAGGTACTAGTTGCCTCTTGTGAAATTGAGGACGTCTTCAAAAAAAACAATACAAATGCTATTGCAGCAAAAAGAAAGAGTGCGAAAAACCTTAAGTAATCCTGATTGGTGTAGTGTGACTCAGTAACTATTTTGTCTGGCTCGCGAATCACCAATGTGGTCACTACACCCACTAATGCACAAGCCGCCATAGTCAGATAGGTGTTACGCCAGGCGTTATATTGATATGCATCTGCAGTTGACCCCCAGTAACTGGCTAGATACAGAGCACCCGCACCGGCAACAATCATTCCAACACGATAACCGGCCATATACATGGAAGACATCATTGGCTGAAGCTTTACGGTTCCGGTTTCAATCCGATAGGCATCAATAACAATGTCTTGAGTCGCACTGGAAAAGCCCAACATTACAGCGCCCATAGCGATCATTGTTAAGTGAATTTCCTCACCAGTACCGGGATTGATGTTTGCCATTATGCAGATCGCCGAGATAATCCCGAGCTGAGCAAATAGCAACCAACCTCTACGCCTGCCCAGAGCTCGAGTCACAAACGGCAACGGTAACTTATCGACAAGTGGTGCCCAGATAAACTTGAAGGAATACCCTAACGCTGCCCAACTGAAGAAGGTAACTGTTGATTTATCGACTCCCGCCTCATTAAGCCATAATGACAACGTTCCAAAAATAAGCGCGAGCGGCAGTCCTGCCGAAAACCCCAGAAAGAGCATCCTTAGCACTTGCGGCTTTAGATAACTGCGAGATGCTTCACTCCAGGATAATTTTTTTTGTACGGATTCCATATGCTTCCAAAATAACGTCAATATAGGGCTTCGCCCTTTTCAATCACAACACTATGCAGTGATTCACAAACAGACTCAATAAGACCATCAATTTTTGACATATCACTGAACGTCGCGCTTGCACCGTACATTTCACAAGGGCAAACTTGATGCAGTATTCAAACATGACAGGAGAGAAGTATGTTCGCAAGAATTTTAATCGGCCTCGCCATGATTGGCTGCCTGAGCGCCTGTAGCCCGGAAGTTGGCAGCAAGGCCTGGTGTGAAAAGATGGAGAAGAAACCGAAAGGTGACTGGACTGCCAACGAGATGGCGGACTACACCAAGCACTGCCTGTTTCGCAGCGACGACGAAGATTAATAATCAGGCAGAGTTAATCAGGTAGAGTTGTCGGCACCTGTAATGCAGGTGCCGGTTGTTATTACTTCTTCAGACCTTTGGCCCAAAGATAATATTGCCGGCAAGTGGGCATAACCAAATCCAAAACACAGAGTACGATCAGGTATAACGCCATTCCCTTCACAATATAGTGATCAGTCTGTTCAGGCAGTACTGCTGGACTCAGCGCCAACATCAATGCGCTGATTCGTGCAAAAATTCGGTACAAGTGGCTGTCCATAGCAAAGTGCCATGCCCCAATAAACGCAGACACTATAACTCCCGCCCACGGCAGCACCGCCACCGAAAATTCCTGACTAACCAACGAATAAATGATGGCTGCTATTGCAACAAGCCCGATCAGAAACAGAGAGAACTCCATTACTTTTAAAACTACAGGGCGGCGCTGAAATTCCTTGGGTATCGGAGCAGTCAGTTTGAAGACATCTTTCAATGCCCGAAATTTATTGCTCACAATCATAACTACCTTCTTTGCCGTACCGCTTCAAACAGACAAACACCGGTTGCCACCGACACATTCAAGCTGCTTACCGATCCCGCCATTGGCAACTTAACCAGCATATCGCAGTGCTCACGAGTCAAGCGACGCATGCCCTTCTCCTCAGCCCCCATAACCAGCGCCAATGGACCTTTCAGGTCAGCATCGTAAACCATCTGTTCGGCTTCGCCAGCGGTTCCAACTATCCAGATACCTTTCTCCTGAAGCTCTTTCAGGGTACGAGCAAGATTGGTGACCACCACAAACGGCATCGATTCCGCCGCGCCACAGGCCACTTTACTAACTGTTGGCGTAATGCCGACTGAGCGATCCTTGGGAGCAATTACCGCATCCACTCCGGCCGCATCGGCAGAGCGCAGCACTGCACCGAGATTGTGCGGGTCAGTAACACCATCCAGTACCAGCAAGAATGGGGGGTGATACAGCTTGTCAACCAGCTGCATAAGGTAGTTTTCATCGCGAACTTCACCGCCGGTACATAATGCCATCACTCCCTGGTGACGACCTTCAGCGACCTTGTCCATCTCCTTGCGATTCACCCAAACCAGCGGCGTGCCATGACGCTCCGCCATCTGGACAATTTTCTTGATGCGTTCGTCATCGCGACCGCGCTGTAACCGCAGCTCCAATACCCGATCTGGGCTTGTTTTTAACAGAGCCTGCACCGCATGCAAGCCATATTGCCATTCTTTGCTATTCACACACTTTTCCAGTTTGGGCGGTGCGCATGGCGCACCCTGCGTTAATGACTTGGGATTCTACCAAAGAGGGGTGATCCAGTGAGAATCAAAGTAGCTCTTTCCCTGGCCTGACAGGTCGCGACGATTTGTCAGTATTATGAGGAGTGACCTGTCAGGCCAGGGAAAGAGCGGACTACCAGATCAACGCCCTTTCTTCGTCCGCCTTGCAGCCACTTTCTTTTTCACAACCTTGCGCTTGCCACGGGTCTTTTTGCTGTCGCCGCGCTTTTTCGGTTCACTGCCTTTGGGTTCACTGCTTCTGGATTCACCGCTTTTAGCCTCAGTGCCTCTTTTCTCGCTACTTCCCCTGCGTGGACCAGTTTTACCGCGGCCGCGCTTTCTCTGGCGCTGTTCTTCGTGCATCTCCGCCATCATTTTGGCCTTTGCAGAAACTTTAACTGGCCTGTCTTCCTCCGCTATCGGGCGACTACCAGCCATCTCGAAGTCAATTTTGCGAGTGTCGAGATCCACCCGTACCACCCGCACTTTCAGGCGATCGCCCAACCGGAATACTCGTCTGGTACGCTCACCAATCAACCGATGATGGGAAGGATCATGGTTGTAGTAGTCCTGTGGCAGGTTGGTAATGTGTACCAGCCCCTCGATATAAATATCTGTCAGCTCCACAAACAGGCCAAAGTTAGTTACCGCACTGACCACTCCTTCCATTTCATCGCCAACGTGCTCCTGGAGGTACTCGCACTTGAGCCAGCTCACTACCTCGCGGGTCGCATCGTCGGCACGACGCTCGGTCAGTGAGCAGTGTTCACCCGCCTCAAACATCGCTTGCATGTTATAGGGGTAGATCTGTTCCTGAGTAAGTGATGGTGCACCTTTAACACGCTTCAGCCCGGCGACCCGCTTTTTACCGCGTATCAGGCTGCGAATGGCGCGATGCACCAACAGGTCCGGGTAGCGACGAATCGGCGACGTGAAGTGGGTGTATGCTTCGTAATTGAGGCCGAAGTGACCGATATTTTCCGGGTCGTACACCGCCTGATTCATCGATCGCAACATTACCGTCTGAATCATGTTCTTGTCGGGACGATCACCAATCTGAGCCAGCACCCGCTGCATATCTTTTGGCGTGGGATCACCACCACCGCCAAGCCCCAAACTCAGCTCACCGAGAAATTCACGCAGCGCAATTACCTTCTCTTCCTTGGGAGAGTCGTGCACACGGTACAGCGCTGGCAATCCACTCTTTTCCAGCAGATTCGCAGCACAGACGTTGGCACTCAACATGCATTCCTCAATCAGCCTGTGCGCATCTGTGCGCTCGGTCGGCACGATCTGGGAAATCTTGCGATCGGCATTGAAGAGGATGCGGGTTTCGGTAGTATCAAAGTCGATGGCACCACGACGATTGCGCGCGGCCAGCAGCACCTGAAACAGTGCATAGAGCTGGTCAATGTGCTTCACCACACTCTTGAATCGCTCGCGAACCGGACTGTCCGATTCGCTGCGCTGGGCAATCATCTGCGCCACCTGGGTGTAGGTGAGTCGTGCGTGGGAGTGAATTACCCCTTCAAAGAATTTGTAGTCCAGCACTTCGCCTTCGGCGTTGATCTTCATTTCACAGACCATAGCCAATCGATCCACGCTGGGATTCAGCGAGCAAAGCCCATTGGACAGCTTCTCCGGCAGCATTGGTACCACATGCTCGGGAAAATAAACCGAGTTGCCTCGCCGCCAGCCTTCCTGGTCCAGAGGCGTACCCACCGGTACATAATGGGATACATCTGCAATAGCCACATAGAGCGTTCTGTTTCCTCGCAGGCCCGGTTTGCAGTACACAGCATCATCAAAATCGCGGGCATCTTCACCATCGATGGTGACAAAAGGCAGGTCGCGTAAATCTACCCTATTGGCTTTATCGGCTTCGGTTACTTCATCGGGAATCTTCGCTGCCTGAGTGAGCACAGCCTCTGGCCACTCGTGGGGGATGCCATGGTTGCGAATGGCGATATCGATTTCCATTCCCGGATCGAGATGCTCGCCCAGTACTTCCGCAATGCGCCCTACAGGGAGGGTATGACGGCTCGGAGCTGTGGTCATTTCAGCCACCACCACCTGCCCCTCTTTGGCACCGTTCAGGTCGCCGGGGGGGATCAATACATCCTGAGTGATGCGCGGATTTTCCGGACGGACAAAATAGGCTCCACTCTCATAGAACAGTCGCCCGACCAGTTCAGTGCTGCCGCGTTCCACCACCTCAACAATCGAACCCTCGCGGCGACCGCGACGGTCATAACCGGATACTCGCACCAGCACTCGGTCGCCATCCATCACTCGACGCATCTGGTGGCTGGACAGGAACAGGTCATCACCTCCGGCGTCGGGTTTCACAAAGCCAAACCCTTCCGGGTGACCGATCACCTTGCCCTTGATCAGGTTCATCTTGTCCAGCGGACCAAAAGCATCGCGACGATTGCTGACCAGCTGACCATCGCGGCACATGGCAATCAGCCGGCGGCGCAACGCCTCAACAGACTCGTCATCACGCAACTTGAGCGCTCTACACAACTCAGGATGGGTCATTGGACCTATGCTGTCGTGCAGATAGTCGAGAATAAACTCGCGACTGGGAATGGGGTTTTCGTAGCGCTCGGCTTCACGAGCGGCGTGGGGGTCTGAACCTGGTTTTTTTTTGCTCAATTGTTACTCACTTTCCGTAGGAATTTCGGGCAGTTAGGGGCTGTTATTAACCCCTACGCCTTTTGATGTGCATTGTAGCCCATCGAATATGACAAACATCCAATTTTTTTCAAATTTGGCGTTGACAACCCAAAACCAGATCAGTAAAGTGCGCACCTCGCTGAGACGCAGCGACGTTTCACAACTGCCCAGGTGGTGAAATTGGTAGACACGCTAGCTTCAGGTGCTAGTGGCTTCACGGCCGTGGAGGTTCAAGTCCTCTCCTGGGCACCATATTCAAAAAAACCGAGTCAAACGACTCGGTTTTTTTATGCCTACTCACGGCCGACATCTTATACTCGGTCATTATGATCCAACACACACGGCACATGCCTGTCGAGAGTACCCCATATGACCTTCCAGCCCCAAAGCCAAAACAGCTACAGTAAAGAAGACCTGATCGCCTGCGGCGAAGGGCGACTATTTAATCCCGAAGACGGCAAACTGCCCCAAGGCAATATGCTGATGCTGGATCGCATCACCAGCATCACCGCCGATGGTGGCGAATTTGGCAAGGGCCGATTGGTGGCAGAGCTGGATATCACTCCGGACCTGTGGTTTTTTGGCTGCCATTTCAAAGATGATCCGGTAATGCCAGGTTGTCTGGGGTTGGACGCACTGTGGCAACTGACCGGCTTCTTCTTACTGTGGAAAGGCAATCACGGCCATGGTCGCGCGCTGGGAACGGGTGAACTGAAATTCACAGGCCAAGTATTACCAACTGCAAAAAAAGTCACCTACGAAATCAACTTTAAGCGAGTGATTGAACGCAAGCTGGTATTGGGTATTGCTGATGGAAGAATGTTGGTGGACGGTAAAGAAATTTATACCGCCAAGGATTTGCGGGTTGGACTGTTTACATCTACGGCTGACTTTTAAGTCCGTCTTCTTCATATTTTGAAGATTCTGACTTTTAACCAACAGTGTCGATACATAATGGTATATGCGCCTGTGATGCCTTTAGATACCGCAACTACTCTCGATCTTTAACAGACTCCATCACCACGTGGGTTGATATCGTTGCCACGTTTGGAATATTACCGAGCAGGTCAGTGTGAAAAGATTTATATGTCATTAAATCCTGGGTTTCCACGCGCAGCATATACTCGAAAGAACCTGTAACGTTATGACACTCCCTCACTACACTTGAGTCGGAGATAGCAACCTCGAAGGCATGTTGGGCTTCTTTGGTGTGAACAGAAAGTCCAACTGTCACAATGGCAGTAAATCCCACTCCAAGTTTGCGACGATCAAATACCGCTTTATAGCCTTTGATAATCCCTTCTTTCTCCAGATCCTGCACACGCCGCAAGCAAGCTGAAGCTGACAAGCCGATCTTTTCAGCAAGGTCAGCATTGGAAATACGGCCATCTTTTTCAAGCTCAGACAATATTCTTGCATTATAACGATCGTTTTTCATATTTTATTGTGCCTCAGTATCAATTTACACAATACACGCAAGGTAATTGTTTTAAAAGTCGATTATTGTACCCTCATAGCTTCCTGCACTATCTGGAGTAAAGCGATGAACCTGGAGACCCTTGCCGCGCTGGCAGCATTTGCCTTGGTATCTTCTATAACACCGGGCCCCAACAACATTATGCTGATGACTTCCGGAGTGAATTTTGGCTTCAGGAGGACCACGCCGCATATGCTGGGAGTGGCTATCGGCTTTACCATTATGGTGGTTCTGGTCGGGATTGGTGTCGTGCAAATCTTCGACTTGCTGCCAGCAAGCTACTTTATTCTCAAGATAGTCAGCATTACTTATTTGCTCTTTCTGGCATTCAAAATCGCCACATCAGCACCTCCGTCAGATGAGACAAAAAGTGACGCTACTCCACTGACCTTTATGCAAGCCGCATTATTTCAGTGGGTAAATCCCAAAGCATGGATGATGGCTATTACTGCAATCAGCATATATGCACCATCAAAATCACTCTATGCAGTAAGTTTGGTGGCTCTGGTTTTCGGCCTGGTCAACCTGCCTTCCGTTAGTGTATGGACAGTTATGGGCCTGCACCTGCGAAGACTGCTCACAAACACCAAACGACTGCGTGCGTTTAATGCCTCAATGGCGATATTGTTAGTGCTATCTCTGTATCCGGTTGTACTTTAAGAATTACCAGCTTCATTTACAGATTGGCAGTCGGTTAGAGGTTTCTTGGGGACGCATCGAAAAAGTGGCAGTTAAATATACGGTATTTCCCCGTATATTTAACTGCCACCAAAATACTTGGCGTTTGCCTGCTGGAACCAACTTCTTTGGGCTGGAACCTCATCTTCCAGCAATGCCTTTTTTACGCAGGATACATATTTTGCGTCATCACTCATAATGTGGGAAATCAGCCACTGCTGAAGAAAGACCGCAAGATCACCGGCAATATCTTCTCCTTGTTCACAACGCCGCTGCATATCCTTAATCAGCTTTGTAAAAGTTGTGTGAGCCACAGTATGCTCCGGCAAATCCTGATATCCCGCTTCCTCAAGCATAGCCTCCTCGAATACCAGGTGTGAAAACGTATAATCAACCAGGTCAGCCAGGACAATGTTTATACAACCCCGGCTCTTTGACTCATTAACCACCTCACAAACCCGATTGATGTAATCAACAATTCGGCGATGTTGCTGATCAATAACATCAATGCCCAACTCATACTCGCCAGTCCAAACAAAATGCGACATATCACCACCCGGGTTAACCAAACAATCTGGACATCCAACTCGCCTTGCGTAATTTCACACGCTTGGCAGCCGCAACCATATTCACCTTTACAATATCACTGTAATCCCTGTCGTCGTGCTTGATGTGGTTAATTAACCAGGCTTTCAGGGTATGCATCAATTCATCCGTGACATCCTGATGCGCCTTGGCCTGCTGGCAATAACCCTCTATTCGCCGAGTAAAAAGGGCATGTACTTTTTTATGAGCTTTAAAAAAAGGGTATCCCGCCTCTTCCATCAGGCTCTCTTCAAATGCGAAATGCGATAGCGTGTAATCAACCAGCTCATCCAGCACTTCCATCAACTCCTGATGACTGTGGTGCTGCTTCGCCAACTCCACCTTATTGATGTACTCCACAATCCTCTGATGCTGACTATCAATAACCCCGATACCCAACTCAAGATCGGATGACCACTGCAGACTCATTAACTTACCCTCAGCCAAAGCAAAACTTACGGGCAAGTTTAAGTCGCCGCCATCGTCTCTCAAGACAGAAATGAAGCAAGGATGATTTAAATCAATCGGGATTGTGCAGATATTAAAAAATTACTCGAAGGGTTCACAAAACTTCCCATTCCGACCATCAATCGCAAACCGCAGGATAGCTTCGAACTATGTGGGCAACCCATCAAAGCACGGCAATAGGCTCAGCTTCTTAACCCAATCAGCTTCACTGTTCAAAAATATTTTTGCATTCGGAGCAATAGGTATTGGTGAGTCCAGGCTTCCTGCAGGTACAGTTAGCAGCCTCGTCGCCTCAGAATAGGCGGGCATCTTAGAGCCACATGTTCTGCAAAAACAATTTGTATGGCGAGTACCCGACAACTGGTAAGTACATACATTTTCACTACCTGCCAGCCAGGATAGTACCGCAGACCGAGAGAACAGGTTTGCCGCATGTGCTGAGCCTGTATCCTTTTGACAGTATTCACAGTAACAAAGAAAGAATGAATCAAAGCGCCCAGTCACTTCATACCTGATAGCACCACACAAACATGAACCTTTAACTTTTTCGCTCACTGTAACCACCTTGCATTTCAATTTAAAAGTTCGCAAAGAATAAATGATACAAGACAAGTATAAGTCTATGAGGCCAACTTCAAGCCAACGATACCAAATGTAATTAACCCAAGGCTCACCAATTTAATTATGCTCAACGACTCACTGAAAAGCAGCACGCCTGCCACAGCGGTACCTACAGCTCCAATCCCTACCCAGGTTCCATAGGCCACACCCAACGGCAGGCTTCTGAGCGATAACCCAAGCAGCACGAAACTGACAATAAGAAAGGATAACGTAACAACAGACGCCATTGGTCTGCTGAATCCGTCGGTGTATTTGAGGCCTACAGCCCAGGCAATTTCACTAAGACCTGCAAGAACCAGAATGAACCACGCCATATATTTGATCTCATATATGGGGTCGTCCCCTGTATAGATGGAGCGGTGAGGTCGTCCTCACTTCCTGATTGAATGCGGATTTTAGCCTATTCACACCTGAATTCAAGCGCCAAACATTTTCTGTGCAAGTTACGTCACCACACTATTTTTTCGCGGAAAAAGCTTCATGGTAAGTAACCTCCCCCTGCGGCCAATCTCCCTTTAACAAGGCTGCCTGAAAATATTCCGCCGGCACACCCTGAAGAATCAATCCATCAATTGGCTTAAACCCAAACCGCTGGTAATAACCAGGATCACCTAACAACACACACCCCTGAGCCCCCAACTTCTTCAATTCAGCCAATGCATCCAGCATTAACTGGGAACCAATGCCTTCTCCTTGTTTGTCTGGCACAACCGAAATTGGCCCCAGTCCATACCAGCCTGTAGAGCCATCGGAAATAGCCACCGGAGACAACGCCACATGCCCGACAATCTCACCGTCTACTTCAGCGACAAGAGTAAGAGATAAAGCCCCTGCCTTTCTCAGCTCCCTCACAATAAACTGCTCTGTGTGATCGGTATGCGGAGCATTCAGAAATGCAGAAACAATGACATCGTGTATCTTTTGAATATCATCGTTGGTTTCTTTGCGAATATTGATTATCAAGCACTACCCCCTAAATGAATCATTTAACAGATTCAACATACTCAGATGGAAATTTCAGGTTATTTAGAATTCGCTTAAGACGCTCTACATATTCTGGGTCCCGCGCGCTCAAATCAAAGGGCTGAGCAAGCATATAGCATATTGCAGGGGATACTTCGTGCTCGGACAGGTGAGCCACCACTTTTTCTGGACAGTAATCCCCAAGGCCTGGCGCGCTATAGAGATGATTAAGCTCCGACTGAGTCAAAGAGATCAGCATACCGTATGCACGGGCATCTTTAACTGGAACCAATGCCGCGCGCTGGCCAATCCTTAACGCGTAATCGTCTACATATGCGCGACGGCAGTTTGACGGCTCAACTCCAGCTTGGCGTAGAACCTGCTCATCCATAAACAAGCCGTAGAAAAAAACATCTAACTTTTTAGGGTTCATTTAGACACCTTTTAACCAGAAATAACCTCAGACACCCCCCTGCCAAACCTTACTCCGATGACGTATTGATTAAGCCAATATCCCTAATCAGCTGAACCATTATTTCATCCATCGCAGATTTTGTTGAGTCGCGAATGGCATCCATCATCCCAAAAACACCGGCAGCCCACATTTGAACTGTTTGCCCCTCACCTGATGCCTTATAGGTTTGATTAATAGCCTCTATACCCTTTTGCCTCAGCACTATGTGAATGGAAATATTGGCTTTATAGTCTTGATAACTATAGTCAACAAGGTCAAAAATTATCAGATTCTCTGGTTCTCCGATTTCGCGTGCTTCTACCAGCCCATTAAATACCGACTGAATTTCTTGTGACTTGAGTGTTTCATCCAGGATATCCCCAAACTCCACAATCCATAAATTGGCGTAACCGACTGTTAGTGCCCTGAACTCATAGCGGTGATCTTTAACCGCCTCTGTTTTCTTATATTCCGCAGAGAGTCCTGTATAGGGAATAACTTGCTGACTCTTATTCTTTACCAAGTAATCCCCGTAACCATCCGCAACATGATGATTTATGGAACACCCAGTACTGAGCACCAGAAACAATGCAATAATTGCTTTCTTCATTTGATCAAACATCGCAATCGCCTCGTCAATTCAATCATCCAAGCAAAACAATCAAAAGATTAGAGCATCCCCATCAAATGCGTTAGGTGTCACAATCAAACAGCACACAAATTTGACACAAAAGAAAAAGTTACATTATGGGTAAACCTTGGCAGGTCTTAAAAGATTTCAACCTCAATCTTGTGAGATCAATATATGTGCACCTACCCTCCCACAAATATTGATTAACAAAAGATAGAGGGTCGCAGAGACTGATTCAAGATACCTGGAATCAAAAAAAGAACCAGAACACCCTCTTCCCAAGAAAAGTTTTCTTAACAGTGTGAATACCTGAAATCACTTGTCATCCTGAGCGCTGTGAAGGATCTCTGTCTGTCTTGGTGTTAGAGCCCCTCCCTGCGCTCAGGATGCCCCCCCTAAAGTAGCTCTTTCCCAGACCTGGCAGGTCGCGACGATTTGTCAGTTATATGAGGATCGACCTGCCAGGTCTGGGAAAAAGCGGATTTAGCACTCATAAATCCGCATCATCAAAAGACTCTGAGTAACACACTTTGTCATTCTGAACACAGTGAAGAATTGCTCCGTTTCAGAATTTGAGATTGACGCCTTCGGCGCCCAACGCGCTGTGCGCTTTTATCTTCGTTGCACCCAGGATGACAAAAGTGCGGCAAGAGGCTGCTACCTCCCGTAATACAAAGCTACCGTATGCTTGGCCTCGGCAAAAAACAGCCAACGCTCCGTAATTACGCCTAGAGCCATAGTTAGTACAGCGAGGCTAACGGCCAGTGTTCGAAAATCTGCATCTACCAAGGCAACCAAAAGTAGTAACAAGGGCAATACAAACGCATTGATGATGGCGATGCGGCGCAATTTGCGGGCATGCTTGCGGCCGATTTGAAAACCCATTTCCTTGAGCAGGTAGTTCTCGTGGCTGTGAGGAGACTGCACTTGTGAAACCTTTCCGTATTGGCCAAGGCCGGTAGCAGACTCTATGGTACTTTTTGGCTCTTGATTAAAAATGCTCTGCCAATAAAACAGTTTCACCATGGCCGCCAGCACCACGGCAAACAACGCGGCGAGAACAATTGAGTCTGTCCACACACCAAACCAGGCCATCAATGCGGTGAGTAATACCAGGCCTGTCATTAAACCGAGCACCACATAAGCTGCTGGTACCCAGCCGTTGTGCCAGGCTTGAATCGGTTTTAGTGAGGCGTAAATCATTGAGGTGGTAAATATGGTCAGCAAACTCAAGGCGGCGGTGATTAACCCCATAACGCCAAAGTAGCCGCTCAACTCTTTTTCCATTACCCACCCCCAAGCCATCGCCAGCGCTGGCAAGTAGGTTAATACCGCACACAGGCCTTCGCGGCTCAGCCAGGATGTGCGCCATTGGCTCATTGCTCTCCATGCGCGTTCGGGATGACCGAGGTGAAAGGTTGATGATAATAAGCCGGCAGTAACCAGTACCAATGCCAGGCCAATAGCTACTCCCCCAAACAGGGCATTATCGGCTGGCAACATTTGAAAGTAGCCACCCAGTCCGAGCAAGGCCAACAGACCGTAACCTGCACCAGACATGGTGGTGAAAAAAATTACTGAAAATGCGGGATGCATTTATTTACCTCGTTATGTTCTTTCCTGTCATTCCCGCGAAAGCAGGAATCCACCATTCTGCAAGAATGGATCCCCGCTTTCGCGAGGATGACGATTAATTATTTGGACAAAATCTTATCAATCCACTTCAACACGGCACTTTGACTATCTTGCACCGTCGGTTCCAACAGCACCGGGTCCGGAAAGGGATCAGTCATAGTGCGTGGGGGCAGGTATTTGTTTACCGGTTGAGTGCCTTGCTCCGGCATCAAATCAAAACCTTCCCGCTCTGCCACCAGCCTGGAGACGCTGGAATTCGGATCACCGAGGTCGCCAAAATGCCTGGCCCCTGTTGGGCAAGCTGCTACGCAGGCGGGTTTTCGGCTGTATTCCGGCAGGTTGTCGTTGTAGATTTTATCGACGCAGAGAGTGCATTTTTTCATAACGCCACTGTCTTCATCGAATTCCCGCGCACCGTATGGGCAAGCCCATGAGCACAGTTTGCAGCCGATACAAATATCACCATTAACCAGAACAATACCGTCTTCCTCACGCTTGTAAGAAGCACCTGTCGGGCAAACGGTTACGCAGGGTGCGTTGTCGCAGTGCAAACAGGATTTTGGAAAGTTAACGGTGCGACTGTAGTCAGCGGTGTGGGCGTCTTTTACATCCACTTCGTAACTATGGATACGGTTAAACCAGACACCGGTTGGCTCGGCACCATAGGGGTTAATGTCGGTGAGTGGCGCGGGGTGTCCACCGGTATTCCACTCTTTGCAACTGGTTGCACAAGCCTGACAGCCAACACAGGTATCCAGGTCGATTACCAGACCGAGTTTTTTATCGGTTTTTTTGGGTAGCGCGGTCATTTTTCGGCCTCCTGCTCATCGTCACTCCCGCGCAGGCGGGAGTCCATGGGGCTTGAATCAGAATGGATTCCAGCCTTCGCGGGAATGACGCCTGAGCTGAACTGCTCACCAAAACGCAACACCTGTGGGCGATCAAAAGCGATATTCTCTTCCGGTAATTTTTCAAACAGCGGCTCAGTGTGCTTCGGCTCGTTATCTTCGCAACGCACCAGTTTTACCCGCAGATCAAACCAGGCAGCTTGACCGGTGACCGGATCGGAGTTGGAGTAGCGGCGGCCATCTTTTTTCGGGGGCAGCAGTTCGGAAATCACATGGTTGAGCAAAAAGCCCTTGTTTGCTTCTGGTGCATTTTCATCAAGCCCCCAGGCACCTTTACGTTTACCGATGGCATTCCAGGTCCAGACGGTATTCGGATTGACGCCGGACATTATTTTTACCGGTGCTTTTACCTTGCCGTGCGGGCTTATCACCCACATCCAGTCCTCGTCAGCGACACCATATTTAGCGGCGAGATCTCGATGCAGATAAAGATAGTTGTAGCTGGTGAGCTGTCGCAGCCAGGCATTTTGCGAACCCCATGAGTGGTACATATGCATGGGGCGTTGTGTGAGCGCATGAATGGGATACTCGTCGGTATCCACCATTTCGCTTTCAAAAGGTTCGTACCAGAACGGCAGCGGGTCGAAGTAGTCATTAAGCCGCTCGCGCAAATATTCTGGCGGCTGGTGTTCACCATGCCCCTGCGCCGCCAGGCGGAAGCGCTGCAGAGGCTCGCTGTAGAGTTGCATCACAATGGGAGCCGTGGAACCGATCCAGGCACTGTCGCGCGCAAACTCCAGATAACTTTTGTTAGCAAATTTGAAGTAGCGCTGATCCGGGGTAAATTCGTGACGCCAGAAACAGCCGTTATCGATATAACGCTGCAGCTGGTCAGGATTGGCATCACCGGTACAGTGGCTTTCGCCATCTTTTCCGCGCCATCCAGCCAGTGGGCCGGTATTGGCGGTGCGCAAATGGTTGGCAATGTAATTGGCGTAACTACTGTATTTGGCGGTTCCATCTCCTTCAACAAATCCAGGCAAGCCAAGCCGTGAACCGAGATCGATGAGCACATCCTGGAACGGACGAACATCGCGATCCGGCTCCACCACGGGCTGGCGAATAGAATCGGAAGCCCCATCGGCATCACCAATAGGTCGATCCAGCAATGAGATACAGTCCCAACGCTCCAGATAGGTGGTGTCCGGCAGAATCAGGTCGCCGTAGGCCACAGTCTCCGAGTAGTAGGCATCTGAATAGATGATATGGGGAATCTTGTAGTCACCATTTTCATCTTTGTCGGTGAGGTATTTCATGGTGGCCGGCGTGTTCATGGACGAGTTCCAGGCCATGTTGGCCATATACATAAACAGCGTATCCACTGGATAGGGGTCACCCGCCCAGGCATTGTGAATACTCATGTGCATCATGCCGTGGGCAGCAAGAGGGTATTCCCAGCTGTAGGCTTTGTCGAGCCGGGTCGGATTGCCGTCATCATCTACCAGCAGATCTGCCGGTTCCAGAGGGAAGCCCAGCGGCATACCTGCCAACGGTTCGCCGTTGTTAAATCCTGCGGGTTTGGCGCCAGGGGGGGCGTGCTTGGGGAACGGAGCCTTGTAGCGGAAACCGCCGGGCACATCGACACTTCCAAGAATCATTTGCAGCAGGTGGATTGCCCGACAGGTGTGAAAACCGTTGGAATGAGCCGATATGCCGCGCATTGCGTGCATGGACACCGGTCTGCCGATCATTTTTTCGTGCTTGCGACCTGCCCAGTCCACCCAGGGCACATCGATCTCAATCTGCTGATTAAAGGCAACATCTGCTATCTCGGCAGCTATGCGCTTGATGTCTTCCGCCTTGATGCCCACTTCTTTGGCAACCGCATCTGCAGAGTATTGTGGATCAAAAAAGCGTTCCACCATCAGCTGGAAAGCTGGCACCGCTTTACGACCATCCGGCAGTGAGTATTCACCAACCATGGCTGGGGAAATATCGACACTGGCTGATGCCTGTAATGCATTGGTCTCTTTATCAAAGCAGAGTGTCTGGCCTTCTTCATCGCGAGCAAACAGACCGTGATCAGCTGCCCCTTCGTCCCGAATCACTAACCATGAAGCATTGGTGTAACGCACCAAATAATCCCAGTCCACCTTCTCAGCCTTAAGCAGCTCCTGAATGATGGCGGAAACAAACAACCCATCAGTACCGGGACGCAGCCCAATCCACTCATCAGCAATGGCGGAATATCCGGTACGGACAGGGTTGATGGAAACGAATTTGGTATCTTTGCGGGCCTTGAGTTTGCCGAGACCAATTTTGATGGGGTTGGAGTCATGATCTTCGGCAACACCGAACATCATAAAGTACTTGGTGTGCTCCCAGTCCGGCTCACCAAACTCCCAGAACGATCCGCCGATAGTATATAGACCCGCTGCAGCCATATTGACGGAACAGAAGCCGCCGTGAGCAGCGTAGTTCATGGTGCCAAATTGCTTGGCCCACCAGCCAGTCAGCGACTGGCTTTGGTCGCGACCAGTGAAGAAAGCGAGTTTGCGAGGGTCGCAGTTTCGAATATTCCCGAGCCACCCGGTAGCGATCTCCATCGCCTCGTCCCACTCGATTTCCTTGAACTTGCCTTCGCCGCGCTCACCAATACGCAGCAATGGCTTGGTAAGCCGAGCCGGGGAATAGTGCTGCATGATACCTGCAGAACCTTTTCCGCAGAGCACCCCTTGGTTTACCGGGTGGTCCGGGTTGCCCTCAATATAGCGAATTGAGCCATCTTTGAGGTACACACGAATACCGCAGCGACAGGCGCACATGTAACAGGTGGACGTTTTTACCTCATCAGCTACTACCGGGGCGGTATCCACCTGCTCGGTAACCGTCGCGAATGGATTCAGCGACATCGATCTGCCTCCTAATCTTGGGGAGAACGCGCACTGGGATGAACTGGCATCGGGCTTGAAGCACTGGGCTTCGATTATGGATCTGGTTTTGCCCGGCACTCTGGCCAACAACAAATGCAGCAGAATCTCACATATAGTCATTATTATTAGGAAGTAAAATGCCCAAATTGACACAAAGACGCAAGCTTTACTTTTACCTGATTCCCTCTATGACGAAGATTTGTAACTTGGTTTCACAATGACAACTAGTCACGGAATTTTGTTCTTTCACACATAAATTGGTTCGGCGTGGAGCGCACAACTGCTAAAATCCCTGACCCTTTAAGACCTTCAGCCATTTACTTCACAAGAAGACAAAATCACTGTGTCGCAACTCAACCCCCAACAGCACAAAGCCGTCCATTACATTGATGGGCCCCTGCTGGTTTTGGCGGGTGCGGGATCAGGCAAAACCAGTGTAATTACCCGCAAGATTGCTTACCTGATCGAACAGTGCGGTTACAACGCGCGTCATATTGCTGCAGTTACCTTTACCAACAAGGCCGCTCGAGAAATGAAGGAGCGAGTCGGCAAGCTGGTGAAAGGCAAGGCCAGTCATCGCCTTACGGTATCTACGTTCCACAATCTGGGCCTTAATATCATTCGTCAAGAGATCAAAACGCTCGGTTTTAAAAGCGGCTTTTCGATCTTTGACCAGGACGATGCCAAGTCACTGTTGAAAGAGCTGATGATGCGCGAGTCGGAGCTGGATGCCGACCACGTTGACCTGGTTCAAAACCAGATCTCCAGCTGGAAGAACGACCTGATGTCGCCTGCCCAGGCAATGTCCAAGGCACAAAGCCCCGGTGAACAAACCCTGGCGATGCTTTACGAGCGCTACACCAGCGCCCTGCGTGCATACAACTCGGTGGACTTCGACGACCTTATCCTTATTCCTGTGCAACTGTTTCGCGATTACTCCGAGATACTTGCCAAGTGGCAACGCAAGATTCGCTACCTGCTGGTGGACGAATATCAGGACACCAACTCAGCCCAGTACGAGCTGGTGAAATACCTGGTAGGACAGCGCGGTGGCCTGACGGTGGTTGGCGACGATGACCAGTCCATCTACGCCTGGCGCGGTGCAAAACCGGAAAACCTGGTCAAGTTGGGCGAGGACTACCCTTCCCTGAATCTGATCAAGCTGGAGCAGAATTACCGCTCCACCGCACGCATCCTGAAAGCCGCTAACACCCTGATCGCCAATAACCCCCACGTCTACGAAAAGACTCTGTGGAGTGAGCTTGGATACGGAGAGCCACTACGGTTAGTGCGTACCCGGAATGAAGAGGACGAGTGCGAGCGGGTTGCCCACGACATTCACGCCCAGCGACTGTCTCGCAAGTGCCAGTTCAAGGACTTTGCCATTTTGTATCGTGGCAACTTCCAGGCGCGCCTATTGGAATTGAAGCTACAAGCCAATGGTATTCCTTACCATCTAAGTGGTGGTACTTCATTTTTCTCACGTGCCGAGATCAAGGACATCATGGCCTACCTGCGGCTATTGATTAACACCGACGACGACAACGCTTTTTTGCGGATCATCAATACTCCGCGCCGCCAGATTGGCGCCTCCACACTGGAGAAGCTCGGCGAGTACGCTAATGAGCTACATATCTCCATGTACGACGCCATTGCTGACGCGGGCATTGAAGGACGAGTACCAGCACAATCATTAACCCGACTGCGCCGCTTCCATGAATGGCTGCGGAACGTGCAGCGTCATGCCGCCGGTAATGACCCCGTTGCAGCTATCAAGGAGATGATCGAGGACGTCGACTATGAAGGCTGGCTACACCACAACGCCAGCTCGGCAAAAGTGGCGGAAAATCGCTACAAGAATGTGCTGTTTTTGGTGGATCAACTGGCCAACACCATCGGGCGCCTGGATGAGCAGGCTGAAAACCCATTGGAAAGTGCCATCACCAAGTTGATTCTGCGGGATATGATGGAGCGTCAGGAAGAGGAAGATGCCGACGACAAAGTGCAGCTGATGACAATGCACGCTTCCAAAGGCCTGGAGTTCCCTCATTGCTACGTGATTGGTATGGAAGAGGACCTGCTCCCACACCGCACCAGTATCGACGAAGACAATATCGACGAAGAGCGCCGCCTTGCCTATGTAGCCATCACTCGAGCCCGCCAGACTCTCACCATGACTCTGGCGGCAAAACGCAAGCAGTATGGCGAAATCATTGAAACCACCCAGAGCCGATTTCTGGATGAGCTGCCGCAGGACGATATAGAGCGAGAGGGTTTTGGCGAACACAACCCCGAAGCTAACAGGGAGAAAGGCAATCGCTCACTGGATGCCCTGAAAGAGCTATTCGGCTGATAAATGCTCGTGCACAAAAAAGCCGCCGGTGCACTGCAACGACGGCTTTTTCATAAGATCACTTACTTCAGGCTATCAAGCATGTGCTGAATAGCAGCTTTGATCTCATCTTCACTACAGTCAAAGCAGGTACCTTTCGGCGGCATGGCATTGAAACCGTTCCAGGCATGCTTGAGCAAAGTCTCCATGCCCTGATCCGCACGCGGCTTCCAGGCAGCTGCGTCGCCCAGCTTTGGCGCACCGGAAGCACCGGTGGCATGGCAGGCAAAACAGGACTTTTTGTAGATATCTTCACCGGAACGCGGGCCAGCAGGAGCGGCAGCTACCGGAGCAGCGGCAATCGCATCACCTTCCATAGCTACTTCACCAACAGGGGCAATACGGTCGACAATCGCCTTTTCCTGTTCAGCAGTGTATTCCGCCGGCTCGTCACTGCCACAACCGGACAGCAGCAGGGCCGACCCCAACAAGGCGGCAATCAATCCCGCAAATTTCTTTTGGCTCATGCTCGACTCCAAATCGATTTTAGTAGGCTTGCAATAATAAAGCGGCGATTATAGCGTCAAACCGCACTCCATGAAATGGCATCAGATCATGGACTCATCGCGCCATAAACAGTATCATGCGCGACTCCCTGCACCCGTAGCTCAGCTGGATAGAGTGTCGGCCTCCGAAGCCGAAGGTCGCGCGTTCAAATCGCGCCGGGTGCGCCAAACTGTAAAGCCCGCCAGAATAACTCTGGCGGGCTTTTTTAATGCCTGCCCTGTCACAAAATCCCCTTCCAACCAACATATCTCTGTCACACAGTTCATCTAGGATGCCGACGTCGCAAATGGATGCGCACACACTGGAGGAACATCGCATGAAGATTCAACTTATCACCCCGATACTGATTGCCACCAGCCTGATGACCTCAACCGGACACTGCACAGCACCACTGGATGACGTCATTCAAAAAAGTCAAAAGGACATGAATGAAAAGCTGCAAAAAAAGCTGGATGCCCAGCTTGATAAGCTGCTAACGATGGAAGATCAGAAGCTGAAAGAGCCCAATCCGACTGCAGCATTGCCAACTATACAGCCAGCCCCAAAGACCAAGGAGTCAAATCCAACAGAAGGTGAGCTTGACTCACTGCAGCTGTTTTTGGAAAAAGCTTGGGACTGGATTATTGGTCGCGATAAAGAGTGAGCTCGCTGCCGATTAAAGAACGCCATGGAGATACTCAACCGTGTCGACTCGAATAGGCATAAAGTAGATATTGGTGTCATTTTCACTCACAAATTGCATTACCCGGCGTGCAAACTGCTGATTGCCCATCAGGGTAAACGAGTATCCTGGCGGAAATACCACCTGATTAGTGTGTTGCCAGTAATTTTTAGATTTCTCACCGATTACTGGCGACACCCCCCAATACACTTCAAGACCAGAAAGCACTTCGTAAAAAGCCTTCAGCAACGTCAGGGAAAAAAATGGCTGGGTAAAAAAACAGCTGGCCCCTGCCATCACTTTTTGCTGGGTATAGTCCAGCTCTTTCTGCAAGTTTTGTCGGTAAGGGTCTAGTCCGGCGATTATTTTTTTATCCGGGTGAGTACTACGAATATACCGAATCAAGTCCAGACAAGTTGTGGAATAGATTGATCGGGAAAAGCCCTGAGGCGGGTCTCCCGATACGACCAGCACCTCATGGAAACCGGCGATGGCACTCTCAAGGAATTCGGGGTGATCCAGATTAAAGTCCCGAGCCCTCAAATGGGGGATATTTCTCTGGAAATAGCGCCCTGTATAGCGACAAGCCTCCCAGCTGTGAATTGGCATTCGAAGTAGATCGGGAATATTGACTGTGTCCAGATAGGGAAATGATTCCTGCAACCCGGAGCAATCATGGTCCAGGTGTTGATAAGAGCGCGGCACCAACTCGACGGAAATTTGCGTCATCGAATTCTCTCAATGTCAGCGACATCGCTTGGTATATCAAGCTTAGTCCAGATCCTGAAAGCTGACCAACTAATCTGATAGAGTCACCTCCAACTTTGGCCTCCCTCTTCTTTGCGCCAACAAAAAAGCCGGCCTAAAGGCCGGCTGATTTGTAAATTCAGAATGGTTAGTCACGCATAAAATGGCAACTGTATCCACCCGGATGTTTTTGCAAATAGTCCTGGTGATACTCTTCTGCAGGCCAAAAATCCTTCGCCGGCGCTACCTGAGTCACAATAGGCTTATCCCAATCACCGGAGGCATCCACCGTTTTAATGACCTCTTCCGCAATCTCTTTCTGGTGTTCGTTTTCGTAAAAAATAGCACTGCGATACTGGGTGCCAATATCGTTACCCTGACGATTAAGGGTTGTGGGATCGTGCATCTTGAAGAACCAGTCTTTGAGCAATACCTCAAAGCTCAGCACAGAAGGATCGTAGACCACCTTGATACTTTCCGCGTGGCCGGTATTTCCCTTTTTCACTTCCAGGTAGGTGGCATGATCCAACTCACCGCCGGTATAACCCACTTCAGTCTCAATCACACCTGGAATACTGCGAATGATTTCTTCCATTCCCCAAAAACATCCACCAGCCAAAATGGCTGTTTCTTTCGTTGCCATAGTGCTCTTCTCTGTTGCCTCATACAAACCCGCCTCCATGAAGCGGTTCAAATATTTGCCATAGCCTTGTTCAGCCATCTCCGCCAGCGGAACAAAGCGTAACGCTGCCGAGTTGATACAATAACGCAACCCACCTTTATCTCTGGGACCATCATTAAATACATGGCCGAGGTGCGAATCCGCTGTCGCGCTGCGCACTTCCGTACGAATCATGCCATGACTGATATCCCGCTTCTCTACTATTTCCGCTTCATCAATAGGGTGGGTAAAACTGGGCCAGCCGCAGCCGGAATCATATTTATCCAGGCTACTGTAAAGTGCTACTCCCGAAACAATATCGACATAGATACCGTGATCGTGATTGTCCCAAAACTCATTGTGAAAAGCCGGCTCGGTGCCGTTTTCCTGCGTCACCCTGTATTGAATAGGGGTCAAGTTTTCCTTCAGGGTCTTTTTATCAGGCATGACAAACTCTCTTTCTGACGCTTTTTTTGTGTCATCCGCAGACATTGAGCCCGCAGAGTACATAATCGCTACCAGCCCGCACAACGAAAGTAATAGTAAGCTTTTCCGAAACATTTTTTGGCCCCACGTTTTCAACTAACTGCCAGCGCTATGACTGGCAACATGGGGCAAAGTTCAGCGTGTTTATGACTTATAACCTAAAAAACAAGCAACAGGGCTATCACACATACCCAGAGTGTAAGAGCTCGATAAAACAGCTGCTTGACCATTTCCAGATCTGTTACACCGGCAGAGGATACATCCGCCTGCAGGTCGATAGTCAACGCTCCTTCCACATAGTGAGCCAAGACATTTGGCGTTGTGCGAACACCACAGAAAAAGCATTCACGCCAACGCTGGAAACAGCTGGCAAAGTTGCCAACCAGAGCAAATGTAAGTCCCAGCAAACGAGCAGGCAACCACTCAAGCAACCACAACCAACGCTCACCGCGATCAAGTTGCGACTCTTCCAGGCCTGATGTTTCAGTGTATAACTGGGTCAATCGATACAGTAATGCGCCGGGAAGTCCCAGCAGGGCAAACCAGAAAACCACCGGGAAGGCGTGTTCAAAGAATCGGTATGAGAGCGTTTCCAGAAGATCGCGCTGAAACTCTGCATTAGTCTGGGCACTTGTAACGCGGTTGTTAAGATGCAGTTCCTCGGCATCATGGTATGCAGCCTGAAAATCATTGCGGGCAAAATCGCCCTCAAGCTTATCGAAGCGAGATACAAGGTCGCCACGGCCAATCACATAAAGCATGCCGAGTAGTTCAATAGCAAACTTCAACAGTCCATTTCCAAAGTAATCCACTGTGGCCAGAATTAACAACAGCACTACTACCGGAAGCGCCAGCATTGTAAAAAAGCGGATTAATTGCCGGTTTTCGCCTTTTATATAATCGATCCATTTACGATACCAGCCATCCTGCTGTATCCAGCCAAGATCCGGCAACATGTGGTGAAGCCACAACGCTACGATGATCACTAAAAATTCCATGCTTAGACTCCCAACATATTGTTATATTTTTGCCAGTCAAAAGATGGTCCGGGGTCAGTTTTTCGCCCTGGAGCAATGTCACTATGGCCTGTAATTCGCTCTACTGACATTTTAGGATAGTGCTTTAACAACAGACGACTTACTGACGTCAGGCACTCGTATTGTTCTTCTGTGTACGGCTCTTCATCAGTTCCCTCAAGCTCTATGCCAATAGAAAAGTCATTGCAATTAGCCCGGCCATCAAACTCCGAGGCTCCGGCATGCCAGGCGCGCTGATCAAAAGAGACGAACTGCGTTATTTCTCCCTGGCGGTCTATCAGCAGATGAGAAGAAACCTGAAGGTCAGCAATCTCCTCAAAATAACTGTGCTCTGTAGGTATGAGGCAGTTGGAAAAAAACTTTTCGATGAATCCTCCGCCAAATTGTCCTGGCGGCAAGCTGATGTTATGAATCACCAGCAGGTCAATAGCGCAACTTTGCGGACGCTCATTGAAATTGGGGGATGGCACCTGACGTACGCCGGTTAACCAACCGTTGTCATCAATTTTCAGGAATGATGGTAGAGATTGTTGCACAGGTTTTTGAGCCTCGGGGATTTCTCACAGTCTAACCCGAGGTCACTTAAAAATGTATAGAAGCTGTTTCATAACTACTGCACTTGGTGATACGGCGTTAAAAAGGGGCTCAAAATGCTCATTTACTTCAGTAAACTCCGCCTTTTCGCCCCTTTTTGCCTTGTCTTACCTGCGTTCGCTACGTTATCAAATAGCTTCTGGGTGGAAGCGATTTCGATCAGGAAGGGTTGGCCGGGTTCTTGCCGTCCCGAATGTCTTTGACAATACCAGCCAGCGCCCTGTCAAACATCGGTGAGTTATCCAGCAAAATCAGATTCTGGTTTTTCAGCTCAACCGCCATACGCTGGCGGCTTCCTTCTGCAACTTTGTCACCGGTGCGGTTTACGAACAACAGGCGCTCTCCGGGCCCAACAAGGCCTGCAAAACGAGCACGCCTGGAGCCCTGCTCCGGGGTCTTGAATTGCACCCAGGTACCGCGCTCAATGGACTCGATATCATGGAGGTGGGCTTCATCGACATCCTGGTCAGCAACATCGTCCTGTTCTGCATCCACTTCACCAGGGATACTCGGGGAGACCGTATCAACCCGCTGCCGCTCTAATTTGTTAATAGATCCTGCGACACCCGCCTGAAGCAGTTGCTCCATTCCGCGAACCAGATGTTCTGCCTGGTAAGGGTCCAGGGCAACTTCGTCCAGCTTGCCGCGAACACTTTCCAGCAATTGCATGGCCTGACGAAGGCTGAAGGCTTCGTGACCGAGCACAGACAGATCAATCACTTCATCAAGGATATGCAGAGAAGCGCGCCAGGAATCTGAACTGGGGCCATCGCGCAGGTGAGACAGGAACAGCACGTTGCCCCAAGCCTGCTCAACAAATGTCAGGGTAATTTTTGGAAGCTCAAGACCCAGCAAGCGGCTTTCCAATTCGCGTTTTACAGCGAGATGGGAGAAGTTCAAGCGGGCGCGAGCCGCCTCTTCTTCCATCAGGCGTCGTTCTTTGCTGGCACTGCGGCGACGTTCTTTATCTACAAAGGCAATAAAGTCGGTCAGCAGGCGAGTCAGCGTTGTATCATCACCTGCCGCACTTTGCAGCTGCTGCAAAACATCATGAATTTTTTGATAGAGAGGATCTTTTTCCAGCTTCTCTTGGGGATCAAACCCAATAGATGCCTGAGCAACTTCGTTGATCAGACGTCGAGCCGGGTGGCGTTCTTTGTCAAAAAACGTTGGATCCTTCAACGCCACTTTCATAATGGCCATTTCAAGGCCACGCATCTCTGGTTCAATAGATGATGCCAGACCATGATCGATACGCACCCGCTTAAACATATTATCAACCAGATGGATCACTCCCTGGTCTCGCGGTGACAGGCTCGCCTCTCCTCGAGTGGCATAAAGCTGTTGAGTGATCGCCTCAACTAATGAAGGCTCCTGATCACCATCAGCCTGGACAATTGATTCGAGTTGAATACTCGTAACCGCCTCAAGAACATCTTCCAGGTCGTAAGCTCTGCCACTGACTACATCGCCTTCTGCAGGCAATGAGCCGCCTTTCTGGCGCGCCAGAACCGAGTTTAGTTGAGCAACCAGACGACCGTAATTGGACTTTTGAGCATCGCTTTCACCGAAACCAGGACTATTTCCGGCTTCATATCCAAACTCTTCCCGGAAAGCACCTTCCCCCACTGGGCGTTGAGGAGCCGGACGCTTTGGCGGAGCCGGTTTGCGAGCTTCACTGGCAGGTGAGATTCCCAGTTCTTCCAGCAGCTGGTTGCTTTGACGCAGCAGCTCCGACAAGGTCGAAACTACATGGCGGTCAAACAGTTTCATCAGCACCAGCTTGGAGCGAATACCAATGTCCAGGCCTTCTACGGATTTGAAGAAGGCATCACAGACCACATCAGGCCCAAGCGGGTTGGTCTTGGAGGTAACTTTATATGCAGCCATCGTATCGAGGCGGCGACAGATCTGCTGTAACTGTTGTTGGCACAGCTCTTCAGACTTGGACACCATGGTATCCAGCGCAATAATTTCTTCCAGCTCGTCGTCAGCAACCAGCTCAAAACCATTGCTGCCACTTTTTGCGGCTATCGGCTTGAGCTCTTCGAGGTCAGGATCAATCAGTCGATCAAAGGCGTTGCTGACTGCTCCAACAAAAGCACGCTCAATAGCTTTGCGCTCTACTCGAATGAGGCGCATGGCATCGAAATAATGGGTTTGCTGGCGATGGTTATCGGCGCTGTCGGCCAGATCAAAGAAGGTGTCATCCACTTGATCAAGAACTACTTTCAAGCGGGCTGCGAAGTGCCTTTCTGCACGATCACGTAACATACGCATAGGCGGCGGCATAGCTCCGGATTTGTCCGAAGACGTAGCCGACTTCACAAGATGTAAATGCCTGTCTGTCATATGTGCTCGTGTGCTTTTGATTGGTGAACAAACGTCCCAATCTATTGTAATTTTATGATGACCTCCCTGTCATATAACTTGCCGACGATAATACTCATGCTTTCGTTGGGGGTAAATTTAAAACTAGTGAATCTTCAGTAGTTTTCATCGCCAATTTCCCCCCGCTGGTCACATTTGTGATGCAAGTCACACAAAGAATGCCACATGTATCCCAATGATGGTCAATTTTTGCACGGATCACAATCAGCAGTTCCACTGGTATAATCCCCGCCCAACGCTAAGGGGGCAATATGCAGATTGATCAAAAGCTTCAACAGGACATCCATGACAGTGTGGCGAGAGCCCTGCGCGAGGATATCGGCGATGGGGATATTACCGCACAACTGATTCCCGCCGAACGCCAGGCTGAAGCGCGGGTAATCTGCCGTGAAGCAGCTATTCTATGCGGTCAACCCTGGGTGGATGAAGTTTATCGCCAATTGGACCCCAGCGTCGAAATCCAGTGGCAAGCCGCTGAAGGGCAGCAGGTGGAAGCTGATCAGGTACTGTTTACCCTTAAGGGCAATGCCCGCAGCTTGCTCACCGGCGAACGCGCAGCACTGAACTTCCTGCAAACCCTGTCCGGCACAGCTACCACCGCCCACCAGTTCAGCCAGCTGATTGGCAATAGCAAAATTCGCATTCTCGATACTCGCAAAACGATTCCAGGGCTGCGACTGGCGCAAAAATATGCAGTAAAGGTCGGCGGCTGTCACAACCACCGCATCGGGCTCTACGACGCCTTTCTGATTAAAGAAAACCATATCGCCGCCTGCGGTGGCATTAAGCAGGCTGTTACCAAAGCCCACGAGATTGCGCCGGGCAAGCCCGTAGAGGTTGAAGTGGAGTCCCTGGAGGAGTTGCAGCAGTCACTGGATGCAGGTGCAGATATTGTCATGCTGGACAACTTCACCAAAACGATGGTTGAACAGGCTGTGACCCTGTCCGCCGGACGGGTAAAACTCGAAGTGTCTGGCAATATCACTCAGGAAGGCATCGCCGACGCAGCCACGGCAGGTATTGATTACATCTCATCCGGTGCACTGACCAAACATTGTCGAGCCATTGATTTGTCGTTTCGAATTACCGGATAAACAGTTTCTACACTGTATGGGACAGAATGCGACTGATCTCCGCCAGGGGTCGGCCCGACTGCTCTTGCAGATCGTTAAACACCGCCTGAATCTTATTCAGGTCCCGTTGTGATGATGGACTGATACGGTCAATCAAGCCGTGATTGACCAGCGCGGCCTTCACATCGTCACTGAGAATGAATGTGTCTTTTCCCATGCTGCGCAAAAACATTGGCCCACTGTTCCCACCCAACCGCGCTCCACGCTTTTTAAGCACGGCCCACAAACCGACAATATCTTCACTGGGCCAGTCAGCGATAAAATTACCCACACCGCCATGCTCCCTGATCAGGTCCATTACAAATTGGGCATTCTCTCGAACAGTTTTGATTTTCTGAAAATTTCGCACGATACGCTCATCACGAGCCAGTTCTTCAAGCTTTTCATCCGAGTAATGTGCTGTGACTACCGGATTGAACTCATTGAATGCAGCTTCAAATCCGGGCCATTTGGCATCAATTACTCGCCAGACAAAACCCGCCCGAAATACACAGCGGGTCATCATCGACAGATATCGATCATCACCAACGGCGCACAGCTCATCAGCAGACTTTACTGATGGCAAAAGCTGAGCAAGTTCCGATTTGCCGCCAACCTTCTTCACTGCGGCTTTATAGAGGGTATCAAAACGGGTCATGACGCTCTCGACAGTTGATATTGATCAATGGAAGAAGGCACTACTGTTATACAAGCCAACCAATGCGTCAACTCAACTCACGGTTTGGTGTATCCTTACGGGCTGATAACCGACTTCAAATCGCCCACAGAATTCTGTAAGGACTTCTATGAAATCTCGTCGAATCAGACTACCTATTGCGCTTGCCGCTTCCATCACAGCTGCTTTATTGGGCGGATGTGGCAATGACCAGAATAACGACAGCAGCCTTACCGCCAACGAATCTGTCAACCAGTTACTGGATGCTCTCTACATGGAGCGCATCAATCGCAGCCCTATTGCCTTAACCAGACTGGGCAGCAAAGAACAGTACGGTATGTGGGACGATATTACGGATGATGCCCAGGATCGTCTCCAAGGGTTGCGAATGCAACATTTAAGTCGAATCAACAAAATTGACATCAGCAACCTGGATCACCAGACACAACTGAGTGTGCAGTTGGCCAAGCAACAATTAAAGCTGGAAATTGACGGTTACCAGTGGCGCCAACACGATTACCTGCTGACTCAAATGGGTGGCCTGCACACCGAAGTAGCAAGTATCTTGATCAACCAGCATCGCATTGACACCGTTGCCGATGCCGATGCCTACATTTCCCGACTGGGCCGACTGCAAACGCTGTTTGACCAAACTATAGAGCAGCTGCGTACCCGTCAGGCAAAACATATTATGCCGCCAGCCTTTGTACTCAGCGATGTGGTAGATGCCTGCAAAAATATTATCAGTGGCGCTCCGTTTGATGATGGCCCGGATAGCCCGCTATTTACTGACTTTAAAACCAAAGTGAATGCCCTGGATATCGACTCTGCACAGAAAGACCAGTTGATTACCCAGGCAGCAGCCACCCTGAAACATGTCACCTATCGCGCCTACTCAAAATTGATCGCGTTTACCGGAGCCATGCAGCGCAGCGCGGATGAACGCGCCGGTATCTGGAAACTCGAAAAGGGTGATGAGTATTACCGCTACCTGCTGCGTAAGTTCACCTCTACCGACATGACCCCGGATGAAATCCATCAGCTCGGGCTGTCGGAGGTAAAGCGTATTCACAACGAAATGGATCAATTGCGCGAGCATGTTGACTTTAAGGGTGATTTGCAGGAATTCTTTGAATTCTTCCGCACCGACAGGCAGTTTTTCTACCCAAACACCGAAATTGGCCGCGCAGAGTTTTTACAGCGCAACCAAGCTGCCATTGAAAACATGAAATCAAGGCTGCCAGAAGTGTTTGGCAAACTACCCAAAGCCGAACTGGTGGTCAAAGCAGTTGAGCCGTACAGAGAGGCTTCAGCAGGCATCGCATTTTACAGTAGACCGGCAGCCGACGGCTCTCGACCGGGTATTTACTTCATTAATCTCTATGACATGAATGCCATGCCCAATTACCAGATTGAGGCGACTGCCTATCACGAAGGGGTGCCGGGCCATCATATGCAAATTGCCATTGCCCAGGAGCTGGACAACCTCCCCAAATTACGTAAATACAGTCACGATACAGCTTATATGGAAGGTTGGGCACTCTACACCGAGCGCCTTGCCAAAGAGATGGATATGTACCCAGACGCCTACAGCGACTTCGGCCGCCTTACTCTGGAACTGATGCGTGCCATTCGTCTGGTCGTAGATACCGGCATTCACAATAAGCAGTGGACCCGCCAGCAGGCTATCGACTGGTTCCTTGCCAATAGCCCCCACCCGAAAGAAAAAGTCGTCAGCGAGATCGAACGCTATATGGTGATACCGGGTCAGGCAACAGCTTATTCCATTGGTATGCTGAAAATCCTTGAATTACGTGAGAAAGCAAAAAATACTCTGGGCAATAAATTTGATTTGCGCGCCTTTCATGATTTGATTCTTGGTAATGGGGCACTGCCACTGGATTTGCTGGAACAGGAAGTGGATTACTGGATTAGCAAGCAGAGTTAATTGTTCTGCCTAAAAAAACCGCCCTATGGGCGGTTTTTTTAGGCGGTTTTTAATATCGTCAACAAATTCTGTACATGCTCTGCGGCATCGTGCCCCAAACCGGTCAGGTAACCGCCATCTTCCTGTGAGATCAGCCCTTTTTGATGCAGTCGCTGGGTAGCCGCAACCAGTTCCGGGCGGGCATCAGAGTGTACTTTAATGCCCTCTTGGGTGGTTTCCAGATTAAACATCGCCAGAATTTCCAACTCTTCTTTTAACTCAGGGGTAAACGCCATCTCTCGTTCCTCAGCTGGTCGTGAGGTTATCAGTGTGCGCTATCGCCACTTGATATTGCAACCGATACTTGGGTGTTGTATTTCGTTTACGTTCTTTCCTACCAATATTGAATCCATGGCGGCACGCAAGTCCGCACCGGTTACAGGCTCTGAATTGCCTGGTCTTGAGTCATCGAACTGGCCGCGATAGACCAATTTGAGATCGCGATCAAACAGGAAAAAATCCGGTGTACAGGCGGCATTATAGTCTTTCGCTACCTGCTGACTCTCATCGTAGAGATAGGGGAACGGGTAGTTTTTTTCAGCCATTCGCTCAGGGCTGTCATCCGGGTAGTTATCGGCATCATTGCTGTTGATTGCGACAATGCCGATACCGCTCTGTTTATAGTCCTTACCGAACTTTATCAGCGCCGATTCAATGTGTTTCACAAAGGGGCAGTGGTTACAGATAAACATCACCAGTGTGCCCTTTTCGCCCGCCAGCTGTTGCAGCGAATTACTCTGCCCACTCTTGGGCTCAGGCAGAGTAAATTCGGGAGCTACTGTGCCCAAGGGCAACATGGTTGATGGCGTTAAGGCCATTGCGTACCTCCTTAACTGCTAAAAACGATTTTATCGCCTTCCAGAGTAGCGGAAATGGTATCCCCCGGTGCGAATCGCCCAGCGAGAATTTCCTGTGCAAGCGGATTTTCCAGCAGTTGCTGGATGGCCCTTTTCAAGGGGCGCGCTCCGTAGACCGGATCAAAGCCCGCATCCACCAGCTTTTCCATCACCTCCTCACTGAGCTCCAGCCCCAATTCGCGATCGGAGAGTCGACGCCGCAAACCAGCCAGCTGAATATCGGCAATGCCTTTAATCTGCTCTTTGCCAAGCGGGTGAAACACCACGGCCTCATCAATACGGTTGATAAATTCCGGGCGGAAGTGTGCACTGACCACTTCCATCACTTTTTCACGCATGATCGCCTGACGACCTTCGTTCATCAGTGAATCATCCTGTTCAAGTTCGCCATCAAAACTGATGGTGTCGTAGGAGCGGTCATTCACCAGCCCCTGAATCACGTCGGAGCCGAGGTTGGATGTCATTACCACCACAGTATTGCGGAAATCGACGGTGCGCCCCTGACCATCTGTCAGACGACCGTCTTCCAATACTTGCAACAGAATATTAAAAACATCCGGGTGAGCTTTCTCCACCTCATCCAGCAACAGCACCGAATAAGGTTTACGGCGCACCGCTTCGGTCAGGTAACCGCCCTCTTCGTAGCCGACATAACCTGGAGGTGCACCGATCAGGCGAGCAACGGAGTGCTTCTCCATAAACTCCGACATATCGATACGCACCATGGCGTCTTCAGTATCGAACAGGAACTCTGCCAGCGATTTACACAGCTCGGTTTTACCCACACCGGTAGGCCCGAGGAATAGAAATGAACCATTAGGACGGTTGGGATCGGACAGCCCGGCACGGGAACGACGCACGGCATTGGAGACAGCAACCACGGCTTCGTTTTGGCCAACCACCCGGTGGTGTAAAAAGTCTTCCATGCGCAGCAGCTTTTCCCTCTCACCTTCCAGCATTTTCGAAACCGGGATTCCTGTCCACTTGGAAACCACCTCGGCGATTTCTTCGTCGGTGACTTTATTGCGCAACAGCTGGGTTTCTTTTGGGTGATTTTCTGCCTCGCTGGCTTCCTGTAATTGTTTTTCCAGTGTCGGGATCACACCATATTGCAACTCGGACATACGCGCCAAATCCCCGGCTCGGTGCGCGGCCTCCAGTTCCAGTTTAGCCTGCTCCAGATCACTTTTAATTTGGGTGGCACCCTGCATCAAGGCTTTTTCTGCTTTCCAGATCTCTTCCAGGTCAGCGTACTCTTTTTCCACCTCAGTAATATCGGCATCCAGTTTTTCCAAACGTTTTTTAGCCGCTTCGTCTTTATCTTTTTTCACAGCTTCCCGTTCAATTTTTAATTGAATCAGGCGGCGATCCAGACGATCCATTGCTTCCGGCTTGGAATCAATTTCCATACGAATGCGACTGGCAGCTTCGTCGATCAGGTCAATGGCTTTATCGGGTAATTGCCGATCAGTGATGTAGCGCTGTGACAATCTCGCCGCAGCCACAATGGCCGAATCATTTATTTCCACACCGTGGTGAACTTCATAACGCTCTTTAAGGCCGCGCAGAATAGCAATGGTGTCCTCTTCCGAAGGTTCATCCACCATGACTTTCTGGAAGCGACGTTCAAGCGCGGCGTCTTTTTCGATGTACTGGCGATATTCATCCAGTGTTGTGGCACCGACACAGTGCAGTTCGCCACGTGCGAGCGCCGGTTTCAGCATATTACCCGCGTCCATGGCACCTTCGGCTTTACCCGCTCCCACCATGGTATGCAGCTCATCGATAAACAGAATAATGCGACCTTCCTGTTTGGACAGCTCGTTGAGAACTGCTTTCAGTCGCTCTTCAAAATCTCCTCGGAATTTTGCCCCGGCCAAAAGCGAACCGAGATCCAGCGACAGAATACGCTTATCTTTCAGGCCTTCCGGTACTTCGCCATTCACAATACGCAGTGCCAAACCTTCAGCAATGGCGGTTTTACCGACACCCGGTTCACCAATCAATACCGGGTTGTTTTTGGTGCGACGCTGCAATACCTGGATGGTGCGGCGTATCTCTTCATCGCGCCCAATCACCGGATCCAGCTTGCCTTGCTCTGCGCGCTCTGTCAGGTCGATGGTATATTTTTCCAGTGCCTGACGACTCTCTTCCGCTTCCGGATTGCTCACCGACTCTCCTCCGCGCAACGAGGCAATGGCCTGCTGCAATTGCTGTTTAGTACCAAATTTGTTGAGTGCCTTGCTGGCATCGCAACGATCATCAAACGCCGCCAGCACCAGGGTCTCACTGGCAATAAACTGATCTCCCTGCTGTTGTGCCAATTTATCTGCCAGGTTAAACCAGCGCCCCAGGTCGGGTGAAATACCAATTTCTCCAGTGGGATTCTGTACTTGAGCCACACGCTCCAACTGCTGCTCAAGCTCAGTCATCAATCCCTGCACATTAAATCCGGCTTTGCCTAACAGGGGTCGAACCGCACCGCCACGCTGATTGAGCATCGCCAACAGCAGGTGTACCGGTTCAATTGCCGGGTTATCGCGCCCAACCGCCAGAGACTGTGCTTCAGCCAATGCGTTTTGCAGAGAATTGGTAAATTTATCCAGTCGCATGGTGTATCCCTATGAAATATGGATTCTGTTGAGAATAGAGATAAGGTCGCTATAGCTGCTTTTCAAGCATAGACCACACGGATACCTGATCGAGATCAAACGAGGATTTAAATAAAGCGGGAAAAACGAACTTTAATGATTGCTTTTCCTGGCGGCCGAACGCTCTGCCAGAAGGTGAAAGACACTGGGAATATTACTGCGCCAGGCTGGCAGCAAATAGGTAATCAGCACCTCTTCAAACGCGACCCAGACGTGCATCAAAATAACCAGACGAAATGGCCATGGGTTATCAAACAACGTCATCCAGAAAAATGCCGGAGCCAGCAGAAGTGCGGTGCTTTTCGCCGACCAGGTGTGATAGCTGGGAAAAGAACCAAAGCGCCACAGACAGTAAATCAATGGCGGTAGTTGAGAGACAATCGCCAGCAATACAAACCAGCGTTCACTGTTGAACAGATCTGGCCAGGCCCACATCAGACCCAGAGCCATCGCACCATAGGTAAGTATATCGGACCAGGAATCCAGCCTGGCCCCCAGATCCGTCACTTGACCAAGCTTACGGGCCAAATATCCGTCAAAGCAGTCGGTTAACAACGAAAATACCAGCACCATCAGGAACGCCTCGCCCCTGCCGTGCCAGGCCAGCCAGAGCAAAACAGGTACCAGACCGAGCCGGGTAAGGCTCAGTACATTAGGGATCGAGAAGATCCGTTCATGTTTCAAATCCGGTTTGGCACTGTCCATGGTTTCTCTTATACCATGGAATTACAGATTTATTAACACCCAAATTTATCCGTTCGCATGAAGCAATATCACTGAACGACCTCAGGCAACACGAATATTTTATGGGTCGGGATAGAGTGTGGTTTGCTGTGGCCTTGAACTGCAAGCCACACTCTATCCATTCGCAGCGCCAGGTAAATTTGGCTGCTCTATCCTAGAATTAAGAAATTGAAGCAAATAAGATATTAGCCTTTGGTTAGAAAATACCAACGCACTATTTAAAGCGAATTAATACTGAATATCACGCCGAAACGGCGGCAGGGAATCCAATAACTGGCGCCCATAGCCTTTACTCACTACACGCCGATCAAGTACCGATACTCTACCGGTATCCTGCTCGGTTCGCAGTAGACGACCGCAGGCCTGAACCAGCTTCAGGGAGGCATCCGGCAGGGCTATTTCAAAAAACGGTTTCCCGCCACGGGCTTCCACCCATTCAGAGAGTGCCTCGTGGATTGGGTCATTGGGAACCGCAAAGGGGATTTTGGCAATCACCACATGCTGACAATAATCCCCTGGCAGGTCGACCCCTTCAGCAAAGCTGGCCAGACCGAAAATAATACTACCCTGTCCCTCATCAATACGCTTTTTGTGGCGCCGAAGAATTTCGGCGTGGGAGTAATCGCCCTGCACAAGAATCTGTTTAGTCATCTCATAGGGGAGGCCATCAAACACCGCCTCCAACTGGCGGCGAGAAGCGAACAACACCAATGTCGCTTCGTTGAGGTCAACCAGATCCGGCAGCTTGTCGATCAGGTCATCGGTATGAGCATGGTGGTCACTGGCATCTGCAATGGGCGGCACCACCAGTACCCCAGCTTGCTGGTAATCAAAGGCACCCGCCACCGCTTCGTAGCGAGCATTTTTAAAAGTGCCTGAATTGGCGCGAAAGCGATCAAAGGCGTTAAGGGCGCGAATCGTCGCAGATGTCACCACCACGCCAAAGGCTCTCTTCCAGAGGTTCTCTACCAGCATCGGTGCTGCAACGATCGGGCTACATGAAAGGCGAATATCCATATTGCCACCGGCTCCGGACTCAACAGTGAGCCAGCGCGCGTTGGGGGCGCTGCCATCCGCATCGGTCATTGCAAACAGCATCCAGAGGGAAGAGGTTGCCTCGGTACGGCCAAGCCAGCTACCACTGGCTTGATAGAGCTGTTCAACATCCACACGAGGAATAGGACAGGCCGCCTCCTCCAATAAATCCGTCAGGCGTTTGGAGAGTTTTTCCAGGCGGGTTTGCAACTGGGTAAACAGAGTACCCACTTCCGCCGAAGCATCCCGAATCGCTGGCCCTACATCACCTTGCGGAAAACGATACTGATCGCCATCACCAGTGTGGGCCATTTCATCGAGAATACCATTGAACAGCGGTGTTACCAGATTGAGCTGCTGCGCTGCACGGGCGGAATCCTGCTGTACCTGAACACAGAGGTCGTGAACATCCTCCAGCTCAAGAAAGCTGCTGCCGCTGGCTTTCAGTTGCTTTTCAATCTGCTGCAACCACTTGGCAGTGCTGCCTAACTGACATTGCGCCGCAAAATGACGCAGGGCGATTTCCGGCAGGCGATGACCTTCATCAAATACGTAAATTGTGTCTTCGGGGGGAAATAGTATCGCGCCGCCGCCCAAAGCCAGATCGGACATCACCAGATCGTGGTTGGCAACAATCACATCAGCTTCGGTCATGTCGTCGCGAGCGCGAAAGAAGCAGCAGTTGCGAATATGGCGACAGCTGCGCCCGGCACATTGACGGCGATCGACGGTCAATGGCTGCCAATCTTCCTGTGCAACCCCATCTGGCCAGCTGTCACGATCCCCCTGCCACTCATTGCCCCCTAGCGCTTCTGCCATGCTTTTGTAGAGCTTGACAGTTTCAGCACGGGGATTGAACTGCCACTCATCCGGGAACAGCCCCTGACCACTGCTGCTGGTATCCACGGCATCAAGACACTGTTCCAGTTTCAGTGGGCAGAGGTAGCGGCCACGGCCTTTGGCAAGGGCAAATTTGATGTTCCAGCCGGTGTGTTCGATCAGGTCGGGAATATCTCGCTGTACCAGCTGCTCCTGCAGGGAAACTGTCCCGGTGGCAATCACCACTTTTTTGTTCAGGGCGCGGGCTATGGGCAGCACTGAAATGAGATAAGCAAGGGTTTTACCGGTACCAGTACCGGCCTCGATCACACAGAGGCCGTTATCGGAAATGCGGTGTTCTTCGTCGTCCAGCTCGATCTCGCCAAGGGTGTTGGCAACAGCTGCGATCATCTGCTTTTGGCCGAGGCGCGGTTTCAGATTGCGCGCCTTGAGGAAAGCTCTATAGCCCTCCTGAATAGTACTTTTAAGAACCTCGTCGAGCGCCACTAGCCCTTAGACTCCAGAAGTTCAAGCTGACTCACCACCGGATTGGCATAGATGGCAATGGCGTACTCGCGATGCTCTGCAGGCATTGCGGCAATACGCGCCTCGAATCGAACCCTTGCTTCGCTCCACTGCTCATCACTAAGGTCCAATACCTTTTTGAGTGCATCTACTCGATCATCATTGCCATTGAGAAGCTCATAGGCAATCAGGTTAGTAGGGTGCTGGTGATAGTTCTTCAGCACTTGTCGGTCAATGGCTTCCGCAACCGAATCCGCCGACTCCAGTTCGTCACCCGCCAGCGGGCGGCCAAAGGCAACGTGGATATGGCCTTTCTGGCCAACGATGCCGTCGTAGATACTTTGCAGGTCCTCATGCTCGCCTTTCTGGTAACTACCCAGCTCTTTCTTGCTATAAAGCTCACGGGCTTTGCTGGCATCGCAAGGATCCAGCTCATAGGAGAGTGATACCGGCACGATATTTAACTCAGCAGCGGCTTCTGCAAAGCTCTGCTCTTTCGGCTTACTGAGCATGAGCATTTTGATCAGGGCAGTATCAGTACGATCCAGGCCATCTTTTGCACGACCTTCGCGCTGGGCAATCCAGATAGAGCTCTGTTCAACAGTGATTGAGTGACGGATATAGGAGGAGAGCTGCATCAGCGCCTGCAGTTTTTCACGGCGGCCACTGACCGAGCGCTTGACGATAAAACTCTTGTTCAGGCGCATCAGGTCGGAGGTAAACGGCTTACTCAGCAGGTTGTCGCCAATGGCAATGCGCATGGTTTTACGGCCGGCGCGATCCAGGGAGAGTCCGACCAGAGCGGGGTCCATGGCGATATCGCGATGGTTACAGATATACAGGTAGGATTTACCCCTAGGCAGCTGATCCAGACCGGATACGGCGATCTCCTCGCTTTGCTTTTCGATCAACGCCCACCAGTAGTGGCCTATAACCTTTTGAAAGCTGTCCACATCTGTGGCACTGGCAAAGGCTGCTTTCAAACGTTTGGCAACCAGCGGGCGAAACAGCCACGGCAGCAGCTTGCTGAGGCGAGGGTACTTCATCCCGGCAATAGTGTCGTGGAGCTCGGAATCGGCTAGCAGGCGATCCAGGACCGGTCTTACTTCCGCGTCATTGTAGGGACGAATATCTTCGAAATCGGTAATCATGTTGTTCTGTCGTATTGGGCCGCGGCTCAGCCTTGGCGAGAGTTAAACCAGCGCACGTCGGCACTGTACTTGTCGACCAGGTCCACCACATCAAGAATATGGGCGAACAGGGCCATACGGACCAATATTCCATTATCAGTCTGGCGGAAAATCGCCAGGTTCGGGTTGCTGTCCAGATCGCGATCCAGCTCATTGGCTTCAGCTCGGGAGTCGCGGGGCAGCGGGTGCATAATTACGGTGTTGGGCTCACAGTACTGGGTGTAAATCGCCTGATTGATACGCATCTTGCCGCGATAGAGGTCCGCCTCTTCAGAGCTGGTAAAACGCTCCTCCTGAATGCGGGTCGAGTAGACAATGTCTGCATGAGCAATGCCACTCTCCAGCTGATCAGTAATCACCACAACAATGCCGGATTCACGCATTTCCTCAACCAGTTCAGCCGGCATAGCCAACTCTACCGGGGACACCAGGGTTACATGAATATTGTTAAACAGCTTGAGAAGCTTGCACAGGGAATGAACTGTGCGGCCGAATTTGAGATCGCCGACCATGGCAATGCGAAGCCCATCAATTGTGAGCCCTCTTCCGGCCAGCTCTTTTTTGATGGTGTACAGGTCCAGCAGCGCCTGGGTCGGGTGCTCATTGGGGCCATCACCGCCATTAATGACCGGTACACGACTGCTGGAGGCAAAAGCGGCCACTGAACCGGCTTCCGGGTGGCGCATACAGATCACATCGCTGTAACCGGACAACACACGCGCAGTGTCTTCCAGCGACTCGCCCTTTACCACTGCAGAGCTGGAGAACCCAGTGGTTTCCCGCACCTCACCACCCAGCAGGTTAAAGGCACAGCCAAAGCTCACCCGTGTCCGGGTACTGGGTTCAAAGAACATATTGCCAAGAATAGCCCCCTCCAGCACTCGGGTTACGCGCTTGCGCTGGGCGTATGGCTCCATCAGATCCGCCGTGCGAAACAGGGTCTCAATGTCACTGCGATCAAATTGACGGATAGAGAGGATATGGGCGCCTTTGAAGTCCACGAATGTCTGCCTTTGAAGTGATTTTGCTGGGGGCGAATTTTAGCGGAATACGAGTTGGTCTGCGAGCTTGTCTTTTTCAAGGTGTGAAACGACAGAGCTCTCAATCGCCAACCTTGGTGTCTACTGTCATTCGAGTGTTTACTCCTTTCCGGAAGACAAGTTATTACAAGGGTGATCGATAGGATTTACCTATCTTTACGTTTCCAACACCCTACTTAACATTGCACTTCCCCATAATGGCACCCATCAACGTTACGGCGACAGCCACTTTGGAGAACCGACATGATTATGATTGCTGCTTTTACTGTTACCGGCCTGCTGGTTTCTGCAATTGCTGCGGATGATCTGAAGGCGGCTAAAGCGTAACGCACGATTTACCTACCCCCTTGATGTGATTTTCACAACTCGTTGCCCCGCTGGCTTTCAGCGGGGCTTTTTTTTGCATACAAAAACGCATTGTCAGACTGAGCCCTTGCCTGACCGGTACAGGTTTGCCCGATTTGTGGGTATATGAGGGCGGGCCTGTTCCGGTCAGGCAAGGGCGGGCTATGAGCACCAAAGTAACTTGCTGACGAACGCAGCTGGATCCTTCGCTGCGCTCAGGATGACGAGGGCATGGAGGCGGGAGGTGCCTTGCGTACCAAATGTGGAACGGTGCGTACAGCGCACCCTATATTGCCAACTTTACATAAGCTGTTACGGCAGAAAGGCACTTATCACAATATTTCATCTCCCCACGCCTGCAGTGCTTCGAGAATATTCCGGTCTCTTTCACTACAGGACGGGTTGGCAAGACACTGGTCAATTTCTTCATAGAATTTTTCCAGCGTAAGATAACCCGTGTCAGAATCATTCAGTAGGTGGAAACGCAACTCCTCCCACTGGTGCTGCTCCTCAGCACTCAAGGTTTCTGGAAAATTGCGTGCCCGATAACGAAACAGTAACTCACGATAGCGGGGATCACTGAACTGAATGGAGCCATCTGCCAATTGGGCCGGCGTGCTGTTACGCACCTCCTGTAATAGGGATTTATCATTGTCTGGCAAAAATCCGGCATACAACATGGTTTCAGGATTTGAATCATTTCTTTCTGCAACAGATGAATAGACCTGTTCCAGCTTGCTGCGTAAGTTGGCATTCTTGAGCAGGCGATAATTTTCCCGACACTTTGGCAGGTCAATTTGGTGCTTCTGAGCCGACTTATCATCAAGCAACTTCGGGGTAGCAACAACCGGACAGCGATTAAGATGCACGCCTTTAAGAGGAATACGCTGTTCACCTTCTTCCAGCTCGGCGTTCGGTTTATATAGCTGCTCGCGAATTTGATCGGCATTCATAGTGAGCAAGGGCTCAACTTCACCATTCAAATTGACGCAGATAATTTCATTTTTATTGTTGGGGTTTACCGCCAGCGGCATCATCAAACCTAGGTAACCATTTTCTCGTGGCAACCGGGTAGAGACGTGCAAAAAGGGACTCAGGTTGTATACATCCACCATACTCGCGACCTGTTGCTTGGTGCGGTTTCGGTAAACGTAGTCATATAACTTGGGTTGTTTTTGTTTAAGGAGTTTTGCCATCCCGATAGTGGCATACACATCAGAAAGTGCATCGTGAGCCGATTCATGGGACAGGCCATTAGCTTTGGTCAGCTCTTCCAGTTTGAAACAAGGCGAGCCATCCTCGTAATTTGGCCAATTAATTCCTTCCGGCCGCAGTGCTCGAGCCAGCCGAAACATATCAATAATATCCCAGCGGCTGTTACCGTTTTTCCACTCGCGCTCATAGGGATCAAAAAAATTGCGGTACAGCGTATATCGTGTGACTTCATCGTCAAATCGCATGCTGTTATAGCCAACACCGCAGGTGCCTGGCTGGGACAATTCCTGATGTATTCGGGCAATAAATTCAGGCTCCTTGAGCCCTTCTTTTGCCGCGGTTTGCGGAGTAATTCCGGTCACCAGGCAAGCTCCCGGCGATGGCAGTAATTCACGACTCGGCTGACAGTAGATCATCAAAGGATCACCAATAATATTCAGGTCTTCATCGGTCCTGACACCTGCAAACTGTGAAGGTCGGGTTCGCGCCGGGTCGGCTGAAGTAGTTTCGTAATCGTGCCAATAAAGCGTGGTGGTCATTAGGCTGTCCGGGGAGGTATTTTTATCGATTTGGCCACTCTATCAAAGCTGACTGAGTGTTTCATGCTATACCGCAACAATCATTCTTGGTGCGGTAAAAGGTGACGGAATTCCTATAAAAAACGGCGCACTATGGCGCCGTTTTTTTAGCTTTCCTGAGAATTAATCAGGCATCACTTCTGTGTAGGACAGCTCACCAATCACACGACGGTTACGCTGACGACCTTCGTCGGTGTCATTGCTGGCAATCGGACGGCTTTCACCGTAGCCAATCGCAGTGATGCGGCTGGGATCAATACCATAAACCTTGGACAGTTGATCCTTAACCGCTTTGGCACGGCGATCAGACAGGCCCTGGTTGTATTTATCAGTACCTACCGAATCGGTATGACCTTCCAACACCAGATCGATGTCTTCGTGAACTTTCATAGCATTGGCAATGGCTTCCAGCTCGTCACCATAGATAGCACGCACTACCGCTTTATCGAATTCAAATTCCACTTTCAGCTGAACGGTAATAGTGCGGACTTCTGGTTCCGGAGCGGGCTCCGGCTCTGGAGCTACGTAAGGCTCTGGTTCCGGAGCTGCTTCAACCGGAGCGACAACTGGAGCTGGTGCTGCACTGAAATAGCGAACTGCCATCATGTTGGCAACGATGTCATTGGTGCCATCCTGACCTTCACGAACCTTATGGGCCAGTCGGGCATCCATACGGAACTCCCAGTTATTTTCAAACAACTTGGAAATACCGAAACCACCCTGAACCTGCCAGGAGAATTTATCTTTGAGGTTTGGCTCCTCCAATTCGTAGTAGCTGGTGCCTGCTACGAAATATGGACGCCAGTTGTGGCGATTGGCCTCCTCATCACCAAACCACCAGTAACCATTTAACTGAGCGGTTTCCATATCATCTTCCATGACGTCTTGACCCGCCATCACTTCGAGCGCCCAATCATTGTGGAAACGATAACCGAGGTTCATTCCCAAAACGAATGAGCCGTTATCGCCACCATAACTATTCCGCTTGTCGTCCAGCAGGTAATAACCCAGGGACGGTCCAAGGTATACACCTTCGGTTGCAGCAGCATTCATAGACATCGCTGAACAGCTCAATGCAGCGACCCCGGCGGTCAAAGCAATAAATTTGCGCATAGCCATCTTCCTTTCTTGTAGGTATTCCAGTAAATAATAGCAGCAGATTTGAGAATTGCATCTCAATGCTATCGGTTGTTAATTCCGATGGAGTATGTATAGCAGTCAACAATACTGAAGTAAATCAGTAGGTGTGCTGATCCACCGCTCTTTCACTCTGCATTCATTTCTTCACTGTTTATGCATTTTCAAAAAAAAACGGGGCACTGATCAGTGCCCCGTTTTTTTAAAAGCCGCAAGACTTCAGTTTTGAATCTGCAGTGCCTTTTCTTCGATTTTGGCTTTCCAGATTTGAGGACCGGTCTGGTGAACTGATACTCCGGTGGAATCCACCGCTACGGTCACCGGCATATCTTTGACTTCAAACTCGTATATTGCTTCCATCCCGAGTTCGGGGAAAGCAACCACTTCCGCATTGGTAATGGCCTTGGAAACCAGATAGGCAGCTCCACCTACCGCCATCAGGTAAACCGCTTTGTTATCGCGAATGGCGTCGATGGCGGTCGGGCCGCGCTCGGCTTTACCAATCATGCCTATCAAACCGGTTTGCTCCAGCATGGTGCGGGTAAATTTATCCATACGGGTGGCAGTAGTCGGTCCAGCCGGACCAACAACTTCACCTTCGACCGGATCTACCGGCCCAACGTAGTAGATAAAACGATTGGTCAGATCCACCGGCAACTTCTCACCTTTGGCTAGCATATCGATCATTTTCTTATGCGCGGCATCACGGCCGGTGAGCATTTTCCCAGACAACAATACTGTTTCACCCGGCTTGAGGGACTGGACTTCTTCGGGAGTTACGGTATCCAGGTTCAATCGGCGAACATCTTCACCAACTTCCCAGGTGATGTCCGGCCATTGATCAACATCGGGCGGTGTTTGCAGTGACGGCCCAGTGCCATCCAGTACAAAGTGTGTATGGCGAGTAGCGGCACAGTTCGGAATCATGGCCACCGGCAGAGAAGCTGCGTGCGTTGGGTAATCCTTGATTTTCACATCAACTACAGTGGTCAAACCACCCAGTCCCTGAGCACCAATGCCCAATGCGTTTACTGCATCCATAATTTCCAGACGCAGCTCTTCAATGCGATTTTGCGGTCCACGCTCACGAAGTTCATGAATATCGATTTCATCCATCAGGGATTCTTTGGCTAATACTGCTGCCTTTTCCATGGTGCCACCAATACCGATGCCCAGCATGCCGGGCGGGCACCAACCTGCCCCCATGGTCGGCAGGGTTTTCACTACCCAATCGACAATACTGTCGGACGGGTTGAGCATGACCATTTTCGATTTATTTTCCGAACCACCACCTTTAGCAGCAACGTCCACTTCCACCTTGTCACCCGGAACAATCTGGTAGTGAATAACCGCCGGAGTATTGTCCTTGGTGTTTTTGCGAGCGCCAGCCGGGTCTTGCAGAATTGAAGCACGGAGCACGTTATCCGGATGCAGGTAGGCGCGACGAACACCCTCGTTGATCATGTCATCAACACTCATATCGCCATCCCACTGCACATTCATACCGATCTTGATAAAGACCGTTACGATGCCGGTATCCTGACAGATCGGACGGTGCCCCATGGCACTCATACGGGAATTAATCAGAATTTGTGCCATTGCATCCTTGGCTGCCGGCGACTCCTCTTTCTGATACGCTTCGTAAACAGCATTGATATAGTCGAGCGGGTGGTAGTAAGAGATAAACTGAAGTGCGTCAGCTACGCTGTCAATGAGGTCATCTTGACGAATAATGGTCATTAGAGGTCTCGCGTTTCTTAATAGTTGGCACCAGCCGCTGGACTGGCGACCGGTGCAGATTGTGATACGGAAGAGTTACTGCCTGTGAGCTGTTTACGCAATTGCAACAGCTCCTGATTAATTTGACGGCGGTATGCATCAATTGCTTCTACAGCTTCTTCACTGCTTTTAAGTCGTTTGTCGACATCCTGACGCCAGCGATTGAATGACTGGTCAATGGTATTGAGCTTGTCGGTGGTTTCTCGCAAGCGCTGCTGAACATCTTCCATTTCGACGTTGGCCGCCAGGGTACTGGCGCTGATCTCTGCGAGTTTTTTGCTTGCCAGATCCAGGTTTTTACTAAGTTGGGCTACGGTGTTAACGGATTTTTCAAGCTTTGCAATACGACCGGTATTCTTGGCAGCTGTATCCTTGTTACTGGCGATATCTTTTTTATTGATATCGTAGGAAACGCCCCACAGCTTTTTGATTTCAGCCCAATGCTTACCAAGCTCTTCTTCCTGCTCCTTGATCTTCAACTGCAGTGCCGCACCGGATTTACTGAGCGAATCATCGGTAGACGCAAGGCGAGCCTGCAAATTATCAAAGCTGCTCTGCAATGTAGTTAACTGCTGGTGTTGCTGCCAACCGAACCAGCCCATGGCACCGACCACCAATACCAGCACAATCACCAGAATCTTCCAGGTCCCACCACCATTTCCAGAGGGTTCGGGGCGAGGGCGAGCGGCCGGTTTAGGTGCACCAGCTCTGTTACCGCGGGCACCAATGCGCTCATCCTGATCGGGGACAATACTGTTAAAGCCGTTCTGATCTGCCATAGTCGCTCTCATCGTGATTGTTCGCCAAACGGGTCATTATACACCCCTGTCACTCAATACAAGAGGGTTTGAATGTGGAGATATCCTCAATTCCAATCAGGGCCTGTTAACAGGCTCTAACAAAAAAAAGCCGGCTAAGAAGCCGGCTTTTCGTCGTAGATTGCAATGATGCTTTACAGGCAGCTCAACACAGCCGCCATCACCGCTGCAAGAACGATGCTGGATGTGATAACACCTTTAACAGTTGTCATCGGCCCTTGTTTGCCGCAGATCGCATTAATCTCCAACAGCACTACAATGGCCAGCATAACGTACAGACCGGTGGAAGTACCTTGCGCCATGTCGTAAGGAATGTGCTTGGAACCAAACATACCGAGCAGCATAGGACCGGAGAACAAAGTATTGGTACGTGAAGCCAGCAGGGCCTTGGCACCAGCAGCAGCAGCGTCACCCTCTTTCATGCCCAGGGCAATTTTCTGGTTCGGCCAGATGATACCCCATACGTTCAGGAACATCAGGGTACCCATCAGGGCACCTACGGCGATGTAATTGTTAAAGCCACCACCCAGGGTGTACCACAGGTAAGCACCGGTCAGGAAGGTAAACAGCGCGCCCCAGCGGAACCACCACAGAGCGGCAGGTGCCAGGTGTTTTTTGGCGTCAGCCAGTGCTTCCGGTGTGGCTTTTTTGAAGTAGCCACCCTGGACAAAGTTGAAGTAGTAGAGGAAGCCGATCCAGGTGATACCGAACAGGCCGTGACCCCAACGGGCCAGAAACTCGATAATTTGTTCCATAGCAAAACCCTTTTATTGGTCTGTTTGTAAGTGGTTAGCCACACCCCGATGCCTAGTGATTTGGTTTTTTTATGGGTATGCAGCCTCTGAGCCCCTCCATTTTAGTTGCCTGAACTCTAAAATGAAACGGCTTTTCCATCCTCATTCGAAGCTACATACTTGGAAACCTGGCCCACAGTCCCATAAATTTTATCCAGAGTTCTAAAACTCATCGACCGGCACTGGACAAATATGAATACTTTTCCTTCTCTCAATAAAAGCAGTGGCGACTGACAACCTCAGCCTTTTTTGATGAATTGTTATTAGTGGAGCATCAAATACGTGAAAAGTCACTATGATTGGGTAGAGACTGGAACTAATTAACCTTTGAGATTAAGCAGCTAACCATTTAAATGAGTTTTTCTCTTTCGAGAAAAAAAACCCGGCAATGCCGGGCTTTTTTATAGCTGGAATAGTGAGCGACTTACATCATGCCGCCCATGCCACCCATGCCGCCCATTCCGCCCATGTCCGGAACGGCTGGCTTATCTTCTGGCAGCTCGGCAACCATCGCTTCTGCGGTGATCATCAGGCCGGCAATTGAGCCTGCTGCCTGCAGCGCAGTGCGGGTTACTTTAGCCGGGTCAAGAATGCCCTGCTCGATCATGTCAACGTATTGGCCGGTTCCGGCGTTAAAGCCGAAATTACCTTCACCGGCTTTAATCTTGTCGACAACTACTGAAGCTTCTTCACCAGCGTTCTCACAGATCTGACGCAGCGGGGCTTCCATGGCGCGACGTGCCAGGCGAATACCAACGGTTTGGTCTTCGTTGTCACCGGTCAGGCCTTCGATAGCCTGAACAGCGCGGATCAGTGCAACACCACCGCCTGGTACTACACCTTCTTCAACCGCAGCGCGAGTGGCGTGCAGGGCGTCTTCAACACGGGCTTTCTTCTCTTTCATTTCCACTTCGGTAGCAGCACCAACCTTGATTACCGCAACACCACCAGCCAGCTTGGCTACGCGCTCTTGCAGTTTTTCACGGTCGTAGTCGGAAGAGGTTTCTTCGATTTGGGCGCGAATCTGGTTAACTCGAGCCTGAATGTTCTCGTGGTCACCTGCACCGTCAACGATGGTGGTGTTCTCTTTGCTCATGGTTACGCGCTTGGCTTGGCCCAGATGCTCCAGGGTAGCACTTTCCAGATCCAGACCTACTTCTTCTGAAATTACAGTACCGCCAGTCAGAACGGCGATGTCCTGCAGCATGGCCTTACGACGGTCACCAAAGCCCGGCGCCTTACAGGCAGCTACTTTTACGATGCCGCGCATGTTGTTCACAACCAAAGTGGCCAGTGCTTCGCCTTCAACGTCTTCGGCGATCATCACCAGCGGCTTACCAGACTTGGCAACGGCTTCCAGAACCGGAAGCAATTCGCGAATGTTGGAGATTTTCTTGTCAACCAGCAGGATGAAAGGGCTCTCCATCTCAACGCTCATGTTGTCCTGGTTGTTGATGAAGTACGGAGACAGGTAGCCGCGGTCGAACTGCATACCTTCAACGATGTCCAGCTCGTTTTCCAGGCCGGAACCTTCCTCAACGGTGATAACACCTTCTTTGCCCACTTTTTCCATCGCTTCAGCGATCAGGTCACCAACCACATTGTCGCTGTTGGCAGAGATGGTGCCCACTTGCGCGATAGCTTTGGAGTCGGTGCACGGCTTGGAGATCTTGGCGATTTCAGCAACGGCAGCGGCTACGGCTTTGTCGATACCGCGTTTCAGGTCCATCGGGTTCATACCGGCGGCTACTGACTTGAGGCCTTCGTTGAGGATCGCCTGGGCCAGAACAGTAGAGGTAGTAGTACCGTCACCAGCTTCGTCAGACGCTTTGCTGGCAACTTCTTTTACCATCTGGGCGCCCATATTTTCGAACCTGTCTTTCAATTCGATCTCTTTAGCTACAGATACACCGTCTTTGGTAACGGTCGGCGCACCGAAGCTCTTTTCCAGAACAACGTTACGGCCTTTCGGGCCCAGGGTTACTTTAACGGCGTTCGCCAGGGTGTTTACACCGGCCAACATTTTCTGACGAGCGTCGTCAGCAAATTTTACTTCTTTAGCTGCCATGATTTTCTTTCCTTAATCTGTTGCGTTGTGATTAATCGAGGCTTAAGTCTCAATTACGCCAAAAATTTTTTCTCTTGGCGCCAGGCTTACGCCTCAATGACACCAAAAATTTTTTCTCTTGGCGCCAGGCTTACGCCTCAATGACACCAAAAATTTTTTCTCTTGGCGCCAGGCTTACGCCTCAATGACACCAAAAATTTCATTCTCGCTCATGATGATCAGTTCTTCGCCGTCCACTTTGACGGTGTTGCTGCCGGCGTAAGGGCCAAATACAACCTGATCACCTACTTTCACAGATACTGGGCGAACTTCGCCGTTATCCAGTACTTTGCCCTCACCCACGGCAACTACTTCGCCCTGGTTGGGTTTTTCCTTGGCAGCGCCCGGCAGCAGGATGCCACCAGCAGTTTTCTCTTCCTCTTCCTTGCGGCGAACTACGACGCGGTCGTACAACGGACGAATTTTCATTTCAGCTGTCTCCAACTTTTTCAGAACAATCAAATATTGGTGTATTGCTACATGTGTAGTGCGAGCTGACGCTTCGCGATGTAATGCTAGATGGTGTCGTCTCAAGCGTTTTCAAGGCCGACACCGAAATTTTTAGCCCGGTTATGAGGGCAATGGCTATTTCGGGGCTAAGTAGAGAATTTCAAGGGGATAATCAGCCTGAGAACTCAATCCTCACGACGATAATCCCCCTCCAGAACATTTGAATCATTGCGCGACGACTTGGTCTCGGTGCGATGTTCGTAAACCTGGCCACCCTGCCAGCTTGTGTGACTGGTAACGGTCATTCGGGTACTGAGTTTCTTGAACAGCCAACGGCGAAAGGCGGGCGTCAATCCGGCAAAACCGATGGCATCGGTGACAAACCCCGGGGTCAGCAGCAGCGCGCCGCTCACCGCCAACATCAACCCCTCAACCATCTCCTGGGCCGGCAGCTCGCCACGCTGCATCTTCAGGTTGCTGCGACTGAGGGTATCAAAGCCTTGCTTGCGCAACATAGCAAAACCGATAGCGGCAGTGAGCAGCACCAGTCCGATGGTCGGCGCCGCGCCTATCACGCCACCCACTTCGATCAGCAGCCACATCTCGACAATGGGCATAACAATAAACAGCAACAACAGTGCGCGCATGGCGTGACCTCGAAAGGTTAGAGGATTTGTTTAGGCAATATTGTCTATGTGGCGACGATTGGCGATTTTTCAACCATGGCTCTAGCCGGAGTACTCAACTTCGGGGGGGCTGCTGCTCCAGATTCGCCTTTCTCAACCGGGTCACAGTGAGGGCAACGGCAATATTCAGGGAGGCAGTACCGAGAAAGGCCACAATGGCGACCCAGTCGAGGTATTTCTGGGTGTAGATGTACAGACAGATATTGGCTACTGCAAACAGCCACCAGGCCAGTGCACTTACACTGCCGGCGTAGCCGCGTTTCAACATCGCCAGCAGCTGAACTAATGCTGCACAGGGAAACACAATGGCGGGAATAATTCCCAGTGTATGCGCAATGGACTCACTCATGATCTGCTCCTGTGTCAGGGCCTGTTAACACTAATTTATTTGGGGCGCGGTATATCGATGATTCCGCCCAGTGTGCCGTACTCCGTGCCACCCAAGCGCGCCAACGGGTCTATTCGTTCGGCATTGATTTTGTGCCTGCCCCTGGAGTCGGTCTCTACTGCCCGGTCATCCACAAACAAGCCTTTGATTTCGAGAAACAGCAATGTCTGCGGCCCATTGCCGATCTCTTTCACCTCGTACAACTCACAAGCATAGGCCAATCGACAGTCTTTCACTCTGGGAATAGAGAAGCCTTCAAACTCGGTCAGTTCCAGATCGACATTGGCAAGTTCAGATTCTCCGTGAGCCAGAGTGCGAGACGTCTCTGTAACCATCGCCGCTTGCTCTCGATGGGGAATATGCACCACACAATGTTTGCGTTCGGTAAGGTTCACAATGGTGTCTTTCTTTTCACCGGTGGGCTTGTGGCCAATGGAAACCATCAACAGTGGCGGATCGGAACAGATAGCATTGAAATAGGAAAACGGCGCCAGGTTGTAACCGCCATCGCCATTATTCGACAGGATCCAGGCGATGGGCCGAGGCAGCACGCTCTGGATCATCGTAAAGTAGCGCTGGTTGGCAGAAAGCTCTTCAAAATCGAAATACATACCACTCACTTATTGCAGGTCACTCAACGATAAAAAGACGGCAACGGTATCTCACTGTACTCAGCTTCTTTTACCGCTTTCAGCTTTTCCAGTTCAACCACTTTTACTTCCAGTTCACCAATTTCCTGCTGGTGTTCCTTAATTTCATCCAACAGTTCGGCTCGGCGTTTTTCGGTAGTTTTGTCACTGATCACCGCTGCTTCTTTCTCTTTCACCATCTCGCTGAGCTTTTTGATACGTGAATGACTGCTGGCGATTGAGCCAGCGTATTGGCTGATTACACTGGTAAAAGCAAAGTGATCCTGACCGAGGTGGAAAGCATCCAGAAATTCGTTTTCGAGATCCTGGGGGCAGAAGCCGTTGTATCGGCCGCCGCGCTTGCCCAACTCAAAACCATTGGCCGGAGTGCAGTACTCGCGCAGTCCTTCAGCATGGCCGGTGCGGTAAGCGTCAAAATCCGGGGTAATACCGTAATCGGCACAGGCTTTACGATGTTCAGCGATTCGACTGGAAGGCAGGCCGCGTGCGCCATCCTCAAAGCCGATCAGTTGCCAATCGGCGGTCAGGCATTCAGACTCACTCAATGTGCCGCAACCCGTCAGAGTGATGGCGGCAGCGAACACTACTCCAAAACTGTTTTTAATTCTCATTATTGATCCCCCAAAAGATAGTCGCAGTGTAACCTACACACTGAGTAAGAACGAGTCGACGTACGCCGTCACGAAATCATCTAAAAGGCACGTCTAAAATCATCTCCCAAAAAAAAAGCCCCACCGATATGGCAGGGCTTTATTCGATCAGCTGGTGGCCAGCGATTAACATCATTTGATACTGTCCTTCAGGTCATCAGCAGCAATGGCCGACATCAGCAACCCGGTAATAGCAAAAATAGTGTACATAACAATCATGACCTTTCTCCTTCGTTTGTTGAGTGCGTTTGTTAATGCGCGGTGTTTCGATGGAGTGAATTATGGGACAGGTCAATGTTAAGTTGGGTAGCTGAAGCGTAAAGATGGGTAAAAATCCAGCATCTATTCCTATCCACTGAATTTTTACCCCTCAAAAACGCTAATTGCAGGGCATCAAGCCACTGACTTGCGCGCCGGTTTACGACGGCGAGCCCGACGAGGGCGATCCGTTTTTTCCTGGCTATCTCGATTGGAAGTTGGCTTATTGTTCGATCGTCCTCGTCCGCGAGGTTGAGGTTTTGGTTTGGCCGCCAACTGCTCAGCGGTTTCCTGCTCGAATCCGTCCACCACCTGCCGGTCAATCTTGCGTTTAATCAGCTTCTCAATGGCATTCAGCAACTTATTCTCTTCTGCTGACACCAACGACACCGCCTGACCTTCTGCTCCAGCGCGACCGGTACGACCAATTCTGTGCACATAGTCTTCAGAGACATTGGGCAACTCGTAATTGACCACGTGGGGCAGCTTGTCGATATCGATACCTCTAGCAGCAATATCCGTAGCCACCAGAGTGCGCACTTTGCCCGCTTTAAAGCCGGCCAGTGCCTGGGTGCGGGCGTTCTGGCTTTTGTTGCCGTGAATGGCGGCCGCCGTTATACCATCACTTTCCAACTGTTTTACGAGACGGTTAGCACCATGTTTGGTTCGGGTAAACACCAGCACCTGGTGCCAATTTCCATCGCTGATCAACTTTGACAACAATTCCCGCTTCTGATTTTGCGCCACCGGATAAACCAATTGACTGACGGTCTCGGCAGCGGTATTGCGACGCGCCACTTCCACTTCTGCCGGATTGTTGAGAATGCCATCGGCCAGCTGTTTGATCTCATTGGAATAGGTCGCCGAAAACAACAGGTTTTGGCGTTTGCCCGGCAACAACTTCAGCACCCGGCGAATATCGTGAATAAAGCCCATATCCAGCATACGGTCAGCTTCATCCAGCACCAGAATCTCTACCCCCGACAGATCCAGGGTTTTCTGTCCGGCGTGATCCAGCAGGCGGCCAGGAGTAGCCACCAGAATATCAACTCCACGACGCAATCGATCGATCTGGGGGTTGATGTTAACGCCACCAAAAATCACCTGGGACTTGAGTGGTAACTTCCCACCATAGTTTTCCACGCTCTCCCCTACCTGAGCGGCCAATTCCCGTGTTGGTGTCAACACCAACGCGCGGGGTTTGGGCCCCCTATGTGGCTTTCCGCGACTGCTCAGCAAGTGCAGCAATGGCAAAGTAAAACCGGCAGTTTTACCGGTACCGGTTTGCGCTCCGGCCAGCACATCACGGCCCTGCAGTACGAGCGGAATGGCTTGCGCCTGAATGGGGGTAGGTGTGCTATAGCCCTGGGCAGCAATAGCCGCCAACAGCTCGGCGCGCAGGCCAAGTTGGTCAAAAGACATAAAAATCCTGATTACTTATGTAAAAGTACTTACGTAAAAATGTATCAATCGATACGGGAGGAACCAGCTCTTGGAAGAGGCCGGTCAAGGTACCTGATGAGTGCTGAAAATGTTTCAGCGTAAAACTGGTTAGTTATGATGCCGACCGGATGACGTCAAGGCGCGGAGGATACAGCAGGCTGATATAGAAAGATAGCCATATTACCATCTTGGTCATGAACCCCTTAGAGTAGCGTTCATGATTATTAATACTAAGTTCACTATTTATCGGTTTTGCAAGCAAAGAAAAAAACTGCAATAGCAATAGAAACAAATGTGAACACTCTAAGAGCTTTTAAAATATTATCTTTCGATAATAGTTCCGTTGTAGAGCCATCCACATTAAATGAAGACTTTAAAAGGCTCGCTGCGAATGCCAGCAAAATAAAAAATATTACAACTACCGTCGCTATAACTTTATCTTTCATGGCATGTTTGACATCCAGTTAATTCGCTCTTCACGCACTATCCAACTGCTGAACCACATGTTCTGCAAAACCGTGTCCTGCCTCAGCATATAGATTAAAGGTAATCCAGCCACGCGCACTAAGCTCCTGCTGCTCATCCGGGAATCGCGCAATCACAGCGATTTGGCCGGAATAATTCATGCTCTCCAGCAAGTTGCAAACCGACAGGTTTTCCGAGTGATTGGTCAGGCTCACCATCACCAGGTTGATATTCGGTAGATCCACCTGATCCCAGAAGTCGCGGTCCGTAGCGTCTCCACTGACCACTCTATAACCTTCACTGGCCAATTTCGGCAAACGATTGGCGGCCTCTTCCACCCCCATTACCTTGTCACCATAAACGTCTCGCAGATAGCGATAGGCTCCGCGACCGACACGGCCCATCCCCATCACCAAAACCGATGCGCCATCCAGGTTTACTGGCTGCTCGAAGGAGAGGCGGTGCATACTCTCGGGCCAGCGGCCACGAAACTTGCGATAAATTTGATGGGAGCGGGCGTTGAAAGGAACCGCGAGAACAAACGAGAGCGCCAGAGCGACCGCCAGTGTCACGACCCACTGATCACTGATCAGGCCACTGCCTGCCACCATTGCCGCCACAATCAGTCCAAATTCACTGTAGTTGGTCAGTGGCAGTGCCGTCAGCAACGAAGTTCGCGCACGCAGGCGGGTTGCCGCCAGCAGGCCGTAAAACAGCGGCAATTTAATCAGCATCACTACGGCCAATGCCAATGCCATAAACAACATATTTAAGTCCGGCATTCCCTTCAGGCCGATGCCGACAAAAAAGCCCACCAGAAACAGGTCCTTCAGGGTCAGCAGGTTTTTGCCCAACTCTGTGGTTTTATTGGTACCACCCAGCAGCACCCCAAGCATCAGAGCGCCGAGGTCACCCTTGATTTGAAAAAACTCAAACAATGAGTAACCGCCAAACGCCACGGCGATACCAAACAGGGTGAGCAACTCGCCGTGACCGCAAAGCCGAAATACACGAATAATCAGCGGCCGCAGAGGTATCAGCAGCAGCAAACCCAGCGCAGGCCAGTCTGGAAATTTGCCGGCGCTCAGCGCCAGAAATATTACTGCCGCCAAATCCTGAATAATCAAAATTCCAATGGCAATCTTGGCGTGCAGGGCTGCACTTTCACCACTTTCCTCAAAAATCTTCACAGCAAAAACTGTGCTGGAAAAAGAGAGTGCAAACGCCAGCGTCCACAGTGTGGATTGATCCAGTGGCAACTGCCCCGGCAACAACATCAACAACAGTGCAACCGCTCCAGCAAGCAGCGGAATACCAATCGCCATCGCTGCCGTTCCCACACCCCATACCTGGATGGAAGCCAAGTCGCGGAGATTCAACTTCAGGCCAATGGCAAACAACAGCAACGTGACACCGGCACTGGCGATCTGGTCGATCAAAGGACCCGTTTCTATTCCGATGGCGTGAATCACAAACCCGGCCACCAGATAACCCAGCAGCGGCGGGAACCCGATCTGGCGAACGGCCAACCCGGCGATGAGGGCAATGAGAATAATGATAGGATCAATCATGGTTTTTGATTCTTTAATTCAATATGGCCAACTATCTTCAAGATAGCAGCGCAATGCTTTTAACCAGCGCATACAGATTACTGCCTGGCTGAATATTTAATTGTTCGGCGGATTTGCGGGTAATTCGTGCCAGCATTTCCACCCCGCCGGCATTGAGCCTTATCACTACCTGTGCAGCCGAGACCGGAGTCAGGTCAATTACTTCCGCAGCCAGACAGTTCAAAATCGAACTGTCCACCGGTGGCTGCAGAGACAGGCTGACATCCCGCGCCATCACTCGCACCCTAACCGGCTGGCCAACACTCAAACCGCTTCCGGGCACTGTAAACAGGCCGCCGGCAAACTGCAGATGGATCAAATGGTAGTGATCATCTAGATCGCTGACTGTCGTTTCGATAATTGTTTCTGCATCGTCTTGCTGCGCCAGAGGCAGATCGGTTCGCGCCAGCATTTCGGCAACAGGCCCACTGGCTATTACTCGCCCCTGTTCCATCAGTACCAGGTGGTCGGCCAGACGCGCCACTTCATCCTGGGAGTGACTGACATAAAGTACCGGGATCTCCAGCTTGCGATGCAGTTTTTCCAGGTAAGGCAAGATCTCTGCCTTACTTCGAGAGTCCAGCCCGGTGAGAGGCTCATCCATCAGCAATAGCCTCGGGCTGGTTAACAGCGCACGGGCAATGGCCACTCGCTGACGCTCTCCGCCAGACAGATTATCTGGTCGGCGGCTGAGTAATTTTTCCAGCCCCAGCAGGGACACGGCTTCGTCAAAGGCGACACGACGCTGCTGATCGGCGATGCGTCTAAACCCGTATTTAAGATTGCCTTCAACACTTAAATGTGAAAACAGGCTCGCCTCCTGAAACACATAACCCAGCTCACGCTGATGAGTCGGCAGGCTTTGCTTAGCCTGTTGCCAGGCTAAATCACCTATGAGGCAATAGCCATCAGGGTCATATTCCAGCCCGGCAATGGCTCGCAACAAAGTGGTTTTACCACAGCCGGATGCCCCCAAAATGGCGGTTACGCCCTTAGCAGGAGCCTCAAAATCCACATCCAGGGAAAATGACTCCCGAACAATTTTGAAGCTGGCCCTGATGCTCATAGCCTTACTTATACCCTCGCTCATACCCGGGCACCAACTGCAAAATGCTGGCGGCGATTGGCTCGATACACCAGCATCAGAATCAAAAGGGAAAACAGCATCAATCCACCCGCCAGCCAGTGAGCGCTTCGATAGTCCATGGCTTCGACATGATCGTAAATCGCAATCGACAACACCTGGGTTTCACCGGGAATATTGCCACCGATCATCAACACCACACCGAACTCACCCACGGTATGAGCAAACCCCAGCACCGCAGCCGTCAGAAAACCGGGGGCAGCCAGGGGAAGTACAACAGACGCGAATTGGTCCCAAGGTGAGGCACGCAATGTTGCTGCCACTTCCAGTGGGCGTGATCCAATCGCGGCAAAAGCATTTTGTAGCGGCTGCACTACAAAAGGCAGCGAATAGATAAAGGAGCCGATAACCAGACCTGGAAATGTAAATGCCAACGACCAATCGCCCAAAGGCCCATTGGCACCCAGCAACACCAACAGATAAAAACCAAGTACAGTTGGAGGGAGCACAAGAGGTAATGCAATCAATGCTTCAATCAGGGACTTGCCACGCATTGATGTACGTGACAACCACCAGGCCAGTGGTGTGCCAAGCAACATCAGTACCATGGTTGTCACAAGCGCCAGCTTCAGTGTCAGCCAGACTGCAGAAATATCGGCGGCAGAGATCAATTCGTTCATTGAGGGTTTTTATTGTGTGGGTTCGGGCAGATCATACCCATATTCTGCGATTATTTTCTGTGCTTCTTCAGATTTTATGTATACCCAAAATGCGGTGGCTTCTGGCTTGTCGGTCAGCTGCACCATTTGCTGATCAATCGCGGTGTAGGAATCTGAGGGTGGTAACCACCAGGAGCCTTTAGGCTGGAGGGATTTGAGCTGCGACAGCGAAATCAATCCCAATTGCGCATTGCCACTGCGAACAAATTGAAGGGTTTGACTGATATTTTCACCGCGCACCAACTTGCTCTGGCTCGACTCTCGAACTCCCAGCGATTCCAACAACTCCTGGGCTGCTTGTCCGTATGGGGCCAATCGTGGGTTGGCAATTGCAAGTCGCTCAAAATTACCCTGCTTTAGCACTTCACCGTTTGAATCAACGAGACTGCTATCGGCACTCCACAACACCAATCGCCCAATGGCATAACTGGCACGCCCCCCCTTAATGGCCCTGCCCTCTTTTTCCAATAATTCAGGGCGACGGCTGTCCGCCGCCAGAAACAGGTCAAAGGGAGCCCCGTTTGCAATTTGAGCGTAATGTTTTCCCGTAGAACCAAAGGCCAAAATGACTTTATGACCACTGTGCAATTCAAACCGCGCACTGAGCTGTTCAGCAACAGGGGCGAAATTGGATGCCACCGCCACCCGAATCTGCTCGGCATGAGTCAGGGAAGAAAACGTAAAAAGAAATACCAGCCAGCGCCAGTGTTGCATGGCAGCTCCTCAAAACGGTTACGGTGCCTACCCATATTTAACTTCAACTTGAAGGGGTATCAGCCGGCTCTTTAACAGTAACCGGTTGTGGCTCTAAATCCATAAACCTCAACTGATTGGAAATACTCGGAGGCAACGGGCATTGGTTGAACACTCGTACCTGACAATCATCACAAATAGGTTTTTCAAGTGTGGGCACCAGAATTTTCAGGGCAACATCCACAGAGGAGTAAAAGTTTTTGGCGCCAAGTTTTTCCAGCCCGCCAATTTTCGCCACGTCGTCTTTGACGATGTTAGTGAGCGCACAAAAAGTCAGGCTACCGCCGAGGTTTTTCAAGCGTCTCTGTTCGTTGAGCAACATTTCCACGCCGGCAATATCAATCAGGTTAATTCCCGTGCAGTGTAACATCAGGTGCTTTTGCGGAGTGTTGCGATTACAGAACTGCTGCAACTTACCCTGAATGTGATTGACCGAGCCAAAAAAGATCGAACCATCAATACGAACAATGCGCAGCTGGGGACACTCCTTCAAACCATAGCGTTTGATGCTCCGCAACTCGGTTCCAGACTCCAGCGACTGAGGGGAAACCACCACAATTTTGGGCATGGAAGTGCGGCGCAGAAACACTACCAGCGACAAAATTACGCCAATAAAGATCGCAAACTCCAGCTCAACAAAGACGGTAGAGCCAAAGGTCGCCAAAAGGATAATCACCTCTTCGCGATTGCTCTTGAGAATGGTTTTGATATGGTGAAAATCGATCAGTTTCCAGGCAATTAGCATAATCGACCCCGCCATGGCCGGCATTGGCAGGTAGGCTGTTGACCAGGGTGCAACAACCAGAATCAATGCCAATATCGCGGCTGCAAATATGGCAGCCATGGGGGTCTGTGCACCGGCGTGATAGTTGGCTCCTGTGCGTGTAAACGAACCGGAGCCCGCGTAGCAGGAGAAAAAACTACCGACGATATTGGAAAGCCCCTGACCGACAAACTCACGACTGCCACTGATTCGCTGTCCCGAGTTAACAGCCACCGAACGGGAGATCGACACCGCCTCCACCAGGCCGAGGATCGCAACTGCAAAAGCACTCTGGAAGACCGCCGACACGGTATCAAAGGTCAGATTGGGTGCGGAGATCTCCGGCAAGGTCCCCGGCAGCGCCCCAACCAGCGAAATACCATTTTTTTCACCACCCAGAACCGCACACAGAATACTGCCGATAACCATCCCCATAAGCATGGCAGGCCATCGGGGTCGAAGATAACTGATCACCAGCACCGACCCCATAGTGACCAATGCAATGGCAATGGCGTAATAATTAAAGTTTGCTGCCGAGTCGATCAGTGTAGAAACCGTATTGGTTACACTGGCACCCTGCTCAATAGGAACGCCAAAGAAGTACTTGAGCTGGCTGGCTGCAATTAATATCGCGGCTCCGGCGGTAAATCCGATCACCACGGTATGGGAAATAAAGTTAATCACATGGCCGAGCCGGGCAATCCCGAGGCAGAACTGAATCAGGCCACACAAGAACGTTAGTGTAAGAGCAAGGGAGATAAATTCGTCGGTCCCCACCGCAGCCAGGTCACTGGTCATCTTCATGACAATGATGGAAATAGCAGCGGTAGGACCAGAGACAAGGTGGCGGGAGGAACCGAACAGGCCGGCAATAATCGGGGTGACAATGGCGGTGTAAATGCCGTATTGCGCCGGAAGTCCGGCAATCAGAGCGTAGGCTACCCCTTGCGGCAAGACAATAATGGCACCGGTAATGCCGGCTAGAAAGTCGTAATGCAGGGTTCTCCTGTCGAGCTCCTTTCCCCAAACCAAAAAAGGAAATGCCCGATAGAGCAGGCTTTTATAATCCTGGGAAAACCAACTGGGTAGTTTCAAGGTCCTCGTCCGTGGCTTATTAATTGAAGCCATTCTATCCTGATTCCGCGCCAGTTGTCAGTGACTCCAGGCGCAGTACTTAAAATTTTTGTCCCCATTTCGTTATATTTTTCACTTAACATTACCCTTTCAAACAACCGTGGCCTGAATCAAAGGCAGACATTTATGGTAGAGCTGTTCAGACACTTCCTGCTACTCGGTTGCCACAGTTTTGGTGGTCCGGCCGCACACCTCGGTTACTTTCAACGAGAATTTGTCGAACGGCATCAATGGGTCAGCCAGAGCCACTACCAACAGCTGGTAGCACTGAGCCAGTTTCTGCCGGGGCCGGCCTCAAGCCAGGTCGGATTCGCTATCGGCTATCACCGCGGTGGTCTGGCGGGCGCGATACTCGCTTTTATCGGTTTTACACTGCCTTCCTTTTTGCTGATGTATGGACTGGCGGTGATGGGCAGCCAGTGGCTCAATACCGAACTCTATCAAGGGTTGGTTCACGGACTGAAGTTACTCGCCGTGGTAGTGGTTGCCGATGCAGTTCTCACCATGTGGAACAGCTTTTGCCAGCGGCAAATCACCAAAATACTGGCGGTTGGTACCGCAGCGGGACTCTGGCTACTGCCCGGCTTAATCACTCAATTCGGCTTGTTGTTGGCAGCTGCTGCACTAGGCTGCTGGCGAATGGCGAGCGCTCAACAAGCAAATAATCCAACCGGTAACAGCAAGGGTGTAAGCCGGATTCCCCTGATTCTTTTTGTCACTCTGCTGTTAGGCCTTCCTGTGGTGGCAAATCACAACATCTGGTTTGAATTCAGTAATCAGTTTTTCCAGGCTGGCAGTTGGGTATTTGGTGGTGGTCATGTGGTACTGCCACTATTGCAAAACCTGCTAGCCGATAATTTACCTGCCGATCAGTTCCTGGCTGGCTATGCGGCAGCCCAAGCTATGCCGGGACCAATGTTTTCACTAGCGAGCTACCTGGGCGCCAGTTTAATGCCAGAACAGGCACTACTCGCGGCCCTGATCGCAACTCTGATGATCTTTTTGCCCGGCTTTTTGTTGATTCTGGGGCTGCAAGGCTATTGGCAGCGATTGGTACAAAAGCCCCATTTGGCCGGGGCCGTTGCTGGTATCAGCGCTTCAGTGGTCGGCCTTTTGATCGCAGCCCTCTATCAACCGCTTTTTATCAGCTCCGTCGCATCGTCTTTCGATATGGCGCTGGTAGTAGCTGGCCTGTTGACTCTGCGAGCATTGAAATTGCCAATACTCTGGCTGGTGCTGGCGTTTGCAACTGTGGGGGCCCTAGGTGCCTAGTGTAAAGTTGAAATTACACTTTAAGCTTTTTAGCGTTAGGGGTAGTCAATTTCACAATTGACGCAAGTCATCCTTTCCCAAAGCACCAATAGAGACAATCACTTCCTGATATAGACCCAAGTGCCAACACTCAGGAGATGACATGACCAGCCAAGCCTCAATAACTGCCCCCAACCCTTACGAGCAAAACTTTGGAAAGGCATATAGTGATTTGCTGCCAACCCTTGGCAATACCATTGTCGACATTCTCAAATTTTTTGGTTGTGAACGGGTTTATGGCGTGGGGGGGGATTTTGCGGCCAATCTGATCGGGGCACTCACTACCGGGCTTGAAGTACTACCTTCTGGCAATGAAATGCACGCTGGCTTCACCGCCTGCGGTCAGGCAGAAATAGAAAGCCTCGGCGTTTGCTTGACCACTTATACTGTTGGCAGCCTGCCCTGCACTTCCGCTGCCGCACTGGCAATGTCCGAGCGCCTACCCGTTATTTTCATATCCGGTGCTCCGGGCGAAAGCGAAGTTGCTGATATTGCCATTCACCATACTGTCACTTCCGCTGGCTCCTGGAAAACCGAATACAACGCTGCCATAAGGGCTTTCGCCGGCTTGGGTATGCGTACCGAAAGATTGCAAGGGGCGCGCAACGAAGGTCAGCCCAACATAGCAGGTGAACGCTTTTTTCAATTAGTCGCTCATGCCTACACTCACAAAGAGCCCGTCTTCATCGAAATACCACGGGATTTGGTAAACGCCAAAACCCAGCCGATACGATTGCCGGAATCTCCATTGTTGGCGTATCCGGAATATCAATTACTGGATGGTACTGCGCCAATCGCCGACGACATATGGCGCAAACTGAGTATTGCTCAAAACCCGCTGTTGTATATCGGTGAAAAGGCTAAATTGAATAAAGACCTCAAAGCGTTATTGCTAGCATTCAGTGAACGGTTAAATATTCCATTCGCCACCAGCTGGTTTGCAAAAGGTATATTCGATGAAAGTCACCCTCTTTGCCTGGGAGCCTATAATGGAGCATTCAGCAATCCTGACTGCCGTCGGTATATCGAAACAGAGGTAGATTATGTACTTGATGTAGCGTCGAGCATTCACGTTCAGGATGCCAACAACGCCTTCTGTTCTGACACACATCACATTGAGCGCTTTGCCAACAAAACTATCCTGAAAGGCGCTGCCAACAATGAAAGGGATTTAATCGAAGTATTTCAACTACTGTTGGAAAAGCCTGTTTCTCCTTTTTCGTACCAGCCAATAGAGCGCTCTCCACAGCAGTGGGAATCAGACGATCGAATTGATTTCCACAACCTGACAGATGTACTCAATGGCATTCAACAACAAGACCATAATCGCTATGTCTATCTACCAGAAGTGGGCAACTCCTATTTCGCCAGCTACAGCTTAATCACCCGGAACCCACAGCTAGGCCGCGGCTGGATAACCAACCCCTGGTATGCCGCCATGGGCACAAGCCTGCCCTACGCGCGAGCTTGTGCAGAAAAAATCAAAGCTACTGGCAGCAATGATCGCACTGTTGTAATTACCGGTGACGGCGGCTTCCACTTCCAGGCCAATGAGCTAATTCATTTTTTAAAGAATGATTTGCCAGTCACCATTGTGCTTATGCGCAATAATATTTTTCATTTAGGCAAAAGTGGTGATGCTCCCATCTACCATTGCTCTGATAAAGATTTCGACTTTCTGCAACTTGTCAAAGCCTATGGTGGCGAAGGAAGGGTCTGCTCGACTGTAGGTGACTTTCAGGAATATTTCCTGGAGTGTGTAACTGAAAACAAAGGAATTAAATTAATTGAAGTACCAGCTATTCCCACAGAAGAATATCAATGCAATGAAATTCGTCTGCTGAATCTGTATATCAAGGCACGAAACGGGATACCAGAAGCGGCTGAAGAGTGGCAGAGGCTGGTAGATCAGCAATAACTTTTTTGCATCCGGAAACAGCGCTAAAAGCACAAAGCGTCATTCCCGCGAAAGCGGGAATGACGTCAGTTTCCGGGTGTGCACTAACTAAGTAAAAGAGGTGGCAATAGCCCGAGTAAACAGCTGATGCCACCCTGAGAGTTAATTACTGGCAGGTATCGCTTCCAGTGCCGCTTTGAAGTAACGCCAGAAGTTCGCCACTGCCGGAATAAATACTTTCTCATCCGGTGAGTGAGCACCGCGAATGGTTGGGCCAAACGAGATCATATCCCAGTGGGGATAGGTCGCTCCCAAAATTCCGCACTCAAGCCCTGCGTGAATTACCGTAACTTTTGGCTCATAGCCAAACAGCTCATTGTGCTTGGCAACCATCATTTCCAACAGTGGAGTCCCCATTTTGGGGGTCCAGCCGGGATACGCACCGCCAAAATGGACATCGGCACCGGCCAACTCAAAAGCACTGGCTACCGACTGGGCAAAATCATCGCGAGCACTGTCGACAGCGCTACGGGTCAAACACTGAACATAGATAAACTGGTCATCCGAGAACACCACCGCCAGATTGTTGGATGTCTCCACCACACCAGGCAACGCACTGATCATACGAGCCGCACCACTCGGACAGGCGTACATGGCTTTGATAAATTTGTTTAGACATTCGCGAGCGATCTGTTTCTCCGGCAGCTCGGCAGCTTCCAGGGTTACGGTTAATCCGTCGTCGACACCCAACAGTTCGGTACGGGCCAAGCTGGCAAACTCATCCACATAGGCTTTGAACGCTTCAACTTGCTCCGCTGGCACGGTAATACCGGTAAACGCTTCACGCGGAATGGCATTGCGCAGTGTGCCGCCATTGAACTGATAAACACCAACTCCAAAACGCTCGACCGCCTCACTCAACAGGCGATTGGTCAGCTTGTTGGCGTTGCCGCGACCGTCATTGATATTCAGGCCACTGTGACCACCCACAAGTCCGCCCACGTTCATTTCAAACGCGACAGAACCAGTGTCTACTGGCTCGCTCTGGAATGGTAATTTGATATTTACATCAACCCCACCGGCACAGCCGACAAACAATTCACCCTCGTCCTCAGAATCCAGGTTGAGGAGAATCTTGCCCTCCAACCAGCCCGGCTCTAACCCTTGGGCGCCGGTCATTCCAGCCTCTTCGTCAATGGTAAACAGCGCCTCCAATGGGCCGTGTGGAATATCTGTAGATTCCAGCATCGCCAGCATAGCCGCGCAGCCAATGCCGTTATCCGCGCCCAAGGTGGTTCCCTCGGCAGTAACCCACTCTCCATCCACATACGCCTTGATCGGGTCGGTGGCAAAATTATGGCTGGAACTGGCGTTCTTCTGTGGCACCATGTCGAGGTGGCTTTGCAGAATCACTCCAACGCGGTCTTCCATACCCGCTGTCGCTGGTTTGGAGATAATCACATTGCCCACGTTATCGACTTTGCTCTCCAGCCCTCTTGCCTTGGCAACGCCAAGCACATAATCCACCACTGCCTGTTCCTGCTTGGAAGGGTGGGGGCGATTGCACAATTCCTGGAAGTGCTTCCAGAGTACGGCGGGCTGAAGTTCAACGAGCTGGGTCAAAATGGACTCCTTTGGTATTCAATAGAGTGAAGAAGCCGCATAGGATACGGCGAAAGGGATAATCATGAAAGCCGGGTTAATGACCGTTCAATATAAGACCCCGTTAGTTGCGGAATGCCCGCACACTCAGGATAATCGCGCCCTACACTTATAAAGACCCTATAGAGATTTGCAGTATGGCACTCAGCGTATTTGACCTTTTCAAGATTGGCATTGGCCCCTCCAGCTCCCACACCGTCGGTCCGATGCGGGCTGCCCTGGAGTTTGCCCAGGAACTGAAAGCCTCGGGCGCACTGGCCAATACCGCTCGTATCAAAGCCGAACTGTACGGTTCCCTGGGTGCTACCGGCAAAGGTCACGGTTCTCCCAAGGCGGTGGTACTGGGGCTTCAAGGTGAATCACCGGAAACAGTCGACGTTGCTACCATACGCGATCGCATGACCCAGCTGGAAGCCGAAAAGCAGTTACTGGTACTGGGTGAACACAACCTGAAATTTGACCGTGATACCGACCTGATCCTGCACCGCCGCAAAAGCCTGCCCTACCACCCCAACGGCATGCTGTTTACGGCGTTCGACGCTCAGGGTGAAGAGATCTCTAAAAAAGCCTATTACTCAGTTGGTGGCGGCTTTGTAGTGGATGAAAAAACTGCGTCCAACGACAACCCGATTGTTGAGGATGCCACCAAACTCCCTTACCCCTTCAAAACCGGTAACGAGCTTTTGGAGCTGTGTAAAAAGCACAATATGTCTATCAGCCAGATTATGTGGGAGAACGAAAAATCCTGGCGCCCTGAGGCAGAGACTCGAGCACAGCTGCTGAAAATCTGGGAGGTTATGCGCGAGTGTGTGGACAATGGCATCAAAAATGAGGGAGTACTGCCAGGCGGACTGAATGTACCCCGCCGTGCTCCTCAACTGTACCAAAAGTTGATGCAACGCCCAGAGTCGGCACTATCAGACCCGCTCAGTGTACTGGACTGGGTGAGCCTCTACGCCCTGGCAGTGAATGAAGAGAACGCCGCCGGTGGGCGGGTGGTGACTTCACCGACTAACGGAGCGGCGGGCATCATCCCGGCGGTAATGCACTACTATGATCGCTTTACTCCCGGCGCTAATGAAGACGGCATCATTGAAATGCTGCTGACTGCCGCCGCAATTGGCATCCTGTATAAACTCAACGCATCTATTTCCGGAGCGGAAGTAGGTTGCCAGGGCGAAGTCGGGTCAGCCTGCTCCATGGCAGCCGGTGCGCTGGCCGAAGTTCTGGGTGGTACACCCGCCCAGGTAGAAAACGCTGCAGAGATCGGCATGGAACACAATCTTGGCCTGACTTGCGACCCAGTGGGCGGATTGGTTCAGGTGCCCTGTATCGAGCGTAACGCAATGGCAGCCATCAAGGCCATCAGCGCAGCCCGTATGGCACTGCGCGGTGATGGAGAGCACTTTGTCTCTCTTGATAAAGTCATTAAAACCATGCGGGATACGGGCCTGGAGATGCACTCCAAGTACAAAGAGACCTCCCGTGGTGGATTGGCGGTTAACGTTGTTGAGGTACCTGTAAATATCATCGAGTGCTGAATCAGAGCGTTTTCCTGCTATTGCAAATTATTGTAAAGCCGGTTCATTAACCGGCTTTTTTTATATTACTCTCCAGCTGGTAGTTGAAATGCCATAGTAGTGTCAACAGGCTCTAATTAGATAACAGAATAAAGATCCCGGCACTCCTGACAGGCAAATAAACAAGTGCGTTAGGGTGGGGAGCAAGGCATATGCCTGATTACCGATTACCACATGGACAGTCATTACATCTTTTGATTCAACCGGACACCAGTAGCTGTTCGCAACATCTAAGTGCAAACTGCTCGCACCCTCTCCAACAGAGAATCCTCTCAGGATTTTTTCTCACAAAGAAAAAAATTAACAGCACGCTTTTCAACCAGCACACATACATCGAGCCCTAAAGCCATGTTTCAGAGTTATTTTTTGACTGCATTCCGCAACCTGATCAAGCACCCACTGAATAATGCCATCAATATTTTCGGGTTGTCGCTTGGACTCGCTTGCTGTGTAACACTATTGATATTTATCACCTATCAGTTGAGCTTTGATAAGCAATTTCAAGATATTGACAGAGTTTATATTCTTCAAACTACCATAGAGTTTGGCAACGGAAACGAGCGAACCAGCTCAACTATCGATAAAGAGAAGTACGAACAAATTAAAAATGCCCTTCCAGGACTCGAGCTGATCACCAGTTTGTCACGGGGAAATATAACTATCCAACGGGAGCTGGAGTTTGAAGAAACACTCCACTACACCGACAACACATTCTTTAATATTTTTAATCTACGATTTTTAGAAGGCTCTCCTGTCGGCGCTTTGGACAAGCCCAACTCTGTCATCCTGACTCGCAGTAAGGCTCAAAAATATTTTGGAAAACAGCCCGCTCTTGGAAAACAGCTTCCTGTATCAGACGGTTTACTCACAGTTACAGGCGTTATTGAGGACATTCCCGAAAACAGCCACCTGAAGAGCAACGATATAGGCATACTCGCTGCACTTTCTGGAAAGCCCGAACCAAGAAATGCCAATCAATTCTGGAACCGAAGCTCTCTGACAACTTATGTAAAAATGAGGCAGGAAATCTCTCTTGATGACATGAATCGACGACTGGCCAACGCCACCCCTGAACAGGTGAGAGAAGAGGCTGATCGGAATGCAGAGCAGTCTCCACGCCGCAGAGATTTTGCCAATATGAAGCAAACTCTCAGCGCCATCAAAGTACGCAACTCTCATTTACAAAATGTAAATATCAGTGAGCGGTCAATTCGGCGAGGGCAAACCGGATCTGGAGATCTTTTTCAAAATTGGTACTTCATATATATAGCTGGAGGCCTTGCACTTGCCGTTCTGGTGATTTCCTGTGTGAACTTTATCAACCTTACAACAGCCCGCTTCACTCAGCGAAATCGTGAAATTGGTTTGCGCAAGGTACTCGGGGCAGGCCGCAATAATATTTTTGTACAGTTTATCTGTGAAACTTTTGTCCTTACCTTTTTAGCGGTTATCGTTGCATTTTTTCTGTCTCTTGCCAGCCTGCCATGGTTTGAGGCTCTTGTACAAATAGATCTGTCCAATACCTCTTATGCCAGCCTGGAATTTTTTGCAGGGTTAGTGGGTTTGATTGCCTTTACAACAATTTTGGCAGGCTTCTATCCATCCATGGTACTTTCTCGTGTAAAACCTGCAGCAGCACTGTCTTCAGGTGGCTCCTCCAATAATAAAAACCGACTTCGAAAAATCCTGACCATTGTACAATTCGGGTTTTCGATATTACTCGCCACAACTTGTATCACGCTCTACTATCAGGTCAATCACCTGAAAAACCTGGACCTGGGCTTTGAGCTGGATAACATTTCTATCGTACCAGCCCAGAGCTGGGGCCGCGGACGAAATCAGGAGGAAAGTAATAACAAGCGGGACATTTTGACCAAGGAACTTCTGGCAAACCAAGCCATTCACTCAGTATCCACTCCTGCGTTGTCATTTGGGGCTCAAACGGAATATCAATTTGAAGATCGCGACCCGGTTGCCCTTAACATGGTGGTCGCCGATTATCAGTTTTTTGACCATTACCAGGTTGACATGCTGTCTGGCAAATCGTTTTCAAGTCGGGATAAATCATATGCGGTAACAGTTCCACCGTGGGGGGGAGCCCCTCAAACCAGTGGCGGTGTCATATTGACGCTTAGCGGTATGGATAAACTTGGTCTTGGTAACAGCAAAGAGTTAATTGGCAAAAAGCTGGTCATGCAAAATGATCAAGGTGAGCCAAGCGGTATTGAACTTGAAATTCTTGGTGTCGCCAACGCATTCCCCAAAGTATTGGAGGACTCTCAAATCCCCCTGACTGCAGACTACATAGTATTATCCGAAAGTCCCCTGGGGATGATGAGCGTTAGAATTCGGGACGGCCAATGGGCCACTGGCAAGGAACACATTCAAAGTGTTATTGAGAAGGTTTTACCCAATCAGGCAAACCGGATCATGTATCCGAAACAGCTGCTGGACGGTCTATTCACCACTATGGAAAGAGCGCTTTACAGCGTCGGTTTATTTGCTGTTATTGCAATTGTAATTGCCATATTAGGTCTTTATGCGATGTCCAGCTTTGTCGTTGAACGCCGCACACGGGAAATCGGAATTCGCAAAGTACTTGGCTCTTCCATACCAAAGGTTACCCTGTTATTGCTTTGGGATTTCAGTAAACCGGTACTGATAGCTCTGGCGTTTGCCGCTCCCGTAGCCTATTTGGGCGCCAATCAGATTATTCAGCACATTGCCGCACGAATTCCGCTGGAATTTATTACCTTTGGGGTTGTCCCCTTTATGATGATGGCAATCTCACTACTGACTGTAAGCAGCCACACATTGAAAGCGGCACTAATAGATCCTGTTGTCGCATTGAGGTATGAGTAAGTGCATATCAGTGAAGATGTAATAACAGAGAGTAGGGTACATCCTCACTTGGGGGTATTTAATATGGACAGGAATGTTCGAAAACGTACAGTCTGAACAATTGAAGAACGGCACCAGAAATATAACCTGCTGTTCTAAAAGGATTTTTTAATTGGCACGACATGTGCTTATAAAAAAGCAAAAGTTAAACCAAAAGTTAAACCAACCCTGGCACAGCATTAATACAGGAGAAAGAGAATGGGAATGGATCGCGCCATCAAAAAGAAACGCTGGACAGCCAAAAGAATTATATTGCTGTCGGTAGCTGCCGGCGGTCTGGGATGGCTGATTTGGGCGACGGCCAGTGTCAGCGGCAAAAGCACATACCGCATGGAGCGCGACTACGCCGCAATTGCCACCGTTCAGAAAGGTGAATTTCGGGACTATATTGCCCTGCGCGGCACAGTAGAGCCCTATCGATCCATGCCAATCAATATTTCTCAAGGTGGTACCGTCGACGAAATCTACTCCGAAGTCGGCGATTTTGTTAAAGCCAATGACCCACTGGTGAAATTCCACGACCCCAACTTTGAATTAGGGGTGTTGGATAAAGCAGGAACCATTTCCGAACAAATCAACCGCAGTAGTGAAACCAGGCTGCAGTTGGAAAAATCACTGCGCGATCTCAGAACACAGCTGAACGATACCGCATATCGAATCGAAACCAGGCAGAGAGAGCTGAGCCGCAAACAGGCCCTTCTGGAAAAGCAGCTGATCAGCAAAGACCAGATTGAAAACCTTGAATTTGAGCTGAAGCATGATATCGAGCAACACAAGCGCCTCTCTGATGACCTGACAAGAGAAGAAAAGGCTTTTCCACAAAAAATCAAACAGCTCAACGAAAGTGATGAACGAGCTCAGAAACACCTGGAAATTGTCGAAGCCAGTATGGACAACCTGGTAACTCGCGCCCCGATTAGCGGGCAAATAGTTGAAATGGAAATCGAGCTGGGTGAACAAAAAGGAAATGGCGTGCTGGGCCGAATTGATGATGTCAGTAAGTTCATTGTGGTTGCTGATGTTGACGAATATTACCTGAACAGGGTGAAAACCGGTCAAACAGCAATTTTTGAGTTGGGCAACAAAGAGCTCACGGCCACAGTGAACAAGGTTTACCCACAAATTAAAAGCGGGCGCTTTGAAATCAATCTGGAACTGCCTGAATCGGAAGAAGTGGTCAATCAGTTACGTCGTGGTTTGAGCTTGCAATTACAACTGGAACTGGGCGCGGCAAACCAATCACTATTGCTGGCCAATGGCAGCTTCATCAACGATACCGGTGGTAACTGGGCCTTTGTACTTAATGAAAACGGAGATATCGCCATCAAAAGGGATATTCGCCTGGGACGAAAAAACAATGACTCCATCGAGGTTCAGGGGGGACTGAGAGAAGGTGAACAGGTCATTATTTCAAGTTATGCAGGACTTGAAGACTTCGACGAAATTATTCTGACGAACTGATGGTAAGGGAATACGAACATGAAAATTAAACTACTCAGTATCGCCACCGCCCTTGCAATCAGTGCCAACAGCCATGGCGAATCACTGGCTGACATCTATGAGCTGGCTCTGGCTAATGACCCGACTTACCAGCAAGCCGTAGTGGAATATAAAATTGGTCAACGCAGCAACTACAAAGCCTGGGCAAATTTTTTGCCGAAATTGAATATTGACCCTTCCGGCTCATATTCTGAAGGAACTGGAGCAACCTTTCGAAGTAAAAGAGGGGATGATGATTGGGTTACCAACGAAGGAAAAGAAACAGAGAGTAAATCAGCCAGTATTGGCAGACTCACCTTCAATCTTGGCATCAACGACTGGTTCACTTTTCAAAACAGCTTGATGAATGACGATGAGGCAAAATATCGATTTGCCCAAGCTCAGCAGAATTTAATTATCAGCGTTACCAATAAGTACTTTTCTGTACTAAAGGCGTATGATCAATTAAGGATAGCCCAGAAAAGCCAGGAATTAAGCAGGATCAATCTGGAATTGGCACAGACCCAACTGGACCAGGGCCTGAATACCATTACTGACCTCCATAGTGCCAAAGCCGACTTTTACAGCAAACAAATCTCCACTCAAGACGCACAGGTTGCCTTTGATCAGGCATTTGAAGCGCTCAGTTTACTGACGGGTAAAGCTCACTATGAGCTGGAAGGGTTTGAAGAAAAAATCCCCAGCCCCGCGCCTTCACCCTCTGATCCGGAAAGTTGGATCAATGAAGCCATGAGCAGCAATTACAATTTAAAGCTGGATGCAATTACGCGGGAAAAGGCCAGAAATACTCGACAAGCAGATAAGCTATTTTACTTACCTAGAGTCAATATGAGCTGGGGCGGACAAAGTTACAATAGCACTCCGGGCACCTCCAGCATTGAGAAAATCCCAGTTACTGATGAAAATGGCGACGTGGTATTAATCGAACAACAAATCACCAGCCCTTCTCAACGCAACCTTAGGAGAGGAGGTGAATCTCTTACAGTCAATCTGAATATTCCCCTGTTCGGAGACAATGGCCTCAGCTGGATACAGCGTAAGGAAAACGCCGAACGCGAGCAGATTGCCCAGGAAAACTTCATCAAGTCACGTCGCCAAACCGAGTTTGATATACGCAGTAATTTCCTCAGCATCCTCAGCCAGCAGAAACGGCTTGAATTACAGGAAATGCAGCTGGAACAGTCACAACTGGCTTACGAAAAAACATTGATCGAGTACGAGCATGGCAGTAAGAGCATGGTGGACCTGTTACAACAGCAAACCAACCTGATGCAAAGTGAAAAAAGTAACAGCGATACTCGCTTCCAGTACATCGAACAGCTGCTCAGGCTAAAACAGGATGCCGGCAAATTAACGCCAGCTGACATTTATGAGATTGATAGCTGGCTGAGTGAAGATGCAGAAATTATTGCCACTCAGCGCACCTTTGAAGCTGCAGCCTCTCAAATTGAATCCATAACGACTAATACCACAAAGGAATGACCCATGTTAAAGCTGACTAATCTGGTAAAACGCTTTACCACCGACGAAGTGGAAACCTCCGCCCTCAATGGTATCAACCTGACAATCAAGGAAGGCGAGTTTGTCGCCGTAATGGGCCCTTCAGGTTGTGGTAAGTCCACACTGCTTAACATTGTCGGCATGCTCGACACCCCCGACGATGGCAGCTATGTCTTCAATGGTGAAGAGATCGCCCACTACAATGAAAACCAGCGCGCCAATCTTCGCAAAAACAACCTCGGGTTTATCTTCCAGAGCTTCAACCTGATTGATGAGCTGACCGTTGCCGAAAACGTAGACCTGGCCCTGCTCTATCAGGGCGTTCCCGCCAAAGAGCGCAAACAGCGCGTTACCGAAGTGCTGGAAAAAATGAACATCGCCCACCGCGCCAAGCACTTTCCGCAGCAATTGTCAGGTGGTCAACAGCAGCGCGTTGCCATCGCCCGGGCACTGGTTGGCAAGCCCAAGCTGATCCTCGCCGATGAACCGACCGGTAACCTGGACAGCAAACACGGCCAGGAGGTGATGAACATGATCACTGAACTAAACAACAACGGCACCACCGTACTGATGGTGACCCACTCGGAAGAACACGCACAATACGCACACCGGATTGTTCGTATGCTTGATGGTCAGATTTTAAGTGAGTCAGAAGACCAGAAGCAGACCGCACTGGCCTGATAATGGCATTGCCCGCCAGTAATTTTTCACCAACACTGGCGGGCAATATCTTATCTTCAGGACATTCGGACGCCTTCACACCATACTGACTCAAACCGCAACAGCATAAAACCTATATAAAGCGCCCATCTACCTCATAGTGGATTGGGTACGTCTACCCCAAAAAAATACAGAGGAGGACACTCAGATGTTCAAAAGCTACCTGATTACCTCACTTCGCAACCTAAGCCGTCATCCGGCTTACTCATTTATAAATATTTTCGGACTGTCACTGGGTATCGCCAGCTGTATGGTACTGGCTGCGTTGATTTTGAAGATGGGCAGTACGAACCGGAGCCTTGAAGGTGCAGACTACATTTATGAATTACAAACAGAACAACTTATAGACCGCGGTTGGGTACCGCAGCCTATCCATAAAACGCACCTCTCTCTACTCACCGCCAATATTCCAGAGCTGTCAGATGCTGCCTCTGTCGAAGTAACACCTTTTTCTATTCAACAAAACGAGGCCACCATCAACCTGAATGCTTATACGGCTGAAACCAACTTTTTCAATATATTTCCTATCAATATGATTCAAGGAAAGAAGGAAGGTGTACTCGAAGCCCCTGGACATGCAGTTATTTCGGAGAGCTCAGCCAAAAAGCTCTATGGCGACCAGTCGCCAGTCGGTAAAGTATTACAGCTAAACAAACAGTCATCCGTTGTTATCAACGGTGTTTATCAGGATTACCCAACCGACAACTTTCTCACAAATTGCCATCTGATTACCAGCAAGGATTCTGTACAAAAAAGTACAGAACAAATATTTTCCCCTGAACGTGCCTTTCTGAAACTCATTGACCGGCAGCACTTAAGCCAGATTCGACACCAGCTCAGTCTCTACAAGCTGCCCGAAGCGAATATACACCATATCAAGGATCAAAGAGTAACTCTTGAACCCATCATTACACCCTACCGAAAACTGTTTTCCACTGCCAACATCAAAGGAAAAGCGCAACTAACCTATACTCTTGCAGCGGCCGCCTTATGCTTTATTGTCCTATTTGCCTCCTGTATCAACTTTATCAATCTGACAACCGCTCGCTTATCACAGCGACAACTGGAAGTTGGTATACGACGCTCTTTTGGCGCACGCCAAAGCCACCTGCTTAGACAGTTTTTTGTGGAAACCCTGACGCTGGTATTAATCAGCTCAATCCTATCAATAACAATTCTGATACTGGGGGCTACCTGGGTTGAACATCTAATTGGCGAACAGATCCCTCTTGAACACCTCTTACGGATAGACACACTGATTGCCTATGCCATTATCATAGTTTCGGTGACCCTCTTGGCAGGTACCTACCCTGGCATCCAGATATCGCGATTAAAGCCTATTGAGTCACTCTCTAGAAGACTTTCTGGAGCAGGCAAAGGTATGCTTCGAAAGCTTCTGGTGTGCATTCAGTTTATCTCTGCCACCATTTTATTAACACTGTGCCTGATTGTTCAGTTTCAAGTGAATATATTTAAACAGATTAACAATGGCATAGAGTTAGACAACATCGCCACCCTTTATCCCGGCACAACAGAAACCACCTCTTTGCAACAAGAGATCTCCAAGCTGCCTTTTATTACGTCTGTCACCAACCCAATCCAGGAAATATTTCCCCCCAGCTTATCACTGGAAAACGCCAAATTTGACCAGAAAATCATTCATGATAGGTTGGTAATTAGTGGAGTATCAACCGGCTATGACAGTCATTTTGGGATAGGACTAATAGCTGGCGAACACTTCTCACCTCATAAGCACCATTTTGTGGAAGACATAAGCAACATTTTCAAGCAGTTGCCACTTTATGATTACTCAGGCAAGCATATACCGGTTATTATAACCCTTGCCGGCCTTGAGCTATTGGGTTATAGCACAGATAGTAAAAATCTGGAGTCTCTGATTAATCAGGAAATTACTCTTTCTGATAACAAGACTACCTTTGAGATCATTGGTATTGCTGATGCTTACCCTGAGTTCATAACAAATGATTTACCCATTATCAGTAGCAGAATCCCTCATTTCTTACTCTTCCACAAGCCAAACCATGTGTTAAGTATCAAGTACCACAACTTAACTTTTACAGAACTCACAAAACAGCTCCAGCCTTTAGTGAACTCATTCACTGGAAATTTGCTTGCTTCCTTCAGAAAGGAAAAGGAAGAGCATGATAAATCTTTTCAAAGAATGTCTAACCTGATTTGGAAAATTGGCAGTTTTGCAATTCTCGCAATTACCATTTCCCTGATGGGAATCTACGGCCTGTCATTATTCACCATTGAGCGTCGAACCAAAGAGATTGGCATTCGTAAAACACTTGGCGCCTCCAATGGCCAACTGAGCTGGCTACTGATCATTGACTCCTGCAAACCACTGGTAGTCGCACTGGCCATTGCGAGTCCTCTAAGCTTTATCGCTGGCAATTTATTGGCTAACTACTTTAAAGAAATCCCACCCATCTGGCTGTTTAGCCTGGTAGTTGTACCAGCAATCTTGCTTTCGCTCTCGGTGATTTTCATCTTGTCACATACACTCCAAGCTTCACGTGCCAACCCGATACTGGCGCTTAACAAGGAGTAACCCAAGAACTGACACACAGAGATCGCTGCTCAAAACCAGCCATATTTCCAAGGCTTATCAACTGCTATTTGAGTAGCGATCTGAAGGGATTTCTTCTGGAACTTCTACCTCGGTCATTGAAAACCAAGAGCAATAGAGCCGTAAGTGCTCATAGCGCTCTCGAACCTGAAACAAACTGTAATCACCAAGCTATCTTCGGCTTCGGCTTCGGCTTCGGCTTCGGCATCACAGGCATGACTGAAACCTTGCCGCTCTCAATCAAGAACCACACACCAAACTTATAATTACGGCAGTTCCTGCGCCTTCATTGGAATTAATAGATACTGTTCCACCGTGTGCAAGCACAATCTGTCTGACCAGACTCAACCCCACACCACTGCCTTTATTCTTGGTGGTGAAAAAGGGAATCCATACTTTCATTGCGTCTGACTCGGCGATTCCTCGGCCATTGTCTCTAACTGTTATTTTTACCTCATCCAAAGATCCACGAGCTGCCTTAATCACAATGAGAGCGCCATCAATCCCCAGAACCGCATCTTTGGCATTGAGTAGAAGATTAATTAATGCCTGGTTAATCATTTGCTCATCAATCTGAACATCTGGAAGATCATCGACAATTAACTCCAATTGAATGCTGTGCTCGCTGAAGTCTGGCCGCATCAAATGAACAACCTGCTCTAATAAAACACCTAAATTTACTGCATTCAACGAAGGTTCCGGAAGCCGAGCTACATCCCGATAACGCTCAACAAATTCAAGCAAACCATCACTTCTACGAGCAACAGTTTCCACCGCCGAAGCCATTTCTTCCATCAACTCCGCGTCCGGCTCGACTTCACCATCTGCCAGAGAGCGTAACATCCCACTGGCACTGTGACTCAATGAGGTGATAGGTGTTATGGAGTTCATAATTTCGTGGGACAGAACCCGTGCCAAATCCTGCCAGGCTTGCACCTCCTGACGGTCCAACTCAGTACGAATATTTTGCAGGCTAACAATTTTTTGAACGCTTTTACCTGCGATAAAGCGACTAACAGAGACCATCAAATGGAGGGTTTCATTACCAAGATTCACCTGAATAACCTTCCTGCCACCGGATCTCGCATTGACAATAAAATCAGCAAGTTCGTGTGAAATTTTCGACAGTGAATTGAGTTGCCTTAAACCACTAACTCCTAATAACTGACGGGCTTTATTATTGGCCAGCACAACGTCTCCATTAGATTCATACACCACAACGGCAACGGGAACCTGCTGAATGATCGTTTGCGAAAACTGTGCCATCTCCTCACGGGATAGTCGGGTTCGCCGAAACAGATCCATCACTTCTTCTAGAGATTGACCCAAACTGGCAAAGCTTTTTCCTAATTTTAAAAAGTGAAAACTCTGCGAGAAATCATCGTATTTAATCGACTGAAAGAAACGCTCCAACTCCCGATTGGTCTTTTCGACGTAGTAAATCAGCTTCCATACCTGGACTACTACAAAGCCGGCAGCAACCACAGCTAAAAAGATCATTTTTGGCTGCATCCAAAAAAAATAAGTAGTGATAAAACAACTAACAAGCAATAGAGCTACTCGGCTGATTACCTTGAGTCGGAAATGGTCAAAGCTCATACTTTTCCATCCTTCTATAGAGCGATGCCCGGGTAATACCAAGATCTTTTGCCGCCTTGCTGATATTGCCCTGACGATTTTTCAGGGCAGCTTTTATGACAGAGCACTCCACTTCTTCCAAATTACAACTGGTAACCGGAGTCTCGGCTTGTTTCTCCGCAATTGGCATAATCGAAAAGGCCTGTGCGTCGATCACATCCCCTTCATTTAAAATAATCGCCCTCTCAATAGCATGCCTCAACTCCCGCACATTTCCCCGCCATGGATTGCGCTGTAATTGACTCATAGCTGCAGCTGAAAGCTCCATTTCTGGCTTATGATATTTACGTTTAAAATACTCCAGAAAATGATTAGCCAGCACTGATATATCCTCTTTTCTCTCGCGAAGAGGTGGTAATCGCAACTCTACTGTATTGATACGAAACAATAGATCCTGCCGGAATTTGACTTCGTTATGGATTTCTTCCATGGGCATATTGGTCGCAGACAGCAACCTCACATCAATCTTGATGTATTGGTTGCCACCAACAGGCATTACCTTGCGTTGCTCAAGAGCAGTTAATAGCTTGCTTTGTAAATGCAGAGGCAAGTTACCGATCTCGTCCAGAAAAAGGGTTCCACCATTAGCCGCCTGAAGACGTCCAACACGATCTTTATCAGCGCCGGTAAAAGCCCCCTTTTTATGGCCAAACAATTCACTCTCAAACAGGTTTTCGGGAACTGCCCCCAGGTCAATGCTTACAAAGACTTCATCACTGCGTCTCGAGAGGCGATGAATCTCTCGAGCAATCATTTCTTTACCCGTTCCATTCTCACCGGTTATCAACACATTGGCATCCGTTGGCGCGACACGCTGCACCACTTTTAGCACTTCTGTAAATGTCGAAGATTCCCCGAGCAAGCTGCTTTCATTACCACCATCAATAGATGTCGCTGTATTGACCGCTTTCAGTTGCTCCACTTTCTGCCGTGACATATACAGCTGCGCAGCAGTACCCAAAGTCGCCAATACCTTTTCGTTATGCCAAGGCTTTAATACAAAATCGGTAGCACCTAGTTTGATCGCCTTGACTGCTGTATCGACATCCCCGAAAGCGGTCATCATCACTATCACGGTATCTGGCTGCTGCAAAAGAATTTGCTGAAGCCAATGAAACCCTTCAGAACCATCATTCACCGCCGAGTGAAAGTTCATATCCAGCAGCACCAAGCCAAATTCACCCTCAGTCAAGTTATGGGCAATCCGGCTCGGATCATCAATTGTTACTACCTGCTTGAAGTGAGACCGAAGCAACAACCTTGCCGCTGCTAGAATATCCCGGTCATCGTCAACGACCAGTATTGAAAGATTTTCTGTTGCGTTCTTATTTTCCCGATATCCGTGACTCATAGTCTTCCCACTCTTACTTTGGCCAGCAAAGTGTACGGATTCGCACACAGAGTGTCCGATATCGTACACAGCCAGCTATATTCAGAACAGCCCCTTTATGACATCTGAGATTCGGGGGCTAGAATATGCTGGAGGTTGTCATGGCTTTACCCCAGCAAGTTGCATGCCTAAGAATTGGATCTTCCTGAGATCAGGTAATAGCTCCAGACTACTGTGCCTGAGAGATATGCACCTGGCTGAAAATCCGGGCAGGTAGTATTCTGATTGTAATTTTCATAAGCTAGAAAGTTCTGTTAGCCATCTGTAAAACCTGGGCAATAATTTTGAGATCTGGGTTACTCTATGCTCCATACCTTCCAATAATTGGGAAAATCACAACCATGAAAAGCCCACTGAAAAAGTTGCTCACCTTAATCACCGTCTTTTTAGCAACGGCTTTAATTGTGGTGGTGATCAACCAGACTCTGCAATTGGCGGAATTTGCTGAGCGAGTGAGTCCAACCTTGGGATTGGTTGTGTTTTGGGGGCTATTGGCAATTTACGCGGCCTGCCTGATTACACCACTTTGGATCTATTTTTCGCTGCCACCTGCGCTGAAGCCACCCGTCTCTGAGGAAGACCCTCAGTTTGAAAAGCACTTGAACCAGTTGCGCAAACGATTGGCACGCAACCCCCGGTCAATTGGCTTGCCGCTGAATAATCGCGACCAGATTGAGTTCGCACTGACGAAACTGGATGAGCAGGCACTGGATGCGACCAGGGCAACGGCGGGTAAGGTTTTCCTGTCTACCGCCATTTCCCAGAACGGCTCCCTGGACGCATTGATTGTGCTGGCTGTGCAATCAAGGTTGGTTTTGGATATTGCCCGGATCTATCACCAGCGCCCTTCATTGCGTGAACTAGCCCAGCTTTATGCCAATGTAGCCGCTACAGCCTTTATTGCCCGCGAACTGGATGAGGCTGATCTATCGGAGCAGGTCCAGCCGGTATTGAGCAGCGTGCTAGGTTCAGCCGCTGGTGCGGTTCCGGGGCTTCAGGTGGCCAGTACGCTTCTGGTAAGTTCCGTCGCCAGCGGCGCAGCAAATGCTTTTTTAAGTTTGCGAGTTGGCATTATCGCTCAGCAATACTGCCGCGCTTATACCCGCCCTGAGCGCGCTACCATGCGCAAATCCGCTACCGTTCGCGCCCTTGCCATGCTGGGTTCGATAGTCGCCCGAGGATCGGGCAATGTCTCCAGTGCGATTGTCAGGGCATCGACTCGCGGTGTAACCGGAGCGGTAACGGATATGGGGAACAGGGTGAAAGAAACCAGCAAGGCCATGACGGACAAGATGACTTTTTGGAAAAAGAAAGGCGAAACGCCGAGTATTGATGAGTAATAAAAATGGCGCGGAAATCCGCGCCATTTTTATTTGCCAACATCAGATTAGCAGGAATCCTTAATTTGAATGGATCCCCGCTTTCGCGGGGATGAACTCTAAAAACAAGCTAGATAGTTGTCATCCTGAGTGCAACGAAGGATCTCTTACTTAATCAGACAAGAGATCCTTCACTTCGCTCAGGATGACAGTGCTGAGAGTGAAGGAGGTTAAGCCGCTTCGCCTTCACCAAGGTTCAGCAGCAGAGCATTACCACCGGTCGCCACAATGTTCACGGTTTTGGTTTTTTCCACTGCAAAGCGCACCAGATAGTTCGGGCCCCCGGCCTCCACCACCATTGGTGCAATGGCGCCGCCGCGATCTACCATATCCAGCTGCATTTGCAGGGCATTCTCTACCGGACCGCTCCAGGCGATACCGGCGGTGCGGAAGTCGGCAGTCATCATTTTGCCAACCAGCTTGCCCGGTACAAAGTGCACCAGCTCAGTCGGAATACCGGCATCCAGCATGGCCTTAATCATTTCCGCTGCAAGCAGAGCGTTGTCATCGGCTGGTTTGGCGATAACCGCATTACCCGCTGCCAGAGCTGCAGCCACCTGCTGAACAAAGTTGGAAACACTCGTACCATTGGCAACAGCGCAGTAGAATACGCCGCGACCCTGCAAGCTCAGTTCGTTAGTTTCACCAGTCGGTCCCGGCAGAATGATCGGGTTCTGGAATTTCTCACGCGCCTGCTGAGCGTAGTAGCGGCAAACGGATGCAGAAGCCTGCTGGTCCGGCATGCGCTCTTCAATCAGCTCAGCCGCTTTTTCCAGCAACATGGCGCGAATATTCCCTTTAGCCAAGTCCCACTTGAGCTGCTTCTTGCTGGCCATATCAACGGCGGTAGCAATCTGTTCAACACCTACCTGGGCAACCTCTTCACCGCCGATAATGGCATTGGCCACTGGCAGCTTGTCACCACTGGACTGTACCTGCTTTTCAGGCAGCGCTGGTTTGATCTCGGTAATTTTCTCAACCGCAAAACGGGTCATGTAGTTAGGGCCACCGGCTTTGGGGCCCGTACCAGAGAGTCCCTGACCACCGAACGGGTTGACGCCCACAACGGCACCAACCATGTTGCGGTTAATGTAGTTGTTACCCACACGGGTCATTTTCACAACGTCATCGGCAAAGCCTTCGATACGGCTGTGAACACCAAGGGTCAAACCAAAACCTGTGCCATTGATGTCGGCAATTACCTGTTTGAAGTTGGCTTTGTTAAAGCGAATCACATGCAGTACCGGACCGAATACTTCACCCGGCAGCTGGTTGATTGAACGCAGTTCAAACAAATGTGGGGCCACAAAGGTGCCCTTTTCAGCCGCCTCTGGAAGTTCGCAAGCGTAATGCAGTTGCGCTTCTTTCTTCATGTTCTCGACATGCTGCAGCAGGCCCATCTGGGCGCTGGCATCGATCACCGGGCCAACGTCGGTTGACAGCTCCCATGGGTTTCCAATGGTCAGCTCTTTCATGGCGCCTTTGAGCATTTCGATCACGCTGCCGGCAATCTCGTCCTGTACAAACATCACTCGCAACGCAGAGCAGCGCTGACCGGCACTGAGAAACGCCGAGCGAATTGCATCGTCCACTACCTGCTCCGGAAGTGAAGAGGAGTCGACAATCATGCAGTTCTGGCCGCCGGTTTCGGCGATAAACGCAGGCACTTCACCACCGCGCTCCACCAGCGTCTTCTGGATCCCCAGCGCCACCTCGGTAGAACCGGTAAAGGCAACACCCTTAACCCGTGAGTCAGTATTAAGGATTGGCCCCAATACACTGCCGCGACCAGGCACAAAGTTAAGTACATCGCCAGGCACACCGGCTTCGTGCAGAATCTTGATACCTTCAGACGCAATGATCGGAGTGGTGTCAGCAGGTTTGGCAATTACCGAGTTACCGGATGCCAGCGCTGCAGATACCTGACCAATGAAAATCGCCAGCGGGAAGTTCCACGGGCTGATGCAGAAGAACACACCACGGCCGTGCAAGCTGTGCTCGGCCACTTCACCCATTGGTCCGGTTACGGTCTCTGCACCGGAGAAGCGATTGCGTGCCTGCAGAGCGTAATAGCGCAGGAAGTCTACTGCTTCGCGCACTTCGGCGATGCCGTCGTTAAGGGTACGACCAGCCTCGTAGGAGATCACCCCCATCAGGTGCTCCATGCGCGATTCCATGATATTTGCCGCACGCTCCAGAATTTCGGCGCGAGCTTCACCGCCCAAGGCATCCCAGGCAGGCTGTGCGTTGTGAGCCAACTCCAGTGCCTTGCTCACCTCTTCCGAGGTAGCTTTACGACAGGTACCCACCACAACACTGGTATCTGTAGGGCGAACTACCGGCTGACCTTCAGCGACATTCTCCACACCGCCAATAATCGGACCGGTTTCCCAACTCTCATTGGCCAACGGTTGAACCACATCGAGAAGCTTTTTAATTGCATTCTGGTTGGCCAGGTCGATACCGTGGGTATCCGGGCGCATTTCACCGGCGTGACGGAACAGATCTACCGGCAGCGGAATGGCACTATGGCGGCGTGTTTCTTTCGCTTCCACATCGCCACGCACATCGGTAATCACCTGTTCAACCGGACACTTGTTATCCATAAAGCGGTTTACGAACGAGCTGTTGGCACCGTTTTCCAACAGGCGGCGTACCAGGTAAGGCAGCAGATCTTTGTGGGCACCCACCGGCGCATAAACGCGAACCGCGCTGTGGCTTTCACCTTTGGCCAGCTGCATGTGCAGCAAGTCGCCCATGCCGTGCAGGCGCTGGAATTCAAAGTTTTTGCCTTTCGCCAGTTCCAGAATCAGTGCCGCCGAGTGGGCATTGTGGGTCGCGAACTGCGGGTAGATTACGTCCTGGGCATCTAGCAGTTTGGCGGCGCAGACCTCATAACTGAGGTCAGTATTGGCCTTACGGGTGTAGACAGGATAATCCTTGTACCCCTCTTCCTGGGCAAACTTGATTTCGGTATCCCAGTAGGCACCTTTCACCAGACGCACCATCAGTTTGCGACCGGCATCACGAGCCAGCTCGGCCAACCATTGGGCTACGAAAGGCGCGCGTTTGCCGTAGGCTTGCAAAACGAAGCCAAGGCCGTCCCAATCCAGCAATTCCGGATCGCGGGCCAGGCTTTCAAAGATATCGAGGGAGATGTCGAGGCGATCCGCTTCTTCGGCGTCGATACTGAAACCGAGACCGAATTTTTTCGCTTCCAGCGCCAGCTCACGAATACGCGGCACCATTTCGTCAAACACGCGTTTCTCTTGCACGTACTGATAACGTGGGTGCAGGGCGGAGAATTTAACCGAGATACCGTTGGCTTCGATAACGTTATCTTGGGTTTCCTGGGCACCGATTTCACGAATGGCACGCATATAAGCCTGGAAGTAACGGTCGGCATCCTTCATGGTGCGAGCACCCTCACCCAGCATATCGAATGAGAAACGAGTGCCTGGAGTATTTTCCTTGCGGCCGCGCTTGATCGCCTCCTGAATATCGCGACCCAGTACGTATTGCTGGCCCATGATTTTCATGGCCTGACGTACCGCCGCGCGAACCACTGGCTCGCTGACACGGTTTACCAGCTTTTTCAGCCAATGGTCGGTGTTTTCGGTAATTTCAGACTCCAGGGAAACAACCTGGCCAGTCAGCATCAGTCCCCAAGTGGAGGCATTCACAAACAGCGAGCCGGATTTGCCAGCGCGCTCTTTCCAATTGCCCGAAAGGATTTTCTCGGCAATCAGGTCATCGGCGGTTTCGGCATCGGGCACCCGCAACAGTGACTCTGCCAAGCACATCAGGGCTACACCTTCCTTACTGGACAAGCTGAACTCCTGCATAAACACATCCAGCGTACCGGCTTTATCGGAATCACCACGACAGCCTTGTACCAGCTCGCGCCCCTTGGCAACAATGTGCTCACGCTGAGCTTGATCAAGAGCGGACTCTGACAGCAGACGCTCAACACAGGCAGCTTCATCGGCGTGGGTGTGTTCACGGATAAGACCGCGCAGTTCGTTCAACTTGGACATATTCGTACCTCGAAAAGGAGAGATAACCATAGTCAAACCTCTGGCTCTCGGCATGGCCAACAGAGATATGACTAGTATTGTAAAAGCGGAATTATCCAACACATGAACAATAATTATTCCATTGAATAATTATCAGACAGTTTTTTTCATTAAGGAAAAACCAATAATAACTAATAATATTTCGCAAACATTTCCGGTGTTACGCGCATAAAAAAACGCCCCTGGCGTGACCAAGGGCGTTTTAGAGCTATAGCTGCCTGGGTAACTCTATTGGCAATTACTCTTTGGCTGCTTCAACTTCCTGTTCTGGCTCATCCTCAGCCACCTCGGATTGAACGCCCTGCTCTTTATCTACTGAGGGCTCTTCTTCAGCTGAGGGCTCTCCTTCAGCTGATGGCGCTTTCCCAGCGGCGTCATTTTTAGCAATTTGCTGAGATTTCTTCAGCTCCATCGCCTGCAACTTCAGGTCGGCAACGCGCTCCTCAACATGCTCATCCATATCCAGGTAAGGCACTCCATCTTGCCACCAATCCGGAGCTTGCTCACCTTTCAGGTGATGGTCAAAAAACTCTTTCATCCGAACGGTATAGTCCTTGCGGTTGGCCGCATTTACCACGCCATGGTTTTCACCAACGTACTGCAGCATCACCACTTCTTTACCGAGACGGCGCAGGATGTTGTAGTACTCAACCCCCTGGTTCCAGTCCACGGCTCCATCCTTGTCGTTGTGCAGAATTACCATGGGTGTTTGAACCTGATCGGCAAACAGTACTGGCGAGTTGCGGGTGTAGGCTTCCGGCACATCCAGGTAGTGGCTGCTGAAACGCCCCTGCAAATCTTCAAAAATAGCGCCGTTTGCCACACCGCTGTTCCAGTAGTTGATGCCATACATACTGATCATGTTGGTCAGTGGCGCACCGGTAACAATCGCCTTAAAGGCGTTAGTCTGGGTCGCCAGGAAGGAGCTTTGGTAACCACCCCACGAGTGGCCGTGAAGTCCCACACGATCTTCGTCAACAATACCGGTATCGATAGCCGCCTTAAGTGCTGGCAATACTGCCCAAACCGCAGACATACCCGGGTTGTCGATCTCGTAGACGATGTCCGGCTGCAGTACCGCATAGCCATTGCTGGTGTAGTAAGAGAGGTTAAAGCCTCTCACTGACGGCATGGCATAACTGTTCATATTTTGAGAAAGCTTCTCGTAGATATAAACAATGGTCGGGTACTTTTTGCCTGGCTCGTAGTCAGCGGGGAGCGTCAGTGACGCCTGCAGTTTTACCCCTTTATCAGTGGTAAAGTCGATCAGGCGAGCACCGGCAGTCCAGGCAAACTCATCCTGATCCGGGTTGATATCGGTGAGGCGCTCGGACGTTTTAAAGCTGGCATCAGTCCAGTAAAAATCCGGGTACTCTGTTGGAGTCTGGCTGCTGTATACAAATACATTGGCGTCTTTAGCCTTGCGCGGCATAGCATACTTGGCTTCACCCCACTTGAGCATTTCTACGCCTTTTTTGATAAGGCCAAAGCCAGACTTCTTGGTCCACTCACCATATGCGGAGACGTAAAGATCCCGAGACAGATCAATACCATCCTGCCTCGCATCCTCATCGTAGGTTGTTACGTTGCTGTAGCGAATTTGCTTCTGTTTGCCATCGCGAGTCAGGTTCTCAGACCTGCCACCAGTGGCACTCACTTTCCAAATGTCCCATCCGTCAGACAGCAATACCCACTTTTCACCTTTGGCCCAGCCGATTGCCTGATATGGGGGATCCACCTGGTTATGATCATCCTCAACGTTAATAAATGAGGTATCCACACCCTTGGTGATATTGCGCACTTTACCGGTTGCCAACTCCAGAGTGTGGTAGTGGCCATTCAGGTAGTAAAGGTAGTAACGCCCTTTCGGTGAAAGAGCGCTGCCCCAACGAATTTTTTCGAGAGCTTTGATACGTTCGCCGGTGGCGAGATTTACCCGATAGATATCGAAGTAGTTTTTTCCTCGCAAGCTGGCCAGGAGGCTATACGCGGAATCGTCAAAACCTACACCCCACTTATGCTCGGAAGTGGTTTGTACAGAAGGAACCTGCTCATCGGCAATACGGACAAAAGTTTTTGTCTTGATGCTGTAACTGGCGAGATAAGTACGGTTTTTATCGCGCCCGGCCTGCTTTTGCTGCTCGGATTGCAGGCGATCGTCTTTCCAGTGCCACAATACCAGACCCGGTTTTTCGGCCGGTGATACTTTGGGTTTTGGCTTAGCTGGTTTGTCCTGCTCTTTGTCTTCAGACATGGACTTGGCTGCCTGTTCCGAACCCGGCTCTTCATCAGACTCCGGAGCTTCACCTTGAGGCATCGGTGGCTTTTTGCCAGCTGGCATCTCCACTTTGGTGACTTCTGCAATACCAAATACCAGGGTATTCAGGTCTTCATTCCAATAGGGCCGCGTATTGGCACTGATCGAGTAGTCTTTAGGAAAGTCCGCGTTTTCGTGAGGGTTGAACACGGTTTTCTCGGGCGTTTTGGCACCGGGCTTAATAATGCCAACCACGGAGTAGAGCAACTCTTCATAGCCTTTATCCTTTTCCCCTTTCAGGAAGGTCAAGGCGTTTTTATCATTTGCCCAGCTCAACTGCTTGTAACGGGCATCGCCACTATCCAGTACACGTGCCACATCAGTTTTGAGGTTGCGAATCTGAACACCATTGCCTGACTGTCCTTCCGAATCCACAATCCAGGCGATGTTTTCGCCCTCTTCATCAAAAGCAAACTCAGAAACATTGCCGATGTTGATCTGCACATCGGAGTCCAGGTTGTGAAGGATCAGGTCACGACCAGATGCCGGCTCTTCTGAAGGCTTACCACCATTGCCCGCACCAGGTTGCATACCGCGGCCACGGGGTGCTTGACCACTCGGTGCCTTTTGCATAGCCAACCAAGTCGTTCTTTCACCAGCAAACTGGTAGCCCTGAACATCTTCAAATTCCTTCAACTCGCCATCTTCAAGACTTACCAGTCCCAGCTTGCCTTTCGGCCCAGCCCCTTGTGGCCCGCGTGGTCCCGCTGGTTGGTAGGGTGCCGCAATATCAAACGTAAGCCATTTGCCATCTTCCGAAAAGCTAATCCGGCCCCGGTTTGCAGTGTTTCCGCTTGGAAAGCGGTACTCTTTGTCACCGTCAATTTGCTTGATTGTGAGTTCGGCATTGCCCTCTTCGGCGGGCCCTGCGATATAGGCAAACCATTTGCCGTCATCAGACATAGCGACCTGCTTGGCACTGTTCCAGGCCAGCATATCCGGTATGGTAAGAGCGCGGTTACTCTGCTCTACCGATTGTTCTGCTGCTTTATCAGTTTTGGTATCAACCGCATCGGTCGCCCAACCGTTCAGACTGACGGCAGACCCGATCACCAGACTCAAGGATAGTGCCAGTGATTTGCGATTAATCAGTTTGTATGAGTGATTCATAGTACCTTTCCAACCTAAATTTAGCCGTACAGGATACTAAATCTGCCAAGAGGATGAACCCAAAAACGTGTTAAGTAGTGTAAACACAGGTTTGCAGGCAGTGGTCATCTACACCGGCCGGAGACAAAAAAGGCGGCTCCAGGAGCCGCCTTTTTATAGGGAATTGATATAACTTAGACCAATTCCACTGCAATTGCGGTAGCTTCACCACCACCAATACAAAGGGAAGCAACACCACGCTTCTTGCCGTAGGTCTGCAGGGCAGACAGCAGCGTGACAATGATACGCGCCCCGGACGCACCCAGCGGATGACCCAGAGCTGTCGCACCACCGTGCACATTCACTTTGTCATGGGGAATATTCAACTCGGTCATCGCTGCCATGGTAACCACTGCAAACGCTTCGTTGATCTCGAACAGATCCACATCATCCACCGACCAACTCAGTTGATCCAGCAAATTGCGCATCGCACCAACCGGCGCAGTCGTGAACCACTCAGGCTCCTGTGCATACTGGCTGCTGCCCTTGATCACGGCGATCGGTTTCAGGCCGCGTTTTTCAGCCTCACTCTGACGCATCATCACCAAAGCCGCCGCGCCATCGGAGATGGAGCTGGCATTTGCAGGAGTGATGGTGCCATCTTTTTTGAAAGCGGGCTTGAGGGCTGGAATCTTGTCCGGGCGAGCCTTGCCAGGCTGCTCATCGATTTCAACGACGACTTCGCCCTTGCGGCTTTTGACAGTTACCGGAGTGATTTCGGCTTTGAAGTGACCAGCTTCAATTGCGGCATTGGCGCGACGCAGTGACTCTATGGCAAATTCGTCCTGCTGCTCGCGGGTGAAGGTATATTTGTCAGCGCAATTTTCGCCAAAAGCGCCCATCAATCCGCCTTCGTAGGCATCCTGCAGGCCATCAAAGAACATATGGTCAACTACGGAACCATGACCCAGGCGGTAACCACTGCGTGCATTCGGCAACATGTAAGGGGCATTGGTCATGCTCTCCATACCACCGGCAACCACAACATCGGCAGATCCCAGCTGAATCTCTGCGGCGCCCATCATGACAGTCTTCATACCGGAGCCGCAGACTTTATTTACAGTTGAGCATGGTACAGAGTTTGGCAAACCAGCTCCGATAGCCGCTTGCCGAGCAGGTGCCTGCCCAAGGCCCGCTGGCAGAACACAACCCATCAGCACTTCGTCGATGTCATTACCGGACAGACCAGCGCGTTCCACCGCAGCGCGAATAGCAGCAGCTCCAAGCTCCGTTGCTTTCACAGCAGAAAAATCACCCTGAAATCCACCCATTGGCGTGCGAGCCATACCCACAATAACTACCGGGTCACTCATTGAAATTTCCTCTTATCTAGCATTGGTTATCGTTAACGCCCTTTCTTGGAGCGTATCTGATACAAAAAGTGCGTTGGTATAGCCGCAGTGTCTCCCTGATCACTGACACACAAGACCATACACACACCTGGTTTATCTATTTGACTACCCTGAGGCTCGGACGATTAGGTGATGAGCCACCACTTGGCGGGGTGTCATCTCCATCATCCTCGGTTACCGATGAAACCGGTGATAGTGGTTTCTTTTCGGTCTCTGCGGCTTTTGAATTTTCTTTCTCGCCCTTTTCTCCGGGCTCCGGCTGAAATACCATGCCTTGACCGTTTTCACGAGCATAAATGCCAAGCACAGCCTTTACCGGCAAGTAAATATCGGTAGGAACACCACCAAAACGAGTATTAAACGTAATTTCCGTGTTATCCAGCTGTAAGCCAGTAACCGCGCGCGGGGCAAGATTCAGAACAATCTGGCCATCATTGACAAATTGCTGAGGTACTTCAACGCCTTGGTAATAAGCATCTACCACAACATACGGGGTACAGTCATTGTCCAGAATCCACTCGTAGAAAGCACGAATCAGATAGGGACGGTTGGAACTCATCGACATATTAATGGCCTCAAAGGCACGGGCGGCATCTAACTTGGCTACCAACAGTAGCGCTTATCACCCATTATGGTCAATGCTCGCCCGGTGAACACCGGGCGGGACAAAACATTAACCGCGCATCTCGCGCTCAGCCTCAGAAAGACTTTCTTTCATTGAGGGGCGAGCAAACATACGCTGCATGTAATCCTGCAATGGTTTCACCTGACGAGTGTTGGGCAGCTTGATACCCAGACGATCCAAACGCCACAGGATAGGTACCAGACAACAATCTACCAGGGAAAACTCTTCGTTCATGAAGAATGGATTTTCAGCAAAAACCGGCGCAATGGAGATCAGCTCGTCGCGTAGCTCTTTGCGTGCAGCTTCGGCAGACTTAAGATCCGGCTTGGCCATGATCAGATCTACTTTCTCGCACCAGTCTTTCTCAATGCGCTGCATAAACTGTCTGCTCAATGCACGAGCGACAGGGTATACCGGCAATAGCGGCGGATGTGGAAAACGCTCATCGAGGTATTCCATCATTACCTTGGACTCATAGAGTGCCAGGTCGCGATCAACCAAAGTCGGAACACTGTTGTATGGATTTACCTCAGCCAGTTCTTCCGGTGGATTTTTCGGGTCAACATTTTCAACATCTACAGTGACACCTTTCTCAGCCAGCACAATGCGTACACGGTGACAGTAGTGGCATTCAGGATCGGAAAAAAACGTCATTGAAGATCTTTTAGCTACAACCCCCATGGGGCACCTCATCTATATAACAATTAAGGCGGCACATGAAAGTACCGCCTTTTTATATCCCTAATCAGTGAATATCTTTCCAGTATTCACGGTTCAGTAGCCATACCCAGATAAACAAGAAGGCAAGGAAAAACAGTACATATACACCAATTTCCTTACGCCTCTCGGCACCCGGCTCACCTACATATTCCAGAAAGTTCACCAGGTCAAATACTGCCTGATCAAACTCGGCAGGACTCATGCTGCCCTCTTCAACGATTTTGTAATCGCCACAAGGGTCTTCCAGCAATGGCTGACCAGTATGGGGATCAACAATCATGTTGCCATGATGATCGTAGGTTGGCCCTGGCGCACACTCCTGAAGACCTTGCAGCTCCAACAAAACGTGCGGCATACCAACATCTTTAAAGACCTTGTTGTTCACACCCAGCGGGCGGCTTTCGTCTTTGTAGAAGTTGCGTAAGTAGGTGTACAACCAGTCAGCGCCACGAGCGCGAGATACCAGAGTCAAATCCGGCGGTGTAGCACCAAACCACTGCTTGGCCTGACGAGGAGCCATGGCGATTTCCATCTTGTCACCAATCTTCTGGTCGCCAAACACCAGGTTTTCCATCGCCAGGTGGTAAGGGATTTTCAGGTCATCTGCCACTCGTTGGTAACGAGAAAAGTTGGTGGAGTGACAGCCCATGCAGTAGTTTGCAAAAAGCTTTACACCGCGCTGGCGGGACTCCATCTGCAGGCGATCGCGATCAGTTTTATTGAGCTCCACTCCCTGGTCTTCCAGCACAATCAACTCAGGGTTTACAAACTGGTCACAGTCAATGGTACCACAGGGCTTTTCACCACCGGCCCCAACAGCTTTCAGTGGCAATACAATCAGCAGCGCCACACCAATCCAGACCAGCAGAGTTTTCCAGAACCCAAGACCACCGTTCATGGTGACACGAGCCGGCTCTGTTTTGCATTTTTCACGAGCAGTCCAGAACGGCATACCGATGAAGTAAGCAAAGTAGATAACCGTACAGATTTGCGCCAACAGGTTACGTTCCGGAGTCGGGGTCTTCACACCCAGCACACCCAGAATTACAAACGCAGCGGCAAGAACCAGCAACGCTACACGACTGAACATGCCTTTGTAACGAATCGACTTTACCGGGCTCTTGTCGAGCCAGGGCAGTACAAACAGGATTGCCACACCGGCACCCATGGTAACAAAGCCCATCAGCTTGTCAGGAACCGCACGCAGCATTGAGTAGAACGGAGTGAAGTACCAAACCGGCGCAATATGCGGCGGGGTTTTCAGACCGTTAGCCTCTTCAAAGTTGGCATGCTCCAGGAAGTAACCACCACCCTCTGGAATAAAGAACATGATGAAACTGAACACGAACAGGAACACAACCACCGGAACCATGTCGTGCACAGTGAAGTACGGATGGAACGGAATGCCGTCCAGCGGCTTGCCATTGGCATCCTTGTTCTTCTTGATTTCCACGCCGTCCGGGTTGTTGGAACCCACTTCGTGCAGAGCGAAGATGTGCATCACCACCAGACCGAGCAGTACGATCGGCAGCGCAACTACGTGCAGAGCAAAGAAGCGGTTCAGGGTAGCGCCGGAGATCAGGTAGTCACCGCGAATCCACTGAACGATGTCTTCCCCGACACCCGGAATTGCGCCGAACAGGGACACAATCACCTGGGCACCCCAGTAAGACATCTGCCCCCAGGGCAGTACGTAGCCAAGGAAGGCCTCGGCCATCAGTACCAGGTAGATCGCCATACCGAAGATCCACACCAACTCACGTGGCGCCTTATAGGAACCGTACAGCAGGCCGCGGAACATGTGCAGGTAAACTACCACGAAGAACATCGATGCACCGGTGGAGTGCATATAACGCAAGATGTCGCCGTAAGGTACATCGCGCATGATGTATTCAACAGAAGCGAATGCCTCTTCTGCACTTGGGGTGTAGTGCATGGTCAGCCAGATACCGCTGACCAGCTGATTCACCAGAACAAGCAGGGAAAGAACACCAAAGAAGTACCAGAAGTTGAAGTTTTTTGGCGCATAGTACTGCGCCATGTGCTTATTCCACTCTACCTTCAACATTGGCATGCGGGAATCAACCCACTCACCAAACTGAGTCAACTTGCTCATTACGCGGCCTCCTGATCAACACCGACAACCAGAATGCCATCACTTTCAAAGTGATAAGGTGGCACTTCCAGGTTGGTTGGCGCAGGTACATTTTTATAAACGCGACCCGCAAGATCGTACTTGGAGCCATGACAGGGGCAGAAGAAGCCACCTTGCCAATCAGACTCACCGAAGTCGGTAGCGCCAACCTGTGGTTTAAACATCGGGGCGCAGCCCAAGTGAGTACAGAGGCCAACCAATACCAGGAACTCCGCATTGATAGCCCTGTTTACCGGATCAACGTAATCCGGTTGCTTGGAAGCTTGGGAGTTAGGGTCAGAAACCTTATCCTTGAGCGTCTCAAGTGAAGCCAGCGCTTCCGGGGTGCGACGCACCACGTAGACTGGTTTACCGCGCCACTCGACAGTCATCATCTGACCTGGTTCCAGTTTAGAAATATTGGCCTTAACCGGCGCGCCTGCCGCCTTGGCCTTGGCACTGGGATTCCAGGAACCAACAAATGGTACGGCCGCGAAGCCCACACCCACTGCGCCTACTGCGCAGCTTGCACCCGTCAAAAAGCGGCGTCTGCCGTGATTGACACCGTCATTACTCATGACGCTATCCCCTTAGTTGTTTACAGCGATTTAAGAGCGAGAAGTCGACTTTTCTTGCGCACAAATAGAGGGCGCGCAAAATAGCGGGCAATATTAAAGAAAAGTGCCATTTTTGACAAGAGAGGCCCTCTGAAGACTAGGGTTAATTCGTTGTTTTTATTGATAAAAATCAATTAAAAAAATAACCACCCACCACCTGACAGCCACCAAAAACAATCGGGCACAAAAAAGCCCGGATGAATCCGGGCTTTTTTGAAGCAGAGTGCTCGCAGCGAATTAACGCTTGGAGAACTGAGGCTTCTTACGTGCTTTGTGCAGACCGACTTTCTTACGCTCAACCTCACGGGCGTCGCGAGTCAGGAAGCCAGCAGCACGCAGAGGTGCACGCAGGTTTTCGTCGTACTGCAGCAGGGCGCGAGACAGGCCGTGGCGAATAGCGCCAGCCTGACCGAAGCTACCACCGCCTTTTACAGTGATTTTCAGGTCAAATTTCTCAACCATATCAACGGTTTCCAGCGGCTGGCGCACGATCATGCGGGCCACTTCGCGACCAAAGTACTGCTCGATGGTGCGATCGTTGATGGTGATGTTACCGCTACCTGCCTTCAGGAAAACACGAGCGGAAGAGGTCTTGCGGCGACCGGTACCGTAGTATTGATTGTCTGCCATGTTCTCGCGTCCCTTAGATGTTCAGTTCTTGGGGCTGCTGAGCAGCGTGCGGATGCTCGCTACCAGCGTAGATTTTCAGCTTCTTGAACATTGCACGACCCAGTGGGCCTTTCGGCAGCATGCCTTTAACAGCATTCTGCAGAGTGCGCTCAGGAGCTTTGTCGATCAGCTTTTCAAAGCTGATGGACTTCAGACCACCCGGGTAACCGGTATGGCTGTGATAAATCTTGTCCTTCGCCTTGTTGCCAGTAACGCGGATTTTCTCAACGTTAGTTACAACAATGTAGTCACCGGTGTCTACGTGAGGAGTGTACTCCGGCTTGTGCTTGCCGCGCAGACGCTTGGCAATCTCCGCGGCCAGGCGGCCCAGAGTTTTGTCTGCTGCGTCGACTACGTACCAGTCGCGCTGTACAGATTCGGATTTAGCGCTAAATGTTTTCATCTTTTCCTGCCTGTTGGCCAGTTAAGCCTTTCGGGTTTGAGTTCGGGGCTCGTCCCAAAAAAGAGCGCGAATACTACCTAAGTAGCGCAGCCATTTCAACTGCTTTTTGAACCACACACGATTTAGCCCAAATACTAGGGGCGGTGCGGTCTCGCCAGGTATTCGTGGGACTGCATTTCCAGCAATCGGGAGCAAGTGCGCTCGAATTCAAACTCCAGTTTACCGCCAGCGTAGAGCTCCACCAGAGGCACCGCTGCTGAGATCACCAGTTTGACCCCACGATCATAGAACTCATCCACCAGATTTATAAAGCGTCGGGCCTGATCATCGGTTTCACGTCCCAGCCGGGGAATATCGCTGACCAGCACCGCATGGAACTCTCTTGCTATTTCAATATAGTCGTTCTGGCTTCGAGGGCCATCGCAGATCGCCATAAAATCAAACCAGACCACATCCTCCCCGACACTGCGCGCATGAATGGGGCGGCCCTCCACCTCCAGCGCAAGATCATGGTTAACCTCACCCACTGCCGGCACCAGATTTGAAAAAGCAGTTTGCAGGGCAGCCTCAGCCTGGTCACCCAGCGGATTGTGGTAAAGAGGTGCTTTGGAAAGCGCGCGAAGGCGGTAATCGACCCCACCATCTACATTGACCACCTCGGTGTGTTTATTAAGCAGCGCAATTGCAGGCAAGAACCGGGCACGCTGTAAGCCGTTGGCATAGAGACCATCAGGAACAATATTTGAGGTAGCCACCAGCGCCACATCGCGCTGGAACAATAGCTCCAGCAGCGTACCCAGTATCATGGCATCGGTTATATCAGAGACAAAAAACTCATCAAAGCAAAGCACCCTAGCTTCAGCTGCCAATCGATCCGCAACTTTCTCCAGTGGGTTTTTCACTCCATCAAGTTGTTTTAACTCCTGATGAACACGCCGCATAAAACGGTGAAAGTGCGCACGCATTTTCTGCTCAAAAGGCAGACTTTCAAAGAAATTATCCATCAGGTAGGTTTTGCCACGACCAACCCCACCCCAGAAATAAAGCCCGCGCTGCACAGTAATCTCAGGCGACTTTCGCCCCAGGCGCCCGAGCAACCGCGACAGAGTCCCACGCTGCCGCTCATCTTGCCAATCCGCCACCAGTCGCTCATAGAGATCCTGAAGCTTCTTGACGGCAAGCTCCTGCGACGGATCGTAGTTAAACCCATCCTTTTTCAGATCGCGACGGTAACGCTCCAATGGCGTGTCCGGGGTCATGGCAGCTCCTGTAGCCTAGGGCCTGTTCACACTAATTGAATATTTTATGTATTCAATTGGTGCGAACAGGCCCGAATTTAAATGGGCGCGCATTATGCTGGCAAAAAAAACCTTGATTCAAGTAGGCAGCATCCGACACACTTGCTTATATGATGTCGGTATACAAGGACTTGTTATACTTAACCTAGTTTGTACCCAGGAGAAGTCGATTGACCACTGCAATTATTATCACCGCCCTGATCTGTCTCGCCGTTGGTGCCGCCATCGGTATTCTGTTGACCCGCCTTTCCCACCCGGAAGAAAAACAACGCCGGGAACTGGAGAGTCGACTGCAACAAGCCGAAGACGAATTAAAAGCCTACCAGCAGGAAGTCAGTACCCACTTCATCAAAACTGCCAGCCTGGTGAACAATATGACCCAAAGCTATCGCGCTGTAGGCGAGCACCTTGCCGCAAGCGCCATGCACCTGGCCAACCCGGATATCAGCAGGCAGCTGCTTAATGCCGGCTCCGGATCACTGACCGGTTCCACTGCCAAGCAAGCCTCATCCCTGACCTTGGGTGATACAGCACCGGAACCACCAAAAGATTACGCACCAAAAGCACCGGGTGGCATTTTGAGCGAAGAGTATGGCCTGAAAGAAGATTATGGGGTGGAATCACGCCCGGCCTATGAAATGGCCAACGACGATCTGGACTCGGAAGATGATGACGATCAGGACCCGACCCTGAAAGCTGTCTGACGATTAGCGCCTGTCAGTACTAGCTTAAACACATAAAAAAGCGGGGAATTTCCCCGCTTTTTTTCGCTCTCACTATCTGTACAATAATCATCAACTACTGACTTGAAAAGGGAAATGCCTAATGGTTCGACTGCTTAGCTTTATCGGCTGGCCGGTAGTCGCCGGTATGATTGCTGCTGCCGTTTTACTTTGGCTTTTTCCATCGCAATTGCAGATTGCCCAACCAGAAGATCCATCCCCAACAGATAGCCTTTCACCCACAGCCAATGGCGACTGGAATGGACAGGTATCTTATGCCGAAGCGGTACGAAGAGCTGCACCATCGGTTGTGAGCATATATACCACCAAACAAGTCCGCCGCCGATACAACCCGATTCTGGACGACCCTTTTTTCCAACAGTTTTTCAACTTGCGTAGCCCGCGAAATTCTCGACCAGTAACCAGCCTGGGCTCTGGCGTTATTCTCAGCGAAGAGGGTCACATCCTAACCAACTATCACGTAGTACAGGGTGCTGAGCAGATTCAGGTGCAACTGGCCGATGGCCGGTCAGCGATTGCCCAGATTGTCGGCAACGATGTCACCACCGACTTGACCGTACTCAAAGTAGACCTGCCAGGTGTATCACCAATCAGTATCGGGGACTCAATGAATGCCCAGGTTGGCGATGTGGTCCTGGCAATTGGTAACCCGCAATGGGTTGGACAGACTGTTACCCAGGGCATCATCAGCGCAACCCGCCGCCAGAACCTGATGGCCAACCAGTTTACCCAGTTCATTCAAACCGATGCTGCCATCAACCCGGGCAACTCGGGCGGTGCACTGGTAGACGCTCATGGCAATCTGCTGGGTATTAACACCCAGATCCTGGATAAAGAGACCTACGGTATCAGCTTTGCCATACCGAGCCATCTGGCGGTTAACAAGGTAATGAAAGATATTGTCGAGCACGGCCGCGTAATTCGAGGCTGGGTGGGCGTCAACGATGTACAGGCGCTGACGGCTGACGAAGCCACAAGACTGGGACTGGGCGATTACGCCGGCTTGGTAGTACTGGAAATTGTCGCTGGCAGCCCAGCCGAAAAAGCCGGGTTAAAAGCTGGCGACCTTATTACCCATGTTAATAATCACAGCGCCCTGGATCAGGCGCACTTGAGCTACATGGCAGCCAACATGGTCCCTGGTGACGAGATTACAATGTCGATTATTCGCGGCGGCGAAGCCTTAACTCTGACCGCAGTTGCAGAAGCAACTCCAGAGACCACGCCGACAAATTAAAGTTATCTAATCGCTCGCAAGAATCTCGTTTAACGCATCGATAAACCGCTGGTTTTGCTGATCGGTTCCAACGGTAATTCGCAAGTACCGATCAATGCGCGGCTTGGCAAAGTGACGCACTACAACTCCACGTTCGCGCAAAGCACTCAGTAATTCAGCACCTGCTTTTTCACGGTGGCAAGCAAACACAAAGTTCGCCGCCGAAGGCAGAACATCAAAGTTTAACGCTTCAAGGTTAGCGGCCAATTTATCTCGACTGTCGATAACCTGCTGACAGGTTTGCTCAAAGTACTCCCTGTCATCAAAGGCGGCCACTGCACCGGCAATTGCAACACGACTCAGCGGGTAGCAGTTAAAACTGTTTTTGATGCGTTCAAGCGCTTCAACCAATTCCGGATTGGCGATGGCCAAGCCAACCCGCAAGCCCGCCAGGGAGCGGGATTTTGATAGTGTCTGCACCACCACCAGATTGGGATACTTATTGATCAGGGCTGCTGCCGATTGACCACCAAAATCAATGTAGGCCTCATCCACCACTACCACGGAGCGAGTATTGCTCAACAGCAGCTGTTCTACCGCTTCAAGTGCCAACAAACGACCAGTTGGCGCATTGGGGTTAGGAAAAATAATACCGCCATTGCTGCGTTGATAATCTGCCAGATCAATAGCCAACTCATCATTGAGTGGTATCGCATCAAAATCGATACCATAGAGCTTGCAGTAAGTTGGATAAAAACTGTATGTGATATCCGGAAACAGGATAGGCTTATCGTGTTTCAACAGGCCGTGAAAAATATGCGCCAGTACCTCATCGGAACCATTGCCGACAAAAACACAGGCTGGGTCCACGCCATAAAATTCGCCGATGGCATTTTTAAGCTTCTCTGCATTAGGCGCAGGATACAGGCGCATATCATCGCCAATAGCAGACTGCATGGCTGCCACCGCTTTGGGGGATGGGCCATAGGGATTTTCGTTGGTATTGAGCTTGACCAGATTTTCAATCACCGGTTGTTCGCCTGGCACATAAGGCTCCAGCACAGAAACCACATCACTCCAAAACGGATTGCTCACAGCAGCTCTCTCAGAAAATAGATTCGACAAATAAAATGTATGCGCAGCGTTACGACTTGATTCGGTATTCCGCCGAACGGGCGTGGGCCGTCAACGATTCGCCACGGGCAAGAACAGATGCCACCTTACCCAGCTCAGAAGCTCCTTCTGCGGAGCACATAATCAAAGAGCTGCGTTTTTGAAAATCATATACGCCCAGCGGCGACGAAAAACGTGCCGTGGTAGAGGTAGGCAATACGTGATTGGGTCCGGCACAGTAATCACCAAGAGCCTCAGCCGTATAGCGACCCATAAAAATCGCTCCGGCATGACGAATACCAGGCAGCAGACTTTCCGGATCCTCAACCGACAACTCCAGGTGCTCTGGAGCGATGGCGTTTATCACTTCAACGGCCTGTCCCAGGTTAGCTACCTGAATCATCGCACCGCGATTTTGAAGCGATGTTCTGGCAATTTCCTGTCGTTCCAGCTCCGGCAACAAGCGCTCAATGCTTGCCTGAACGCGATCGAGAAAATCAGCGTCCGGGCTGATCAAGATAGATTGGGCATCCTCATCGTGTTCAGCCTGCGAGAACAGATCCATGGCAATCCAGTCAGGGTCGGTATTGCCATCGCATACCACTAGGATTTCCGAAGGACCCGCCACCATATCGAGGCCGACCTGACCAAACACCATGCGCTTGGCGGTGGCTACGTAAATATTTCCCGGCCCGACAATTTTATCGACGCGCGGCACGAACCCAGTCCCGTAGGCAAGTGCAGCAACCGCCTGGGCACCACCAATGGTAAAGACGCGATCAACACCGGCAATAGCGGCGGCGGCGAGAACCATCGGGCTCAAAACCGCATCCGGAGCCGGAACAACCATGATAATTTCTGCAACACCAGCCACCTTTGCCGGAATCGCATTCATCAATACAGAAGAGGGATAACTGGCTTTGCCTCCCGGCACATAGATACCAACCCGATCCAGCGGGGTGATCTTCTGGCCCAACAGCGTGCCATCGGCTTCGCGATATTGCCAAGACTCCTGCTTCTGGTGCTGATGGTAACTGCGAATTCGTTCAGCCGCCCGCTCAAGCGCACGACGCTGCTCAGCCGGAATTTCATTGAGCGCATCACTCAACTGCTGCTGACTCAGCTCAAGCTCCTGAGCCGCCTCCACCTCACGGCGATCAAACCGATTGGTGTACTCAACAATCGCCTCATCACCACGCTGGCGAACGTCGGCGATGACATTGCGAACGGTTTGCTCAACCTGCTCATCGGAAACAGCTTCCCAAGCTAACAGCCCGGAAAGTTGCTCGGAAAAATTGTCGGTGTCAGCGCTTAACCGCTGAATCTTTACTGAGTCAGCCATTGGATGCCACCGCGTCGCGAAGCTGATCGATCAGCTTGTGAATAATGCGGTGCTTCATCTTCATAGAGGCATGATTGACGATCAATCGGGAGCTGATGTCGGCAATGTGATTACGCTCTTCCAGACCATTGGCGCGAAGGGTATTGCCAGTATCCACGATATCGACAATTTCATCGGCCAAACCGATCAGCGGCGCCAATTCCATTCCACCGTAAAGCTTGATCAGATCCGCCTGACGCCCCTGCTCCGCGTAATAGCGCCGAGCAACTTCAGTATATTTTGTGGCAACCCGAATGCGACCTTTCGGCAGCGACTTGCCCACCAATCCGGCGGTCATCAGCCGGCAACGGGCAATACCCAGGTCCAGCAGCTCATACAAACCTTCACCGCCGTGATCCAGCAGAATATCTTTCCCAGACACACCAACATCCGCCGCACCATACTGAACGTAGGTGGTGACGTCGGAGCCGCGCAACACTAACAGGCGAACATGCTCAAGATTGGTAGCAAATTCGAGCTTGCGGCTGGAATCAATATCCTCCAGCGGCTCAATACCGGCCTTGGCCAGCAGCGGCAGGGTCTCTTTGAGAATACGACCCTTGGTCAGTGCAATAGTGAGTTGCTCAGTCATGATCAGCCCGGAAAATTATTCAAGTCAGTCGGCAATGCGTTTGATGTTGGCACCCAATTGCTGCATTTTTTCTTCAATGCATTCGTAACCGCGGTCAATGTGATAAATGCGGTCGACAATTGTTTCCCCATCAGCCACCAGTCCAGCAATAACCAGGCTGGCAGAAGCACGAAGGTCGGAAGCCATTACCGGCGCACCTTTAAGGCGCTCAACACCGGTAACCATGGCATTATGGCCCTCTAAAGTAATTTTGGCGCCCATGCGATTAAGTTCATGAGTCTGAATCAGACGGTTTTCAAAGATAGTCTCTGTCACCATACCTACACCTTCGGCAACCGCATTCATTGCCGTAAGCTGCGCTTGCATATCTGTAGGAAATCCTGGGTATGGCGCAGTGCGCAAGCTGACTGCCTTGGGACGCTTGCCCTTCATATCCAGCTCGATCCAGTCCTCACCACAGGTAATTTCGGCACCCGCCTCTTCCAGTTTCAAGAGCACAGATTCAAGAAATTTGGGGTCAGTATCCTTGAGTTTCACACGACCGCGCGTGGCCGCCGCAGCCGCCAGGTAGGTTCCGGTCTCAATACGGTCCGGCATTACGCGGTAGCTACCGCCACCCATGCGTTCGACACCATTAATAACCAATGTATCGGTTCCGGCACCACGAACATCGCCACCCCAGGCATTGATACAGTTGGCCAGGTCCACCACTTCCGGTTCGCGGGCGGCGTTTTCAATAACGGTTTGTCCGTCAGCCAGTGCAGCTGCCATCATCAGGTTTTCAGTACCGCCCACGGTAACTGTATCCATAAAGATGTGCGCACCTTTCAGTCGACCGTCGCTGGTAGCCTTAATATAACCGCCATCAATTTCCACTTTGGCACCCATCTGCTCAAGACCACGCAAGTGCAGATCAACCGGACGGCTGCCAATGGCACAACCTCCAGGGAAGGAGACATTTGCGACCCCGTAGCGAGCCAGCATTGGGCCCAGCACCAGGATAGAGGCGCGCATTGTTTTAACTAGTTCATAGGGAGCGGTGTGGCTATGCAAGGTACTGTTGTCGATCTCCAGCTGCATTTTCTCGTCCACCACCACACTGACACCAAGGCATCCGAGGAGCTCTACCATAGTGGTGATATCGTGCAGGTGTGGAATGTTGCCAATGTGCACCGGCTGTTCCGCCAACAGCGATGCAGCAATAATCGGCAACGCGGAGTTTTTGGCACCGGAAATACGAATCTCACCAGAGAGCGGTGCGCCCCCGACTATCTGTAATTTATCCATCTGGGTCTAGACCTGATTGTAGCTTCTAAAAATAGTAAAGCGCTATTGCACTTCGGCGGGAGTTTTTGCGGTGATATAAACTGCGTGAATTGCTCCGCTGGCGATATGGCTGTTCAGTGCTGCATAAATCAGCTGCTGTCGCTTAACCGCTCGCAGGCCTTCAAAAATTTCACCAATTGCAACAATGCGATAGTGACCACCCTCACTCTCAACACTGATCTGGCAATCCGGCATCTGCTCTTGCAGTACTTGTTTAACCTCTTCAGGCTGCATATTCGCTCCTTAACAAACAACGAAGGCGTTAAACCTTGGCCGCCCAATTCTCAATAACTTTATCAATGTCGCCGTCATGCTGTTTGGCCGCTTGAATAAACTGGTTACGGAATGTTTTACCGAGATTGACACCATTCAGTATCACATTGGTAATCTTCCACTCGCCGTCGCGGTTCAATCCCATGCTGTATGACACAGGGTAAACATCGGTTTTACCGTAAATCTTCTGATCAATGCTAACTTTTCGTTTGCCGTTAGCGCCACCTTCCAGCGGCATCACTTCAATTTTTTCATCACTGTAACTGAGCAGACCACGACCATAGGTCTCCACCAGACCGCGGCGAAATACTTTTGCAAATCTTTCCTGCTGATCATCAGTAGCCCCATCGCGATAGGGCCCCATCACATTTTTGGCGATCCAGGGAAAATCAATTATGTTATTGAGACGACTTTCCAGATAATCAAAAAACGGTTCAGGATTAGCATCTACGGTTTCGCGATACTGCTCCATTGAGTTCAGCAGATCGTTGGTCATCTCCTGGACCAGTTGATCCGGCTCGACAGTTTTTCCCTCAGCAGCATTCGCCAAACAGCCCAACATCATCAGAAAGGCAATCAAAATATGTTTCATACAAGCAGCTTTTCTCAGTTTCATATCAATACGAATCCCTGTTCATTTTCGCTTTGACCCAGCAATGCCGCTTAGATTCAACGGCCGCCCATCCCAGTCAGTATTTCTTTGAACTGGTTAACTTTTGGTCAAGACGCTGTTAACTCTCCTTTAACAGCTGACTTCAGCGACCGCGCACTATAACATTGCCACCCCTATACACGGAACACTATACAACCGGACAAAATGCTCAAATGACCGCCATGCTACCCGCCTCTATCGCTGTTGTACTTGGACTGATTGGCCTTTTATGGGGTGCCGACCGCTTTGTAGCCGGCAGTGCCGGTGGCGCCAAAAATTTCGGTATCTCGCCTTTAATTATAGGCCTGACCTTTGTATCTATCGGCACCTCAGCGCCGGAAATTTTTGTCGCCGTGAACGCCGCCCTCTCCGGTTCAGGTGACATTGCCATCGGCAACGCGCTTGGCTCCAATATTGCCAACGTTGGCCTGGTGCTAGGGGTTACAGCTCTCGTTGCCCCACTACCCAGCCAGTGGCACCTGCTCAAGCAGGAAGCTCCGGTACTTCTCGGAGTGACCGCCCTGGCTGGTATTTTACTGGCCAACAACTACCTCAGCCGCCTCGACGGGCTTTTGTTACTGGGCCTGTTAGTACCAACACTTTGGTTAACCATCCACCTCAAAAAGCGCGAACTCTCGCCAATTGAAGTGGCAGAAGAAGAGGAAATACCCGACATTTCAACCGGCGCGGCCATTTTGTGGTTTGTAGTTGGCCTTGCGGTGCTGCTGGTCAGTTCGGAAGCCTTGGTATGGGGCGCCAAAGAGATTGCCACTCACTTCGGTGTCAGCGAACTGGTTATTGGACTTACCGTCGTAGCCATCGGCACCAGCCTGCCAGAACTGGCCGCTTCCGTGATGAGCGCAATCAAGGGTCAGCACGATATCGCACTTGGCAATGTGATCGGCTCCAACATGTTCAACCTGATGGCGGTAATGTCCGTACCCGGCATTATCAGCCCAATCACATTGCAATCAGGTGTTTTAAGTCGTGACTATGTCGCTATGGCTGCCCTGACTGCACTGCTAGTCGTGGCAATCTGGCTTTCGCTGCGCGGAAAATCAAGCCAGCAAGCCGGACGTCTCGGCAGGCGCTTTGGTATAACACTGCTGCTTCTCTGGTTTGGCTACAACTACCTTCTGTTGGTTCACGGCTGATTCAACAATATCCAGAGCCATCTCATCTGCGACCCGGCGCGTGATCTCGGTTATACTACGCGCCTTAACTTTTTTGACGTCGGACACCGAAACTGATGACCCCAAAACCCGTCACCCCTGACAGCCTGATCCACACCGGCCGCCGCACCATTCAAATCGAAGCGGAAGCAGTACAGCAACTGGAAGGACGCATCGACAAAGCGTTTGTACGCGCCTGTGAGTTGATGATGGCTGTTGAAGGGAGAGTGGTGGTAACAGGCATGGGCAAGTCCGGGCACATTGGCCGCAAGATCGCGGCCACCCTGGCCAGCACTGGCACCCCAGCCTTTTTCGTACACCCCGGTGAAGCCAGCCACGGCGACCTGGGCATGATCACCGAAAAAGACGTTGTGTTGGCGATGTCCAACTCTGGCTCTACTGGGGAAGTAGTTACTTTGCTGCCACTGATCAAACGACTGGGTGTTCCACTGATCAGTATGACTGGCAACCCGAACTCCCCGCTGGCAGAGGCCGCCGAAGCACACCTTGATATCAGTGTTGCCAATGAAGCCTGCCCACTTGGGTTGGCACCAACCTCCAGTACGACGGTCACATTGGTTATGGGCGACGCTCTGGCCGTAGCTCTTCTCGAAGCGCGAGGTTTTACCGCAGAAGATTTCGCCTTCTCACACCCGGGCGGTGCATTGGGGCGCAAGTTGCTACTGAAAGTAACCGACATCATGCATAAAGGTGACGAAGTGCCACGAGTGACCAGCGACTGCTCGGTACGCAAGGCACTCATCGAGATGACCGGCAAGGGATTTGGCATGACCACCGTTGTTGATAACAACCAACAGCTGCTGGGAGTTTTCACCGACGGTGACCTGCGTAGAGCAGTTGACCAGAATGTCGACATCAACAGCGCCCAGGTGGGCGACGTTATGACCCGCAAGTGCAAGACTGTCTCTCAGGAGATGCTGGCCGCCGAGGCGCTGCGCATTATGGAAGACAACAAGATTACCGCCCTGGTTGTGGAGAATGAGCAACAACAGCCCTGCGGTGTACTGCATATGCACGATATTCTTCGTGCAGGGGTAATGTAAGAGGGAATGTGAGGCAGCCATGATTCGCACTTCGCTGATTTTCATCATCCTGCTGGCAGGCATTGTTGCCTTTATAGACTTTTGGGATTCACCTCCTGAAAAGTTTTTCAAAAGCAAAACCACTACCGTCGCCAACCCCAAGGCAAATGTCTTTATGACAAACACCGAGACTCGGCAGTTTGGCGAAAACGGCCAACTGCAGTTTCAACTCAATACAGTGCGCAGTGAGCACTATGAAAATGAAGAGCGCTTTGAGCTTTCCTCTCCAGTGGTAACCGCACATCAGGACAAACGCCCCCCATGGGTATTGACCGCAGAAAAAGGTGTTATCACAGAGAAGGACAAAAAAATGCTGTTGTCTGGAGAAGTGCTTGCGGAGCAAACTCTGACTGGTAACAGATACAACAAGATAGCCACCCCGGAGCTGACGTTTCACTTCGAGAAAAAATTCGCTGAAACCGACAAACCGGTTACACTAACCACACCCGAAAGTTTAACCACCGGTGTCGGCATGACCGCCGAACTGGAAAGAGGCCTCTACAAACTGGGCCTGAACCCACAATCGCGAGTTAAAAGCCAGTACGATGCCAAGTAAGCACCTTTTGAAATGGATAGTAATACCAGCACTGAGCGTAACAATGGGTGCCACTGGTGCTATCGCCCTTCAGAACGACTTGAAAGAGCGTATCAAAGCCGAGGCCGACCTGTATGAGCTCAATGATTTGGAGCACATCACCACGTACACCGGCTCCGTAATCATTACCCAAGGATCAATTCGGATTGAGGCAGACACTGTGACCGTCAAGTGGGCAGTAAACCACGAGACCAACGAACGAACGATTGAAAGCCTCACCTGCAACGGTCAGCCAGCTCGTTTCCAGCAAGAAATCAATCCGGAAGAAGGCCTTGTTGTGGCCACTGCCAATACAATTTTTTACGACCACTCAAACGAAAAAATTGAACTCACTAAAGATGCCAATATCACTCGTGAAGATGGCAGCTTGTTAACCAGTGACAGCATTCTTTACGACCTCTCAACTGGTGGCATGTCCGCCGGTAAAAATGAGCGCGTAAAAACCGTTTTCCCGCCACAAAAACAAAAGGAAGAAAAAGATGGCGACTCTTGAAGCCCGCCATCTCGCCAAGTCCTACAAGCGTCGCCCGGTCGTCAAGGACGTAACCCTCAAGGTTCACAGCGGTGAAATCGTAGGCCTGCTGGGCCCCAACGGCGCCGGCAAGACCACCTGTTTCTACATGATTGTCGGACTGGTTGCACAGGGTGGTGGCACCATCACCATCAATGGCGAAGACATCACAAAACAGCCGATGCATGGCCGCGCACGTCAAGGAATCGGCTACCTGCCACAGGAAGCCTCCATCTTTCGCCGCCTGAGTGTTCAGGACAACATCATGGCGATTCTGGAGACACGCAAAGATCTCAATCGCAAACAACGCAAAGAGAAGCTGGAAGAGCTGCTCAAAGAGTTCCACATCACCCACATTCGCACCAGCCTGGGCATGAGCCTTTCCGGCGGTGAACGACGTCGAGTTGAGATCGCCAGGGCACTGGCCACCGAGCCACAGTTTGTTCTGCTTGATGAACCTTTTGCCGGTGTTGACCCGATTTCGGTCAATGACATCAAGTTCGTTATTCGTCATCTTCGTGACAAAGGCATTGGTGTATTAATCACCGACCACAACGTACGTGAAACTCTGGATATCTGCCAGCGAGCCTATATTGTCGGGGAAGGCCGTGTCATTGCCGAGGGTGGCGCTGAAGCCATTCTCTCAAACCAGCAAGTACGCAATGTGTACCTGGGTGAGAACTTTCAGCTTTGATAAGCCCGTCCCGGTTCAATCGTTGCACCAGCAGCAATAGCGGCGCTACACTGAAGCACCATTCAAGAACATGCGTTTTCTCGTAGTCTAAGTCGTACATGAAACAGAGCCTGCAACTCAAAATCGGACAACACCTGGCAATGACGCCTCAACTTCAGCAAGCTATCAAGCTGCTGCAGTTGTCGTCGCTCGACTTGCAACAGGAGATTCAACAGGCCCTGTACGAAAATCCGTTGCTGGAACTCGCCGAAGAAGATGACCACGCCGGGTCGACAAGCGACGACTCCCAGGAGTCCTCCGAATCAAGCTCCACATCAAATGCTGATGGCGTAGACGACTGGAGCAACGAAATACCCAATGACCTGCCGGTCGACGCCAACTGGGACGATATTTTCCAGGCTACTGCAGGACTCTCCGGCAGCAACACCCCGGTTAACGGAGAAAGCCGCGACTTTGATAGCGTGCAAACCGTTACCGAATCCCTTCAGGATCACCTGCTGTGGCAGCTAAACCTCTCTCACCTGTCCGACCGGGACCGCATCATCGGCTCCAACATTATTGATGGCATAGGCGAGGATGGCTTCCTGAAGCTGCCCATCAACGAGATTTGGCAGGGCCTGCAATCAGAAGTTGACGAAGAAGACCCGGTAGAGCTGGATGAAGTCGAAGCGGTACTGCACAGAATCCAGCAGTTTGACCCGCCCGGCGTCGGCGCCTGTAGCCTTCGGGAGTGTCTGCTGATACAGCTGGGACAGTTGCCATCAGATACCCCATTTCTGGCCGAGGCTCGCAAACTGGTTAATGACCACCTCGACCTGATCGCAAGCCGCGATTATCGACAGATTGAGCGCAGAACCGGCCTGCCAACTGCAGACGTGGAATCTGCGGTAGATCTGATCCAGAGACTCTCACCACGGCCCGGCGATGCTATTCAAAGCAACGATATCGAGTATGTCGTTCCCGATGTACGGGTCAGCCGTAAAGACGAATGCTGGCAAGTGTCGCTCAACAACGACATCACCCCCAGCATCCGCATCAATCAAAGCTACGCCCAACTCATCCGCCGGGCAGATAGCAGTGACCAAAACCGCTTTTTGCGCGATAACCTGCAAGAAGCACGCACCTTCCTGCGAAGCCTTGAGAGTCGCAATGAAACCCTGATGAGAGTGGCAACAGCCATCGTCGAGTCCCAGCAGGGGTTCCTGGAACAGGGTCCGGAAGCAATGAAACCGATGGTACTGGCAGACATTGCTGACCGCCTGGAATTGCATGAATCCACCATCTCCAGGGTCACAACCCAAAAGTACATTGACACCCCCAAAGGGATCTATGAACTGAAGTACTTCTTTTCGAGTCATGTCAGCACAGCAAGTGGAGGACAGTGTTCATCTACCGCAATACGCGCTATGCTGAAAAAAATGATTTCAGAAGAGAATCCGGCCAAACCGCTGAGCGATAGCAAACTGGCCACTATACTTGAAGAAAAAGGTATTCAGGTTGCCCGGCGCACCGTCGCCAAGTATCGCGAAAGTCTTAACATACCTTCGTCGAGCGAACGCAAACGGTACCAGCGCAGGCAATAGTCGGCTCGCTGCAAAAGCCCAGGGCCTGTTGACTAATAGTCACCGCAGTTCACTGCACTGAGATAAGGAGCATACAATGCAACTCAACATCAGCGGACACCACCTTGAAGTTACCGATCCCATCAAAAGCTACGTCACCAATAAAGTGGATCGCCTGCAGCGACACAGCGACCGTATTACCACCACCAACGTTATTCTCACTGTCGACAAGCTGGTTCAAAAAGCCGAAGCTACCGTCCATGTCAGTGGTGGCGAATTGTTTGCCGACAGTGAGCACGAAGACCTTTACGCCGCCATCGATATGTTGGTGGACAAGCTGGATCGACAACTGATCAAGCACAAACAGAAACAACGCGGTCGCTAATACGACCACTCGGAACAGTTACAGCAACAATGCTAATTTCAGAAATCCTCGCTCCCGATCGCACGCTTTGCTGCGCCAAAGCTGGCAGTAAAAAAAGACTGCTGGAATTTCTCGCCCATTTCCTGGCAGAGAAAAGTCCCTATGCCAATGCCGAAATACTATTTGAGCAACTGTTGGCCAGGGAGCGACTTGGCAGCACTGGCATTGGGGAAGGCGTTGCCATTCCCCACTGCCGCCTGCCCGGCTTTGACCAAACCAATGGCATTTTGCTGAAACTTGAGCAGCCCATTGATTTTGACTCCATAGATGGTCAGCCGGTGGATCTGGTATTTGCACTAGTGGTTCCTGAGGAACACAACGACGAACATCTCGTCACCCTGTCAAATATCGCCGAACTATTGCAGGATCCTGCTCAACGGGCGAAACTTCGATCTGCGCAAAGCGATGACGAGCTGTATCGTGCTGCTACAGTTAACCGGGCAGCCTAATAAACATTCAAAAAGAATAACAAGGATTGTGAAATGCGCTTGGTAGTAATCAGCGGCCGTTCAGGGTCGGGGAAAAGTACAGCGTTACATGTAATGGAAGATGTAGGTTTTACCTGCATTGATAACCTGCCGGCAGGCCTGCTACCGGCACTGTTTGAACAGCTGAAAAGCAGCAACGAGCCAGAAGACCTTCAGGTGGCTGTTGGCATTGACGCCCGCAACCTGATTGATGACATGGAGCACTTTCCCGGCATCCTCGATCAACTCAAGGCTGCTGGCGTCAATTACGAGGTAATCTACCTCGATGCAGGCGATACCACCCTGCTTAAACGCTTCAGTGAAACACGCCGCAAGCACCCGCTCAGCACCACGCACCTTGGCTTAAAGGAGTCTATCGACTGGGAAAGGGAAATTCTCGAACCCATCGCCATGATCGCCGATCGCGTGGTAGATACCACCTCAATGACCCTGCACCAGTTGCGGGACCTGATCAAAAAACAGGTTTCCCCGGATACCAGGGGCGACATGACAATCCTGTTTGAGTCCTTTGGTTTTAAACGCGGTGTGCCGGTGGACGTGGACCTTGTTTTTGACGCCCGCTGCCTACCCAATCCCTACTGGAAAGCCGAGCTTCGGGCCTTTACCGGTCAGGATCGACCCGTAGTGGACTTTCTGGAAGCACAAGTAGATGTCGCACATATGTTTGCCGATATCACCGGATTCCTGGAACGCTGGATCCCCAAGTTCCAGGCCAATAACCGCAGCTATCTGACCGTCGCTATAGGATGTACTGGCGGTCAGCACCGCTCCGTTTACCTGAGCAACAAACTGGCAGAATACTTCAAGAAAAGACTCAGCAATCCGGTGCAGGTTCGTCATCGCGAGCTCGACTAGGGCCAGACTGGAACTTGACAAATTCAGCATCGGCCGGCATCAATAGAGCCCATGATCAATACCGAACTGACCATCATCAACAAATTGGGCCTGCACGCTCGAGCAGCCACCAAGCTCGCCCAAACAGCGAACCAGTTTGCCAGCACCATTCGCTGCGGGCACAACGGGAAACTGGTCGACGCAAAAAGCGTCATGGCCGTAATGATGCTGGCTGCCAGTAAAGGCACCGTACTAGAGTGGGAGATCGATGGCAGGGATGAAAAACATGCTCTCGCTGCCATTGACGCCCTTATCGCCGACTGCTTTGGTGAAGAGCAATAACTCACATTTTATCCCACTGACCCACTCATCAAGCGCATTACCGATCTTCTCGCAGTAATTCAGCGCTATAAATTTTTCTTCAAAATCAGTAAACTGGACACCAAATAAATCATCACAACCACCGGGGGAAACGATGCAGCCTGCGAAGGATTCGTCCAATCATCTTGCGCATCTGGATCGTATCAGCGAAGCCCTGGATTCCGGCACGCTGAGTCATACCCAGCACATGCTCAACTCGCTTTCTCCGCCGGATATTGCCCACCTGATCCAAGCCTCTCCCCCCAAAGAGCGTCATGTACTCTGGGAGCTGGTTGATAAAGAGTTTGAAGGTGAGGTACTGCAGGAACTGGAAGAAGATGTCCAGCGCCAATTCCTGTTGCGCATGGACAGCCAGCAGCTCGTTGACCTGACCGAAGGCCTCGACGTCGACGACGTAGCCGATATTCTCCAGCAATTGCCTGACCGGGTAATCTCGGAAGTGCTGGAATCAATGACCAGTGCAGACCGTCATCGCATCGAAAGTATTCTGAATTTCGACGAGGATACCGCTGGCGGCTTGATGGATACCGACACCATCACCGTACGCCCGGACCTCACACTGGATGTGGTACTGCGCTTTCTGCGCCGCCACGAAGAACTGCCTAGCGGCACAGACAACCTGTTCGTCGTCAATCGAAACGACACCTTTCTGGGTGTTTTGCCACTGCGAAAAGTGCTTACTTCCGGTCCTAACACTACCGTTCGGGAGATTATGCTCACCGACGTACAGGCAATTCCTGCCACCATGGCTGATCGTGAAGTAGCTCACCTGTTTGAACGCCATGACCTGGTATCTGCGCCTGTAGTGGACGAACAAGGCAAGCTACTGGGCCGAATCACCATTGACGACGTGGTAGACGTAATTATCGAAGAGGCTGACCACTCCCTGCTCGGTCTGGCAGGCTTGAGTGACGAAGAAGACACCTTTGGCTCGGTACGCCGCACCGCCCCGCGCCGGGCAATCTGGTTGGGCATCAACCTGTTGACCGCCATTCTCGCGGCAATTGTGATCAAACAATTCGATGCCACGATTGAAGATATAGTTGCCCTGGCCGTACTGATGCCGATTGTCGCCAGCATGGGCGGGGTTGCCGGCAGCCAGACCCTGACTGTGGTGATTCGCGGTATGGCACAAGGCCAGGTCGGCCGAAGCAACCTCGGATGGCTGCTTAACAAAGAATTTGGCGTCGGCCTGATCAACGGCCTGTTGTGGGCGGCCGTCATGGGCGCCGTTGCCGGTGCTTTTTACAACCCCGATATTGGCATGGTGATAGGCGCTGCCATGGTCATTAACCTGATCACCGCGGCCGTGGCCGGCGCAGTGCTGCCGATCACCCTTAAAAGCATGAATATCGACCCCGCTTTGGCAGGCAGCGTGGTGTTGACTACCATTACTGATGTGGTGGGCTTTTTTGCCTTCCTGGGCCTCGCCAGCCTCTACCTTATTCCCTGAGACCTTATTCCTTGAGTAACGCTGAACAATGATTGATTTTCCTGAAGATTACGGCAAAGACCCGGACGAACCTGAAGAGGTAATCCTGGTCAGCAAATCCGAAATGAAGCGAGACATGCTCGCCCTGCAAAAACTGGGTGAGGATCTTGTCGACCTGCCTGAAAAACAGCTGGAAAAATTTGACCTGCCGGATGTGCTACTCGAAGGCATTATGCTGGCCCGTCGCCTGAAAAACCGCGAGGGTCGTCGTCGCCAGCTGCAATATATTGGCAAGGTAATGCGCGACATAGATGTCACCGAAATCCGCCAGCAAATGGAAAACCTGCAGCTGCAAAGCCGTGGCTTTCGTCAACATTTCCACCAACTGGAAGAGTGGCGCGATCGCTTGATCGAAGAAGGTGATGACGCCGTCACGGCACTGCTGGAAGAACAACCGGATGCCGACCGCCAAAAATTGCGCCAGTTGATTCGTCAGGCTCAAAAAGAGCAGTCACAGCAAAAGCCGCCTGCGGCGAGCCGTAAGATTTTCAAATATCTGCGTGAGTTATTTGAGTAGTTTTACAGCTTCTGCGGAACCATGAAAGCCCGAAGCAATTAATGATCTCAGCCACACAGGGGCACACCTGGAAAAATGATCCTGATTGGTTTATTTATACCAGAGCGCCCCTTCCAAAACCAAAATTATTTCTTTGCAGCCTGCTGAAAAAACGCCTTCATCTCAGCCACACTCTGATAACCGACAAAACGGGCGATTTCCTTGCCTTCTGCGGAAAATAAAATACCCGTTGGGTATGCCTCCACACTGTATTTCTCGATTAAGGCTCCTTCCTCATCACCATCAGCTTTAATACAAATAATTTCACTGGCCACATCAACGACTTCCTGGGCAACATAGACCATCGCATCCATTTGCTTGCAAGCGCCGCACCAAGTGGTTTCAAAATCGATAAAGTAAGCAGCACCTTCTGCTTGTGCCTGCTTGATACTAGCTTCAATATCGTGACTAAATTGCACCGGTTTTGCTGCACGCTTGGCCTGACGATCAAAGTGGTATGGATCACGCTTGATCAAATCATCCTTTTTTGTAATTCCGGGGTTATGAGCACGAAGAATACCCTCTCGAGCAGAACTATCACTTAAGGTTAAGAGATAAGCGTTATCACCAGACCAGACAAAGTCACCAATGTACCGAGAGGAACGATTTGATTCCATCTCCGTAGCTGCCCGCACTGACCAAATATCTCCTTTACCACCATAATCTCCATCATTTTTCGAGTCCGACAATGTCACATAATGTCTAACATCTTCTATCAGTACTTCACCAATAAGAAACCCTTGGGAAGAAAATCGTAATGTGTCAGGCGCTTTAGTCAGGTCGTCAGTAGCAGCCCACAGCGCCACCGGATATTCTCGAGTGAAATCAACTTTGCCAGCCGAGTACATCACCCGCAAACTTGATGAGAAAGTAGACCAATAAGCATTCCTCCCGACACTAATCTCAGTCGACAAAACCACATCATTATCAAGAGACCCGTTGTTATCAGTATCAACAACCAACCGGTCATACCCTTTTCCAGTTCTACTTTCAGTTAGCTTTACCATCCGCCCCTTACCAGCTTCCAATGGCAACTGAATAAAGCCCACCAAGGCACCATTAGGTTGCTTTTCAAGAATTACTTCAGTACCTTTTGGAGTTCCCATCGGCTGATATCTTTTATACTTTTCAACGCCGTACCCTTGCTCAAAAGAGACATCCCATTTGTTTTTTCCAGCGATCAAAACTTCACAGCTCCCTATAAGCGCCAGAAAAAGTCCAACATTCATTACTTTCTTCATATATCTCTCTTCCTTTTTTATAAAAATCTAAAAATATTCTATTTTCAGCCCTACATTAACCATCACATAGGGCGTAAACCCTATACACTTAATTCATTTCCAATATACAACCAGAGTCAATGATTTATTTTCATATATTCCCGTTGCTGAGGAAGCCTCAAAGGACAGTGCCAAATTAATACCTTGAGATTCTCCCTATATAATTGAAATGAGAGGACTGCTAACCCTCAGGAAGAACAATAAATTTGTAACCATCACCTTCCGAGAAATACAGGCGCTCATAGTTAGCTTTCAGCCAAGCACTCCATTCCGTAGCACTCTGGAAAGACTCATTGGTATATCGATTCAGAATACGATTGGCCATATCGACTTGTTCTCCTTTCACAAGCATACCCACGGCTGCTTCTAACAATCCCAAATTACCGACTGCAATACCCAGCGACTTGGCATCTTCATCCAGATCTTTCTCATGCCACTGATCAGCGGAAGGATAAAAATAATCCATATTTTCAGCGTAGTATTTCTCGTAGGCGGCCCAATTCTGGCCAAATTTTTCCTTCAGGTGATCTGACTCATATTGGATAGTCCAAGCACGGGTTTCTTTAGGTTGATCTGGAAGTTCAAGCAACCTGGTTTCCTGGTCTGTTAACGGCTCGCCAGCTTCTTTTTTAGCCTGAATCTCCGCTTTCCGCTGGACAGACTCGATGCGCGCCTCATCAATGTATGCCAACCAAGCAGCAGCCCCCTGATCCGATACCATCCACTGCGACTCTATGTTGTACCCTTTAAGCCTAACACCTTTAATTTTACGTGTTACCTGTTTAGCCCCTTTGAAAGAAGCAATGTAGTGGATTGAATTGATGAAAGCCAACTTAGCACTTTCGGTCATATACCTAGGCGCTCCGGCAAATCCCCAGTGTAAAAAATTAGCATGACGGCCAATCGCCATAGCTTCTACTCCCTTGATACAGGTGCCACTGGAGATCCATTCCGCATCAATACCATTATCAAAACCGTAGCCAGTGGAAACCAAACCAACCGGAAACCCTTTACCGTCCTCATAACCTTCGATTTGCATACGCCACATGGGCATGGTATCGCCCAAATGGCGGCCAGTGTATCGAGCTTTATAGTTACCCGGTGTTTCCCTCTCTTCGTAATTAATTTCCACTTTGTATGGCACATTGAAAATCGGGTGATTTAATTTCATGCTGTGAGCGTGGGCATCCAGACACAAACAAAGGTGATCTATTTTCAGCTGACGGCCTTCACCGATAAAAGCCGAGGGCTCACCAATCATCACCATGGCAGCATTGTACTGTTCGGTCAGATACTTGGGTTGAACATAAGTCTGTTCGCCAGTTTCCGAATCAACTACCATCCCCCCCTTTTCCACAATTGCGGGCAAATAGGCATCAATGATGGTGACATCGTAACTAGCACTCATGCCCTCTTTAAAAGTATCACCGTAAACCACCGATACTTTTTCAAAGTGTTCCTTCAGAAACTGCTCAAAGTCCAGTGAACGTGATTTACGCAGTTCAACCACTCTTTCAGGGAAAGCAGTTAATCGCCTATCTCGATCACTCAGTGGCTTGTTAGGATCCGATCCCACATACAAAATACTTAGCCTGGACTTCTCTGGAGCCGCACTCACTTGATTAGCACACCCCATCAATAGAAGTGCTACAAATATCGTCAGCACACCACTGAGGGTTAATTTGAAAGTCTCCAAGTATTTTCTCATTTAAGAATCTCTCCGAATATAAGGCAGCCGAAACGGGCTATTTCACAGTCATAGTTACTTCGGTCGATCGCATACACATATCTTCATTGCAGGCTTGATAACTAAACCGCCAATAGAGTTAGTTCACCTTGAGCATCATCGACAACCAACTGATGGGTAAATACCTGCTCTCCTTGATAAATCAAAATATCCGAATATCCAGCTAAATATTGTGATTGTGGCTTCTGCCAACAACCAATCCTTCGAACATCTTCAGGAAGCTCTAATGCCCACTCGACCGTCTTATAAGGAGTACTCGGCCCCACACATCAGTGTGACTGAATACGCATCTTGATCACTACCGTGACGGTATCAGCATCCCCCACATTGACTACATTTGGGTACACGGACACCACTACAGATACCAGTATTCACTCGCTAGTTTCGGGAAGAGCCAACTTTTCGATGTTTTGATCCAACTCCTTGAAAATACGGCAGAAGGTAGCATTAGAATTAACAACAGAAATAAAGTAATAACCCCCACTCATTACATATCTATCCGATACTCAATACGAAAATCAATGCAACTTTTGGTTTCCTATAGCTCTATGCTGAACATACATAAACTATCAGACAAACTTACAACGCCGGGGTACTCCCCCGGCGCTTAAAAATCTGCATCCCTATCAGTTCAAGAAAGCAGAATAACAATTGCAATTAATAAAGGTTGTATGACTTACTTACTTCCAGATACATGAGTCGACCACGAGTATCGACACGACGGGGATCCCACGGCCTCCCAAAGCCATCATAGAATGGAAAATCAGCGTTAAATACATCGCGGATACCACCATTAAACTTCCAGCCAGAATCCTCCATCAAGTACGAAGCTGTCAGATCATAAGTCATGTGAGATTTAATTTTCTTTTGAGGGCTATATATTCCAGCTCCACTATGCTCATAGCTGCTGCTATAGTTTGCAATAAAATTTAGACTGAGATCATCTTTAAACCAACTCAGTAAACCGCGAACTCTTATACGATCAGGACCATTATCCTTTCCATCACCGTATTTTGGGGTATGTTTTTCCGAAAGCTGATCTTTAAACACACTATAATAAGTGGCATTCAGCCCTGCTCGAAACGAACCCACATCTGTATCAAAGTCATAAGTAACATTTATATCAGTCGATTCACTGGTTCGGCTGGCCAAATTGAACGAGCTGAAATTTAATTGCCTAATGGAACCATCAGCGTTGTAATCAACAACTCCCGGAATTTCGAACAAAAGTTCTGGTGCATCATAGAAGACTTCTGTCCAACGGGTAAGCATACCCTCGATATCAATTTCGGTTCGAGTGACGCTTACGAAAAGCCCCTCCAATACACCAGTAGGTGCCCAGTCAAAACCATAGGACAGACTATCCGATGTCTCAGGTTTGAGGTTAGGATTTCCCCCTGTAGTCCAAAGGGGTGTCTGAGCTCCCAAATCTGGTCGCGACGGATCAACGATTGGGTCCCATCCGATGTAGGGAGCTCTCCGCTCACTAAACAACGAACGTAGCGTTGGTGTTCTGAATGACTCACCTTGACTCGCTCTCACCTTCAACGACTCAATTGGCTTCCAAGCCAGCTCTAGTTTCGGCGCTGTATGAGTGAACTCCTTACTGCTAAAAGGCATATCTGGGCCGTTGAAAGGCCCTTCGAAGGAATAGGTGTCACGACGCAAGGCAACGTTCAGGTCCAGGGAATATATACCAGGCACCCCATCAAAAAGCGGCACACCCAGCTCAGCAAAATACGACTCCACTTCACGCTCTGGTGCAAATACCGAAAGCCCCAAAGTGTTAGCTTGCGTAAAGTCCAAAATTTCGGTGCGATGCTCTGTCCCCATTACCAGCCGCACCTCCCCTGCCGGAAGATCAAACACACCGCCTTCAACAGACAATAGATAGCTATCCATTTCAGATCCTGTTGTACTTGGTGCCCATGAGCCATCCGTTGGCACAGTCATTAAACCTTCAAATGCCTCTGGGTGTTGCGCACTACCATCACCAAACGGATTAACAATTTGTTCAATAGGTAGAGGATTACCATCTTCATCAATGCCCGCCAATCGTTGGGCCATGAGAGCATCATTCATGCGAGGAACTGCAAAATAGAAGTCTTCTTCAGAACGACTGAGTGAAAAATCTAACTCCCAGTCTCGAAATGGCAACGCAGCCTTTACACCCAAAGTATAAGACAAGCTATCTTGGTCACTTGATGCACGAGTATCACCAAATAAGCCAGCAAGCAGCTCGGTGGCAAAGATGGTAGTAACCAATACTTCTTCACCAGTATCATTGTAAGGATTCGTCGTTGGTACGGGGGTGTAATAAAGATAAGGTGCACCAAAACTGCTTGTGGACTCATTAGCCGAATAACTTAACTCGCCATAAAGCTCTACTGAATCTAAAACTTCCTGACTAACAGTTAAAAAAGCTGTCGTGCTTTCAAAAAGTGATGTTGCCTGATTACCCAGTATTTTAGCCTGGTCAAACGGAACCACATTATCTGGCGAAAGCTTACCTGCGACACCATCACTACCATCATCACCCTCAGGCAATGAGCCGATAAGGGTATAATCAGCAGAATTGACAATCCCGGGCTGCGCATAATACGTCGCTCGATTGTCACTACCTCCTAAAGAGGTGAAATCTGAGGTAGTAAGCCCGGCTTTAACTGAATTCACCGGCTTACTCTCCTTGTAATTCACCGTCAACAATGCGCGTCCAGAATTCCAATTAACGCCAAAATTTTGCTCTAGACTAAACATATTTCCATTATTACGACTACCTTCGTAACGAGCTGTAGTTTCACCGCCAACATAATCCTTTCGCATTATGAAATTAATTACACCGGCCTGCGCATCGGCACCATAGATAGCTGATGCGCCATCCAACAAAACCTCAACCCGATCAATCGCACTGAATGGAATACCATTTAAGTTTACTGTACCGTTCCCATAAAAAGAGGACTGAGGCCAACGGCGACCATTTACCAGTACTAGCGTGGCACTAGTACCCAAGCCACGCAAGTTGATAGCTGACTGCCCTTGTGCCCCTGTCGCGGTGATACTGTTATCATTGGTAGTGGCCGCATTCACGTTACTTACGTTTTGAGTGAGTATACGAACAATATCCTCTACGGACCCCAGGCCTTGTTGCTTAATGTCTTCACGTGTAATTATTTGTACTTGTGATGCTGTGGTGACATTTTTTAAACGACTACCGGTAACTACTACTTCTTCGACCTCTTTACTTTCGCTTGCCTCCTGCTTAACTTGCTCCAGCACCACCAATCCATCAGCAGTAAAACTGTATGTCAGACCAGTACCACGAAGCAAAGTATTCAAAGCTGCTTCAAGGGTGTGTTCACCTTTCAATTCGGGCAATGTCATTTGCACATCAAGCCCTTGTTTGAACATAATTTCCGAGCCAGTCTGCCTGCCCAACTCCAGCAAAGCTGCATCTGCGCTTTGTGAAGAAATTTCCAGTTTGAATTTATCCATATCTTCTGCATAAAGACCGCCCGATACAAGCAGTGCAATTGCAGGAGCCATCCCCAGAACTAATTTTTTTTTAGTCGAAAATTTCATAAATACCCACCTCTTTCATCATTTTGTATGTATTCCTCTCTTTTTTAGCGAAGAACATCAAATACACGATTCAGATAAAAGACCTACTAAAATAATCTCAAAAAATTTAACACCCAACTTACATCCATTAGATGGAGACCCTTAATTCGACTCTAAAACGATCCTATCAAAATAGTGTCTCGCTTTTATGTTAGAGGTAACCTCAAGACCACGTACAGCCACATCAATACGATTAATTCGAATTACCCCAGAGATAGGAAGATCAATAATTGACTTGTCTTCTATCAGAATTTTTTTCCCTGAATAACGATTAAGCTCTTTTACTACATCAAATAACGGTTCCTGATTAAAGGTTAGAAGGCCGCTGCGCCACTCAGCCACTTTCTGTGTCGATTCGTAACGCGACAACTCTACTGTCCCGGCATCATCATTGTAAATCGACTGCTCACCCTGCTCTAAAACATACTGTGAAAAAGCAGGCAATTTCCCGATGGACTCTGATCCCAATTGCTCAGAAGAAACATTTTCCGAGACAGCCTCACCAGATTTGTGAACCACAATCCTCCCCTGCTCCACCGCGATAGTGATACTGCCAGGATCACGTCTAACACCAAATGCAGTACCCAACACCGTTATAACCTGATCGCCAATATCAATCGTAAAAGGCCGCTCGGGGTCTCTGGCCACATCAAAATATGCTTCGCCTCGAACCAGTGTTAATGAGCGCTGTCCATCTGTGAGGCTAACCAGTAATTCTGATCCTGTATTAAGAGCAACCTGAGTACCATCTGACAGGGCTATCTCCCGCTGCTTGCCAATAGCTGTCAGATATCGGTCTATACGCCCCTCAGGCGTCTCCCTCAAAAATTCTCCGTGCATCACCCAGAAGCCAACTCCCATCATCAGTAGCAGGCTTGCCGCAATCGCCACTCCCTTCCAAAATTTAAATCCGGATTCAGAAACAGGTGGAAGAGGCGCATCTGCAATGCTTAGAATTCGCTCTGAATTGCCTAAAGACTCAATATCAGCAAGCAGTGCTCCAAGCGTCTCAAACTCTTCTTTGTAAGGACTATCTTTCAACTGCTTTTCGAATAACTGACGTCCTTCTTCTTCTTTCACTTCCGCAGAAAGAATCCGGGCAAAGTCCTCTGCCACACGTTTAGCGATTTCTCCATTCGCTTTATATGTCGCCATTATTCAATCTCCTCAAGGGCACCCACTAGCCGCCGAATCTTGGCTAATGCGTGTCCTATGTATTTTTCTACCGATCTGGGGGATACACCCATCTCGACAGCAATTTGCCTGTAACTTAAATGCTTAAAACGGTTCATCACAAAAGCTTTTCGCCATACCGGCGGCAGACTTAAAATAGCCCGCTCCACCTGCTCAAGCCGCTCTCTGTAATCAGCAATTATTTCCGGTGTAGCCTCTACCTGCTTTTCACCATCCAACCCTTGTTCGGACTGCTGGTAGCGTCGACGAATAACTTTGCTGCGAGAGAGGTCTACAACCAGGTTGTTGGCTATCGTTAGGATAAATGAGCGATTTTCACGAAATTCATGGGACAAACGACCATCAATATCTTCCATTCGCGAAAGACGTAGAAATACTTCCTGCATAATATCATCCACGTCTGGACTGTCGCCCATACGCGCCAACAAAAACGCACGCAACACCTGCCCATGCTCACGAAACATGCGCGCAAGCAACTGTTTTCGTTCTTCTTTTTTACCGGCAAAAGCAACGATATTGTCCTGATCGCCAACTACCATTCCACTCTCGTTCTGAGTCGCCACATTACATACACGTACCAAAAACAATACCTACGAATATTTTTCAATATTCGTGATGACAAAGGAAAGTATAGGAATGTAATAGAGGTAACGCTTTGAAGACCGGTGTATCAGATGTTCCGGGAGAAGGGGATATTTGAACCACCGCCTCCAATTCAGTCAAGATTTTTCACTGGCATTCAAACGGAATTCGCTCCATCAGCACGATCTCCTCAGCGCAAAGCGATGCTCGATAAGCCAACACTTCTACACCCGCCGCAACCGCTTCACGCAACGTAGCGCCATATTCCGGATCGATCTCATCTGCTGGAGCAACACGATCAATACCAGTGTGTTGCACACAGAAAAGCAGTACCGCACGATGGCCCTGCTCTACCATCTGCTTGAGCTCCCGCAAATGTTTACTGCCACGAGTGCTGACTGCATCGGGAAACAGGCCAAGTCCATCACCTATTCCAAGCGTGACGTTTTTCACCTCCACATAACAACGCTCGCCATCACGCTCCAGCAAAAAATCGATGCGGCTGTTTTCTTCACCGTATTTCACTTCGCTGCGAATATGTTCGTAATTCTGCAGTTCGGCAATTACGCCATTTTCAATAGCTTCGCGAACCAGGCTATTAGCCCGCCCCGTATTGACCCCCGCAAGGTGCCCGTCCGGTGTGGTAGTAATTTCCAGGGTACAGGGGTATTTTCGCTTTGCGTTGTCGGAGCGAGAAAACCAGCACTTACCGTTTTCCGCCAGACAGTTTTTCATCGAACCGGTATTGGGACAGTGAATAGTAAATTCACCCTGTTCATGTTTAACATCGGCCAGAAAACGTTTATAGCGTTTTAATAAAATGCCACTTTCCAATGGCGGATCAAACTTCACAGGCTCTGCACTCCTTTAGCCAATCGCTCCAACGCTTCTTCAAGGCGAGGCATTGTCTCAGTGTAGGTAAAGCGAACATATTGATTGGCCAAGTGTTCACCAAAGTCCGTCCCCGGCGTAAAAGCAACACCCTGTTCGTTAAGCATTTTCCAACACAGTGCCTCACCATCGTCTGTAAGGTCAGAAACGTTCGCATATACGTAAAAAGCACCCGCCGGCAGGTGATCAATTCGAAAGCCAATATTGCGAAGACCAGCCACCAGAAAATCGCGGCGTTTATGAAACTCTTCACGGCGCTCCACTAATATCGCTTCCGTTTCCGGAGTCAATGCCGCCAAAGCGGCGTGCTGTGAAAGGCTTGGACAGGAAATATAAAAGTTTTGTGCCAGCTTATTGATACGCTCAACAGCATCTTCCGGCACCACGGCCCAACCCAGTCGCCAACCGGTCATGCCAAAGTATTTTGAAAAACTGTTGATCACATAGGCATCGTCAGCCAGTTCCAGCACCGAAGGCACATCAAGGTCGCCATAGGTGAGGCCGTGATAGATCTCATCCACCACCAGAGCTGCATCTCGCTGTGACGTGAACTGGTGCAGCTCAATCAGGTTGTCGCGGGTGATAATTTCACCGGTAGGGTTACTTGGCGAAGCGACCATCACACCCCGGGTATTGGGTTGCCAGTAACGCTCCACCAACTCGGCAGTAAGCTGGAAATTATTGGCGGCCTCGACCGGTACCAGTTGGGGCTCAGCTTCCAGCCGACGCACAAAATTGGCATTACACGGGTAACCAGGGTCAGACAACAACAAGCCATCACCAGCATTAAGTAGCAGCTCGCAAACCATGCCCAGCGCCGCGCTGCTACCGGTTGTGACAATCACCCGTTGTGGATCTATCACCACGCCGTAGCGACGCTGATAGAGGCCGGCAATCGCCTCGCGCAGAGGCATTATGCCGCAGGCTGGCGTATAACCGTTGCGTCCACTCAGCAATGCTTTCTGGGCGGCCTCTACCACCGGCTGTGGAGGCGGAAATGCTGGCTCCCCTACTTCCATTCGGATAATGTCTCGCCCCTGCTCCTGGAGCCTGACGGCGGCCGCCAGAATATCCATAGCCTTGAATGAACGGATGGTTTCGGTCCTGCGTGCAAATCGCATCGGGTTTTGAGTCCTTATTGAAATAAACCGTAAAAGTGCAGTCTAACCCCTAAATGCTGCTTCAGAAACCGCAAGGATGTAACAATCATCTGCAATTATGCTTGCAAATTAGCGCCAGCCCATCTATAAACGGCTGTTTTACAGAACAACGGGAAACGGGAAAAGAGTGATGCCCAGCAAAAAATCCGCAACCACCTCAGTATCTCTTCACGGATATGAACCCTATCAAGAGAAAAAAGGCGAGGAGTACATGAATGAACAGCAGCGAGAGCACTTCAAGGCTCTGCTGCGTGCCTGGAAACAGGAGTTGATGGAAGAAGTCGACCGCACTGTTACCCACATGAAAGACGAAGCGGCCAACTTTCCGGATCCTGCAGACCGCGCCACCCAAGAAGAAGAGTTCAGCCTGGAGCTGCGTACTCGCGATCGCGAGCGCAAGCTGATCAAGAAAATCGACAGCACCATAGAGCGTATTGAAGCTGACGATTATGGCTTCTGCGATCAGTGTGGCATCGAAATCGGCATTCGTCGTCTGGAAGCACGTCCCACCGCTAACCTGTGTGTGGACTGCAAAACCCTCGACGAAATCAAAGAGCGCCAGACTGTCGGCGGCTGATTGATTGCGATCTATTGAAAGGGCGGTAATACCGCCCTTTCTTTTACCTGTGGCAAGCTGTTGTGTCCCACTCCAATTACATAGGGCGATTTGCCCCTACTCCATCCGGCCCACTGCATTTTGGATCCCTGGTCGCCGCATTGGCGAGCTATCTGGATGCCCGCCATGTGGGTGGCCAATGGTTGGTGCGCATTGATGATATCGACCCGCCACGGGAGGTAGCAGGGGCGGCCGATACTATTTTGTCGCAACTCGAAGCGCATCATCTGTACTGGGATGGAAGCGTGTTTTATCAAAGCAATCGCGATGACGCCTATCTCGCAGCATTACAACAATTGCAAGACGATGGTTTGGTTTATCGCTGCGACTGCACTCGTCAGGACATCAAGGCCATGGGCGGACGCTATAACGGCCACTGCCGTCAGCGAACGTTGCCCGATGATTCCAGCTTTGCCCTGCGGGTAAACACCGAAATGTATCCGGCGATCGAGTTCAATGACCTTTGGCAGGGGCCTCAGCAATGGGATCTCAGCGTGGAGGGCGACTTTGTCGTGCGGCGTCGGGACGGCCTGTTTGCCTACCAGCTGGCCTGCGCAGTAGATGATCTGTTTCAGAATATCAGCCACGTGATTCGCGGCAGCGACCTGTTGAACTCCACTCCCAGACAGATTTTTTTAATGCAACTGCTTCGCGCTGACGAAGCTATTCCGGAATATGGCCATATTCCCGTTGCCATTAATCCGGATGGCCAAAAGCTGAGCAAGCAGAATTTCGCTTCCGCAATTGAAGCAGACCAGGCTTTTCACAACCTGTTAATCGCCTTGCACTGGCTGAACCACTCCCCCCCTGAAGAGCTGGAGTTTGGCAACTGCACAGAACTGCTGGACTGGGCCAGCACACACTGGAACCGCCAACAGATTCCCACCGGTTCGGAAATTCCGGCACCAGCCGGTTTTTGATAACTGCTTAAGGGCTATTAGGGCCTGTTAACACCAATTGCGTAAACAGACGCCCTTCTTTACCATCCAACCATGCTCAATTATCGATTTGTCGCCCTGCTTATCCTGCTGGCATGCGTGGTGTCCCCACTGGCCTTCCAGTGGATCACCGAACCTGGCGGTAGCTGGCTACGCCCTTATCTCGCCTGGTTGGTAATGATTATTGCCGCCTTGCTGATGCATCGAAGACAAAGGCCCTAGCACCACCATGAATACTTACCTGATCACACTGTTTCTGGCGGTGCTTTTGGCCCTCTACTTCCTGATGACACCCATAGCCAAACGACAACTGCACACTCACCCCACACTGCAATCACTGCTGTTATTTGGTGGCTTGGGGGCGATTATGTTTTTTGGGCTTCCGGAGATGGGTGGACGATTCGGGTTTAGTGCCATTCTGGCAATCATTGTATTCAGTGTCCTTTTTCTGTTTGGCCCTATGGTTATCCGCCCACTGCAATGGGCAGCACATGATCGTCAATTAACCACGTTCAGCGATTTGTTCAGTTACCGTTACCGCGGAAAGATAATCGGGCCACTAGCGACATTCACCCTGCTAGCCAGCTGCCTGCCATTACTTTCCGGCCAACTTTTGATCGCCGGACAAATTCTCTCTCAACAGCCATTAATTCCGGCAGAGAACAGCCTCAGTGCTGGCATGTATACAATTTTAGTGGTCGCCATCACTACCTGGCTGGGGTGTCACCCGAAACGACAGACCAAACTCAAATTAATCCTCGCCATAGGCGTATTACTGGCCCTTGTCACACTGATTGCTGCAACCATCCTTATCATCGTGCAGGTTTTTGGCAGCGCTGCAGAGATGGATTACTGGGCCAGGGAAAGGGGGCAGGTGCAGTTAACCCATAATTCTGAATATAACTACGGACTGATCAGCTTGTTTTTGCTGGCCAGCCTGACACTACCGCATTTCTACCATCAGCAGTCAGAAGCCGGGGCTTCCCGCCAGCGCACCACCCTGACAAGCTGGTTACTGCCATTGCTACTCCTGGTGGCATCCTTAACCATGTTCCCGCTGATATGGGCAGGCCTCGCCCAGCAACTGACTACACCCCTACAACTTTACCCACTGGCCCTGGCATCCAGCCTGGAGGTTTCAGGGTTATATGAAATGCTTTCGTTGGCAGGGTTGATGATCTGCACTGTCGCCACCATCACCATATCCCAGTCCTTGATCCAACCAGTTGCCCAATACAGTTTGCGCTTACCCGTGTCTCCCCAAAAAACACTTTGGCAAAAGATCACTCGCCACCAGCAATTTGCCGCCGCGATATTACTGGCACTGGCTTTTATAGCCACACATTGGTTACAGACCACCAGTATCACTACCCTGACGCTGGTCAGCTTTGTCGGCGTAGCGCAGTTGACTCCGGGAGTCCTGGCGGCACTTTACGTACCTTTCCTCAACCGGAAAGGCGTTATCGCAGGGCTATCGTGCGGGCTGATTTTATGGTTTGCAGGACTGTTCATACCGTTATTCATCGGCACCAGCTTCTGGAGCCCTTTCGGTAATGAGCAGGGCATACATTTTGGCATTTCGTATTGGATTGACTGGCTAATGACATCCATGGCGTTCAACTTTTGTATCGCCATCATGGTATCCCGGCTGACTCAAACTGATTCGGCGGAAATCATGAATGCCCAGGCCTGCATGCTGGACGAGCTTGTAGCGCCAAAACGCCTGGCATCTGACAGTTGCGATATGAACGAATTACAAACGTCCCTTTCCCAGTGGATAGGTGAAGTAGCCGCTGATCAGGCGCTGAGACTGTCACGCCAGAAACTGAATCTGTCACATGATGATTTACGCCCCCTTGATTGGCGCATGCTGCGTGAGGAGCTGGAGAAATTTCTTTATAAGCCCCTTGGGGTCTTACAAGCCGAGCAACTCATGGCGCTTATCATGCCATTGAGCGAGCAGATTGAAAGGCAGCAAAACCTCTACTCATTTGAATCACAGCTGGCCAGACATCAAAACGAACTCTCCGGCCTTGCCGCTGAATTAAACAAGTTGCGCATTCACCAACAGCAGATACTTCAGCAGCTGCCTCTGGGTGCCTGCGCTATTGATGACAGCCGTGAAGTAGTTCTTTGGAATCGTGCACTGGCCAAACTGACCGGCATTTCCATCGACCATGCCATAGGTACTTCGCTCGACAGCTTGCCTTCGCCCTGGAATGAATTATTAATGCAAGCGGCCACCAACAAACAATTACACCTGTTTGCCCAGGAGGTCCGCATTCAGGAGCGCCCACTGTGGATCAACCTGCATAAGTCAGCTGTTCAGCAAAGTGGCCAGCAAAATGGTGAGCAGGTTATTCTGATCGAGGATGTCACAGCCCCACTCCAGAGCACTCGAAAACTCGCTCACACCGAGCGACTGGTATCCGTTGGCCGACTCGCTGCGGGTGTCGCCCATGAAATCGGCAACCCGGTAACCGGTATCGCCTGCCTGGCCCAGGACATTAAACTGGACAGTGAAGACGAAGAGGTACGCACTGCCGCACAACAGATCCTCACACAGACCGAGCGCATCACCCGCATTGTTCGCTCAATGATCGACTTTTCCCGTTCCGGTAACGAACACCAGATACAACCCAGAGCAGTATCCCTGTACGACACTGTTCAGCAGGCTCTTGAGTTGCTGAAACTGCAAATGCAACACAACAGTCTCAACTGTCAGGTACAGCTGGCCAAAGACCTGCTGGTGCGCAGTGACCCACACCAGCTGATTCAAGTGTTCCTGAACCTGCTCAGCAACGCTCGCGATGCCAGTGAACCAGGCGCACCTATCGAAATATCTGCGCAAACTCATGGAAACGAAGTGCATGTTGCTGTCACCGATCAGGGCAGCGGCATTCCCACCAACAAACTTGAACAGGTTCTGGAGCCGTTCTACACCACAAAAGAAGCTGGAGAAGGCACCGGGTTGGGGCTTTCACTTGTGTACAGCATGGTGCGCAGTTATGGAGGCGACCTGCTCATTGAGAGTCCCGTTACCAAAAACAGTGGCACCCGAGTCACTGTGATTTTGCCAAGGGCTTGATCTTCGTGGTTCATCAGGTAACACTTGTCGGTCACCTTGTTACCAGATGTTACCAATGCGTCCAATTCTCATTGTCGAAGATGAAGAGGTAATTCGCTCTTCACTGAAAAAACTGCTTTCACGCGAAGGCTATGATGTCAGCGAAGCCCGCAATATTCAGGATGCCACCAACCAGTTCCAGCTCAACGATTTTGCACTGATCATAAGCGACCTGCGCTTGCCGGGAGCACCCGGTACGGACCTGATTAAAATGGCTGGCGAAGTCCCTGTGCTGATCATGACCAGTTATGCCAGCCTGCGCTCAGCGGTGGATACCATGCGCATGGGGGCAGTGGATTACATTCCAAAACCATTTGATCACACCGAGATGCTCAATGCCGTAAAGCGCATTCTTGACGCTCAGGGTCGCCAACCCAATCGCAACTTCGATTCACCAACTCATGCCAGCCGCGGCATGATCGGTCAAAGTTCGGCGATGAAAGAAGTGTTTAACATCATTCACAAAGTCGCCAGCACAGATGCCACGGTACTGATTTTGGGTGAAACCGGCACCGGTAAAGAACTCGCCGCACGCGCCATTCACAATGAAAGCAAGCGCCAGAATGGCCCTCTGATTTGCGTTAACTGCGCCGCGATCCCTGAAACCCTGATTGAAGCGGAACTGTTTGGCCACGAAAAAGGGGCGTTCACCGGCGCCTCCGAATCCCGCCAGGGGCTGGTAACTGCTGCCAATGGCGGCACACTGTTTCTCGATGAAATCGGCGAATTGCCCCTCGAGGCACAAGCGAGGTTATTGCGCGTACTTCAGGAAGGAGAAGTTCGCCCCATTGGGTCGGTCAAATCTCATAAAGTGGATGTTCGTCTGGTGGCAGCCACTCACCGTAATCTCAAAAAGCTATGTCAGGATGGCCACTTTCGGGAAGACCTCTTTTACCGAATCAATGTCGTCAATCTGGACTTACCGCCCCTTCGGGAACGTGAGAAAGATGTTCTTGAGATCGCCGACTTCCTGCTGAATAAATTCTGCGACAAATTCGATAAACCACAGCTGCAGCTGGCTCCCGATGCCATTCAGGCGATCACCACTTACAGCTGGCCAGGCAATATTCGCCAGCTGGAGAACTCCCTGCAGCGCGCAGTGATCTTGTGCGACAGCAACCATGACATTGGCCACCAGCTACTTGGCATCAACCTGGCCCTGGTGGATATTGAGGAACAGCATGACGAGCAAGACGAAACGGTTAAACCCCTGAAGAGTAATCGCAGTGGAGACCTGGATGAGGGGCTGTCCCTGGAAGATTACTTCACCCACTTCGTGCTGGAACACCAAGACCAGATGAGCGAGACCGAACTGGCACGCAAACTGGGGATCAGCCGCAAATGCCTTTGGGAGAGACGCCAGAAGCTGGGCATTCCTCGTCGCAAAGTGGAACAAACGTGAACTGTTACCACTTTATGTAACAATTTGTAGACATAGGTAACATAATTTGACACTTTTATGACATACCCCAAGTGAAGAAAATGGATAACCCATTGAAATATAAAGATATTCCGTTTTTGGCACAGGTAATGCATATATACAAGCACAACAACTAAGTACAAAAACAACAACCACTTCTAATAACAACAATAAACATAACAATATAAATTGGATGGATTGCACTGAATAAATGGGGGGGTAGGCCCCAATTAAAATGTAAGCGGGAAACTGCTAATGCAAAGGGAAGCCTTCGGGCTTCCCTTTTTACATTTCAACTTTTTACTTTTCACCTAAACCCCACTGGCCTAAGGCAGATTCTGACCATCTGTGGTAAAGTGGCCGCTCATTTTTCCTGTTCCAATCCAATCACAGGGTCACTACCTCTGCATGCTCAAGCGGATAAAAAAATTTCTTAAAAAGAAATCACCTCGCAGCAACGCCCCCCACGTCATTCAGGCACGCCACCACGGCATAGAGCCTGGGGATATCAGCCATGGCGCACTCAATGTAGTTGAAGGGTTAACCAAGGCGGGTTACGAAGCTTACGTAGTTGGCGGCTGTGTGCGCGACCTGCTTCTGGACCTGCATCCCAAGGATTTTGATGTGGCCACCAATGCCACCCCAGAGCAGGTAAGGTCGATCTTCAGGCGTGCCCGCATTGTGGGTCGTCGCTTCCAGATCGTGCACGTCCACCAGGGACGTGAAATGATTGAAGTCACCACGTTCCGCGCTCACCATGATGGAGAGCACAGCAAGAGTAGTAAGCGCTCACAAACCAGCAGACAAGGTATGCTGTTGAGAGACAACATCTTCGGTGACATAGACCAGGATGCAGCGCGTCGTGACTTCACAGTTAATGCACTCTACTACCACCCCCAGGACAACACCGTCTACGACTATGCGGATGGCCTGCCAGATCTGGAGCAGCGCATACTCAGAATGATCGGCGAGCCAGAACAGCGTTACCGGGAAGACCCGGTACGCATGCTCAGAGCAGTCAGATTTGCTGCCAAGCTCGGTTTTGAGATTGAACCCGCCACTGCCGAACCCATTCAGCGACTGGCAAAACTGTTACGGGATGTGGCACCCGCCCGGCTGTTTGATGAAGTGATCAAGCTGCTTATGTCCGGTCAGGGACTCGCCAGCTATCACCTGCTACGTCAGTACGGCCTGTTCAGATACCTGTTCCCGGCTACAGACAGCCTTCTGGATAATGGCGACGAACGATTGCACAATTTCATTGAGCAGGCGCTCACCAACACCGATCAACGCATTCGTATTGGCAAGCGTGTTACACCCGCCTACATCTATGCCGCCATGCTCTGGCCGGTAGTGCAGGAGTACAGCGCCCGCAACAGACACAACAACGAGTCCAGCACCTATGCGCAGCAACATGCTGCTGCACAGGCCATCGAACAGCAATTGCAATACATCGCTATTCCCCGGCGCTTTACCACACCGATGAAAGAGATCTGGGACTTGCAAGACCGCCTGCCTCGACGCGCCGGGAAACGCGCCGAACGCCTGTTGGAACACCCGCGCTTCAGAGCGGCCTATGATTTTGTATTAATGCGCGAAGAGTCCGGTGAGGACCTCAGTGGCCTTGGCAACTGGTGGACCCTGTTCCAGGAAGCCGGGGAAGAAAAACGCCGCACCATGGTTCAGGCGCTCAATGATGGCGATCGCAAGCCACGTCGCCGTCGTCGCAAGCCGCGCAAGCACAACGGCGGAGAGAGTTGATGAGCATTGCCTACCTGTCACTTGGCAGTAACCTCGACAACCCTCGCCAGCAAGTTGAGGAAGCTCTGCACGCCATTGCCGAGCTGCCAGCAACCGATCTGTTAAAAGTCTCACCCTGGTACCGCACCAAGGCGATCGGCCCCGGCGAACAACCGGATTACGTCAACGGCGTCTGCGCCATCGAAACAGATCTTTCGCCACTGGAATTGTTGCACGCCCTGCAATCCATAGAGCTGTCCCAAGGGCGCGAGCGCAATATCCGCTGGGGTGCCAGAACGCTGGATATCGATATTCTGCTCTACGACGACCAACAGATTTCCAGTGATGAACTGGAAGTACCCCATCCGCGTATGGTGGACAGGAACTTCGTACTGATCCCACTGGCAGATATAGTTCACGGTCTGCACATGCCCGATGGAACTACCCTCAGTCAGCTATTGGCAAACTGCCCCGCCGACGGTATTGTGCGCCTGTAAATCAAACGTCATAAGGAGAACCCGGTGGACATGGCAATTGAGGAACAAAGCGTTACGCTGCCGACAGGTCTACCCTCCTATATCGCTGTAGAAGGCCCGATCGGGGTTGGAAAAACCTCACTGGCGAAAAAGCTGGCGCACCGATTCAACTACGACACCCTGCTGGAGCTGGCTGACCAGAATCCTTTTCTGGAGCGCTTTTATCGCGACCCTCAAACGGCTGCCCTCCCCACCCAGCTGCACTTTTTGTTTCAGCGCGCAAAACAATTACAAGGCATTCGCCAGGGCGATATATTCCAGCAAGTCAGAGTGGCCGACTTCCTGATCGAAAAAGATCCGCTATTTGCACAGGTCACCCTCGACGATGATGAGCTTCGACTCTATCAACAGGTGTTTGACCAGCTCACTCTCGACGCACCGAAGCCGGACCTGGTGATTTACCTGCAAGCGCCCAGCGACATATTAATGCAGCGGGTAGAGCGCCGCGGAATTGCCGCCGAGCGTCATATTGACTCCGATTACATGACGCGGATTAATGAAGCCTATACGCACTTTTTTTACTACTACGATGATGCGCCTCTACTGATTATCAATGCCGCCGAAATCAACCCTGTCGACAACGAGCAGGATTTCGACGCATTGGTGGATTACCTGCCCCGAATCAAGTCGGGGCGTCACTATTACAATCCACACGCCAACCGTTAACCCTCACGGCTGCAACTTGTTGCGGCTTGAAACCAAACGAGTTTTACCATGAAAAAAGTTACCATCCAGACTCTGCAGGAAATGAAACAGAGCGGTGAGAAATTTTCCGTTCTGACATGCTACGACGCCACTTTTGCGCGTCTGATGGAAGCCGCAGAAATTGAAGTTTTATTAGTAGGCGACTCTCTGGGCAATGTGATCCAGGGCCAGGGAAGCACAGTACCGGTTACCGTTGATGACATGGCGTATCACACCGCCGCCGTTGCCAACGGCAACAGCAAGTCCCTGCTTATCGCCGATATGCCCTTTATGAGCTATGCCACTGAAGAGCAGGCGCTGGAAAATGCCACGGTGTTAATGCAGGCCGGTGCTCAAATGGTAAAACTGGAAGGTGGCGCCTGGCTGGAAGAGACCGTATTAATGTTGAGCGAACGCGGCATTCCGGTTTGCGCCCACCTTGGCCTGACACCACAGTCGGTTAACAAACTGAGTGGCTACAAAGTACAGGGACGCGATGAGGAAGGCGCCGAACAAATAATTTCCGACGCGCAAATTCTTGAAGAAGCCGGCGCAGATCTGCTGGTGGTTGAATGCATTCCCGCCGAATTAGGTAAACATCTCTCCGAAATTTTAAGCATTCCTGTAATCGGAATTGGCGCCGGCCCTGACACTGACGCACAGGTACTGGTACTGCACGATATGCTGGGCATTTCGGCAAGACTGCCCAAGTTCTCCCATAACTTCCTGCCAGAAGCCGGTTCTATTGAAGGGGCGATCGAAGCTTATAAAAAGTCTGTTCGTGAAGGGACTTTTCCTGCGGATGAACACTGTTTTTAATTTTTAGCCGCCAACATACTCACAAAAAAATAAGCATCTCGTTGGGAATTTAACGAGGTGCAAGAATGGCCAGAAACAAGAAAGACAAAAAAGGCGAACCCCTTACAGAGTTCGCCTTTTTCTTTAAACACAGCTTTTAGCTAAAAGCTGTATCTCTTCTTAAATGTAAAAATACCTGACTTATTCAGCCTGGGCACCTTTTACAAACTCAGCCACTACCTCAGCTGGCAACGCATAGCTGCGAGTGCGGCTGTGGCGAGCAATGTTGATGCCGAGGAATTCGCCATCGATGCTATATACCGGGCCACCGCACTCGTCTGGGCGCAGACGGGCGTCGTGGCTGAACACTTTTTCAAAACCGTCACGACGAAGGCTTTTACCACCGCGGAAGGTCTCGGCAATATGTTTGCCATTGTCCGGGCGAACACCCAGTGCCAGCTCTACAGAGAAGGTCTCTCCATCTCTAACAGCTTCCATTTTAACCATATCGCCAGGTTCATAGCTGGATAGCTCTTTCGCCAGCTCTTTCGGTTTGGTAACAGCCTTACCATTCACTTTAACGATGAAGTCACCAGCCTTGAAAAAATCTTTAGCAGGGCCATCTTCGCTAATCTGGTTCAGGAGAATCTTGCCTTCCGATTCTTCCATGAATACCCCGAGGAAACCGCCACTTTCACGCTTATCAGCAGTGAACACCTTGGAACCCCACACGCCAAAGCGTCCGCTATATTTGGGGTGTGGCGACATCAGGAACTCACCGCGCTCTGCCGGGGCTGTTTCCATGTCTTCCAGAGAAATGCCACCTTTCAGCTTGCGGTTCACTTTCAGCAGCACCAAATCGTTGGCGTCATCACGGCTGACAACTTCAGCTGGCAGGGTTTGATCCTGATATTCAATTGCTACGTTTTCACCCACCAGTGAGCTTTTGCTTACCAGCAAGGTGGAAAAGCTGAACCAGCTGTCGCGCTTGATGATTGTCGCCAGAGCAGCGGTAGAAGTGTCATTTTTCTCACTGCTGACCTCTACGGTGTTGTCATCCAGCAGGTCTTCCAGTACAGCTACAGGTTCGAGAATCTCGTCAATTCCAGCTACCGGATTAACGGGACGGGACAGTGGCTCGGATTGAAGGATTTGCACATCACCGCTCCAGGCATTGTAAGCGGCGGTATTTTCCGGCAGTGGCAACTTGATGCTGACCTCTTCACCATCTCTTTCCACAACCACATCAGCATGGGACTGCTGCAGGGTGTAGGCGTTTTCCAGCAGCATGGTCACTTCAACATAAGTACGAGCACGTTCACCATTAATGCTTTCAAAACGGTCACCGACTTTAAGCCCCGCTGCAGCTACCGGGCTACTCTCTTCAACAGAGGTAACATCAACGCGTTGACCACGATTGGAGTTTGGCCTGCCGGATCTTTGCTTGCGAGCTGTAGAAGTCGCTTCGAATTCAAAACCGTAGTCTTGTCCCTGATAAACATCAGATGGCTTGAAGCTTTCAGCTTTCACCATCTGATCCCAGAAACGTCTGAAGTTATCGACTCCCACTTCCTTGTTATCATCCAGGGAGGCGGCAATCTGACTGTGAACTGCAATTACCCTGCCTTCCATATCAAACAGCGGACCACCGGAATCACCCGGCTCCATCAGGCAGGTAGAGCGAATCATGCCGTTACTTGCTACAACATCCGCGATATAGCCTAAGCGAACCACAGTGCCCCGCTCCTGATCCCCACCACCCGGATGGCTGATACTGATAACCGGCTGGCCGGATTTGACGGTGGCTGACCAGCCCATCTCCGCTACAGGCAAATTGTCTGGCTCGCTAATCTTGAGCAAACCCATATCAATGGTGGGCTCTGAGCCCAAGCCAACAGCCTTGAATTCGCGACCATCTGCAAGTGTGACGGTGTATTTGGTGCCCGGCTTTACTGCGTGTCCGGCACTCAGTGCATATCCTTCCGGGCTAACGATCACCGCGCTGAATCCGCCCTGGCCGGCAGTAACGGATACAGATGCAGGCGTTACCTTACGAACAACTTCCAGAACAGATCTTTCCAGCTGCTTTTGCTCGCCAACAGCGGCAAATTGCTCCACATTGATCTCTGTATGTGAGACACATCCGGTTAATACACATCCGCTTAGCAGCAGACTCGCGATTGATGTTACTTTCATGGTTACTCCCGATATCGGCCATGGATCTGACAAAGGCCTACCCAGATAGATTGAGGGTGCTATTCCCCCTAGCAATGAAGGGGCCCTCGGTAAAGCAGCCCAAAATACCAAAATTGACTAAATTCATCAGCCAACTTTACAAATGTATACATTTTGGACAGCGCCACGAGTATGTGCTTCAGAAAGCGCACACAGGAAAAGGCTGGTAGCCCTGAGTTCTAGTCACCCCAGCAGACAGAAGTCTGCGGCAGCACATTCTATAGCGTGAGAAGACTGGCGATCAGCCAAAAAAGAACAGGGCTGCGATACTTCTTTAACCACAACCCCTGAGATATTCGTACTATTACTTATTTGTACATCTGTAATACTGTCTTACAGCCTGCATCATCCAGGCCACGTTTACAGGTTGTCACGACAAGCGAATAACATGCCTGATCTGCACCCTCATACATCACTTTCATCACACTGGCATCGGTTGAAGGGTTATCTTCTTCAAGCTCTTTATACATCTGTTTAATACAGGCTTCGTAGGCATTCTGGATTTCGGCTATCTCAGAAACCTTGGCAATATTTTTTGCACTGACAGAGCTTGAGTGTTCAGATTTTCCACACCCAGCAAGAAAGACCAACATAAATACAGCAGTAATTATTGTTTTCATTCTTGTCTCCATGACTTTTGATTTAACAACTGCAATTATTCAATTTCTTCCACAAACGGCTCTTCGCTCACCTTCAGGGTAAGCTGTTTTTTATAGGTGGTAATGATGATTTTATCTTGCTCGAGCTGCTCGATACTGACCACATCATCCATGGTGTCATCATCCACTTTGTTCTGCAGGTTTTTCTCGCTAAAGCTCAGCACTCCCGGAAATACCACACGCAAATCCGGCTCACCGTTTTCCGGGTCATCAATTACTTCGATAAACACCATGCGTACGTCAATGTCATACACCAGATTAAAAATATAGGGGGCGCAGTCGCCCAACAGTTTTCCGGTCAGGCTCATTTGCTATCTTCCTCTTCTTCATCAGCCAGGGCTTCCAATTCGGCATTGATCGCATCAAACAGCTCAATAGGGTCAATCACCGTGCCACCATCGACGCCGTCCACCGGGAATACCGCGATCATTGATCCGTCCGCTTCCATACCCGGCAGCCAACGCTCCATCCACACGTCCAGTGGAATCGCTTCGGCGCGACAATCTGACCAATCATCGGTTGCCCAGCTCTGGGCAAAGTCGGGGTGCGGCCACACTGGCAGGCACTCTTCGCCATCGGAGTTCACCCCAACCCAACCGTCGTCATTGCGCAGGCTCCACACCTCTTCCCAGACCGCTACCTTGGTCAGGAAGTTGGCGTATCGCTTGGCCGCAGGCAACCGCTGTTGCTGCTCGTACTGTTCTTTATCGAGTTGATAGGTCATGGCGGACTCCTTCTAATTTGCTGCACATGATACCCGATTCACTGCAATTTCCGGGCATAAAAAAACGGAGCCGAAGCTCCGTTTCGTAACTAACTTAACAGGCTATTGAAAACGTTATCGAGGCAGTCAGTGCAAGGCAAAAACAGGCGAAAGAGCGCAGTTTATATATGATAAATGAGCATCTTGAGCCTGTTTTTAACGCCGCACTGGCAACGTAGATAGTTTTCAACTCCTGTTAAAGCGATTACTCGCCCTGAGGTGCCTCAGTTTCAGCAGCTGGCTGCTCTGCTGCACCACCTTCTTCGGCTTGCGCCTCTTTGATGGAGAGCTTGATGCGGCCGCGAGCGTCTACGTCCAGTACTTTAACGCGTACTTGCTGGCCTTCCTGCAGGTAGTCGCTGACTTGGGCAACGCGCTCCTGCGCGATCTGGGAGATGTGAACCAGACCGTCAGTACCCGGCATAAAGGTTACGAAAGCCCCAAAGTCCACAACACGGGCAACTACACCGTCGTAGATTTTGCCAATTTCAGCTTCGGCAGTGATCTCTTCGATACGGTTAATTGCTTTGTCCAGATCTTGTTTGTCTGCAGCGTAGATGCGGATGCTGCCATCGTCTTCGATGTCGATGGAGGCACCGGTCTCTTCGGTGATGCTGCGAATGGTGGCGCCACCTTTACCGATCACGTCACGGATCTTGTCCGGATCGATCTTCATGGTGTGGAAGCGCGGTGCGCTTTCAGCAACGGCATCGCGACCAACAGAGATAACCTTGTTCATTTCGCCGAGGATGTGCAGACGAGCGTGCAGAGCCTGCTCCAGAGCGATGTCCATGATCTCTTCGGTGATACCTTCGATCTTGATGTCCATCTGCAGTGCAGTAACACCTTTGGCGGTACCGGCTACTTTAAAGTCCATGTCGCCGAGGTGATCTTCGTCACCCAGGATGTCGGTGAGAACGGCAAAGCCGCTATCTTCTTTCACCAGACCCATAGCGATACCGGCAACCGGCGCTTTCAGCGGAACACCGGCGTCCATCAGTGCAAGAGAAGCGCCACACACGGAAGCCATGGAGCTGGAGCCGTTGGATTCAGTGATTTCAGAAACCACACGCAGGGTGTACGGGAATTCTTCAACGGATGGCAGTACCGCCGCGATACCGCGACGAGCCAGACGACCGTGACCGATTTCGCGGCGACCGGCAGAGCCCATACGACCACACTCACCTACCGAGTAAGGAGGGAAGTTGTAGTGCAGCATGAACGGATCTTTACGCTCGCCTTCCAGGGCGTCGATGATCTGTGCATCGCGAATCGCACCCAGAGTAGCGGTAGCGATAGCCTGGGTTTCACCACGGGTGAACAGGGCGGTGCCGTGTACATTTGGCAGCAGACCAACTTCTACGTCGATAGCACGAACCGTCTTACTGTCGCGGCCATCGATGCGCGGCTCACCAGCGATGATGCGGCCACGAACAATCTCTTTTTCCAGCTTCTTGAAGTAGTCGGTTACAGACTCAGCGGCAACGCCACCTTCTTCGTCAGAAGCCAGCGCCTCAACGGCTGCGTCGCGCAGTTCGTTGATGCGAGTAACGCGCTGTTGCTTGTCAGTAATGGTGTAGGCGGCAGTCAGGTCGACACCTACTTTCTCTTTCAGGGCTGCTTTCAGCTCGGCATTGACCTGTGCAGCTTCCCACTCCCAGCGAGGCTTGCCAACTTCGGCAGCCAGTTGTTCGATTACCTGAACAACCGCTTGCATCTCCTGGTGGGCGTACAGAACAGCGCCCAGCATCAGGTCTTCCGGCAGCTCTTTAGCTTCGGATTCAACCATCAGAACAGCGTCTTTGGTACCGGCAACGGCCATGTCCAGCAGCGACTCTTTCAGCTCGCTGTAGGTCGGGTTCAACAGGTAGCCTTCTGCTTCGCTATAACCAACACGTGCGGCACCGATCGGGCCGTTGAACGGAATGCCGGAGATCGCCAGCGCAGCAGAGGCGCCGATCATGGCCGGAATGTCCGGGTCTATGTTTTTGTTGGCAGAGATAACGGTACAAACAACCTGTACTTCGTTTTTGAAGCCTTCCGGGAACAGCGGGCGAATCGGACGGTCGATCAGGCGAGAAGTCAGGGTCTCTTTCTCGGAAGGACGACCTTCACGCTTGAAGAATCCGCCCGGAATTTTACCAGCGGCGTATGCCTTTTCCTGGTAGTTCACGGTCAGCGGGAAGAAGTCCTGACCGGGCTTGGCTTGCTTGGCACCCACAACAGTACAAAGTACCGCAGTGTCGTCCATAGAACAGATCACCGCACCGGTAGCCTGACGGGCTACGCGACCGGTTTCCAAAGTAATGGTGTGCTTACCATACTGAAACGATTTAATAGTAGGAGTCATATTACCTTTCCTATTTGTTGATTTAGCGTCCCAGCGCTAGATCGGTGTTTCTCTTGCTGCTCGGGTTAGCTATAGCTGCTCATCTGTCATTCCCGCGAAGGCGGGAATCCACCATTTTGAAGAAATGGATCCCCGCTTTCGCGGGGATGACACGATTCCAGAACAACCATAGCTAACTCGATCAGCACACTGATACCACCGCGTGGATCGCTGCAGTTTTAAACAATTAAAAACAACAGTGGCTCCCAGAGGAGCCACTGATGCAAGCGTTTAGCGACGCAGGCCGAGTTTTTGAATCAGCGCAGCGTAACGATGAACGTCTTTGCTCTTCAGGTAGTCCAGCAGCTTACGACGCTGGTTTACCATGCGGATCAGACCACGACGAGAGTGGTGATCTTTTTTGTGATCACCGAAGTGACCTTGCAGCTTGTTGATGTTAGCAGTCAGCAGGGCAACCTGAACTTCCGGAGAACCAGTGTCGCCTTCGCCTTTGCCGTGTTCAGCAACGATTGCTGCTTTTTCCTGTGCACTCAGTGCCATAACAGTTTCCTCTTTCAATATGCGGCTAATAAAGTCCAGGCTATCCGCGCATATTTACAGGTAGCCTAGTGTTCGACGTTTGATGCTGGCCGAGGAGTCCCCGTCTCACATCTCCTGTCTTACTTCTCTCGGTCAGTTGCCGTCAGGCATCGACCACCAGACGCCGGGGAGCAACCCGGCCATCTTCAAGAACTTCTGCGACCCCCAAAAACGGGCCGTTTTCCATAAAGACGCGCACTATATCGCCTTCTTCGGCTTCGCGATAGGCCTCTGGGCACATAACCGGCTGACCCTGCTTGAAGTAGAACACCGACTCTTCCGGTACATCAAAGCCCGGCAGGTCGTCTACAGCGGCCTCAGTGGGCTTGAGCAGGTAGTCCATATCCTCGCCGCGCTTGCCTTCGCGCAGCCGCTCCAGCTCCTCCAGCGAGGTAGCGTCTTCTTCAAAGAACGGCCCCGCCTGAGTGCGGTGCAGCATCGACACATGGGCGCCAACGCCCAGCGCTTCGCCGAGATCTTCGGCAAGGCTGCGTATATAGGTGCCCTTGGTGCAGTGTACAAACACGTCCGCTTCAGCTACTTCGCCAGGGCGGAAGTCGAGCAGATCGTATTCAAATATGGTACAGGGGCGCGCTTCTCGCTCTACGGTAATACCCTGACGGGCCAACTTGTAGAGCGGCTCGCCATTGTGCTTGAGTGCCGAATACATGGACGGCACCTGTTCGATGTCGCCACGAAACGGCTCAATCGCTTTCTCCACCACCTCGCGAGTGAGGTGGGAGGCACTTTTCTGCTCGATCACCTCACCATCGCTGTCACCGGTTTCGGTGCGCAGGCCAAAGCGAAAGGTGCTGCGATAGCCTTTATCGGAGTCCAGCAGAAAGTGGGAAAACTTGGTGGCCTCGCCAAGACAGATCGGCAACACCCCGGTTGCCAGAGGGTCGAGACTACCAGTATGGCCCGCCTTGTCGGCAAACATCAGGTATTTCACCCGCTGCAGGGCATCGTTGGAACTCATGCCGGTAGGCTTGTTGAGCACAAATACACCGCTGACCGGACGGCCGCGCTGACGACGACGTCTTCCCACAATTACTTCCCGTCACTCTCTGGTCCGTCGCGCTCGGACAGATCGTCGTCGCTGACGTGACGTTTCTCAGCGTCGTCAAACACCGCTTTTTCAATCAGGGCTTCCAAATGCTGACCGTGGCGAACACTCTTGTCATAGATAAAGCGCAGCTTAGGGGTGCTGCGAAGCTCCATTGACTTGGCTACCAGAGAGCGCAGAAAGCCCGCTGCACCGTTGAGTACCTCAGCGGCTTTGTGGGACTGCTCTTCGGTGTCATGACCGACGAAGGTAACAAACACCTTGGCATTTGAGAGGTCGCGACTGACTTCGGCACCGGTTACGTTAACCATGCCGACCCGAGGGTCGCGGATTTCATCACGAATGAGAACTGCCAGCTCACGCTGCAGGGCATCCGAGATACGTTGGGTACGGCTGTAATCACTCATATTACGGGAGATGGGAGATGGGAGATGGGAGATGCTACAACAGCTCTCTCATCATCACCTCACATCAACAATCTCTCTACGTTAGCGAGATGGGAGGAATTCGACCGGGATTCAAAAATATCGCCCCATCGTCTCTCGTCTCCCATCTCTCGTCTCACATCACAGTGAACGCGCTACCTGAACGACTTCGTAAACTTCGATCTGGTCGCCCGGTTTCACATCATTGTAGTCTTTAACGCCGATACCACACTCCATGCCGTTGCGCACTTCCTGCACATCGTCTTTGAAGCGGCGCAGCGATTCCAGCTCGCCTTCGTAGATCACTACGTTGTCGCGCAGAACGCGAATGCGCTTGTTGCGGTATACGGTACCTTCTATCACCATACAACCTGCAATGGCACCAAACTTCGGCGAACGGAATACATCGCGTACTTCGGCAATACCGACGATATCTTCACGCTCTTCCGGTGCAAGCATACCACTCAGGGCCTGCTTAACTTCATCCAGCAGCTGGTAGATGATGCTGTAGTAGCGCAGATCGATATTCTCGCGCTCGGCCAGGCGACGTGCAGATGCTTCAGCACGCACGTTAAAGCCCATCACTACTGCACCTGAGGTCAACGCCAGGTTCATGTCGGATTCGGTAATACCGCCGACACCGGAGGAGATTACGTCTACCGCCACTTCATCATTGGCAATGTCTGCCAGTGAGGCGATGATCGCTTCCAGTGAACCACGTACGTCGGCCTTCAGAACAACCGGCAATACTTTCTTGTCAGTGCCTTCAAAGGTGGCAAACATGCTCTCCAGCTTGGCCGCCTGCTGACGAGCCATACGCTCGTCACGAGCTTTGCGCTGGCGGTGCTCGGCCACATCGCGGGCTTTACGCTCATCGGCAACTACCACAAACTCTTCACCGGCATCCGGCGCTACGTCGAGGCCGAGAATCTCTACCGGGATAGACGGGCCAGCACTTTGGATCGGCTTGCCGTTTTCGTCCACCATGGCGCGCACTTTACCAGCACTCTCGCCAGCCAGAACGTAGTCCCCTTTGTTCAGGGTACCGCTCTGGATCAATGCAGTCGCTATCACACCACGACCTTTGTCGAGGCGGGCTTCAACGATTACACCGCGAGCCGGACCAGCCACTGGCGCAGTCAGCTCCATCAGTTCCGCTTGCAGCAATACTGCTTCCAGCAGCTCATCAATACCCTGGCCGGTGTGAGCGGATACGTGAATAAACTGGGTGTCACCACCCCACTCTTCCGGGATTACTTCCTTGGCGGACAGCTCGTTGGTTACACGATCGGGGTCTGCACCCTCTTTGTCCATCTTGTTGATGGCCACAACCAGAGGTACACCTGCCGCCTTGGCGTGCTGGATAGCCTCTTCGGTTTGCGGCATCACACCGTCATCGGCAGCAACCACCAGGATAACCACGTCGGTGGACTTGGCACCGCGGGCGCGCATAGCGGTAAATGCGGCGTGGCCCGGAGTATCCAGGAAGGTCACCATGCCTTTCGGGGTGTCTACGTGGTAGGCACCAATGTGCTGGGTAATACCGCCGGCCTCACCAGAGGCAACGCGGGTCTTGCGGATGTAATCCAGCAGTGACGTTTTACCGTGGTCAACGTGACCCATTACGGTCACCACCGGGGCGCGAGGCTGCTCGTCGGCACTTTCACTCAAACCAGCCAATACTGCTGCCAGCTCGTCTTCCACCGCATTGCTGGAAACGTTAACAGGCTTGTGACCCAGCTCTTCAACCACCAGAGTCGCCGTGTCGCGATCAATGCTCTGGTTGATGGTGGCCATGGTACCGAGCTTCATCAGCTCTTTGATCACTACAGCGGCTTTAACGGCCATTTTCGAGGCCAGTTCGCCAACCTGAATCTCTTCCGGCAGTTCAACTTCGTGAACAATTTTCCCGGTCGGGCGCTTGAATTTGTGCTTGTTGTCACCCTTCAGCTTGACTGGCTTCTTGGGCGCTTCTTTAACCTTTTCAGGCACTTTCAGACGCGGGGTCTTCACAATGCCTTTTACTTCATCAAGATCCTCAGATAACTCAACGCGTTTTTTGGTGTCTTTGGCTTTAGCCGGTTTAACACCACCGCGAGCTTTCTTCTTGGCTGGCTTATCATCGTCATCATCACGGTCTTCTTTCTCCTCTTTTACAGGAGTAGCGTGATGATGCTTTTTCGGCTTGGCTGCTTCTGCTTCCACCTCAGCCGTCTTCTGTTCAGCTTCGGCGGCTGCCTTGCGCTGAGCCTCTTCTTCCTCGGATTTGCGTTTGGCTTCTTCCTCTGCCTCTTTGGCAGCGGCTTCTTCCTCGGCCTTGCGGCGGGCTTCAATGGCCGCCTGGCGTTTTACTTCAACATCATCGGTGAAGGAGCTCGGTGCTTCAGGTGCAGTCGGTTGCTCAACCACTTGCTCACTGGTTTCAGCCTCTTCTTCACTGCGCTTCACGTAAGTGCGCTTCTTGCGAACTTCAACGTTCACCGCTTTTTTACCGGCACCCACTTTCAGCGTGCTGACAGTTTTACGCTTCAGAGTGATTTTCTTTGGCTCACGTGCGCTCTCGCCGTGCAGGCTTTTCAAATAAGCCAACAGGGTTTGTTTTTCTTCGTCAGCGATCAGGTCAGTTTCTGACCTTTGACTCAAACCCGCTTCCTGCATTTGCTTGAGCAGACGGTCTGCGCTAACGCCTACCACTTTAGCGAGTTCGCTTACGGTAACCTCTGCCATCAGATATCCTCAATTTCTGTGCCCGACCACTTGGTCAGGCTGGTTATAACTTGCTATATGTTTGCTGTCCGCGACAGCTTGGGTTTGCTGGCGATTATTCGCTGTCTTCAGCAAACCAGGGTGCGCGTGCAGTCATGATCAAATCAGCAGCGCGAGCTGGATCCAGCCCTTCCACTTCCAGCAGTTCGTCGATTGCCTGCTCTGCCAGATCTTCCATGGTGACGATACCGCGACCTGCCAGTTTGCGAGCCAGCTCTTCGTCCATACCTTCCATATTGAGCAGGTCTTCGGCTGGCTCAGCGCCAGCAATCTGCTCTTCACTGGCCAGAGCCAGGGTCAACAGGGCGTTTTTGGCGCGGGCACGCAGCTCTTCGGCGATTTCTTCATCGAATCCTTCAATCTGCATCATCTCGTCCAGTGGCACATAAGCCACTTCTTCAAGACTGGTGAAACCTTCCTCGACCAATACAGCAGCTACGTCTTCATCAATATCCAGTTGCGCCATGAAGGTTTCCATAAACCCGGACGCTTCTTGCTGCTGCTTCTCTTCTGCCTCGTCAACAGACATAACATTGATGCGCCAGCCAGTCAGCTCGGATGCCAGACGCACGTTCTGGCCACTTTTACCGATGGCCTGAGCCAGGTTATCTTCAGCAACCGCAACATCAATAGAACGGGAATCTTCGTCAACAATAATAGACTCCACTTCTGCCGGAGCCATGGCATTGATTACCAGCTGAGCAGGATTGTCGTCCCACAGCACAATATCGACGCGCTCACCGTCCAGCTCATTGGATACTGCCTGAACGCGCGCACCGCGCATACCAACACAAGCACCTACCGGATCAATGCGGCCGTCATTGGTTTTCACAGCAATCTTGGCGCGCAGACCGGGGTCGCGAGCAGCACCACGGATTTCGATAACTTCTTCGGCAATTTCCGGCACTTCGATCTTGAACAGTTCGATCAGCATCTCATTGCACGCACGGCTCAGCAGCAATTGCGGACCGCGATTTTCTTCACGAATAGCTAGCAGCAGAGCGCGAACACGATCGTTCACACGGAAAATTTCGCGGCCTACCAGCTCTTCACGAGGCAGCAAACCTTCAGCATTATTCCCCAGATCAACAATAATGTGATCGCGAGTCACTTTCTTTACGGTACCTGACAGCAGCTCACCAACCCGGCTACGGAATTCGTCAACGATCAGGGCACGCTCAGCATCGCGAACTTTCTGTACGATAACCTGCTTGGCAGTCTGCGCAGCGATACGACCAAAGCCGATGTTCTCAACCTGTTCTTCGTAGATGTCGCCCACTTTCAGAGAAGGATCTTTTTCAAGCGCCTCTTCTGTGGTGAACTCGGTACCGAGTTCGGCGAGCACGTCATCTGCCACGACTTTCCACCAACGGAAAGTTTCGTAGTCGCCGGAAACGCGGTCGATCACAACACGAATATTGGCATCTTCGTCGTAGCGTTTTTTGGTCGCAGTTGCCAGAGCCTGTTCAATGGCTTCAAAAATAATTTCCCTGGAAACGCCCTTTTCATTGGAAACCGCTTCCGCTACCAGCAAGATCTCTTTATTCATCTCGGTGCCTCATGACATCCCGTTAAAAACGGGGAACGATATTAGCCTTTTCAACACTGTCAAACGGAAGGAGATATTCATAACCATCCACTTCCACCACTATGTCACCTTCTTCAATACCTTTTAACAAGCCTTTGAAGTTGCGACGCCCTTCATAGGGAAAACGCAGTTTGACACTAACATTCTCGCCAACAAATGCTTCAAATTGTGCAAGGGTATATAAAGGACGATCCGCGCCCGGCGATGAAACCTCGAGGGTATACTCACCAGTGATCGGATCCTCCACATCCAGCAGGCTGCTCACCTGACGGCTTACCCGCTCACAATCTTCAATGCCGATACCTTCCGGTTTATCGATGTAGATACGCAACAGCGACTGATTGCCCTGCGCCGTTTTTTCGATTCCCCACAACTCACAACCAAGCGCGGTTACCACCGGCTCAAGCATTTGCTGCAGCTGTTCAACTTTGCTACTCATCGAATCGACCAAAAAATAATCAGCGAAAAAATTCAAAGCCAAAAAAAGGGCCTTTGGCCCTTCTTGCTTTACTTCTTTTTAGCACACTTTCAAGATTTCAGTGCGCTGGCCGGCTTACACCGCCTACGAAAAAGCCCCAAACTGGGGCTTCAACGCTTGCATCAATTTGATGCGAATATTTGGTAGCGCGGGTAGGTTTGAACCTACAATCTTCGCCCGGTTATCCGACCGAGGTAAAGAGGAGCCCTCGGGCGTCTACTCTCTACTTGCTCCAAAATTAAAATTGGTAGCGGGGGCAGGATTTGAACCTACGACCTTCGGGTTATGAGCCCGACGAGCTACCAAGCTGCTCCACCCCGCACCAGAACTTGATTTAAGCAACACACTGCCCGCCTCAAGAGGTCGCAAATTATAGGGAGGCACCTCAAGTTGGTCAAGGGTTTTATTAGCTATTTTTTGTAGAAAAATGAAAAAGTTATCCAACAGGGGCAGACAAGCGAATATTTCCAATTTCCCCAATCATTATAGACCCGGCCACATCACCAAAATTGAAAGAAATACCGCTCAACAATATTGTTTTCGCAAAATAAAAACGAAAAAAAACCGACTCAAATGAGTCGGCTTTTTTTAAGATGGTGCCCAAGGCCGGACTTGAACCGGCACGGCTTACGCCACTACCCCCTCAAGATAGCGTGTCTACCAATTCCACCACTTGGGCAAAAACTGCTCACTTTTCCTCTTCCTGCTCTACCGTTTCTTCTACCGGCACCTCAGGAACATCTTCAGAAACACTTTCTTCCTCAACCACAGGAACATCAGATTCCTGCTCAACAACTTCGTCCACAATTTCTGCTGCAGGCAGAATTTCCGCTTCAGGAGAGGATTTCTCCTTAGCCAGAATTGCCAGACCAAAGCTGGTTACGAAAAAGATGGTAGCAAAAATTGCTGTCATCTTACTAAAAAAATTCCAACTACCAGAGCTACCAAAAATAGTTTGAGATGCACCGGCACCAAAAGATGCACCAACTTCAGCACCTTTGCCCTGTTGCAACAAAATCAAACCAATAATGGCCAGCGCTACCAGAACATGAAAGATCAGAATAATATTTTCCATCTGTACCGCTCTTCAAAAAATTCGTTTACTGGGCAGCCAAACGGCCAACTTCCAGAAATTCTTCAGCAACCAAAGAGGCGCCACCAACTAACGCACCATCAATATCAGGCTGGGCAAATATTTCAGCCGCATTCGCCGCCTTCACACTGCCACCGTAAAGCACCCGCGTTTTTGCACCAGCCTCACCCAACTGCAGGCGGATCGCAGCATGAACCTGCTGCGCCTGCTCCGGTGTAGCCGTCTTGCCGGTACCAATAGCCCAAACTGGCTCATAGGCAACAACACCTTTGGCAACTGCTTCAAGTCCGGCAACATCAATCACGACACCCAACTGTTCAGCAATTACATCCAGCGTAGCGTCAGCTTCGCGTTGCTCCAGCGTTTCACCGACACACAAAATTGGTGTCAGACCGGCACGCTGCGCCGCTATAAACTTTTCAGCAATCTGGCGATCCGTTTCGGCAAATAGCGCACGACGCTCGGAGTGCCCAACAATTGCATAACGACAGCCCAGCTCAGCCAGCATATCACCGGAAACCTCTCCGGTATAAGCACCCTGCTGATGCTCACTGACATTTTGAGCACCCAAGGCAACCGAACTGCCTTGAAGCTCTTTTGCCACTACCGACAAAAAAACAGACGGCGGGCAAACTGCCATTTCAGCCTTACTTTCTGGATTCCAACCAACCAGCGCTTTACTCAACTCAACAACGGATTGCAGAGAACCGTGCATTTTCCAGTTGCCAGCTATCAGCGGTAATCGCATTGCCTTATCCAAAGTTTCAGACTGTTTTCGCATCGACCAACTGAGAAAAACAATTTTGGTCGACCCCAAAAAGGGCGCAAATCTTAGCCGAGAAGACTGTCCGTAGCAACACCTTATGCCAAAGTATTTTCAACAACGTTGGCAATACGCTTTGCCAGGGTTTCCACCCACGGCAAATCATCCCCTTCCACCATCACACGAATCAACGGTTCAGTGCCTGAAGGGCGCAGCAATACTCGGCCACGACCACCCAGCTCCGCCTGCGCAGAAGCGACTGCATCAGCAATTTCAGGGTAATCCTCAAGATCAACCTTGCCGGAGATACGTACATTGATCATCACCTGGGGATATTTTTCCATACCCTGCTTGAGCTCATGGAGTGTCAGGTTGCTATCTCGCATTGCATGCAACACCAACAACGCAGAAATAACGCCATCTCCAGTAGTTGTGACATCCGAGCAGACAATATGCCCTGAGTTTTCGCCACCCAGTGACCAGCCATTTTCTTTCATGGCTTCAATCACATAGCGATCACCGACCTTGGTACGAACAAAAGGAACTGACATCTGCTCGAAAGCTTTTTCCAAACCGAAATTACTCATCAGTGTTCCGGCCACACCGTTGCACCCCTGCCCATTCTGCATGCGGTGACGGGCGATGATGTAAAGAATTTCATCACCATCAATCAATTCACCTTTATGGTCCACAAACACCAGGCGATCGCCATCACCATCAAACGCCACCCCCAAATCAGCTCCCTGCTCGACTACCGCTTTCTGCAGGGCGGCAGGTTTGGTGGAGCCGCAATTCTGGTTGATATTCACACCATCAGGCGCCACTGACAGCTCAATCACCTTGGCACCAAGCTCACGCAATACATTGGGGGCAATGTGATAGGTGGCTCCGTTGGCGCAATCCACCGCAATCTTCAGGCTGGAGAGATCAAAGTCACGAGGCAGCACCCCTTTACAGAACTCGATATAACGGCCGGATGCGTCATTGACGCGGTGCGCTCGACCAAGCTGACTGGACTCAACAGTGATCATCGGCTCGTCCAGATAGCGCTCAATCTCCCGCTCAATATCATCGGGAAGCTTGCAGCCATCCGCACCAAAAAACTTGATACCGTTATCGTAATAGGGATTGTGAGAGGCACTGATTACAATTCCGGCCTGAGCGTGGAACGTGCGAGTCAGGTAAGCGATTGCCGGTGTTGGCATTGGCCCAAGCAGCCCCACATCTACACCCGAGGCGATAATGCCAGCCTGCAGCGCAGATTCAAACATATAGCCGGACACTCGAGTGTCCTTGCCCACCAATATCAACTTGCGCCCCTTGCTGCGCTGACCAAAAACCTTACCTGCTGCCCATCCCAGTTTGACCACAAAGTCTGCGGTTACCGGAAATTGCCCCACCAGACCGCGAATACCGTCGGTGCCAAAATAGCTTCGTGCCGTTGTCATTATTTACCTTCCAGATTGTGTTGCTCGATTGCCGCTAAAACGTTCAACGCGTCAACCGTCTCTCTAACATCGTGAACCCGCACAAAGGCCGCCCCTTTTTGGGCCGCCAGCAGTGCCATCGCCACGCTGCCTATCATTCGTTCACCCACATCCCGCTGCAGTAAAGTGCCGATCATGTTCTTGCGCGACACTCCCACCAACAACGAAAATCCTTCCTCCCGCAATTTCGGCAATGCGCGAAACAGCGTCAGGTTGTGTTCCAGTGTTTTACCAAACCCGAATCCCGGATCGAGAATAATGCGTTCCCTGGCAATACCAACCTCTTCACACGCTGCAACCCGCTCCTGAAGAAATGCCGTTACATCCGCGACCACATCCCGGTAACTGGGAGACTGCTGCATGGTGTCGGGCTCACCCTGCATGTGCATTAGGCAGATTGGCAGATTACCCTCAGCTGCCGCCTGCAAAGCACCCTCACGACGCAGAGCCCGAACATCATTAATCATCGACGCTCCGGCAGCCTGAGCTGCCCGGATCACTTGCGCTGTACTGGTATCGATCGAAACCGGCACATCGAAGCGCTGACGTATTGCCTCAAGCACCGGGATAACCCGGTCCAGCTCCTCAACTACAGGCACCGGTTTGGCGCCCGGTCGAGTGGATTCTCCACCAACATCTACCCAGTCCGCACCATCAGCAACCATCTTCTCAACAGTACGGAGCACCGAATCCAGGTGCACACTCACACCATCACATAGCTTGCCACCATCTGAAAATGAATCCGGGGTGACATTAACTATACCCATCACCTGAGTGCGAGGCAGAGTTAACAAGTCTATCAAGCTGGCCATTCGATAACCCGGTCCTTAAAAACAACGGCGCCTTCAGCTATGGGCCGAAGGCGCCTTGAAAACTGATTTTAACAGTTGAAAAACATCAGCCGTCAGTGCTGTTTACAGGTCCGCCAACAGTGCCTTTGTCCTCACCACTCTTGGCAGAGCCGGAACCACCACCGGTGTAGTCACCATCGTGCCAGTCGCTGGGCGGACGTACCGGACGACGCGCCATCAAGTCATCCACCTGCTCGGAGTCGATTGTCTCGTACTCCATCAGCGCATCCTTCATGGCGTGGAGAACATCCATATTCTCTTCGAGAATGGTTTTGGCCTTACTGTAGCAGCGATCAATCAACTGGCGAACTTCACGGTCAATTTCGCGTGATGTTTCATCCGAGTATTTGGGGTTACCACCACCAGGCACTTGCGAATCTTCCTCACCGTAAAGCAGTGGCCCCATCGCTTCAGAGAGACCCCAGCGAGCTACCATGTTGCGAGCCATCTGGGTAGCGCGCTCAATGTCGTTGGATGCGCCAGTAGTAACACCCTCCACACCCAAAGTCAGCTCTTCTGCAATTCGACCACCGAACAAGCTGCAAAGCTGGCCTTCCAGCTGCCGCTTGCTGAGGCTGTAACGATCTTCTTCTGGCAGGAACTGGGTAACACCCAGCGCTCCACCGCGAGGAATGATGGTCACTTTGTGTACCGGATCGTGCTCGGGCATCATGCGGCCTACAATTGCGTGACCAGCCTCGTGATAGGCAGTATTGGCCTTCTCTTTCTCGGACATCACCATGGAGCGGCGTTCGGCACCCATCATGATTTTGTCGCGGGCTTTTTCAAACTCTTCGGTAGTCACCAGTCGCTTGTTGGCACGAGCAGCAAACAGCGCTGCCTCGTTGACCAGGTTGGCCAGATCGGCACCGGAGAAGCCTGGTGTACCACGCGCAACCACCTTCAGGTCTACTCGTTCATCCACCGGCACTTTGCGAACGTGTACCTTGAGAATCTGTTCACGACCGCGAATATCCGGCAGACCAACATACACCTGGCGGTCAAAACGACCGGGACGCAGCAGGGCCTTATCCAGTACATCGGCACGGTTAGTTGCAGCGATCACAATCACACCTTCGTTGCCTTCGAAACCGTCCATTTCAACCAGCAGCTGGTTGAGGGTCTGCTCGCGCTCGTCGTTACCGCCGCCCCAGCCGCCGCCACGGTGGCGACCAACTGCGTCGATCTCATCGATAAACACAATACAGGGAGACTGCTTTTTGGCCTGTTCAAACATATCGCGAACACGGGATGCACCAACACCAACAAACATTTCAACAAAGTCGGAGCCGGAAATGGAGAAGAATGGCACCTTGGCTTCACCGGCAATTGCCTTGGCAAGCAAGGTTTTACCAGTACCGGGAGGTCCAACCATCAGCACACCGCGCGGAATACGCCCCCCCAGGCGCTGGAAGCGACTTGGGTCACGCAGGAACTCCACCAGTTCGTGAACATCCTCTTTGGCCTCATCAACGCCGGCCACATCGGAGAAATTGGTTTTAATCTGGTCTTCAGACAGCAGTTTGGCCTTACTCTTGCCGAATGACATCGGGCCACCTTTGCCACCGCCGCCTCCGCCCTGCATCTGACGCATAAAGAACATAAAGATGAACAGAATCAGCAGTATCGGGAACGATGCCACCAGCAGCGAAGTCCAGATGCTCTGTTGCTCGGGCTGAACCCCCTTCACCGGCACCCGCTCATCCAACACTACATCGTAAATTTTATCGTCAGCAAACTGCGGCTGTACTGTTTCGTATTTGGTGCCATCGGATAATTCGCCGCGAATTATCAAGCCCTGCTGCTCAACCGATTCCACTCGCCCCTGCTCAAGGGCTTCCCGCCATTGGGAATATTCCATTTCCTGCACCGAGCCGGAAGGGGCAAAGTTCTGGAATACCGACAGCAAAATCGCCGCTATCACCAGCCACAAAATCAGATTTTTAGCCATATCGTTCAACGAACTAACCTCTATTTATAAATCGGCATCACTGCCAAGGAATACTGCATTATCCCGTTCTGGGAGCCCCACACAACCTTTTCAAAGTAATGTGTTACCCCTTAAAACCAAAACCCACCACATAAACTTCGCGGGAACGGGCGCGGGAAGCGTCAGGCTTGCGGGTTACCACCCGTTGATAGCGGTTGCGTACTTCCTGCAACCAGCTGTCGAAACCTTCACCCTGAAACACTTTGGCAACAAATGCGCCGCCAGGTTTCAGTACCTGGTCCGCCATATCCAGCGCCAACTCCACCAAATACATCGCTTTGGGCTGATCGACGGCACGCATACCAGACATATTGGGGGCCATATCGGAGATTACAAGGTCTACGGGCGAATCTCCGATCACCGCCATGATCTGCTCAAACACCGCATCCTCGGTGAAATCCCCCTGGATAAACTCAACACCGGCTATGGTATCCATCGGAAGAATGTCAGAGGCAATCACCTTGCCCTTATCACCCACCAGCTCTGCAGCTACCTGCGACCAACCACCGGGGGCCGCACCAAGATCCACTACAGTCATGCCAGGGCGAATCAACTTGTCTTTTTCACACAGTTCAACCAGCTTGTAGCTGGCCCTGGAGCGATAGCCGTCCTCTCGGGAACGCTTCACATACTGGTCACTTTCATGCTCTCGCAGCCAGGCACCACTGCTTTTGGAGCGGTTTTTTTTGTTGGCGGCGGATTTTGCTTTTGAATCTGGTTTAGAGGACATAGGGATTTGACAGTCTTTCCGTTACAATAGCGAGCTTCTAGAGGATCCTATTCTATGCCACTTTCCAACCACGACAAAAAACAATTGCGCAGTATCGGCCACAGCCTCAATCCGATTGTGACTGTTGCCGGCAATGGCCTGACTGAAAATGTAATGACCGAAATCGAACGGGCACTTACCGATCACGAACTGATCAAGGTGAAGTTTATGGTTCCCGACCGTGAACTCAAGAAACAGGCTGTTGAGGAAGTTTGTCGACTGACCAAAGCAGAACTGGCCCAGATGATTGGCCATATAGCCTTGCTCTACCGCAAAGCAGACAAGCCAAATCCGAAACTGTCCAATCTGTTGCGCTAACCCTACCACTCAATAATCCCGCACAAAAAAAGGCGCCCTGCATCACTGCAAGGCGCCAAAACAGAGGGGGTTAACTGTCAGTCGGTTTAGAACCGGTACTGAACCTCTGCAAACAACTCACGTCCAAAACCGTTGTACTGACCGCGGTAGAAATACGGCCACGCTGTCCAGGTGTCATCCACCGGAGGGCGCTCATTCAGCAGGTTGTTACTCATTAACGAGAAACGCAGGTTTTCATTGACGTCGTAAGTAGCCGTCATATTGATAGTTTTCCAGGAGCTGATTCGCGCATCCTCATCGTAGTTAGGTGTAGAACCTATGCGACGGGCAAATACCGTTGTGCTGAAATTGCCGTAATTCCAGGACACACTGCCATTGACGTAAGAGCGAGGCTCATAGTTGTCCAATGCGTTACGTACATCCTCCACCGGATCACTGGAAAAGATCTGCTCTTCGTAGTCGATCACATTGGTGTAGCCCAGATTCAAACGGAACTCACCAAAATTGTCGGTGTTGTAACGGTAATCCAACTGCATATCGACACCAGTCTGGTTCAAAATTGACTGGTTGATAGGCAACAAACTCAGGGATTGCAGCTCCATATCACCGGAGAGAGGGTTCTCTTCACGAACCACGCGCTGGAGCACATCCAGACAACGGGCAGAGCTCGGGTCAAGGTCACCAGTGCGGCAATCCGCCTCAATATCCAGCAGGTCCTGAGAGCTTTCATCGTTAACGATATCGCGCAACTTCACTCGATACAGATCAACCGACAGGGACAGCTGGTCAAGCGGGCGAACCACAAAGCCGAAGTTGAGGTTGGTTCCAGTCTCCTCTTTCAGCATCAGGTTACCCTCACGGTAGCCCTGCTCACTGCCATACGAGCAGTCGTAGTCGGTTTCTGTTTCACAGCGATAGGTATCTTTTACAGTGGTGTAAAAACCACTCTCACCCGCGAACAGGTAGTGCATATCCGGCGCACGGAAACTCTGTGACCAACCACCACGAACCGTCAACCAATCTACCGGACTGAAGAGGAATTTGACCTGACTGGTTGGACGTCCACCCACATCAGAGCCGTCGTCGTAACGGTCATAGCGACTGGCCACAGTCACTTCAAGGTCGTCGGTTACCGGCAACAAAAACTCCATGCCCACTGCAGAGCGGTTGCGATCACCACCACCGCCGGTGGCACTCAAGCCCCACCAGCCGTTACCGGTTTTATCCAGCGCACGTGGGTGTGGGGCCAGGGTATAACCCTGCTTGGCATACTCCATCTGCAACGCCATCTGGATTGGCCCAGCCATCCAGTTAAACTCGGTCAATTCACCGGTGATTTTGGCGCTCAATTGACGACCGTAAGAGTCACCGGTTTCGTTATTCATGCCCATCATTGGTCCGAGAATTTCCGGTGTGAAAGCAGTGTAAATACTGTGGTCGGGGTTACCACTTAAATAGCCGTATCCCCACAAATCCTCAGTTCCCAGGAAATACTCGTCAATAGCCTCTTCCTTGAAGCGAACCTGAGAACTGGCGTAGTCGTATTCGCTGTTGGTCAGCGCCACTTCCCAGTCAAAGGTTTTATTAAACAGCGCAACTTCCCCCTTGGCACCCAAAGTCAGGTTCCAGGTATTCTCATCAAAACCAACTTCCTGATCGCCAGTTTCATTCGCTGTAAAAAATCGCTGCAGATAGATCCAGTCGAAATCCTCAGTCAGGATGTCACCACCCCACCAAAGCTTAAAGTTGCGCTGCTCGACAGTAGAATCCCAATACATTGCATTGGCAAACAGCTCAACACCGTTATTCAACTCATACCGACCATCAAAAAACACCGACATACGTTCGCGGTAGCTGCGCAGAGATTCTTCACCGTCACCATCGTTACCACAGTACAAACCAGCACCAGCTGGCTTGTCAGGCCTTTCGGAGTAGCCGTATCCAGTCAGGGAGTCATCACAGGCATCCGAGCCTGGATCAATGTAATGGGCAGTGAAGTTATCCATAGTCAGGATCGCACGATCCGGATACCGGACACTTAATGGACGATCCATGTAAGAGTCCATAAAACCACGGTCCTTACCGTAGATTGGATCCTGCTCCTGGTATTCACCGGTAATCGTGAACGAGCCGCGATCAAAGGAGTGACCGGTTACAAATTGCAATTGCTGGGAGTCGCCGCCACCTTCGGTGGTGGTACCGCGACGAAATGAGATGGTAGTGTCTTCAACATTCTTGCGAGTAATAATGTTGACCACACCGGCAATCGCATCAGAGCCATATACTGCCGATGCACCAGAGGTCATCACCTCGATACGTTCCACAGCAGACAGGGGAATGGAAGAGAAGTTGAAGAAGTTACTTTCGCTGTTATAAGGTGCAGGATAGTCCGCCAAGCGGCGACCATTGAGCAGCACCAGTGTGCGACCCGCACCAAATCCGCGCAGGTTTACGTCCTGGGCAGCCGGGGTAAATGAGTTAGTGTATTGCTCGCCCTGTACCGCACCGGTTGACTGGGTCAGGGAGTCCATCACATCGGTCAGATTGACAAAACCACGCTCCTTCATAGCGTCCTTGTCCATCACGACCATCGGGTTTGGTCCGGTAAATCCATCTCTTGGAATCAAGGATCCCGTAACCACTACCTCCTCAAGATCTTTTTTATCCTCCTTGATTTTAGCGGCATCTTCGGCTTTAGAGGCTTCCTCTTCGGCAGATACCGATAGAGCCGTCCCGAATAATGCACATGAAATAGCGGCAGTTAAAAGGCCTTTTTTGAATACGTGGTTTTTATCGTAATTCATAGAATCTCCCCTGATTTTTTTTGGTATTCGCGGCTTCCCTATGGTTATGCCGCTCAAACAGGGAGACGCTCCAAACGGAACAGTCATCAATAAAAAATTTAACCAGAATTACAATACAGGAACAAAATAATCAAATATAACTACAAACTCAAAACAATATTCCAAACAAACTAAACGTAATTGGCCTTTGTTTTTCTAATTAAGAGAAATAAAGGAAAGTGTTTTTATATCTTTTCAATATCAAAAAACCATAAAAAAAGGTGCCTGTCAGGCACCTTTTGAAGTCAGTCGAGCTTACCGATTTAGAGGTGAGCCACGCTGTCGATTTCGTACTCCACCTCTCCGGAAGGAGTGTTAACGACCACGATTTCGCCGACTTCTTTACCGATCATTGCACGTGCAATCGGAGACTGGTAAGAAATCTTCCCCTCTTTTACTGAGGCTTCGTCGTCACCCACAATCTGGTAACGAACCGTTTCATCCGTATCCAGATTAATGATCTCTACAGTCGAGCCGAAAATCACCTTGTCACTGGGCGCTATCTTGGTGACATCAATGATCTGGGCGTGGGACAGTTTTCCCTCGATCTCGTTGATGCGACCCTCGGCAAAACCCTGCTGTTCGCGAGCGGCGTGGTATTCAGCGTTTTCTTTCAGGTCACCGTGAGCGCGAGCCTCGGCAATCGCCTCAACAATACGCGGGCGTTCAACTTTTTTCAGGTGTTCCAGTTCGGCGCGAAGTTTGGCCTCACCGATAGCGGTCATTGGAATCTTGTTCATTGTCCACTCTTATTGTCTAAATTCTGAAAATGACCCAACCCCTGCCGCCCGAAGGGCGACAGTGATTGAGTCAGTTCAAATGTACTTTTTACGACACGCAGTGCAAATCCTGCAAGCGGCGCACTTTGATTTCACCACCGTGCTGCAGGGCCATCACAACTGCTTTACCCCCCGCCAGCGTGGTAGTGTAGTACACACCATGCTGCTCGGCACTGGAGCGAATAGTCGCGGAGTCGGCAATCGCCTGACGCCCTTCGGTGGTATTGATGATCAAATCAATATCGTCACTCTTGATGCGGTCAACAATATGCGGACGACCTTCTGTCACCTTGTTGACCAGCTCAACCTCAAGGCCTGCCGCCTGAATAGCACTGGCAGTACCTTCGGTAGCAATCACCTTGAAGCCCAAGGCTATCAGGTCACGAGCCACCTCGACAATACCCGCTTTATCCGGATCGCGAACACTGAGGAACGCATTGCCACTGGTCGGAATGCTGTCGTTAGCACCCAACTGAGCCTTGCCGTAGGCTTCAGCAAAGGTTTCGCCGATACCCATTACCTCACCAGTTGACTTCATTTCCGGCCCAAGAATCGGGTCGATGCCAGGGAATTTGTTAAACGGGAACACAGCCTCTTTAACGTTGAAGTGCTCCGGCACCAGCTCTTTGGTGAAATCCTGCGACTGCAGGCTCTGACCAGCCATACAGCGGGCGGCCACTTTCGCCAGGGAGCGGCCAATGCACTTGGACACAAATGGTACGGTGCGAGAGGCACGCGGGTTCACTTCGATGACGTAGATCTTGCCATCCTGCCAGGCCAGCTGCACGTTCATCAAGCCGATAACATTCAGCTCACGCGCCATCGCTTTCACCATGTCACGCATTTCAGCCTGAACCTCTTCCGGCAAGCTGTAGGGCGGCAGCGAACAGGCGGAATCACCGGAGTGGATACCAGCCTGCTCGATGTGCTGCATGATGGCACCAATCACCACTTCTTCACCATCACTGACGGCATCAATATCCACCTCGATAGCCGAGGAAAGGAAGTAGTCCAACAGAACAGGAGCTTCGTTGGAAACCTTAACCGCTTCGTTCATGTAGCGGCTCAGCTCTTCTTCCTTGTAAACAATCTCCATGGCGCGGCCACCCAAAACATAAGAGGGGCGCACCACCAGCGGGTAACCGATCTTGCCAGCTTCCTGAATCGCCTCATCCAGGGAGCGAACAATCGCATTTGGCGGCTGCAACAGACCCAGTTTGTTAATCATCTGCTGGAAGCGCTCGCGGTCTTCGGCGCGATCGATGGCGTCTGGAGTGGTACCGATAATCGGCACTCCTTCTGCCTCCAGAGCACGCGCCAACTTCAGTGGGGTCTGGCCACCAAACTGAACAATCACACCCTTGGGCTTTTCAACGCGAACAATTTCCAATACATCTTCCAGAGTTACCGGCTCAAAGTAGAGGCGGTCGGAAGTGTCGTAGTCAGTGGAAACCGTTTCCGGGTTACAGTTGACCATGATGGTCTCATAACCGTCGTCGCGCATTGCCAGGGCTGCGTGCACACAGCAGTAGTCAAACTCGATCCCCTGACCGATACGGTTCGGGCCACCGCCCAATACCATGATCTTGTCACGGCCGGACGGCTGGGACTCACACTCTTCTTCATAAGTGGAGTACATGTAGGCGGTGTCGGAAGCAAATTCCGCAGCACAGGTATCAACACGTTTGTATACCGGGAACAACTCCATCGAACTGCGGTAGCTACGCACATCACCTTCAGACACACCCAGCAGGGTAGCCAGACGCGCATCGGAGAAACCTTTGCGCTTGAGGCGGAACAGCTCGTCGCGCTGCAGCTCTACCAGGGTGCGGCCTTGCAGCGCCTGCTCTTCTTTGATCAGGTCTTCGATCTGTACCAGGTACCAGCGATCGATAGCGGATACGTCAAATACTTCATCAACCGACATGCCTGCGCGGAATGCATCACCCACAAACCAGATGCGCTGGGCGCCGGGTTCCAGCAACTCCTGGCGAATGATGTCGAGCGCCTGATCGGACGCCAAATCGACAATCGGGTCAAAACCAACCTTGCCCTCTTCCAGGCCGCGCAGTGCTTTCTGGACAGACTCCTGGAAAGTGCGACCGATGGCCATTACCTCACCCACTGATTTCATCTGGGTGGTCAGCTTGGCGTTGGCCTTGGTGAATTTCTCAAAGGTAAAGCGCGGCACTTTGGTAACCACGTAGTCGATGGACGGCTCAAAGGAAGCCGGAGTCGCACCGCCGGTAATTTCATTTTGCAGCTCATCGAGGGTGTAACCCACCGCCAGCTTTGCCGCCACTTTGGCGATCGGGAAACCGGTCGCTTTGGAGGCCAGCGCTGAAGAACGAGACACCCGCGGGTTCATCTCGATAATCACCATGCGGCCAGTGTCCGGGTGGATACCGAACTGCACATTGGAACCACCGGTTTCAACGCCGATCTCGCGCAGTACCGCACAGGAGGCATTACGCATGATCTGGTATTCTTTATCCGTCAGCGTTTGCGCTGGCGCTACCGTAATGGAGTCGCCGGTGTGCACCCCCATCGGGTCAAAGTTTTCAATCGAGCAAACAATGATGCAGTTGTCGTTTTTGTCACGAACAACCTCCATCTCATACTCTTTCCAGCCCAACAGGGACTCATCGATGAGCAGCTCGTTGGTAGGTGACAGATCCAGGCCGCGAGTACAAATTTCAACCAACTCTTCGCGGTTGTAAGCGATACCACCACCAGAACCACCCATGGTAAACGACGGGCGAATGATGATCGGGTAACCAAACTCTTCCTGAATCTTCAGGGCATCCTCAATGGAGTGAGCGATACCGGAACGGGGAGTTTCGAGGCCAATAGCCTTCATCGCCTTATCGAAGCGAGAGCGGTCTTCCGCCTTGTCGATGGCGTCTTCGGTAGCACCAATCAGTTCTACACCGAACTTCTCAAGCACGCCCTTGCGAGCCAAGTCCAATGCACAGTTCAGTGCCGTCTGACCACCCATGGTCGGCAGCACCGCATCCGGACGCTCAGCTTCAATAATTTTTGCAACAGTCTCCCACTCAATCGGTTCGATGTAGGTGGCGTCAGCCATGGCCGGGTCGGTCATGATAGTTGCCGGGTTGGAGTTCACCAGAATTACCCGGTAGCCCTCTTCGCGCAGTGCCTTACAGGCCTGAGCGCCGGAGTAGTCAAATTCACAGGCCTGGCCGATAACGATCGGGCCCGCGCCAATAATGAGGATACTTTTGATGTCTGTACGTTTTGGCATATCTGCTCCGTTCTACGAGAGATGTGAGATGTGAGATGTGAGACGTAGACCGCAGTGCGTTCCGGTTTTGCCTCTCATCTCCCGTCTCTCGTCTCCCGACATATCTCGTTAGGCTCTGGCTTTCATCAATTCAAAGAAATGATCAAACAACGGTGCCGCATCGTGCGGGCCCGGACTCGCTTCAGGGTGCCCCTGGAAGCTGAAGGCCGGCTTGTCGGTACGGTGAATACCTTGCAGCGAACCGTCAAACAAAGACTTGTGGGTAGCGCGCAGGTTACCCGGCAGGCTCGCCTCATCCACCGCAAAGCCGTGGTTCTGGCTGGTGATCAGCACCGTCTTGTCGTCGAGGTTTTGTACCGGGTGGTTGGCACCGTGGTGGCCAAACTTCATTTTCACAGTCTTGGCACCAGAGGCCAGAGCCAGCAACTGGTGGCCAAGGCAGATGCCAAATACCGGAATGTCTGTTTTCAGGAATTCCTCAATCGCTGCGATGGCGTAGTCACAAGGCTCGGGGTCACCGGGACCGTTGGAGAGGAAGATGCCGTCCGGGTTCATCGCCAGAACCTCAGCGGCCGGTGTCTGGGCTGGTACAACGGTCAGCTCGGCACCGCGATCTACCAGCATACGCAGAATGTTGCGCTTTACACCAAAGTCGTAAGCCACCACTTTGAAAGGCTTCTCAAAGGTCTTTTCGGTGTGACCGCCCTTACTGGTCTCTGAAGGCAGCTCCCAGCTACCCTCTTTCCAAGGATAGGAAGAGGTTGTGCAAACCACCTTGGCTAGGTCCATCCCCTTGAGGCCGCCAAACGCCTTGGCCTCAGCCAGCGCCTTGTCTTCATCTATTGCATCACCCGCCATCAGGCAACCGCTCTGGGCGCCTTTCTCGCGCAGCAGGCGAGTCAGTTTGCGGGTATCAATATCAGCGATACCAACAATGTTGCGCTCGCGCAGGTATTCATCCAGAGCCTGCTCACTGCGGAAGTTGCTTACCAGCAGCGGCAGATCGCGAATCACCAGGCCAGCGGCCCAGATTTGCTCGGATTCTTCATCTTCTTTGTTAACACCGACATTGCCGATGTGAGGATAGGTAAGTGTGACGATCTGTTTGGCGTAGGACGGGTCGGTGAGAATTTCCTGGTATCCGGTCAGTGCAGTGTTAAACACCACCTCACCACTGGAAATTCCGTCTGCGCCGATGGAGGTACCACGGAATACGGTACCATCCTCCAACACAAGAATTGCGGGCTTACGGGAAGAAGAATATGTGGTCACTCGGCATCCTCTGTGCGATTTGAGACAAAGGGGTCACCGGCCACGGTGGAGGCGCGTGAAAACAGCAGCCTGTGAGTGAAAAGCACCTGATTTCAGGTTGTAAAAAAGCGAGATGCCGCGTATCGCTTCATCTCGCTTTAATAATTTCGCTATTTCACACTCGGGCTACCTGTTTGAGGCCTGCTTTTTGACCGGTGGGAATCTAACCCGGCATTCTAGACAAAGAGACTGTGAATGTCTACGTGAAATACCAATAAATCGTTTGGGAGATGGGAGACGAGAGATGGGAGTGTAGTTCGCTGGGTATTCACCCTCATCTCTCATCTCTCGTCTCTCGCCACATCAACGTGGCGGCATTCGAATGGCACCATCCAGGCGGATGGTTTCGCCATTCAGGTAGACATTTTCACCGATGTGAATTATCAGCGAGCCGAAATCCTCTTCAGGCAAGCCAAGACGCTTCGGGAATTGGATATTGGCGACCAGGGCATCCTGGACATTTTCCGGCATCGCCTTGACCATGGGAGTGCCCATAATACCCGGCGCCACAGTCATAACGCGAATACCTAGCGGAGCCAGATCACGCGCCATTGGCAAGGTCATGCCAACCACCCCTCCTTTACTGGCCGAGTAGGCACTTTGGCCAATCTGCCCCTCATAGGCCGCTACCGAGGCAGTATTGATAATAACACCGCGCTCGCCAGCCTCACCCATCGGTTCGTTTTTAGCCATCGCCTGCGCAGCAACCCGCGCGACATTAAATGAACCCACCAGATTGATATTGATCGCTGTGGCAAAGTTACCCAGCGGCATGGCATTGCCTTCTCGATCCAGCACCTTTTTGGCCGGGCAAATACCGGCACAATTCAGACAGAGGTGAACCCCACCAAAGTTTTCAACAACAGCTGCCACCGCCTGCTCAGCCGACTCTGCACTGGTTACATCGACAGAGCGGAACATCACTTTATCACTGCCCAATTCAGCAACCGCCTGCTCGCCCGCTTCAGCGTTTACATCAAAAATGGCCACGCGCATGCCTTTAGCCACCAGCGCGCTTACGGTAGCGCGGCCCAATCCGGATGCACCACCTGTAACGATGGCAACTTTATTTTGTAACTCCATTGATAACTCCTGATTCTGGATACTATTAGATATCAGCCTGCAGCTCGAAGCAGTTCTCTTGCGATAATCAAACGCTGAACTTCACTGGTGCCCTCATAGATTGTGGTCACCCGATTATCGCGAGCCATTCGTTCCAGGGGATACTCGCGAATATAGCCGTTACCGCCCATCATTTGCAGCGCTGTATAACATGCGTCATTGCCTTTCTCGGTGGCGAACAGTTTTGCCATGGATGCCTGGCTTGCAAACGGCTGACCACGCTGTTTCAAATCCGCTGCCTGCATCAACAGCAATCGCGCCGCCTCTAGTTCGGTATAGCGATCTGCCAGCATCCACTGCAATCCCTGAAAATCTGCAAGCGGACGACCAAATTGATTGCGCTGCAACAGGTAGCTGCGCGCATAGTCCATTGCGGCCAAGCCAACTCCCAGTGCCAGTGAACCGATGCCGATTCTACCACCAGCCAACTCGGCCACAGCGATGCGAAATCCGTCATTCTCTTTGCCCATCATAGCGCTGGCCGGAATGCGGCAATTATCAAACAACACCTCGTTAGTGACCGAAGCCTTCTGCCCCATCTTTTCTTCGGCCTTACCAATCACCAGGCCCGGTGTACCTTCCTCTACCAGAAAGCAGGAAATACCTTTACCTTTTGCAGCGTTCGGATCCGTTACGGCCCATACCACAAAGACACCGGCATACTCGGCGCTGGTAATAAAAATCTTACTTCCGTTAAGCACCCACTCATCACCTTCGCGCACCGCCTTGGTACGCATGCTAGCCGGATCAGACCCTGCATTTGGCTCGGTCAAACAAAAGGCACCGGCCCGGTATTCTCCAGAGCAAAGTTTGGGTAGATAACGCTCCTTTTGCTCATCGCTGCCGATAGTCTGAATAACTTCTGCCACCATGTTGGTGACCGACACGGTCACAGCAGTGGATGCACAGCCTCGAGCCAGCTCGGTAATTGCCAGGCTGAACGCCACTGAGCCAGCCTCTACGCCACCGTATTGAGCATTGATATTGAGCCCCATAAAACCCAGCTCGGCCAACTGCTGCAACTTACCCAGAAAAAGTGCTCGATCACCGGTTTCGTCAAGCTCTGCCGACACAGGTGCCAATTCAGCCTCAGCGAACTGGCGCGCCATATCTTGTATCATCTGTTGTTCTTCGGTGAGAGAAAAATTCATTGTTCAACAGCCTTACTCGCATAGTGATTACATAAATCTAGCTCTCGGAAAGGTAAATCGGAATGGCAAAAGCGGCACATTTTCATAGCATTTATTGCCATCAAAGTTATATATTTGCCATAATTCGGAAACAAACCGCCCATTAAACAACATTTTTTCTCATTTTCATTATGGCTACTATCGGCATCCATTACGTTCAGGCCGCATTACAGGGGGCCATCCAAAATGGCCTTGATGTAGGACCATTATTGGCCAAGGCCAACATTCACCCCAACCTGCTCAACCGTGACGACACCCGTGTCCACGCAGACCAGATGACCCAATTGGTGCAAACCATATGGCGAGAAATGGGTGACGAGTTCATGGGCTTTGTGCCGGACCGCTGTAAAAATGGCGTTTTTGCGTTGATGGCCGAAACTGTCAGCCATTGCAGCAACCTCGGCACCCTGCTGCGCACCGGTATTCATTTTTACAATCTGTTTTGCGATGGCATTCAGATGAAGTTGCTGGAAAAAGGCGACCAGGCAATCATCGACATACAGTTCAATCAACCAGCACTGGATCCCCAGCACTTTTACCGCGAATTCTGGTTGGTTATCTGGCACCGCTTCCCCAGCTGGTATATTGGTGAAAGCATCCACCTAACCTCGGTTGATCTTGACTACCCACTTCCGGACTACGAAAAAGAGCTGCGCTACATCTTCCCATGCCAACTTAATTTTGATCAGTCCAACTGTCGCCTGCACTTTTTGCGCAGCTATCTCGACAAACCGTTAATTCGCTCCCAGCTGGAGTTGAAGGATTTCCTGACCAACTCTCCAGCGGATCTGATGACCATTCCCGGAGAGGACTTCAGCCTGTCCGCGCAAATTCAGCGTATGCTGCTCAAGGTAGAAGGGGATCAACTGCTGTTCCCGAAAATTGACGAATTGGCTCGATCCTTAAAAATCAGCCCCCAAACTCTGCATCGTCGCTTAACTGCCGATGGCACAAGCTACCAGCAAATCAAAAATCGTATTCGACGCGATCTTGCCATCAGCAAACTGGCTAAAGAGAATTGTCCGGTAGAAGAAGTTGCTCGATATACCGGCTTTACCGAACCCAGTTCATTCACCCGCGCCTTTAAGCAGTGGACGGGCATGTCGCCGCGCGATTATCGTCGCCGGGAATAACAATCAGGGCTTTCACTAGGAAGAGCTATCTTTATAATGATGCCTTTTTAAGATTACGGCGACTCAATGAATACAAGCTCACACAATGGCGTTATCTTGATTGGCATGCCCGGCGCCGGAAAAAGCACCCTTGGCGTGCAATTGGCCAAAGAACTCGGCTTTGATTTTCTCGATACCGATGTGTCAATCCAGGTACATACCGGTCAAACCCTGCAGGACATTATCGACACAACTGATTACCTGAATCTGCGCCGCATTGAGGAAGCCGTACTGCTGAGTACCGACTGTCACGGCAAAGTCGTAGCGACTGGTGGCAGCGTGGTGTACAGCGATGCCGGTATGAACCACCTGAAAGACCAGGGAACAATTGTATTTCTGGACACACCGCTGGATGAGTTGCGACGTCGTATTCACAACTACGATACTCGTGGTATCGCAAGACGTCCTGAACAAACTCTTGAAGATGTATTTGAAGAGCGTCAGGAACTGTACAAGCAGTACGCGCAAATCACCATTGACTGTTCTGATAAAGATCAGCTGAGCGTGTTGGCGGCAATTATTGCCCAACTGGGATGATCAGGAGCGCTGCAACTCATGATCCCGATAATGGGGATCGAGCCAGCAGCGCGGCAGGTGCTCACCGGACATAAACTCCAGCTCTTTTTTTACAAACTCCTCAGGATCCTGGGCCTCCTCACCAAAATGTGAGCGCCCTTCTACCACCTTCTTAAATGGATCAAAGAGCATGGCGAGATTGAGCACTTCCACCAAGTGACCGTTGTTTTTGTCTTTCAAAAACACAATACAACCCTCCTTTCTAGGGCCTGTTGGCCCTAACACTCCAAGTATAGACAAGCGGCACATCTAATCCGCCGCTTGCTGTCGGGTTTACTTCAGCTCCAGCACATCCTGCATATCAAAAAAGCCACTGCCGGCATTGGCAATCCAGTCTGCTGCCCGCACGGCACCACGAGCAAATGCCTGTCGACTTTGCGCTTTGTGGGTAATTTCCACGCGCTCGCCATCAGCGCAGAACATCACAGTATGATCACCGACAATATCGCCAGCACGAACGGTGGCAAAACCGATAGTTTCCCTCTCACGGGCACCGGTCTGACCTTCACGACCGTAGACGGCAACTTTTTTCAAATCACGTCCCAGCGTGTCTGCCACTACTTGGCCCATACTCAACGCTGTACCGGAAGGTGCATCCACTTTATGGCGGTGGTGGGCTTCGACAATTTCGATATCCGAATCTTCACCCATCACACGTGCAGCAATTTCCAGCAATTTAAAGCAAAGGTTTACCCCGGTACTGAAATTTGATGCCAGGCAGATGCCAACCTTTTCCGACGCATCAATCAGTTGTGTTTTCTGCTTATCATTAAATCCTGTAGTGCCAATCACCATACCTTTGCCGGCAGCAGCACAGACTTCAGCATTTTGCAGGGTCAGTTCAATCGTGGTGAAGTCGATCAACACATCAAACTGGTCAGCAACAGCTTTCAAATCACCACTTAGGTGCACACCCAGCTTGCCTACCCCGGCCAACTCGCCAGCATCAGCACCAATCAGGCTACTGTCAGGACGTACGGTCGCAGCCGCGAGGCGACACTCCGAACTGGCAGCGACAGCCTGAATTAATTCTTTTCCCATTCGGCCAGCGGCTCCGGCAATTGCAATTCTGGTCATTCTGGTTACTCACCTGGTTAATCTGATATATGGCTGCGAGTCTATCGGACAGATTGAAAACAGCAACCCTAATTGTGGCTTAGCTGCAGTTAAAGCCTCTCTTACATAGTAGGTTGTAGGAGCGGCTTCAGCCGCGAACCTTTAGGTTAAATACTCTGGTACTATTCACGCCATGAATCTTTCCCGAATTGACCTGAATCTGCTGGTATACCTCGATGTGCTGTTACAGGAGCGCAATGTCTCCCGTGCGGCCGAGCGGCTCGGCATCACCCAGCCAGCGATGAGCAACAGCCTGCGCAGGCTTCGGGAACTGTTTAAAGACCCATTACTGATTCGCACTGGCAGCGGCATGAAGCCAACAGAGCGGGCACTGGAACTGGAGCCGCTGATTCGGGAGATTCTGGTCAGCACGGAACAGGTTCTACAGCCAGCAGCGGAATACAACCCCGCCACCAGCCGTCAGGTATTTCGAATTATGGCATCGGATTACGCGGAGGCGACGCTGCTTCCAGCCTTGTTATCAAGGATCCGCGATGAGTCACCCTATATTACTCTGGATATTCTCACACCGTCTGATGTGACCTTTCAGGATGTAGAAAAGGGCCAGGTTGATCTCGCCATCAATCGATTTGATTATCTTCCACAGTCGTTTCACCAGTTGCCATTGTGGCATGACGGCTTTGCCTGCCTGATCCACCGCAACAACCCGGCTTTAAAAGATTTCAATCTCGATAATTACCTGACCATGCCCCACATCTGGGTGAGCAAAAGCGGCGCGGGGGTCGGCACTGGTATGGATCCGCAGTCATTGCAAAAACTTGGCTGGGTAGATGATGCCTTGGCTGAATTGAATAAAAAAAGGCGGATAAGGGTATTTACCCGCCACTATCAGGTTGCTGCACATCTTGCCCAGCAACCAGACCTGATCGCCACCGTACCACACCGATTTGCCCAGTTGTTTCTGGACAGCCCCAATCTGGAAGTGCGTGAACCGCCTTTCCCAATTGAGCCCATTGAATTGAAAATGGCCTGGAGCCCTCTACTGCAATACAGCTCGGCCCACAAATGGTTGCGAAGACTGGTGAAAGAGGTAGCGGAAGCAACAGGGTAATTTCTGATCAGCCTTCCATTCTGAAACCAGATAAGCCTGCAGGTGCGCTGTGCGCACCTGCAGATATTCGCTATTTTGTCTCTTCCTATTCTGCCGGTTTCAACCTGGCGGTAAAGTGCCTCAATACAGGCGGCTCATACTCAAATTCCAACCCCTTGATATCACTGGCACGTTCGCGAATCGCGATCAGACAATCAGCGATATAGTCCATATGATCATTGGTGTAGACACGACGTGGGATGGTTAGTCGCAACAGCTCAAACGGAGAAGCCTTCTGTTCGCCAGTCTCAGGCTCACGGCCCAGGAGCAGTGAGCCAATTTCCACACCACGAACACCACCTTCCAGATAGAGCTCATTAGCCAGCGCATGGGCCGGGAATTGATCGGCAGGAATATGAGGCAACAATTTACCAGCATCCACAAAGACAGCGTGGCCGCCCGTTGGATACTGAATAGGAATGCCCCCTTCCCGCAAACGCTCGCCAAGATATTCAACCTGACCTATGCGATATTTCAGGAAGTCTTCATCGGCGCACTCCCACAATCCAATATTGAGAGCTTCCATATCGCGACCATTAAGACCACCGTACGTGATAAACCCCTCCATCGGCACACAGAGCACCTGTGCAGCGCGGTACAGCTCTTCATCTTCCTTGAAGCAGCAAAGCCCACCCATATTCACCATCGGGTCTTTTTTCGCAGACATGGTAAAAACGTCGGCATAACTGAACATCTCACGAATAACATCACCAATGGGTTTATCGGCATAACCGGGTTCCCGCTGTTTGATAAACCAGGCATTTTCCGCAAAACGGGCAGCATCAATCACAACCGTAATATTGTTGGCACGCGCCAACTCAGACACCGCACGGATGTTGGCCATCGACACCGGCTGGCCGCCAGCGGAGTTACAGGTAACAGTTACGATGATACCTACGACATTTTCAGCGCCATGCTCCTCAATCGTAGCCGCCAGCCTTGGCAGGTCGAAATTCCCCTTAAAGTCATGCCAGGTTGCCGTGTCAGTTGCTTCCGGTGTCAGAACATTAATTGCTTTGGCTCCACTGAGCTCCACATGAGCTGCCGTGGTGTCGAAATGGTAATTAGAGATAAATACAGGTTTGATTGCCTTTTTACGCTTTACCATATTGGGAAACAGGATTTGCTCTGCTCCGCGTCCCTGATGCACGGGAATGACGTACTTGTATCGAAACAGGGTTCTTACCGACTCCTCCAGCTTTACAAAGCTACGGCTTCCCGCATAGGCCTCGTCACCCACCATTAGGCCTGCCCACTGGTTGGCACTCATGGCACCGGTCCCCGAGTCAGTCAGCAAGTCGATATAGACATCTTCACTTTTAAGCAGGAAGGGGTTATAACCAGCTTCGACAAGCGCTTCTTTTCGCTCTTGTTCAGTGGTCATTTTGATGGGCTCAACCATCTTTATACGGAAAGGTTCTGGAATGCGTTTCATGATTTTTTCCTCAACAAAAAAAGACATCCGCACCACAACAGTGATGCGCAAACAAATAGTCAGTTGCGAAAAAATCAGTAATACAGACAGGAGTGTGCCAGCCTGAAATCGTGGATGTACCACTTCAGGCTGGCGTTAATTTCGGGGTTTGGATACTCAACTATCATAGCGACTCGTGGCGTATGTTCTACCGCCAACATACACCACTTATACGTCTCGACAATTGCGTTAAATCAACTGACCAGACCTATTCTTAGTCAAAAAAAAGCCTGCGATATTCTCGCAGGCTTTCCGATAGTTTTAACTACAACCTAATTACATCAGAGCTTATCAAAGAAGCTCTTTACACCATCGAACCAGGACGTTTTACGCGGCGAGTTATCGCCGCCTTCAAAACTCTCCTGCAGTTTTTTCAACAACTCTTTCTGTTCGCTGCTGAGGTTAACCGGGGTTTCCACTACCACGCGGCACAGCAGGTCACCCGTAGAGCCACCGCGCACCGGAGTTACCCCTTTACCACGCATGCGGAACAATTTGCCGGTTTGAGTTTCGGCAGGTACTTTCAGTTTTACACGCCCATCCAGAGTAGGTACTTCCAGCTCGCCACCCAGTGCGGCATCGACAAAACTGATCGGCACTTCGCAATAGAGATTCTTGCCATCACGATGGAAAATATTGTGCTCGCGCACCATGACTTCCACGTACAGGTCACCAGCAGGTCCACCCTCCGGTCCAGCTTCACCTTCGCCGGACAGGCGAATCCGATCACCGGTATCAACACCTGCAGGAATTGTGACGGAAAGGGTTTTAGTTTTCTCAACACGACCCTGGCCATAGCAACTTGGGCAGGGATCCTTGATCTCTTTACCGCGACCACGACAGGTTGGACAAGGTTGCTGAACTGCAAAAAAGCCCTGCTGCATACGCACCTGGCCACTACCGTGACAAGTGCCACAAGTGGTCGGCTGGGTGCCTTTTTTAGCGCCACTGCCATCACAGGTTCCGCAATTGACCAGTGTTGGAACTTTAATCTGTTTGGAGACGCCTTTTACCGCTTCTTCCAGGGTCAGTTCCATGCGATAGCTTAGGTCGGCTCCTCGGCGCGGACCACTACGACCACGGCCGCGGCCACCGCCGCCAAAGATGTCGCCAAATACATCACCAAAAATATCGCTGAAGTTACCGCCGCCAAAGCCACCGGCACCACCGCCAAATCCGCCCTGACCATCAACACCGGCATGACCAAACTGATCGTAAGCAGCTTTTTTCTCTTTGTCGGACAGTACTTCGTAGGCTTCAGACGCTTCCTTGAACTTGTCTTCGGCTTCTTTGTTATCCGGATTACGGTCCGGGTGAAACTTCATCGCTACCCGGCGATAGGCTTTTTTGATTTCCTGCTCGCTGGCGCTTTTTTCGACACCGAGAATTTCGTAATAATCGCGTTTGGACATGTTTTTGCTTCAGCGTTTTTAACAAATACAAACGCGGGACTTTGCCCCGCGCTTCGAAAAGTGCACCAGAGGTCGCACGTCTGATGTCGCATGTCGCACGCTAAAACCAAGCAGCTTGCAGGTCGGGTTTAGTCTATCAAATACCTTACCAGCTACGACCATTCTTGACGGACCAAAACCCGATCCACATAGAGTGGTACTTTTAGCGTGCGACGTCAGACGTGCGACGTGCGACGTGCGACGTGCGGCCAATTACTTCTGGTCGTCTTTAACTTCTTCAAACTCGGCGTCAACGACGTCGTCACCAGCCGGTTGCTCGGCATCAGCGCCGCCTTGAGCCTGGGCTTTTTCAGCTTGCTCGGCGTACATCTTCTGAGCCAGACCGGAAGTGGCTTCGGACAGTTTCTTGGCCGCTTCGTCCATCTTCTCTTTGTCGTCGCCTTTAACAGCCTCTTCCACTTCGGCGATAGCCGCTTCAATAGCAGCTTTCTCTTCAGCGGTGGCTTTGTCACCGGCTTCTTCCAAAGTTTTCTTGGCGGCGTGAGCAAGGCCATCCGCGCTGTTGCGCGCCTGAACCAGCTCTTCGAACTTGGCGTCGTCAGCAGCATTCGCTTCAGCGTCGCGAATCATTTGATCAACTTCGTCATCGGACAAACCGGAGTTGGCCTTGATCACGATGGACTGTTCTTTGCCGGTCGCCTTGTCTTTAGCGTGAACGTTCAGGATACCGTTGGCATCGATGTCGAAGGTTACTTCGATCTGCGGCATGCCGCGCGGGGCTGGCGGAATGTCTGCCAGGTCGAAACGACCCAGTGACTTGTTCTGCGCCGCTTGCTTACGCTCACCCTGAACCACGTGAATGGTTACCGCAGTCTGGTTGTCATCGGCAGTTGAGAACACCTGAGACTTCTTGGTCGGGATAGTGGTGTTTTTCTCGATCAATGCAGTGGCAACGCCACCCATAGTTTCAATACCCAGTGTCAACGGAGTAACGTCCAGCAGCAGTACGTCTTTAACATCACCAGCCAGAACTGCGCCCTGAATGGCAGCACCGATAGCTACGGCTTCATCCGGGTTTACATCTTTACGCGGCTCTTTACCGAAGAACTCAGCCACTTTCGCCTGCACCATCGGCATACGGGTTTGACCGCCCACCAAAATTACATCGTCGATTTCGGAAGCTGATTTGCCAGCGTCCTGCAGAGCGATACGGCAAGGCTCCAAAGAGCGTTTAACCAGCTCCTCTACCAGGGACTCCAGCTTGGCGCGAGTCAGCTTAACAACCAAGTGCTTGGGACCGGTGGCGTCCGCAGTGATGTACGGCAGGTTTACTTCGGTCTGCTGGCTGGAGGACAGCTCAATTTTCGCTTTTTCGGCAGCTTCTTTCAGGCGCTGCAGAGCCAGCGGGTCGTTGTGCAGGTCGATGCCGTTCTCTTTCTTGAACTCTTCGGCCAGATATTCGATCAGGCGCAGGTCGAAGTCTTCACCACCCAGGAAGGTGTCACCATTGGTGGCGAGTACTTCAAACTGGTGCTCGCCGTCTACGTCGGCAATTTCGATAATGGAAACGTCAAAGGTACCACCACCCAGGTCGTATACCGCAATTACGTGGTCGCCCTTGGCTTTGTCCATACCGTAAGCCAGTGCAGCGGCGGTCGGTTCGTTAATGATACGTTTTACATCCAGACCAGCGATACGACCGGCGTCTTTGGTCGCCTGACGCTGGGAGTCGTTAAAGTAAGCCGGAACAGTAATCACCGCTTCGGTAACTTTTTCGCCCAGATAATCCTCGGCGGTTTTCTTCATCTTTTTCAGAACTTCGGCAGAGATCTGAGGCGCGGCTTTTTTCTCGCCTTTCACTTCTACCCAGGCGTCGCCATTGTCAGCTTTAACAATTTTGTACGGCACCATTTTGATGTCTTTCTGAACCACATCGTCCTCAAAACGACGACCGATCAGACGCTTAACGGCGAACAGGGTATTGTTCGGGTTAGTTACCGCCTGGCGCTTGGCAGACTGTCCTACCAGTACCTCGTTGTCGTCGTTGTAAGCAACAATGGATGGCGTGGTGCGAGAACCTTCTGCGTTCTCGATTACTTTAACTTTGTCGCCTTCCAGTACTGCCACACAGGAGTTGGTAGTACCCAGGTCGATACCGATGATTTTTCCCATTTCTCTGTTCTCCAGAAACTTTAGTAAGCCCTTAGGCTCAGATCTTCATTCGCTTGGTGTTGATATGGGGTTGTTCACCCCGCTTTCAACCCCGACTTTGTATTTCCTGTCATTCTGAGTGCAGCGTAGACAAAAGCGCGTTGGGCACCCCAGGGCGACAATCTCGCTCTTTGCCAAGCCTGAGATCCTTCGCTACGCTCAGGATGACAATAGGGCTACGCCCTATTGTCAGTTTTTAACCACTACAACCATGGCCGGGCGTACCAGGCGGCCACTCAGGGTGTAGCCCTTCTGGAATACTTCCAGCACGGTGTTATTTTCCATATCCGGGTTAGGCACCATGCTCATTGCCTGATGCAACTCCGGGTCAAACGGCTGGCCAGCAGGGTCAACAGCTTCTACCTTGAAGCGCGCCAGCACGTCGATAAAACTTTTCAGAGTCAGTTGAATACCTTCCGAGGCCTGACCGTCTTCAACCGCCAACGCTCGCTCCAGGTTATCCACCACCGGCAGTAATTCACCGACAAATTTTTCCAGCGCGAACTTGTGTGCATTCTCCACATCGCGCTCGCTGCGACGACGCACGTTTTGCATCTCGGCCTGGGCACGCAGCAAATCCTCTCTGGCGTTGTCTAGATCCTGCTGCAGCTGATCCAGGGCATCCGGCTGCTCTTCCGGCTGTTGATCCACCTGCTGCTCAGCAGCTACCTCTTCGATTGACTGCTCTTCGCACTGAGCATTTTTGTCTTCACTGGACACGCTGTTCTCCGTCAATATTGCGGTTGTTACTGTGTTTGACCGGTATATGGGGCTCCACTATGAAGTTTCAACCCCTACAGAGCTTCTCAAAGAACAGATAATCGGTTTATGATGGGCTCACCCAAAAACTACTGAATAAATAACCAGTGCTACTATCTCTCAACATTCAGAATTTCACCCTGGTGGAGTCGTTGGAAGTGGACTTTGCCAGCGGTATGACCGCCATCACAGGTGAAACCGGTGCGGGTAAATCCCTTACCCTGGATGCCTTATCCATGGCACTGGGTGATCGTGCCGACAGCGACCGCATTCGCCAGGGAGCCAATCGCGCCGAAGTGAGCGCCCGATTTGAGATTGCCGGCCTCAGCGACGCCAGGCACTGGTTGGCAGAGCACGATTTTGAGAGTGATGACGAATGCCTGCTGCGACGGGTGTTCTCACGCGATGGTCGCTCACGGGGCTATATCAACGGCCAACCCGCCACCATGCAGCAGCTGCAACAATTTGGCGAACTGTTGATCGACATTCACAGCCAGCACGAGCATCAATCACTATTGCGCCGCGACACTCACCGGGTACTTCTGGACGCATTTGGCGGTCACCAATCACTCGCCGAGCAGACCGCCGACGCTTACCAGGTCTGGCGCCAGTGCCAGAAACAACTGGAGCAGCTATCCACTCAAAGCTCCGAACTGAATGCCCGACGCGAGTTATTAAGTTTCCAGGTTCAGGAGCTGGATGATCTGAGCCTGAAAACTGGTGAGCTGGAAGAACTGGAGCATCAGCAAAAACTGCTGGCCAATGCCGAGCATGTACTCACTGATACTCATCGCCTGTTATCCCTCTGCAGTGAAGACGACCACTTCAGCCTGCTGAGCGGCCTCAGCCAGGCATGTTCACTCGTGGGAGCTATCCCTGGTAAGCAATCTGCCCTGCTGGAAATAGAGGAGATGCTGACCAGCGCAAAAATCCATGTGGAAGAAGCCAGTAATAACTTGCGTCATTATGTGGACAGCGTTGAGCTCGATCCTGAAAAATTGCAGGAAGTGGAAGAGCGCCTCAGTCTTATTTATCAGCAGGCGCGCAAACACCGTATAGAACCGGAGGCACTGCTGGCCCTACACCAGCAGTTACAGGAGGAACTGGCCGAACTCAGTGGCGGGGAGCAGGATCTGGAAGCTTTGGCCAAACAGGCAGAGACCCTGCGCAGTCAGTATCAGTCTATGGCCTCTGAATTGACGGAAAAAAGAACTCATACTGCCAGCAAGCTGGCAAAAGCCGTCAATGATTACTTTCCGGATCTGGCGATGAAAGGTGCCGAGTTAAATGTTTCCCTGACTCAGGCCAACCCAAGTCTCCACGGCAATGAATCGGTTGAATTTGTGGTGCGTACTAACAGTGGTCAACCCCACAAACCGTTAAGCAAGGTTGCTTCCGGTGGTGAGCTTTCGCGAATCAGTCTGGCTATCCAGGTTGCCACTGCCAAAGTAAATACCAAGCCAACACTGGTCTTTGACGAGGTGGACGTGGGCATTGGTGGTTCCACAGCCGCGGTGGTTGGAAAACTGCTTCGAGAGCTGGGTAACCCGGGCCAGGTGATCTGTGTAACTCACCTGCCACAAGTGGCCAGTTGTGCCCACCATCATTGGCAGGTGAGTAAAGCCAGTGACAAAAAGTCTACCCACACCAAATTACTGGTGCTGGAGCAGGACCACCGAGTGGAAGAGATTGCCCGAATGCTGGGTGGAATGACAATAACCGATCAAACCCGCACGCATGCGCGGGAGATGTTGGAATTATCAAATAGTCCGGCTTGATGGGCTCGAGTAGCAAAGTCAGTTTAACTGACCGTTGAACACTTAAGCTGTGTTCGCAGCTTTAATTGGTATTGCGCTGCCAGTAGCCCTTCTTTTCTGAGAATATCGACAAAGACTTCCATTTCACGAGTAGCCCTATTTTGGCTATCCAGTGGCCCAACGGTGGGAACCTCTCTGGTACTGAAATACCAGCCATCCCCCATATGATAAATGCGATTGCTCCGGAACCAGGCTTTTTCCGGCTCGCCAGCGCGACACTGCATGGTCTCACCTCACGTCTTCACCCAGTGATTTAAGCGTAGCTTGTGACTGGATTCGGGAACGAAAAAAGCTGACCAAAGGCTACCCGAAAGTCTCTTGATATAGAGGGTTAACTCTGGCTTGAGGGCATAAATAGGGCAGGGCTTGATGTGACCATGGGCAGTAAGAATACTGGCCTCGAGCCCCCGTGGATGACTCTTTACCTATGGGTAGTACGACGTGTCACAGCAAGCCCAGCCCTATTTATACCGCACACCTGCAACTCGCTATCCTCTTAATAAAGGAAAGCGAACGCCGCAGGTAAGTAAGGAAATCCAGGCGAAAGAAGTTTTGTGACTGAGAAGTATTATTTCTTGGGTTTGACGTACAGAACCAGGCTGTGGCCAATAATTTCGTAACCGTGCTCGCTGGCAATTTTGTGTTGCAGCTGCTCGATCTCTTCACTGTGAAACTCAATCACCTGCCCGGTAACCGAACACACCATGTGATCGTGATGCTCTTCACTGGCCAGCTCGTACACCGCCGGACCGTTGTCAAAGTTGTGCCGCTCAACCAGACCCGCAGCTTCAAACTGGGTCAATACGCGGTAGACGGTAGCAATTCCCACATCATCGCCAGCATCGGAAAGGGCCTTGTAGACATCTTCAGCACTGAGGTGTCGATTGCTCTCGGATTCCATAATCTGGAGTATTTTGAGACGCGGCAAGGTGACTTTCAGCCCCGCCTTGCGCAACTCCTGATTTTCATTCGGCATGTGTCTACCCCTTCTCAGCGTTTTCTAGAGAGGGTATTATCCCCTTTCGCTTCACAGACTGGAACCCCTGAAATGCGCCGCACACTACAACTGACTATCATCGCGTCCCTGTTGCTCACCCTGAGTGCCTGCCAAAATTTCGGGTTTCCGGGCGTATATAAGATTCCTATACAGCAAGGCAATATCATCACCCAGGAAATGGTGGATCAGCTGGAGCCGGGCCGCACCAAAGCCCAGGTTCAGTTTATTCTCGGCACCCCACTGATTGCGGATAGCTTCCACTCAGACCGCTGGGATTATTTTTACAGCATGGACGACCGCCAATCACCGGAAAAGCGCGAGCGACTGACGGTATTTTTTGAAGATGGCAAGCTGACCCACATCGTGGGTGATTTTGTTCCATCCAGCGCCAAGCAAGTTGGAACTGAATAAACAATCTTTCCATAAAAAGCCCGCACATTGCGGGCTTTTTTATTTTTCGGGCTCTCTACACAGAGATTCCCTGCTCAAGACTCTCTTTGCTGCTTCGCTTTCTCGGCGCGCTTGCGGCGCACCTCTTTCGGGTCGGCAATCAAAGGGCGGTATATCTCCACCCGGTCTCGCGGTTGCAACTGGTAGCGTTCTGCTGCCTCAAGCCCTTTGGTGCCAAGAGCCTGTCCGAAAATCCCCAACCTGGCATTCTCCAGGTCAATGCCCGGAAAGTGATTGTCGATACCAGAGGCAAGAACCGCCTGCCGGGCAGTAGTGCCCTCCTCTACCTGCATCTCAATAATCTTCTGCTTGTCCGGCAGAGCGTATGCGACTTCTACAGTAATTAATTTACTCATACTCAGAACTATCCATAAAGCTGATCGGCACGGCGACAGAGAGAATCCACCAAATTATTGGCGACCTGGGTAAATAACCCCGAAGCCGCAAATGCGAGCACCGAATTTTTGAATTCGAACTCAAGTGAAAGGCTGACTTTACAGGCCGAGTCACTAAGTGCGTTAAATTGCCAAACTCCCAGCAAGCGTTTAAATGGGCCATCCTCAAGGGACATTTCAATGCGCTCCGGCCGTTGCAATTGATTACGTGTAGTAAATTGCTGACCGACACCGGATTTTTTCAGCGTCAACCGAGCCACCATCTCGTGATCGGTCTGCGACTGGATCTCGGCAGCCACGCAGCCATCCATAAATTCCGGATAGGCAGCCACATCGTTAACCAGATCAAACATTGCCTGCGCAGAGTGCATTACCAGCGCACTGCGATTAATAATGGTGGACATCAGAGGTACTCACCTGACAGTTGATAGATTCCCGAGGCGAGAATGATAGCGATGGCGAGGGGGCAAATAAACTTTATTAACCCGGTCCAGATCATGTAAAGCCAATGAGGCTCCGTGTGCAGCTCTTCACGCAGAAGAGTTGATCGCACTCGCCAACCAACAAAAATGGCAATCAGCAACGCCGATACCGGTAACAACAGCGAGCTGGTCAGAGTATCTACCATTCCATAGAAATTGAAATCACCCAACCATCGATTGAACGAGAAAATGGTTCCAAGGCCTAGCGCCCAGGCGGCCAGCCCCGCCAGAAGACTCGCAAAGAATCGATTACACCGGGTGGACTCAACCAGCCAGGCTACCGCTGGCTCAAGCAGTGAAATGGCCGAACTCCACGCAGCCAGCAGAGCCATCAAAAAAAACAGCGCCCCCCACAGTAACCCCCCCGACATATTGGCAAATGCCCACGGCAGCGTTACAAAAATCAGTCCTGGCCCAGTACTGGTATCTACTTCTGGATTAGAGGTGACTATGGAAAAAACAACAATCCCAAAGCCAACTGCCACTAACAACCCAATCAGGGTAACCACCAATAGATTTCGAGCCACCGGTGGGTGGTCTGGCATATAAGCACCATAGGCCATCATTGAACCCACCCCGATGCTAAGGGTAAAGCAGGCCAACCCCAAGGCTGCCAATGTGGTGGATGCCGTTAACTGACTCCAGTCAACATCAAACATAAATCGTGCAGCCAGCTCTAACCCCCCTTGCTGATAACTGAAGTTAATTAAAACCAGCAGTAATACCAGCATGATGGGTACCAGCCATCGAACCGCATTGCCAAGCCCTTTGTGCACACCCCGCATCACAACCAGAACAGAGCACAATATAAAAGCACTCTGCCAGGTCATCATCTGGTTGGGGTTATCCAGGAGCAGTCGAAAATGCTCGGCATGATCATTCACATTTTTTGCCTGCAGCGAACCTGTAGCGGTATCCAGCAGGTACTGGATTGACCAGCCAGCCACCACAGAATAGTAGGAGAGGATCAACAGGCCAGTGATAACGCCAAGCCAGCCCAGAGCTGCCCATTTCTGGCTTAAACCCGACTCCCTACTCAAGTAGCGAATGGCATTAACCGGACTCTGGCGAGCGCGACGCCCCAACGTTGTTTCCGCCAACAGCAAAGGCAACCCAAGCACCAGAGTAAACAACAGGTAGAGCAGAACAAATTCCGCTCCGCCATGCTCCCCTACAAGATAGGGGAACTTCCAAAGTGCCCCCAAACCGATGCTGGAACCGGCAGCGGCACATATGTAAGTCCAATGGTTATCCCATACCCCATGGATTCTTTTATTTTTTTCTACCATCCAGTCGCCGGTTATCGTTTTAATATTGCTGTCGATTGTAACGACAATCCAATGCCAACACTATTTTGAGCCAGCTATCCTTCTCTTGCTGAGAAATAGCTCCCAGACAATAGTGTTCGAGCCTCTCTATCCGTATAATCCACCGCCATGGCAAAGAAATCCAACAAACCCAAACAAACCTCTAGCACCATCGCTCTTAATCGCCGGGCCCGCCACGAGTACCATCTGACGGACAAGTTTGAAGCCGGCATCTCCCTGCAGGGCTGGGAGGTAAAAAGCATGCGTGCCGGAAAGGTGCAGTTAACCGATACCTATGTGCTGTTGCAAAACGGCGAAGCCTGGTTGATCGGGGCTAACGTCACGCCGTTAAAAACCGCCTCCACTCATTTTGTCACCGAGCCGGATCGCACCCGCAAGCTGCTGCTTAACCGCAAAGAGCTGGACAAGTTGACCCAGGCTGTTCAGCAAAAGGGCTACACCTGTGTGGCGACTGCTCTGTACTGGAAGCAGCATTTGGTGAAGTGTGAAATTGCCCTGGCCAAAGGTAAGGCTGATCACGACAAACGGGAAACCGAAAAGAACCGTGACTGGGACCGCCAGAAACAGCGCCTGATGCGAGAGCATTAAGCGCTGAAGCCGCTGTAATTTACTTTTTAAAACCACCTTCCAGTAGCTTCGCGAACTCACTGGCCTTCATAGGGCGCCCCAGAAGATAACCCTGGCCCAGGCGACATCCATAACCGCGCAAAATCTGCTTCTGCATCTCAGACTCAACACCTTCTGCAACCACCCCCAGGCCAAAGGCATTTGCAAGGGCAATAATCGCCTGGGTAAGTGTGCGGTTTTCCTGAGCGTGCTCCAGATCTGACACAAAAGTACGGTCAATTTTTACACCGTCCACCGGATAGCTCTTGAGGTGACTGAGTGCGGAATAACCGGTCCCGAAATCATCCAGCCAAATTTGTATACCCATGGATTTAATCTTCTCCAGGGTCTGGCAGGCAGTTCGCTCATCTTTCAGAAGATAGGTTTCAGTAATTTCCAGACGCAGGTTACTTACGCTTTCACCCAACACAGGCAAGACGACCTGCAGGTCCTGCATCAGAGTTTCACGCAGAAGCTGGGCTACCGAAACGTTGACACTCAGGTAAAAACCCGGATCTTGTTTATTCCACAACGACAGTTGCTGTGAAGCCTGCTGCAATACCCATGCGCCTATGTCGTGAATCAAATCCCTCTCTTCAGCGATAGGAATAAATTCAGACGGGCTGATATAACCTCTCGTCGGATGATTCCAACGCAGTAACGCCTCCGCACCCACCAGCTCATTACTGACCAGGTTGAATTGCGGCTGGTACCACAATTCCAATTCTGCTTTTTCCAACACATGATTTAGATCAGTAAACATCTGGTGCTTGTAATGCGCCTCGCGATCCATCTCTTTGGAAAAATAGTGGTAGTCGTTTTTACCTGCCGCTTTTGCACTGTACATAGCCATATCTGCATTGCGCATCAGGGTTTCACTGTCAGTGCCATTTTCAGGAAAAGTAGCAATCCCGATACTTGTCCCAATGATTATCTCTCGATCATTAACCATCAGAGGCTGGGCGACAGTTTCGAGAATTCGCTCGGCTACAACGGCTGCATCTATAGGGCTGGTCAGGTTTTTCAACAGAACCACAAACTCGTCACCGCCTACTCGCGACATCAGCTGCTCGTCCTGCCTTTCACTTTCGTTAATCACATGATCTTCATCGCGAATACTGCTGCTGATCCGCATGGCAACGTTACGAATCACATCGTCCCCAACATTATGCCCCTGGGAGTCATTGACCAATTTGAAATTATCCAGGTCGATAAACAGCACTGCGAAAACATCCTGGCGACGCCGCCCCTGCATGACGGTTTCGTCCAGGATCTCCCGAAAATAACGTCGATTGGGCAGCTCGGTAAGGCTGTCGTGATAAGCCAGAAAGTGAATTTCTTCAGTGCGCTGATTGAGCCTATTCGCCATATTGTTTAACGCTTTGGCAAGCTCGCCAATTTCATCGCGTCGATGAATATTGGTGGACAAGTTGAATTCACCTTCACCAATTTTATGGGCGAATTGCACCAACTCCTGAATAGGTTGATTAAGCCGTCTGGCAACGAAATTAGCAAATAAAGCACCTATAAGTACAAACAATGACGTGATCAAAAAAGCATTGGACAACAACTGGCTTTGTGTACGGGTCTCCTGCTTGATACTGGCTTGTTTCAAGGCTTCAATTTCTTTCATTACAGTTGCTGAGCTCATACTCAATAACACACCGCCAATCACCGACTCATCGATAGCCACCGGCGAGAGAAACATCATTGTTTTATCATCCCCCAGGAAGAGCGATTCTCCCTGAAGGACTGAAGCCAGTTCATTTTCAGTAAGTGGTGCAGGTAAACCCACCCCCCTGTTGTCTCCCTCACCGCCGTAGATAACTTTGCCATTGTTATCGAATAAAATAACACTCGACACATCCGGGTGCGCCAAAGCAACTTTCAGCAAACTCTCAATTGTGTCCATCTCAAAGTAGTAGAGAGGGTTGATCAGGTTGTGGGCCAATTGCTCGGAAAGGTTACTACCCTGTACACACATATACTCAAGCAGTTCTTGGGAAAAAACCTTCTCCTGCTGTCGCGCCAAGGCATCAGATGAGCGTTTAAAGTGCACCAGCAATGTAGTACTGAGAACAAGTGCCGTACTGATTACAAATACCAGGATAATCGTGGTATAGCGCCGCTGCATGTTGAATCGAATCACAATCCACTCCCGGTCATCGATACACCCAAAGATTGCAATTCCTTCAAAGCCTTGCGGTCAAGTTCGGTAATTTCTTCAAATTTAGTGGTACGTTGATAAGCTTTCAGTGCCTCAACAGCCGCAGGGTCATTGGGCATATTCAACAGAATTCGGGAAAGCCGTGATTTGACCTTTTCCGGGAGCCCGGGACGTACGATTTCAAAAGCTCTGGGAACCGGGTCGGATTGGTAAATGACTCGAAAGCTTTCTTTTTGATGAGGCAGGATATGATCCGGTTTCTCAAAATCAAGATTGCTGATACAACCAGCATCAACCCAGTTACTTTCTACCCAGGCAGCGGTATTTTGTTCGGCCTGGCTGAATACAAATCCAGTGAAAGGGTGGCTTGCTACTTCACGCGGTGACTCAAGTTCCTGCAATTTCAATCCCGCTTTTTGCAAAGCGTAACGGGGCAACAGATAAGCACTTGTAGAACCGCGATCTTCAAAAGCGACCACCTTACCCTTCAGGTCTTCCAGGGAATAAATGTCACTGTCCTTATGCACCACAATCAGGCTGTGATATTCCCTCACACCTTTTTTCCATTTCAAAAGCAGCAACTCTGCTCCTGCTTCCTTTTCAAACTTGAGCGCACTAAAAGGTGTATCAGTCACCAGATCGACCTGATTATTTTTGAGCATGGCAGTCATGCCATCGACACTCTTTGCCAGACGCACTTCCACCCGTTCGTAACCCAACTCTTTTAAATGAGGAAGCAGATATTGAGCCATCACCATCAGGCGCGGGTAGTGTTTCTTGGGGTTGTGAGTGACCTTTCCAATAATGAAAGTCGTGGAACGATTTTCTGGTGTAACAACCCTGGAACCAGGTTCAGCCTGTGTTTGTGAACAAAAGAGTAACGTGACACACATAAACAGGGAGACACAGAAACACACAAACGAGCCACTGCGATGGCGTATGTCAGTTAGCCTTGCATCGGGAAGTACGCGGTTAAATACCGTCATAATGAAATTGTGGTTATAGTCTCTGATTACTGCGTAGCAGCTTCTTATAATTGTTGTAACTTTGACTGATCCCCCTGACAGCCCAAAGTCGCATTTGTCCGGCCATTTTACACAATCAAGATAACCACGGTAAAAAAATCTCCCTGCCGTTGCCCTGAAGCCTTCATATGCATACAATTCAAAAGTGTTATGTTATTACATTACTAGATTTCTAACAGCTAAAGGTAAAGCACGATGAAACTCCTCTCCCTGACTGCCGGGTGTCTGTTAACTACAGCCTCCTTTGCAGGTGAGCCACACTCCCTGGACGACAGCCATCATCACGAAGCCCACGCTCATGTCCACGGCGAAGCCGCCCTCACCCTGGTGTTGGAGGATGGCGAACTGCATATTCAGCTCTACTCACCGGCTTACAACATTACCGGTTTTGAGCACGAGCCCACTGATGAGGGAGAGCGAGCCACCGTCAATATTGCCGCCCACCGCTTGAGACAGCTGGACACCTTGATCGAATTGCCTAAAGACGCTAACTGCCAGCTGAACTCGGTGAAAGTGAATTCCAGCCTGCTGGAAGACGATCATGCTGGCCACAACCATGATCATGACGACCTGGATAAAAGCGCCCACCATGCCGACTTTTATGTGGATTATGAATTGAGCTGTAAAGACACCAGCAAACTCAACGGTATTACCGTCAAGATGTTCAAGCAATTTCGCGCGGTAGAAAAGACCAAAGTGGAATGGGTAATTGAGGGTAAGCAGGGAGCAGCAGTTACTACCCCAGAGTCTGCGAAAGTCAATTTCTAAGTAACTTTAAGAGCTGCCACATTCAGTAATAAATTCATCACCAAGATAGTAGCTGTACCACTATATTTGCAGGACTGGCTCGGCCAGGGGTTGCAGTGACCGTGGCCAGCAAGGATGCTGGCCTCGAGTCCCCACGGATGGGTCTACGACGTGTCACTGCAGCCCCTGGCCGATCCAGTCCCGGCACCGAGCTCCAGTGAACAACTTTCTGAACTACATCTCTTCCTTGTAAAGCTCCACTGAACTTGCTTCCAGCGTATAGGCGGCAAACCCCATGTCGTTCATCTTGCCTTTGGTCATCAGCTTGCCGGTTACCCAAAACGGGTCGTAAATAGAATCCAGCACAATACCCACCTCCATGGTGACATAGATCAGCTGGTTCGGTGGCGGAGGTGGTACGTGAATGCAGGCGCCAAAATAGGGCACCAGAAAAAACTCCGTCACCACCATATCGTCGTTAAACTCCAGTGGCACAATAAATCCGGATATTTTTACCTCGGTGTTATTCAGCTCGGCAACAGTCTTGGTGGATGTCAGCACCTCTCGCCACATCTGTTTAGCCTTCTGAGTATCCACATCAGATCCATCCATTGCACTGCCCTGGCTATCCAGAGGGTTACCCAGGCTCAGCGAACTGCCTGAGTCCAGAGGATTGCCTTGATCCAATGAGTTACCAGAATCCAGCATATCGTCAGATTTGATGAAATCGAGGCTATTGAGGCTCATTTCACCCGGCGCTAATTCAATCTCTTCACCAAGGTGTTCAATCTCAGGCAGCGCCGCCATTTTTTGGCGATCTTCCTTGGTGAGAAGATCCATCCAGTCCAGAACTCTTGGTTCCTTTTTCTCTGCCTGTACAAATCCTGCAAACATCAGCAGGGATATAGCTATTAAGACCTGTTTCACACTTATCTCTCCAAATTGGCGACTCTGGCCTGGAAGTTATTGCCCACAGAAGTGTTATATTATTGCATTCCAAATCATCTATACAGAACTATCCATACAGAGGGAATGATGACGGAATCACCACAACCCGCTATTCAGATCACAAATCTGCAATTTGGTTGGCATTCTGCACAACCGCTTTTGACCATTCCCGAGTTCTCCATCAACCGCGGCGAACACCTGTTTCTGTACGGGCCATCTGGTTCAGGTAAAACCACCCTGCTGAACCTTCTGGCTGGCGTGATTTGCCCTCAACAGGGCTCCCTGAAAGTGCTTGGTACCGAGTTCACCAAACTCAGCGCCCACAAGCGGGATCGTTTTCGTGCTCTGCATATCGGGGTTATCTTTCAGCAGTTCAACCTGATTCCCTATCTCAGCGTCCTCGACAACGTGTTATTGACTGGTCATTTTGCACGAATCAAAGACCGCAACGCGTTGCAATCACGTGCGGTTGAGTTGCTATTATCTCTTGGCCTGAAGGAAGAGTTGCACCACCGAAAGGCCACCTCGTTGAGCGTTGGACAACAACAACGCGTTGCGGTTGCCCGGGCACTGGTCTGCCAGCCGGAACTATTGATTGCCGATGAACCCACATCCGCACTGGACAGTGACAACCGCGATGGCTTTCTGGATTTACTGTTCAACGCTGCCGATCAGTGCAACAGCACCGTTGTGTTTGTCAGCCACGATCGTGCGCTGCAGGAACGATTTACCCGCACGGTGGATATTCGTTCGTTAAATGGAGGCCAGTCCGATGCTGCTTAAACTTGCCCGTCAGAGCCTCTGGAACCGACGTTCAACTGCCCTGCTTACCGTGATCTCATTGACCATCAGTATCGCCCTGCTGTTGGGCATCGATCACTTGCGCCGCGAAGCCAAGCAGAGCTTTACCAGCACCCTGTCCGGTACCGACCTGATTATCGGCGCGCGCAGCGGCTCCACTAACCTGCTGCTCTACTCGGTGTTTCGCATCGGCAATGCAACCAACAACATCAGCTGGGACAGTTACCAGGCCATTGATACCCACTCTCTGGTGGAGTGGACTATTCCGCTGTCGCTGGGCGACTCGCATCGCGGATTTCGCGTACTGGGTACCAACGACAGCTACTTTGAACACTACCGCTACGGTAAAAAACAGACACTGGAGTTCCTGCAGGGCAAACCTTTTAACGGTGTTTACGAAGCTGTAATCGGCTCACAAGTGGCTCGCAAACTGGGCTATCAGGTCGGCGAGGAGATCATTGTCTCTCACGGCATTGGTGAAACCGATTTTGCCAAACACGATGACAAACCGTTCACCATCGTGGGTATCCTCAGACCAACCGGCACACCGGTCGACCAGACCGTGCATGTGTCACTGGCAGGAATCGAGGCGATTCACGTCGACTGGCAAACCGGAACGCGAATTCCTGGACAGGAGATCAGTGCCGAAGAGGCGCTTGAACACGACCTTCAACCCAAAAACATCACTGCTTGCCTGGTGGGTCTTAACTCGAAGATGGCAACCTTCAATATGCAGCGCAAAATCAATACCTACGGGGGCGAGGCGCTGATGGCTATTCTACCGGGCGTGGCGTTATCCGAGCTGTGGCAGATGCTGGGTATGGTGGAAAACACTCTGCTGGTGATCTCGTTCCTGGTACTGCTGGCCACGCTGGTAGGTATGATGACCACCCTGCTCGCTTCCATGAAAGAGCGACAACGGGAGATGGCCATTTTGCGCGCCATGGGCGCCCACGCCAGCTATCTATTTATTCTGGTAGAAATGGAGATCATTCTGCTGGCTGCATTGGGTGTGGCTGGAGGATTTGGTCTTCTCAGCTCGGCACTGGCAATCAGTCAGCCATGGTTGGCCAGTGAATTCGGGTTGTTCTTGTCTATCAATCCCATTGGCAAAGATACATTGAGTATCGCCGGGGGGATTATCGGGTTGGCCGCGGTGCTTGGCGTGATTCCGGCATTGGCAGCTTACCGAAAAGCGTTGTCGGAAGGATTGGTGGCGAAGACTTAATATCGATTATTGGAAAAGTAGGGTGCGCCGTGCGCACCGCATGTTCTGAAACGGTGCGCACGGCGCACCCTACACAACAAGATCCTTCGCTGCGCTCAGGATGACTGCGCAGCGAAGGGTCTCTCACCCAAACTACAGGCTTCTACCCGGCGTCCAGGGCGCATCCAGATTTTCCAGCTCAGCCTCCAGGTTCATCAGCTTCTTGTCAGCTGCACGAACCATCTCTACCAGCTGCTGGTATTGTTTGTCGGCAATTCCATAAGCCTTGCGATAAACGTCAATCGGAGCTGCCTGAGAATCCCAGTGGCCACCCATAATTGAGCCGATTCGCGCTTTCAGGCTCATTGGCGCTTTCTCATTTGCACCGGCCTTGATTGAATCGCCATTGAGCAGCAATCCGATTGCACGCATATCCGCCTCAATACCGCGAGCTTGCTGGGCTAACTCTTCACCCGCCTTGGCAGTGATATCGATGGTTTTCAGCACATGCTCGAGACGATTATTCATCTCGCCCACATAGCGACTGGCGCCAACAATATCGCTGTTTAACTCTGCGGTCTGCTTCTGGAAGGCCTGCAGTGCTTTTCTGTCATTGGTTACCAGTTCACCCACCCCCATCTCGGTGAGATTAAAGGTCTGTGGTTCAGCAAGAGCTGAGACCTTGCCACCTTCACGTTTCATCAACTGAACACGGTATTGACCAGTAATCGCCAAAGGTGCTTCAGGTGAGCTGCCCCATGGGCTGCCAGCGCTTTTCTTTAACTCGACCGGATTGCGGGACTCCAGCCGGAAATCCCAGGCCACACGGTTGAAGCCTTTGGCCGTACTGGCATCCACTCGACGAATCTCATTGCCATTGGCGTCGCTAACCTGTAACCAGACGGTTGGAGCCTCTTCACTTGCCTCTTTGTACAGCGCTTCCCAGCTGGGGTAAGGGGTGTCTTTGCCATCCTTCTGAAGCTTTTTCTCCTCGGATTGACGTTTGGACTTCAGGGTCTCAAGACCATCGCGAAGGTAGTAACTGAACGTCACACCGTAGGCTGGATTATCCGCAACAAAGAAGTTATCCCCCATCATGCCCTTGTTGCTTGAGTAACCACCCCAGCGACGATTCTTGATATAAATCGGCGTGTCCTTGACCGGAAACAGCGTGGCTTCCGACGTTTTCAACGCAGACTCTTTAGTGCGCAACGGTGAATAGTCGTCGAGTACATAAATACCGCGGCCGAAGGTGCCCACCAGCAGGTCATTTTCACGGCGCTGGATCTCCAGGTCGCGAACCGCAATGGTCGGGAAGTTGCCTTTCAGTTGGCTCCAATTAGCACCACCATTCTGGGAAAAGAACAAACCGTATTCAGTACCGACAAACAACAGGTTGGGGTCAATATGGTCTTCCACGATGGTGTGCACGGTACCGCGCTCGGGCAAATTGGCAGAAATGGACTTCCAGCTTTTGCCGCGATTGGTTGACTTGAGAACATAAGGCTTGGCATCGCCGCGCTTGTGGTTATCAAACACAGCATAAAGCACGTCCTTGTCGTGGCGGGAGAACTGTAAATCCTCCACCAGACTCATCTCCGGTACCCCTTTGAATTTGTCGTAGCGGGTCCAGTTTTGGCCGCCATCTTCAGTCACCTGAATCAGGCCATCATCGGTGCCAACCGCAATCATCCCTTCCTGCAAAGTACTCTCGTCCAACGCAATCAGTGAGCCATAGTTTGAAGTGGAGTCATTTTTGGCGATGGCATCAATGCTCCACACTCGCCCCATCACTTCCAGTTTGTTGCGATCCAGATCGCGAGACAGGTCACCGGAGATAGCAGTCCAACTCTCCCCCCTGTCATCGGAACGGAACAGGATCTCTGAGCCGTAGTACAGACGCTGGTGATTATGCGGGCTGATCAACAGCGGCGAGTTCCAGTTCCAGCGATAGGCATCTTCGCCTTCCGCTGGCTGTGGTGTGATATACACTTTTTCGCGAGTCTGCCGGTCTACTCGTGCCAATCCACCATATTGGTACTGGGAATAAACTATGTCAGGGTTAGTTGGATCAATAGCAGGCTCAAAGCCATCGCCGCCAATCGTCACCCACCAGTCAGCATTTACTATGCCTTCTACCGAGGTATTGGCCACTGCCGTGCCCAGCGTGTTGTTATCCTGGGTACCGCCGTACACGTTGTAGAACGGCTTGTCGTTGTCAGTAGCAATTCGGTAGAACTGGGTGATTGGCAGGTTGCGCAGATGGTTCCAGTGCTGACCGTTATCAAAGCTTTCATAAACACCGCCGTCACCACCGATGCGAATATGATTACTGTGATCCGGGTTCACCCACAGGGCATGGTCGTCCACGTGGCGGGCGCTTGCACTCAGGTTTTCAAAGGTCTTGCCACCATCCACGGATACTTTTGAAAAGGTATCCAACGCAAACAGACGATCCGGATTGTGGGGATCCACCACCATTTCGTTGTAATACTGGGGGCTGGTTGTCATAAAGCCAGAACGCTTCTCCCAGCTTTCACCAAAGTTGGTGGTGCGGTAAACACCTTTATCCGCATCATTGGCTTCGACAATTGCATACACAGTTTCTGGGGCGCTGGGAGCAGCCGCCAGGCCAATTCGGCCCAGTTCACTGCCCGGCAGGCCGTTATTCAGCTTGCGCCAGGTTTTACCGCCATCAGTCGATTTGTGAACGGCAGAGCCGGGACCACCATTGATCAGTGTCCAGACGTGACGACGACGCTGATAGGAAGAGGCAATCATCTCATCAGGGTTGTCTGCGTTGATCACTACTTCATTGATACCGGTATATTTGTCAATTTCCAGTACCCTTTCCCAGCTGTTTCCACCATCGGTGGACTTGTACAGGCCACGCTCGCCACCATCGGACCAAAGCGGCCCTTGGGCGGCGACAAAAATGGTATTGCTGTCGCGGGGATCAATAATGATCTGGCTGATATGGCCGGACTTTTTCAGCCCCATGTGCTTGAAAGTCTTGCCCCCATCTACCGACTTGTAGACGCCATCACCATCCGCTACAGAGCGTTGGGCGTTGTTTTCACCGGTTCCCACCCAGACCACATCAGGGTTGTTGGGATCCAGTTCCACCACACCAATGGCGTACGAGCCGTAATTGTCAAAAATGGGCGTCCAGGTGGTACCAGCATTTTCGGTCTTCCAGACTCCACCTGCAGCAACACCCACAAAATAGGTATGGGGCTTGCCTGGCACAACCGCAAAATCAGCTATACGACCGCCAGTATGTGCTGAGCCTATATTGCGCAATTTAATAGATGAAAAAGACGATGAATTGTCTTCAACATCCGCCAGAGCAGGCATTACTGCAGCGGTGGAAATAAACAATGCACCGGTTACGAGTGCAGATATTTTTTTATTCAAAGGAACTCCCTCCTGGTTTATTTTTAAGCATTCTATTTTCAAACTTTCTATTCTCAGTAATTGAATAGTGTAGACGGCCAGGTGCGACCATGACCAAGGGCCTGATGACACTGGTTTATGTCTGCTGTTTCGCTTCCAGCCGCTTCCGCTTTTGCACTTTTTTGTAATGAGGCAAAACAAACAGGTAAATACCGGTAATCCACAATATCAATAACACTACACCCGCCGGCAAGAACAGCCATAACTTTGCCCAACCAGCAAACCAGCTGCCGTCATGTATCGCCTCAATGACATCGGAGCGGCGTTTAGCCAGCATCAGCAACTCACCCGTATGGGTGTCTACCTGGGCTTCCCAATTATTGGCAGCAACAAATTTCACCACCCCCTTGCCCGGCTTAACATCAACACGTTCCAGCTCGGACCAGTGAGTTACGTTCATCTCCGGAATGGCAGACACCACTGCAAATAGTTGCTCGAAGCTCTGGGTTGGCACCATCGCACGTTCAATGCCTTTCTGGGTGGGGGGCTGAATCCAGTCAAGATCTTTTTTCAGCATCAACAGGATACCGGCAGCAATCATTACCAACAGCGGCAATGCAACAATTATCGCCCCCCAGTGGTGGACTTTTCGCCAGAGTATCTGAGCTTTCATACGGTTAATCACAGAAAATTTAAATGGTCGATCATATTACGTGAATAGCGTTCCAACGACCAGACAACCCACTTCCGGTTTGTGCCGATAAAAAACGGCGATAGAAATCTGTTTATCTATCGCCGTCACTCTTAGTAGAGGTCAAAAAGGATTGGCCTTTTCAACCTATTGAGCAGCACTAACCGATTTATCCGCCCGAACCATACCATTACCAAATATGACTTTCGGGCCCAGCCGTTCAGCATTCTTTTCAAGCAATTTACGAACTTGAATAGGACTTGAATCCGGTGCTACCTGCAGAATCAAGGCAGCTACACCTGCAACATGTGGCCCCGAAAATGAAGTTCCGTCTACAGTGTCGTAGTCACTGGCAACAACACTGATATCGACCAGTGTAACTCCGGATGCTATGTCTGCCTGCACCAGCTGTCCCTCTTCCAACGACAGGGAAGCCGCTGGTACTGCTGCGGTAAAGTCTCCCAATGTACCGTTGAAATTGCCCGGAACATTGTTAAAAACCGCGACGGCAACTGCACCAGCCTGCTCTGCAAACATGACCTTCTCTGCAAATGAGCATGCGCCACGTTGTATAAGCGCCACCTTGCCGGTTGGGTCACTGTTGTAGACATCGCCCTGACTGGCGACACATCCCCTTCCCAGATCAACTATTTCCGTACCGGCCACAGTTGCAACACCAGTACCCTCCATAGCGACTGGAGATAACATTCGAGCCATTGGCGATAGCTCCATCATCATGGCAAAACGACCACAACCTCTACAGGTTGCTACCGGAATGTGCACACCAGGGCCGGTTATATCGACCCAGCCACCCACATTAGTGAAGTCCGCGGGAGCGTCACCAAATTCAGTCGCACCAACTGCCAGAACCGTGTCATAGGCCGCTGGAAAGCTGGGCTGTTGTGTTGCCTCATTACCTGCTGAGGCAACAAGTATTACTCCAGCCCGGTTAGCAGCTTGAATGGCTGATGCTTCAATATTAAACCCGGCAGTACCACCAAAACTCATATTGATCACATCCACATCATCGAGAACAGCCTGTACCAGGGCGGCAATAATTGCTGATAGTGGACAAGTACCATCACAGACACGGTAAGGTGAAATTTTGGCTTCGGGCGCAATCCCGATAACGCCAACATCATTGTCCACCGAGGCAATCACACTGGCTACGTTGGAGCCGTGACCATTTCCGGTAGCATCGGTAGGGTCCTCATCTCCGTCCAGAAAATCGCGCATAACACCATCACCGCGAAGATCCAGAATATTGTCCATCAGATCCGGGTGGCCGTAATCAATACCGCTGTCGAGTACCGCAACCACTACCCCATTGCCCGTGACACTGCCTGGCAACACTTCCGGCATTGCCACTCCATTATCTGCGGGCCCACTGTTGGCTGCACTACTCCAAAGTTGATCGGCCTCTACCCGGTCCACCCCCCAGGGAACAAATTCCTCAAAAGGTAGTAACGGGTAATTTCCCGGGAGGGCATGCTGGGTCCGTTCTGAATCTGCTTCAATAGAAGTCGCTAAACCACTGCGCCGCAATTCTTTTACTGCAGTTGCTGACAGATCCACCGCCATCCCGCTAATCAGCGTCGAGTAATCAAAAATTACCTGGCCGCCTTTCTGGTGAATGAATGCTTGAAGTTCTTGATAAGAACCCGCCGAATATTGGACAAGGTAACGACTGACGTTATTTGACTGTGGCTTGCCTCTGCTGTCTGCGGCAGCTGCGTAAAACAAAATCGCCAACAGCGATATGAGAGCAAATAATCCATTGCGTTTTTTCATAGGACCTCTCCTTTAAATCAAAACTGCTCCATGTATGAGAATAAGCCCAAGACAAACAGGAAATACCGCAAAAAATAAAACAAGGAAATTGATCATTTGTGTAAAAGAAAATAGACAGCAAATTGACTTTCTTCCACGTCAAGCAGGACTCCAGAATAAAACAAACCCAATTTATCTAATGGCTTTATTTCCTTGGGATCTAAACAGTAAGGCGCTTATTAAAGTTAGTTACAAAAAAGTCAAAACTTTCACAACTATACTTATCACCACTTCCGAAAATCAGAGGAAGATTTACCATGACCAAACGAATTCTCTTTTCGCTGATCACGGCTATCTTTTTGTCTATTACGATAACCGGTTGCGACAACAAACAAGAATCCGAGCTAGCTGGCGACAGCCCACCAGCCACCGATGCTGCGCCGACTCAATCTCTGATGTATGAGGGATTTGGGAATTACCAGCGCCCGATCACCACCAATTCGAAGGAAGCTCAACAGTGGTTCAACCAGGGCATGCAGCTGCTTTACGGTTTCAATCACGACGAAGCGATACGAAGCTTTGAAAAGGCAGCGCAAGCGGATCCGGATCACCCCATGCCCTATTGGGGGATAGCCTATGCAAACGGCATAAATATCAATGACCCGGCAATGACCGAACAGCGCTCCTATGCAGCCCGAGCCGCAGCCGATATGGCAATAGCTCGCATTGGTAATGCTTCCGCTGTCGAGCAGGCTCTCGTAAATGCTGTCGACCAGCGTTACACGTTGCCAATTCCCGATGATCGCAAACCTCTGGATCAAGCCTATGCACAGGCGATGGAGCTTGCTTACCATCAATTCCCCAGCGACCCCGATGTTGGCGCGTTATATGCTGAATCGCTGATGAATTTACAACCCTGGGATTACTGGGACAAAGCTGGTCACCCGAAAGGTCGTATCGATGAAATAGTGCAGACCCTTGAGACTGTAATGGCAATGAGCCCCAACCATCCGGGTGCCAATCATTTTTATATTCATGCGGTCGAAGCATCCAACAATCCCGACAGAGCTGTCCCTGCGGCTGAGACCTTACGCGATCTGGTGCCCGGTTCCGGACACCTGGTACATATGCCGTCCCATATCTTTATTCGAGTGGGTCGCTACGCTGATGCCGTCGATTCCAACCGGGACGCGGTAACCGCAGACCGTAACTATTTCGAACGCGCGCCTGAACCACAGATGTACGCGGTCTATTACGCCCACAACCTGCATTTCCTGGCGTTTGCAGCAATGATGTCCGGTCGCTATGAAGACGCTATTACTGCAGCACGCGCACTTGAAACAGAGATGCCTGAAGAGCCGTTGCGCGAATTTGCCGGGCTGATAGAAGGCATAATGCCCACCACCTTTCATGTTCTGGTTCGATTCGGTAAATGGGATCAAATTCTCCAGGAACCGGATTACCCTGAGTATCGGTTGGTTAGCCGAGCTGTGCGACGCTACGCACGCTCTATCGCCTACTCGGCTCTGGGACAAACCAGCGACGCTCGCGATGAGATGGCTAAATTCAAACAGGCTGCCAGCGAGATTCCCCCCGAATGGTTCATCTTTAACAACCAGGTCTCCAAAGTACTGCCTATTGCTAACGCCATGATCGAGGGCGAACTGTTATTCCGCGAAGGCAAAAAAGAGGCCGCATACGCAAGACTGCGTGAGGGTATTGCCGCTGAAGATGCACTGATATATGACGAGCCACCCGGCTGGATGCTGCCGGTTCGACATGCCCTGGGGGCACTGCTGATGTCAGATGGCCGGTTTGCCGAGGCTGAAACAATATACCGTGAGGATCTGGCCCACAATCGCAATAACGGCTGGGGATTACTGGGTTTAAGGTTGGCTCTGGCTGCCCAAATGAAAGATGAGGAAGCTTCCAGTGTCGGGCAGGCGTTTCAGGTTGCCTGGGCCAAGGCCGACACTCACCCCAACTCCTCCTGCTTCTGCGAGCCAGGTACCCCGCAATAGTAGTGTGCGCTTTATGCCAACTGAAAATGGAGATATTTCCTACAAAGAAATCAGTTTTCTTCCGATGTGTACTAAGGGGAAATTATGAAACTATATACACCGTCGCAGGGAGTGACAGGGAAGACGACAGGATTGTTGTGAAGCCGAGCCAGGGAAAGCTACTACGGATGGTGTGTCAGGACAGACACCGGCAACGGAAACGCACGGCCACGTTTAGTGGCCGTTTTCGTTTCTGGTAGAAAATAATCTTCAGGTTTTTCCCACCCTAATCACCTGTCAGCCGCCTGGGGTCTAACAGCCGCTCCAGCTGCTCCCGACTAAGATCTGTCTTTTCCAAAGCAACCTCAATAATTGGCCGCCCGTCTTTGTATGCCTGCTTGGCAATTTTCGCCGCCATTTCGTAGCCGATAATCGGATTAAGCGCAGTAACCAGCACCGGATTTCTGTGCAGTGACTCCTGCAAACGTTGTTCGTTGACTGTAAAACCGGCGATAGCTTTATCAGCCAGCAGGCGCGCCGAGTTGCTGAGTAAAGTGATACTTTCCAACAGATTACGGGCAATCATTGGCAACATTACATTCAACTCAAAGTTTCCCGACTGACCACCAATAGTGATGGCTGTATCGTTACCTATTACTTGTGCCGCTGCCATGGCAGCCGCTTCGGGAATTACCGGGTTAACTTTGCCGGGCATGATTGATGATCCCGGCTGTAATGACTCAAGAGTAATTTCACCCAAACCTGCTAACGGCCCTGAATTCATCCAGCGCAGATCATTGGCAATTTTCAGGATGGATACCGCAATTGCCTTAAGCTCTCCCGAGAGTTCAATTGCTGTATTTTGGGAGCTGATCAGGGCATATCGATTTGATGCTGGCAAAAACTGTAACTTTGTCCGCTCATTCAGGAATCGACAAAAACTGGCAGCAAAATCCGGGTCAGCATTAACACCGGTACCCACTGCAGTGCCGCCTTGTGCAAGCTGCAAAAGATTCGGCATACGCTGCGTCAAATTTTCACTATTCTGACGAACCTGTGCTGACCAACCGCTTAACGACTGCGCCATAGTCACCGGCATCGCATCCATCAAATGGGTACGACCGGTTTTGCAATACTGCTTAACCGTTTTACCTTTCTGATCAATTACCTCCACGAGGTGGGCCAGTGCAGGTAGTAATTGGCTGTTGATTTCCCTGGCTACACTGACGTGAATAGTCGTAGGAATCACATCATTGCTGCTCTGGCTGCAATTCACATGATCATTAGGGTTTACAGTGCTGGACAATATTCCACTCGCCAACTCGGCAATCACCTCATTGGCATTCATATTGGTACTGGTACCGGAACCGGTCTGGAATACATCCACCGGAAAGTGCTGCATCAAAGATGCTGACTCCAGCAGCTTGTCGCAGGCAGAAACTATCGACGCTACCATCAGCTTGGGCAGAGCCCCAACCTCACCATTAGCCTTGGCGGCAGCAGCTTTAACATCCAGCAATGAACGAATAAAGGCTTCCGGCATAGGTTGGCCACTGACCGGAAAATTATCGATAGCGCGCTGGGTTTGTGCTCCGTAGAGCGCATCGGCAGGCACCCAGACTTCACCCAGGCTGTCCCGCTCCTTTCGCTTCCTGGCCATAAATTTCCCTGATGCTTTCTAATTAGAGATAGTGAATGGTCTGTATTCTTTATAGTTCAAGGCGCTGTGTTAAGCTCACTCTCCAATAAGTTCAAAACAGTCGATAACAATACAAATTGCTGGGAGAACCGTTATGTCCACCTCTGACAGTACCAATTCATCCCCAAACTTCTTAGGACGTATGCTTAATGGCGTCGAGCGCATCGGTAACAAGTTACCCGACCCCGCGATGCTGTTTCTGTTTGCCATGCTCATAGTCTGGCTGCTCTCCTGGCTGTTGTCCGGTGTTCAGTTCGATGAAATCAACCCGCAAACCGGTGAAGCCCTGCAGGTTAAAAACCTGCTCAACGGAACCGAAATGGCGGCGTTTCTATCCAACATGGTTACGACATTCACCAGTTTTGCGCCCCTTGGTGTGGTGCTGGTGGCAATGCTGGGTGTTGGAGTGGCCGATGCGTCCAAATTCATCAACACCGGCCTGAAGCTACTGCTCAGCCGCACTGCCAGCTTTTTGCTCACTCCGATGGTGATCTTTATCGGCATTCTCAGCCACAGCGCCGTAGATGCCGGTTACGTGCTGGTCATTCCGCTGGGGGGGATAATTTTCCACGCCGCCGGACGCCACCCGCTGGCGGGCATTGCAGCAGCCTTTGCCGGTGTATCTGGTGGCTTCAGTGCCAACCCGGTTCCGTCAGCACTGGATCCTTTGCTACAGGGCTTTACCCAACCGGCCGCGCAAATCATTGATGCCGAGTATTTGGTCAACCCACTCTGTAACTACTTTTTTACTGCCAGCTCCTGTCTGCTGATTATTCTGTTGGGCTGGTTCCTCACCGATAAAGTGCTGGAGCCACGCCTCAAGCGCACTGCACCCCTGAATGACGATATCGAAGAGCCGGAAGACCTGAGCAACGTCAGCGCCAAAGAGCGCAAGGCGTTTTTGGTAGCCTCATTAAGTATGCTCGTTGGTGCGGTGTTACTGGTATTCGCCCTTCTGCCCGCCGACTCTCCATTCCGCGATGCCAGCGGCTCGCTGAACTCTTTTGGCGCGCCGATCATGAAATCCATCGTGCCACTGATTTTCCTGTTTTTCCTGATGCCAGGCGTAATTTACGGTTACATGTCAGGGATTTTTAAAAACTCCAAAGACGTGATCGACGCCATGAGCGGCTCAATGCGCGACATGGGTTACTACATAGTGATGGCGTTTTTCTGCGCACTGTTTATCAAGGCATTCTCCGATTCCAACATCGGTGCGTTGCTGGCATTGAAAGGTGCTGCCGGTCTGAAGGCATTGGCACTGCCCGGTGGCATAACCCTGTTTGGCATTATCCTGCTGGTGGGCTTTGTGAATATCTTTGTCGGATCCGCATCCGCCAAATGGGCGTTATTGGCACCAATCTTCGTACCAATGCTGATGCAGGTAGGCTTCTCTGCGGAACTGACTCAGGCTGCTTATCGGGTGGGTGACTCATCCACCAATATCATTACTCCGTTAATGCCGTACTTCCCGCTGGTAGTAGTGTTCTGCCAACGCTATGTGAAGAGCACAGGTATCGGCACCCTGGTATCGATGATGCTGCCCTATTCGCTGGTGTTCCTGCTGAGCTGGACCATTTTCCTGGTCGCTTATTGGGGACTGGGCCTGCCACTAGGCTTCCAGGCAGGCTATACCTACCCCTAACTTCACCCTGCAAAGCGCCGCTCCATCATAGTGAGCGGCGCTTGTTTAGCCCCTCTTCACTGTATTATTTGCTTGCCGTTGGCGTCATTTCGCCCTATAAAGTCACCCTGCCCATCACAGGTACCCAGTGGCCTCAATCTAGCCATCGACCTTTCTACCTGAACGGCCTTTTCAACTTTTTTGAGATCAACCTGATTGAACATACTTGGCTCAATTGCCTGCCAGAATGGCGAGGGTAGTGACGAAGCGCTGTTTGAAACCATTGCCCGTGACCTGCGAGAAAAAGGCTTCAGCGTTAACCCCGCATCGCTGCCGGAATCTCTGGCTGACAATCTGTTCATCCACCTGCAACAGATGGACGACTCGGCATTTATACGTGCTGGTATTGGTCGCGAGCAGGATCACAACCTCAACGGTTTTGTACGCCGCGATGAAATCTGCTGGATAAATGGTGAATCGTCCGCTGGCCAGCAGTGGCTGGATTGGGCCGGACGCTTGCAACAATTTTTAAATCGTCGATTACTGTTGGGACTGTTCTCTTTTGAGAGCCACTTTGCCCACTACCGCCCCGGCGACTTTTACAAACGTCATCTGGATGCTTTTAAAGGCCAGGCCAACCGGATTTTGTCCCTGGTGGTCTATCTCAACCCCGGCTGGGGGCCTGAGGATGGCGGCGAACTGGTGTTATACCGCGACGAGCAGGATAGCGAAGGCCTGAAAGTGACACCCGGTTTTGGCACCGTGGCGGTATTTCTCAGTGAAGATTTCCCTCACGAAGTACTGCCAGCCCAGCGGGATCGTCACTCCATTGCCGGTTGGTTCAGGGTCAATACATCAACGGCCAATCGGGTGGATCCACCGAAGTAAAAAATATTCCTAACGGCTCTGCAGATGTTGAAAGACATGAACAGGGTATGGCGTGCCGTGACCGTGGCCAGCATGGATGCTGGCCTCGAGTCCCCATGGATGACTCTTTACCTATAAGGAGTACGACGTGTCACGGCACGCCATACCCTGTTCATGTCCGGCACCCAAGCTAGATAAACCCTTTCACCAACAAAGAAATTCCCGAAAGCAATAACAGTACTCGACAACACTGCATAAACTGACGCTCATTGATGCGTCGCTGAATACGATGGCCGAGCCAGACACCCACCAAAGCCGCAGGTAAAAGCAGCGCGGCCATCAACAGCAATTCGGATTTCCACTGTCCCAGCAATCCGTAGGGTATAACTTTTACCAAATTCATTACCGCAAAAAATAGACTGGCAGTAGCCAGCCATAACGGCTTGGGCAATGCCCGAGCAACCAGGTAAATATTGATTGGCGGCCCGCCAGCATGAAGCAATGTACTACTGACACCAGACACTGCACCCCACAACCAGCCGCCTCCGGGAATACGCCCAAGTATCGACGCCAATGGCTGCCAACAGGCAAACAGCACACAAAAAATACCCAGAATGCGCTGCAGCCAATCCGACGATAAACTGCCCATCAGCCAACCACCCAAACCAATACCCAGCAAGGCTGCTGGCACGATATGAAGCAATTCCGATTTACTGGCACTGCGCCAATAGTAATGAACCGTTTTTGCATCCATCACTATCAGCAATGGCAACATCAATGCCGCTGCGGCGGGAACCGGCATAACCAAAGCCAACAAAGGAACTGCCATTACACCGGCTCCACCAGCAAATCCGGATTTGGAAATACCGGTGAGAATGACACCGGCTATCGCCAAACCCCAAAACAGCGGGCTATACCACAACGCTTCCATCAGCTGGCATCCCGCAAAGGAAACTGCGCCGGAGGCAAATCAAACCACAACGCAGTGATCCCCTGATCGCCAGCTTTAACTGACAAGGGCTCGCCAATAACACCCAAGCCATCGCCTTCCACTAAACTGTAATTCGCAGCTTTGGCGCCGCCGTTGATCACATGCAGGTATCCAGCGCGACGACTCTGTCCTTCACCAGTATCAATCGTAATTGATTCATCAGCAGCCAATACCAGCCGTGAAATACTGACATCCTGATGCATCATCAGCGAACCTTCGCGACCATCTGGCGTCACCAATGGTGTCAGACTGCCATTTTGCACAATCTCTTTCTGCTCATAGCCGGGTGTTAATCCACGCTTGTTGGGGATTACCCATATTTGCAGAAATTTCAGTGGGTCGCTTTGCGAGTGGTTAAATTCCGAGTGCGTGATGCCGGTGCCCGCTGTCATTCTCTGCACTTCACCAGCAGGAACAACAAACTGGTTGCCCATGCTGTCGCGATGTTCAATCGCACCTTCAAGCACATAGGAGATAATTTCCATGTCGTGATGACCGTGGGTATCGAAACCGGCACCCGGTGCAACGGTATCGTCGTTAATCACTCGCAACATTGATACTCCCATATGTTTGGGATCGAAATAGTTGCCAAAGGAAAAGCTGTGATTGCTTTGCAGCCAACCAAAATCGGCCCTGCCACGCTCACTTGCTGGTCGATAGTAAAACATCTGATCGCTCCTCAAATACTGGTTGAATGACAACCATGTTAGCGATGATAACGACGATAAAAAATTGGATATTTTGTAACGATTGATTCGATTTTTTGAATCTTCTACTCGCACAAATCAGCTTTGGTGTAAGGCATAGTCTGCACGCGCAGCTCCCCCATAAACTCTCTCGCCGCTGGACCCAGTGTATCCAATTCAGCGTAATTGAGATAAAACGCAATACTTCGCTGCCTGCCTTGCGCCAGTGGCAATTCCTTTAATTCACCAATTTCCAGATAGGGTTGTACCAGTGGCTCTGGCAGCCAGGCAAAACCAAATCCCTTACTCACCAGATCCAGGGAAGTACGTACATGACTAACCGTCCAGCGTTGCTCAGAGCCCAACCATCCGGCACTGGCTTTTCGCGCCAAAGCCGAATCACGAACGACAATCTGGCGACAGGTTTTCAGGTCATTCGCGGTTAGTTCCCGATTCATTGCCAGCAGCGGATGGTTATGTGCGGCGACCGCAATAAACTGAACCCGCATCAACTCTTCATTTAAACCATCGGCAATCGCAATTGGCGAAATTCCCAATGCAGCCTCATTGCGTTCAATCAAATCATTGCTCCCAGACAACACCGTTTCCAACAACTCAATTTTCAACAGGGGAAACTTTGCCGAGACATTTTCCATTACCTTGTAAATAATCTCATGGGGAAAGGCTTCATCAACTGCTATGACAAGACTTGATTCCACACCGTTACTGAGCGATTCGGCCACCGCCTCTACACGGGATAATTCATCCAGCAAATAATTACCGCGAGATAGCAGTAACTCACCATGCGGCGTAAGAATAGTTTTGCGTCCATGCACCTCAAACAATTCAATTCCGAGCTGTTCTTCAAGCTTTCTAACAGCATGATGCACACTGGACTGACTTTTATGAATTGCCTCGGCCGCCTGGTTAAAGCCTCCGTGATCCACCACTGCTTTAAACATTCGCCACTGTTCGAACGTAGTTTTAGCCATATCTTTCCCTCAAACATTAAAAAGGGAGGATGGCATACCATCCTCCCGAAACCTGCTCACTTTAACTGCGGCGTTTGGCATCCAGACTGCAGGCGCCAGAGCCACTTGTTGCAAGAATCAAGAACCCGCCGGCAATGGCTATATTTTTGAAGAACATAATAAATTGCATCTGGTCCCCAAGGTTGGAATGAAACAGGATTGCCGACAGCACACTGAAGCCGGCAAAAGCCAATGCCACAATGCAGGTGCGATATCCCAATACCAGCATCACTGGCCCAATCAGTTCAAAGGCGATCACCAAAGGCAATAGAAACTCCGGCAACCCCACTGACGCCATATACTGGCCACTTCCTTCATAGTTTTGCAGTTTGCTCAAACCCGCCAGAAAGAAGATTAACCCAAGGCCGATACGCCCCAACAGGTTGGTGACGCTTGCCAAATTTTTGCAGCTCATGGAATCGGTCATTACAGTTTCCTCAAATAGTGAATTACCACTATGAGTTTAGACTCTATTCTTCAGGATAAAAGGCGTGATTTTCGAAGATTTTGTTCTACTTTATCGAATGTCTTAAGAAAAAAATCCCCTGCCTAGGAAACAGGGGCATCCGATGGGGATAAAAACGCGGGATTGCAATAAGGTCAGGGTGATTTAAGAAGATTTCTCAGAGGCGTACTTTCTGATCAGTGGCAGAGACTTTCGAAATTCCGAGCTGACCAGCTTGGGCAACAATTGATTGATGACCACAAACAGCTTCTCCGGCCAACCGACGTAGTAAATCGATTTTCTATTGTTCAGAAAATTAACCAGCTCTTTGGCAACCCTCTCCGGTGGATCCATCTGTACTTTCATTGCCCGGTTCATGGACACCACCTGTTCACTATTCAGGTCAGTGAGTGTCGCACGAGGCGAGAAGTAACGAATGCGTACAGGGGTATCGGCGTATTCGCGACCCAGTGCCTCAGTGGCACCTCGCAGGGCAAACTTGCTGGCGGAATAGGCAACAAAACCGGGGCTGGCGATGGCACCAAAGGTCGATCCGACATTGATGATTTGCACCGGTTTATCTCTCTGTAAAAAGTAGGGTAGAAACAGTTTCAGTAATAACAGTGGATAGACGCTGTTTATCTGAATAATTTCGGAAATTTCCTCATCCGATTGCTGCTCAAACAGTGCCAAATGGTTAATGCCGGCGTTATTAATCAACAAATCGACTCCCATCGGCAGCTGTTCAACAACATTTAAAAGCTGTTGACGATCCTCTGCGCTGGAGATATCACAGATACGACTTATGGTATAAACAAGTGGATAGAGTTCCCGCAGTCGCTTTCTTAATGACTCCAGCTTGTGTTCGTTACGCCCTACCAGAACCAGAGGTTTTCCCTGCTTGCATAATTGCTCAGCTATAGCCTGCCCGATTCCGCCAGTTGCACCAATCAGAACTGCACATGATTGTTGTGACATCATATTATCCGTTTGTTAATCGTTTAAACCGAGGCCCATGCCGATATAAAGCTTACGCTCCGACAAGGGCACCAGAATTTCGCGACGGCCGTGCATCACCCGTTTGTTATCAATAATGGCAACATCGCCATTTTGCCAGGCGATTTCCTGAGTAAATTTCTCGCAAAGCTCTGCTACTTCCTGAATCAAATCTTTGGTCAATATCGTGCCATCCGAAAAACGATATTCTGGGGTTTGGTAGTTGTAGGACGGCCCGAGAATGGCATTGGCAAAAGCCGGGATATTGGAAAGATTGTCGTTTCGAACCGGATCAAACCGCATCTGATAAATCACACCGCCGTCATCGGCATCTTCTGCTTGTTGGCCAGGGATGGCATTCAGCAATCGATCAAGATCACTCCGTGTAACCTGCTCTGGATCATCCACATCAAACGCATTGGCGACATAGCGTTGCCAGAGAGCTTTTGGCAGATAGCGGCTCGATGTCATCGACTGAGTGAACTTTTCCTGCAAATCTTTTGGCACTCCCTGGTAAACCACTGCGCCGTCACAGACCGTGGTTCGTCCACCGCGACTGGCACTGAGTGCACTGTGAAATGCCACCACGTCCGGGGGCAATGGTGTATTACCATTTTCAATATGAAGTCCTACAGCGACAGTACCGGCATCGACGGATTGAGTCTGGCGCGAGGCGTACTGGCGCGCTGGATCAAATGTTAATTTTTTGCACAAGGCAAGCATCAACTCACTGAAACTTTCCAGGGAGTAATCCTCGTCCCGCAGCAATATCCAGCCATCACTGCGCAGCGCATTGCGAATTTCAATTAGTGGGGTCGACATTTTTTTCATTAATAGGGTTGTCGTCATACAGCTCTCTCCCGCTGTTCCAGATTATTGGAAAACTGTTGATAGATTCTTTGACGATTGAGCTTGCCGTTTTCGGTCAGGCAGCCGTTACTTGCCGAGAATGGTTGTTTGGACAGGTGCCACCTCAACACCTGGGCGTAATCCGGCAACTGTCTGTTAATACGATCAATGATCATATCCAGTTCCTGCCCGGTGTCAGAAACATCGCTGTAGATGACCGCCGATAAAAATGGCTCAGATTCACCAAATACAGCAATTTGCTGAATGGCTTTGTCCCCCAGGAAAATGGATTCCACCCACTCCGGTGAAATATTCCGTCCAAAACTGCTAATAATGGTGTTTTTGATTCGACCGGTTATATGCAGGTAGCCGTCTTTATCTAGATATCCGGCATCTCCAGTATGAATAATATTGTGAGATACATTGTCAGTGCCTTGATCGTGGAGGTAACCTTGCATGACTGGCCCGGAAATCAAAATTTCGTCATTGTCAGCAATACTGATTTTCAAATGTGGAAGCGGCTTACCAACACTACCAATGCGATGTTCATCCGGTGTATTAATGCATACCACTGATGCACACTCGGACAATCCGTAGCCTTCAAAAACCGGCAACTTTAACTTTTGACAGTGCAACAGTAGATCTGGAGCAACTTTACCACCACCGACAGCAATAAATTTCAAGCTGGTCAACCTTTCAATATCAGCCTTCTCAACGATTGCCTTCAACATCTGGGGAAGCAAAACCACAATCTCTGCCCGGTATTTTTCGACTGCCCGGCAGAAAGCATCCACATCAAACTGGTGATTTGAGGACAAACCAAACTCAGCCACATCGTCAACCACTACACTGCAGCCCCGGGAAAGCGAGACATAAATGCCAGCGATATTTTCCAGTAGCGTAGAAAAAGGAATCAGGCTGATATGACGCTTGACCTTGTATATATTTAATACGTCAGATAAAGAGCGGGTAATTGCATCCAGAGAGTCATCGCCCAGACAAACTCCTTTAGGCTTGCCTGTACTCCCTGAAGTGTATGTAACCTTTCTGACTTTGGGATCTGTGCGGTTTGATGGACTAGTTAGAAGGCGAAGATACAAACCCTTCATATATAACGATGAAAGCTTTATATCATCAGACAGAATCCTTTTACTTTTCGGGTTAATGAAAACAGTATCCAGCTGACTATCTGCAATCAGATGTCCAACTTGCTCATCGCTGAAAAACAGTGGAATTGGAACTACAACAACGTCAGCTCTGGCTGCGGCCAGATCCAGCACAATCCAGTCAAGGCAATTTTCCAGCTGAATACCCAGCCGTTTCACTTTCAGTGAAAGAAGTTCGTCTTTCACTGACTCTACTCGGCTTACAAGCTCTGAATAACTGATGATTTCTGACGGCGTAACTACGGCCTCAGCCAAAGGATATTGTTCAGCAAAATAAAAAATACGCTCCAGAATTCCCTTCATAGCGGGCAGCGTCCGTAATGGTATTTATCCTTAAGAACCTGGTGAGCCAATTGGATATTGACTCCCAAAACAAATGGACTGTTGTTGTAGTAGTTTCCCCACAAGAGCCGATCTTCGCCAAGTCGCTCTGGATCAGCTTTTTCAATCATATGGTAGGTAATTCCCATTCTGGTCAGTGCACCCCGAACTGCATTGGTACCGGTAAACACTGCCCAGTCGATCTGATTTTCGGCCATGTAGTGGACAAGAAAGGCAATCAGGTTTCGGCCCGATCCTGCAGAGATCGATGCCAGGTTTCCCACTTCTGCAATAGATTGGCGAGGGACATCACGACCAGCAAAAGGACGGATGCACTTCTCTACCTGGCAGGTCAGGTATTGCTCAAGGAAAATTGGCTCATCCTGGATAGGACGTAAGCCAACAGCAGCCACCAGCTGATAGCTACTATCTCGAATACTGAATAACTCAGGCATAAAAGCCTTAAGCACTGCATGATGAACGGCGTAATAGACTGAACTGATAAAATCGGAAACTTCCTGACGCTCGTAATCAGACGCCAAACAACGTTGAATCCGCAGAGGCTCATCTGACATCAAGCCACATAGTGTAAACGTCTCTGCCACCGGCATCAGCGGATGCTGATTCGCAGCTGGCAGTACAGCATCGATACTCGAACGATTGCGTAGATTATCGCCGGTAGTAAATTCAGTACGCTTGGCCTGGAAGCTCATAGATCACCTCATCGTTTCCATGAGGTGAGTATCACCAAATAACCTTAAACGAGGCTTAAGGCACCACTAGGACAGGTAACTTATTGATTATTAAAAGAATTCATATTCCAATTGGAACTTTACAGTGGTGTCTGGTGTTTCATCCTTAACACCCCAATAGACACCAAACTGCCACAGCAATTTATCGGAAGTAGTGGTTTTCCACTGCCCGGAGAATGCCGGCCCAATGGCTAACGTATCCTGACTGACAAACAATTCCAGTCCTGGCTCAAAGTTCGGGGATTGCCGATACTTGGCCTGTAGTGCCGCTGTAGTCTCCAGCTCCGCATCTATATGGCTGCCCCATTCACGAATAACAAACAAGTTGGTGGTTATCAGCCAGTTTTTCCATTCACGTGTATTGAGCAAGCCAACAGCCGCCTCCCATTTATCATCTTCAGATTCTCGTTCCAGCTCAAACATGACTCCCCAATCCGAGTCGTATTCACCCTGCTCAGTCAACTGATAACGAAATTCCAGCTCATAGCCCTCATGCTCCAGATTATCTGTATCAGAAAAGAGTGCGTAACCTTCAACAAACAAGTGCTCAGATACCGCCGAGCCAAAACCAAATTTATGACGCAAACGCTGGTCTTCCGTTTCGGGATCATCCCGTTCAACCAACAGTTGGTATTCAAGCTCCTTTTCCAAGGGCTGCACATAGGGCGTATAAATTTTGTCGATAGTATTGCCATCCGCCCAGGCCGATGCCACAAATAGTCCGCCGGCTAGAAAAGCAAAAAGTTTTGTTTTCATTTATCGCACTCGTTTCTGGAAAATAACCAGAGCCGCCACAAAGGCAGCAATACCCGCAATATAGACAACCAACTGATACAGTGATGGCGTTGCTTCATAACCGACTATGGCATACAGAAGCTGCCCCAACAGCGACTGCTCGTCAATAAACAACGAACTATCCCAAAGCCGCTCAGTAGAGGGAAGAATATCCACTTGCTCAAACAAGGGTACAACCTGGCTGAGAATACCGGTTGCCACCACAGCCAACACCAACTGGCACCACAAAATAGCCCGCTGACTGTTATTAAAAGCCAGCGAGTAATACAAAATGGCTCCGATACTCGCTCCAATTGCAGCGCCTACCAAACCACCGGTGAGAACAGATCCAAATTTTTCGGAGTCACCAAGAAAACCCTGAACATAAATAAATATCTCGGCGCCTTCCCGTATCACGGCCATCATCATGGTGATCGCCAGAACCAATTTGATTGGCCAATTCTTCAACAGTGATTGGTTTCCGAACAAGCCAACAAAAATCACCACCATTACTGCAGACAAAAAGCTGAACAGCTGCAACAGACCGTTCACCAGCTCCTGACCTCGGTAATCAAACCACTCACTGACCGAACTCATATTAAGGGCATAGATGCAAGCACCGACTATCCCCAACAGAAGGCTCAGGGCAAACCAGCGATAAGACAACATCAACAGTCGACTTAAAGCCAGCAGTACACTGGTTAGCAAGGCCGCTTCCAACGCTTCCCTCAAAACAATAATCACCGCTGTCAGCATCATGGCTTTTTCACCTTGATTACGCCCTGGGCTGTCTTGGGATTAAACTCACCAAAGAAGGGGTATTCGCCCGGCTCCAGCGGCCCGATAAAGACCACAGCTTTCCCTTTACCAACAATCACTTTTTCCCGGTTGAGTGGATAACTCTCAAACTCTTCTGGTGTATCGTCTTTATTTTCTATTATCAATTTGATTTTCTTACCAGCAGGTACTTCGATTTCTGCCGGAATAAACAGGTGGTTTTCAATTCTGATTTTTATAACTGGCGTTTCCGCCATCGCCGAAAATGCCAGCAGCACCAGACACAACAGCCCATAATTTTTAAGAGCGGTCTTCACGCTCGACCTCCTGGCTTTTAGGCAATTCAACATCCACTCTCAGGCCTGTTGGAAATCGCGATCGACTTAACTCCAGCCTTCCGCGATGAAGGTCTACGATATGCTGCACGATCGACAAACCCAGGCCACAGCCCTGTACTCCGGAGTTGTGCTGATCACCATCAACGCGATAAAAGCGCTCCAGAACCCGGCTTTTTAACGCGTCGGGAATACCTATACCACTGTCTTCAATTCGCAGCTGAATAATATCGCCCTTCTCATAGACAGTGACGATGATCTCGCCGTTATCCGGCGTGTACTTGATGGCGTTATCCAGCAGGTTTTTTACCAGTGTAGACAAGGCAAATGCATCGCCCTGCAGCCGCACGGAATCGCCATCCAGAATTATCTCCTGATGCTTGCTCTCCATGGCAGGGTAGAGTCCAACCACGACTTGTTGAGTAATCGCCAAAAGATCTACCTCTTCGAGGCTACCCTGGAATTGCTCTGGTGACATTCGGTACAGCAGCAGCAATTGTTCTATGAGGTGGGACATACGAGATACACTTTGCTCCATCTCATCCGCATCGGCACTTTCGGTGGCCAAGCTTTTTCTCAAATTGTAGAGATTCACCTTGAGAGCACTGAGAGGTGTGCGAAGCTCATGGGCAGCGTCGCTGGAAAATCGTTTTTCACGTTCAAACGCTGCTGAGAGCCGCCTCAACAGATTGTTCATAGCCACTACCAAAGGAGTCAACTCCTTGGGGGCATTCTTCAATTCAATGGGCGTCAGGTCCTGGGACTGCTTGCCCTCTACCTGGGCTGTTAATTTTCTTAAGGGTCGCAACCCCTGAGTCACCAGCAGCCATACCAGAAGCGCCAAAAAAGGCATGCCCAACAAAATTGGAATCACGGTTTTCAGCACTATGCCTTCTGCCAGGTAATAGCGACTATCCATACGCTCGGCGACCAATATCCCCAACCCGGATTCAGGCTGTTTCAGCTGAAAACTTCGCCAACGATAGCCGCCAACATTGATAGATGAGAATCCATCTTCATGGTCTGTAACTACCTCCATCGGAGCAATTTCCGAATGGGCAATCAGTTGATGGTTTTGATCAAAAACCTGAAAGAAGAAATTTGGTGCAGGAACGTTATAAACCGTCAGCGACGAATTATTGCCCGCCAGTTGGGCGATTAATTGGGCTTTCTCCCTGAGCTGGTCATCCATCAGCTGTTCGGTATTTTCCAAACCGGTTCGATAGCCCTGCAGAGCGGCTATGAAGTTAACCAGCACAATCACGGCCAGGGAGACTACGATTAAAAATCGGCGAATTGAAGTCATGATTTACTTATGGTGTAGCCAATTCCACGTACATTCTTGATGAAGGTTTTACCCAGTTTTTTTCGCAAATGATGCACATGCACCTCCACCGTATTGCTGGCCACATCCTCGCCCCAACTGTACAGTTTGGATTCCAGTTGCTCCTTGGAGAGAATTTTCCCGGCATTTTCCATCAGCACTTTCAGCAGGCTGTACTCTTTCCCCGACAACTCCACCACTTGTTCCGACTTTGAAACGCGATGCGCTTCTTTATCGAGAGTCACATCGTCGAGAGTAATACAGTTATTTAACTGACTGGTGGCTCGCCGCTCGATCACTCGCAAACGTGCAATCAGCTCTGGCATCTCAAATGGTTTGGTAAGGTAATCGTCAGCACCGCCATCCAACCCGGCCACTTTATCATCCAGAGAATCCCGGGCGGTAAGCAACAGTACAGGCAAGGTCGGCTTGCCGGGCCGCAAGCGCTTGAGTACAGTTAAACCATCCACATCGGGCAGGCCGATATCCAGAATGACCATATCCGGTGAGCTTTCTGCCAATAAAAACAGTGCACCTTCCCCGGTATTGACTACATCCACAACGTAGCCCTCCGACACCAGTGCCCGCTCCAGCCCCCGGGCCAGTGGCAAATCATCCTCAACCAGTAAAATTCGCATTTATTATCCCGTTGGAGAAGTCGCTTTTATAGGTATAGCACTCACGCCGAGCCTATCCTGAAAAACTTAACAGAACCTTAAGAAGCTTCTGGCCAACTTAACACCATGCTTCTGTATTCTGTAAAGCGTTCAAAAAAAATCCCCCGTTACTTACGCAACGAGGGATTTTGGAAAGAACCTGCTGATGCTTAGTTAACCAGCGGCAGGTTGCCATACTTCTCGGCGTACTCCAGCATTTGCGCGCTGAAGTCCCCAGGGTATTCAACCTTCACATCCACCATCTGCTCTCCATCCATTACCGGTACCAGACGCGGGTTGATGAAACCACCATAGGGTGGAATACCGAGCTTCTCGGAGCGGGCCAAAACCTCTTGGTGAATAGCCTGGTCTACCTGAACTCCATAGTTTTCAACCAGTGCTTTACCCGCCTCGTAATCGCCTTCCGACTTTATACGCTGAATTTCACGCAGCAGTGCACCAAAAATGGTGCGCAGCTTGTCGTAGTCATTAATTACAAAGTAGGTTTTACCATTTTCAACTTTACGCTCAATGACATTGTCGACAGCACCGTGCTCCATTGCCCAGGAAGCCACCAATTGGCGATTGCGCATGTGCGCCTCTTCAATAATGGCACCCGGCTCAAGGCGACGCAGTTGCAGCATAAGGCCATTTCGAATATAGGTGTCATATTCGGCTTTACCCACTTCCAGTGAATCCATTACACCCATTTCAATCAGTTTTGGATCTGGCAGGAAGTACAGGGCAACCAGGTCGGCGCGGGCTTCTTCCAGGGTGGAAGCATAGTTTTTCAGGGTCTCTTTGGGAGTTCCGACACCCGGGTTCAGTTTACCGGAGGCGTGACCGATAACCTCGTGCAGGCTGGTCATCAGTTTGCCGGCTTTGGACGCATACTTTTTCGAACGCTCTACTTCTTCTTTGGTATAAGCAAACTCTTCCAGCAGCCCTTCACCTTGAGCCTCATCGTAGGCAGACACGATATTGCCCAGACTTACCGATTTGGAACCGTGTGTAGAACGAATCCAGTTGGCGTTTGGCAGGTTTACACCGATTGGCGTAGACGGAGATGCATCACCAGCTTCACCGGCCACATTCACCACCTTATAAGACACGCCCACCACGTTTGGTTTTTTATGCGCATCATCAATGGAGGAGTTATCTTCAAACCACTGGGCATTTTCTGCCACTACTGCCATCTGCTCGGACGCAGCAAAGTCGTTGATTTGAATAATGCTCTCGTAGGAACCGCGATAGCCCATCGGGTCGTTGTAGACCTCAATGAATGAGTTGATGTAATCGATATCGCCCTTGGTAGCACCAGCCCAGGCAATGTTGTAGGCATCCCAGGTTTCCAGATCACCGGTGCGGTAGTAATCGATCAACAGTTTCAGGGCGTCTGCCTGCTCCTGGTTTTCCGCAACGGTTACTGCTTTTTCCAGCCATCCAATGATTTTTTCAATGGCGCTACCGTACATACCACCAACGTGCCAAACCTGCTCTTCCAGCTCACCGTCCGCATTGCGTACCAGCTTGGAGTTCAGGCCGTATGAAATCGGCTCATGATCGTCTTTGTCGATTTTGGCTGCATAGTAAGCTTCAGCATCTTTTTGCGAGACCGTGGGATCGTAGAAGTTAGTGGCCGACGCCAACAGCAGATCCTTATTGGAATCGAGACTTACCTTCTTGGCATCAACACTTGGATCGAAAATAGCGGTCAGAACTTCTTCGCCAAGTTCCGCGCCGGAAGCATTCAACAGGCCCTCAAAGTACTCGCGACTGAAACCCGGCTTGAACTTGTCCATGGAGTAATGGTGGTGAATACCGTTGGAGAACCACACTCGCTTGGTGTAAGTCTCAAAGGCTTTCCAGTCATCGCTTGCCTTGTCACCCTGGTAGCTGCGAATAATTGATTCCAGCGCATTGCGAATAGTCAGGTTGTGACGGTAGTTCTGGTCCCAGATAATGTCACGGCCTTCATAACCGGCTTGGGTCAGGTAGTAAGCCAGCTGCTTCTGTTGCAGGGTCAGCTTGTCCCAGCCAGGAATCTGGTAACGAATCAGTTGAACATCGGCAAACTTCTCCGCCACCCACTGGAACTCGGGCTGTGTCGCCTCAGCTGCTGGCTTGGCGGCAGCCTGTTCAGGTGCGGTTTCATTCTTAGAGGAGTCACATCCGGCCAAAGCGATCGCCGCTGAGAGCGCCAAAATCTTGAAATTGTTCATAGTGATCACTGTTATGGTTATGAAAAGTGGGTCGATTGTAGGGGCTATCACCCTACTTTTTAAAGGGCTTTTTTCAAAAGACAACCGAATGACGACTGAAAAGGTGTGTCTTCCCAAAGCCATCACAACGCTTGACCGAATCCCCTATCAGCCCGAAGATAGCGGCATTCATCCTCCCTTTGGCGAGAACACCATGACCGCTAAAAAGCCCGCACATCCTCCCCATTGGGCAAAAGTACAAGCGCTGGATAGCGCCCTGTTTGAACTGGCTGACAACATCAGCATTCTGGATGTAATCGCACCACTCAATTACAAGACGCAGAAGCAGACTTTTTTTGAAACCAACTACAAGAAGTCACCGACATTTACTTATAAACAAAACGCCATCGACTCATTTCAGCTGAAGCGTAAGCTTTACAGTTTGCCGGTTGAAAAGCTTAAAGATGAAGATCTGGTTAACCTCTACAGTGACGTCATTGAATCCTATGCCGACAAAGTGGAGCAATACAATTCCATCGGCACATCAAACCTTGTTTACGACTCACTGCGCTATTTTGGTGAGCCAAGCGAAAAGGACATTCGCAATGCCGAATTTATCCTGCACCTGCCCGCCTCCATGAACGAAAAAGATCCGGTGCCGGTAAATGCAAAGCAGCTTTCCAAACACTTGATTGCCTTTGCCAAAGAGCACGGCTATGAACACCAGGTGAAACTGGATGATAAAATGATCGCCAACGCCCTGGTCACCGGTCTAACAGTAAAAATCAACACAGCGGCGCAAGTGACCGAAACCGAAATGAGGGCTCTGGCGCACCACGAATTGGGTGTACACCTGGTTACCACTTTAAATGCGCGCAACCAGCCATTAAAAGTACTGTCACTGGGCTGCCCCGTGAACACCATGACCCAGGAAGGTATCGCAATTCTCAGCGAGTACCTGGCCGGCTGCATGACACTGCCACGCCTGAAAATTCTCGCCCTGCGAGTATTGGCAGTTAAATCGATGCTGCAGGAGAAAGATTTCAAGCGCACATTTTTAATGCTGAAAGAGGAGTATCAGGTTTCCGACAACGACGCATTTACCATCACAGCACGGGTTTACCGCGGCGGCGGCTTCACCAAGGATTACTTGTACCTGCAGGGTCTGCACCAGATGCTCAATGCATACGAAACTGAAACTAATTTCCAAAACTTGCTGTGCGGAAAAGTCTCCCTGGAACATTTGCCGATCATTAGTCGGCTGGTTGGAAAAGGTTATTTGAATAAACCGAAGTACATCACTCCGGCAATCGCATCACCATCCGTGGATGACCCGATTCAGAAATTTATTGTTCATGCGATTATGTAGGTGGATTCCATCGTCATTACGAGGAGTGAAACGACGCGGCAAACCAGTGACTTAACCTCTCACGCAAACAACTACTCTCCGCGGTGAATACGCTGAATCAACTCCGGTATCTCGTCAGGGTGCAACACAGTGTGGTGGGGATCAATTCCCAGTTCTGCATCCAGTGGCTGCTGGTGTTGGACCCAAATAGAGGTAATCCCGCTATTCAGGGCGCCGGCAATATCCGCGCGCAGGCTGTCACCCACATGTACCGCCTCGTGCGCTTCGCAATCCGCCAGTCGCATCGCTTTTTCAAAAATTGAGCGATTGGGTTTTGGCTCCGGCTCCTGGCCACCGATAATAATGTGATCGACATGCCTGGCGAGATTCACTCGACGAATCTTGGGTATCTGCGAAAATTCCGGCCCATTGGTGATAACCACCAGGGTAAAGAACTGGCGAGCCTCGGCCAAAAACTCGGCAATTCCCGGATAGAAATCAAATGCCACCAGCCGGTCATCATCAAAACTGGTCTGGAGATCTTCGATGGTCTGGTCATCCAACTGCTCAATACCATTGGCCTCCAGCAAATCGCGAATTACCTGTTTGCGAAATGCTTCTTCGCTCTGCTGCTCAATTATCGGCATATAGCGCTCACGCTGTACGTCAGTCCACTCCCGGTAGATCAGAGTGACATACTCATCAGCGATGGCTTTGCCGTTGATATCGCGGTCCGTCAGTGCCTCTATCGAACGCCCCATCAGCTCTTTGGCCTTCTCATTGGCGGCATTGGTATCACACAGCGTATCGTCCATATCGAAGAAAAGGGCTTTAAGCATTGGGAATCCTGTCGAAGTTATTCGGTGAATCAATTAGGTGGGGCATTATAGCAACCTGAAGCCGGCTTTGAGTCGGTGGGATTTGCAAGGCGACGAATACAACGTGATGCTGACTAAATAAAGAGCCAGACAATGCACATTTTACAATGACTTATCTGTGCTGGCCTGGCTCATAAATTACCAGAAAGTTACTCTTTAATTTCCACCAGAATCACTTCCAACGGACTGTCACTCAGGTTTTCAGGAAGGTGTTCCTCTTGATCACTCCACATGGGCTCACCTACTTTTAAGGTGTACTCCTCGGAAGTACCGTCGGGAAGATTCATTCTGACCTTATTCTCTGTCATAGCGATGGAAACATTGGGGCCGTGGGTATGCATAACCGACTTTTCACCTGGCCCGTACTGGATTTTAATTACTCGAACCTTGTCGTTTTCAAGTACCACGGTGTAGTGCTCGGGGTCTGCCTTGACTGCGTCCTCGCCGATGGCGAAATATGAAAGCAATGAAACTGCAAGAAAAGAGAGGGCAATGATCACATACTTGTGCATGATAGATTCCTCATATCAGGTAGTTGGATGAGGGTGCTCGGAGAGCTCTAGAAGTGTAGCAAAGCTTTTATAAATCGCCACGAGCGGGCGACTGGAAAGGATAGTATTTCAATGTCATTCCCCGATGGGCTTTTAATTAGTATCCACCCGGAAACAGCACAAATAGCCCAGAGCGTCATTCCCGCGAAGGCGGGAATGACGCCAGATTCCGAATGGACACAAATCAATCAACCGGAAAACCTTACTTCCAGACCTCCCAAAGCCACTGGCGGTGCTGTTCAGCAGCCTTATCAAAAACACCTGCTCTCAACGCATAGTCAACAACAGCGGCGTGAGCAGCCTTTTTGTCACCTGCGTATTTGAACAGGAACTCAGCCACATCGTTGGCCTCCGCTGTACGACCCACACTCAGCAATGAAACATAACGCTCCGCACCTTCAGATCGCATCTGGAAATCGATTTGTTCAGGTTGTGTGCGCCCCTCTGAACGTACCCCCGGGTACATGCCCGGACTGCCAGCAGGAGGCTCTGTGCCATTATTTTTGGCAACTAAATGTGCGTAAGCTTCGATGTAGCCTTTGGTGTTTTTATCACCAATACTGTAGCCCGCCGCTTTCCAGGCACCGTGTTCGCTAAAAAGCCCGAATAAGCCACTGGTCTTGAGTACAGCCTGCCCTTTTTTGGTTTCAGCCATGCGCTGTCCCCAATTGACTACAGTTTCAGTCTTTCCGGCCATGTTGGCAAACTGTCGCCACATGCCCAGAGTGTCTCTTGTGGGAGACTTTGCAACTTCCTGAGTTATCTCGTCAAAGCACTGTTTGGCCACGGCACGAGCAGGCTCATGACCCCGCACGATGCTGTTCAGAATACCCGGAAGCATATTTTTTAACGGGAAACCATAGCTGCTCTTTTCCTCGCCAGTGTTTTCCCAAAGCCACTTCCATTCCTCCAGAGCCGGTTCGTAGAATTTGCTATTAATCAATTCGCTGGTGAGTTCTGCACGGTCAGCAACAGACATCTGGATAGCACCTTTCTGCACATCTGCAAGCTGCTTCAATAGTGCTTGCCCTCGTGTCTCGCCCTTTTGTAAAGCTCTCAGCCACTCCATCATAAAAGCGGCGCTCTGCAGCCCCACTACACGATCTTGCAGATCCCCCTTAAAGGCGATAATGGTTGGGAAAGCAGTTATGCCTAGTTCATCCTTCAACGCTTCGTGCTCATCCATATCCAGCTGGATAGAGATCGCATTGGCCTCAAGCCATTTAACCAGATCGGCATCAACCCAAGTGGTTTTGTCCATCTGCTTGCAGGGACCACACCAGCTGGTCATCGCATCCAGAATCAGGAGCTTGTTTTCGTCGGCAGCGCGTTTGGCCGCCTCTTCGTATTCCATATCGACAAACACCGGTGGAACACTGGCATTTGCCACAGACCCCAGCAACGCCAATAGCAGCAGCACAGGCATTAAGCAGAAACGTTTCTTCATAAGATTCCTCACAAAACTTGGTACTAGGGACAACCATTGTCCCGGCAATACACCTCGGCATTCTTCAATTGGATTATTGGCACTCTGGGCCGATGGCTTATCTACTAAAACGAAGAACGGGGCTGTTTTGGGAACTCTGACACAAGTACTGGTGGCGAACGACAGTCGTACCACGTTAGATGGATATGCAGGTGCATGGATCCGTTAACTTGGGGAAGTTCAAATCTGTAAGGCATCGATGCTTATACCGACACCTTCCATGAATACCTGCGAGGCTTATTAAAGAGGGAAATTAATTGCGCCCAGGCCTTTCGGGTTTTTCTGGCTTCTCCGGCCTTTCGGGGGTATCTGGTTTTTCTACACGCTCCGGACGTTCCGGTCGAGCAGCCGGTTCAGCACGTTCGGGCCTCCCCCCTCTTTCAACAGATTCTGGCTTTCTGTCGGGAACAGAAATACCTTCAAATACAGGAGTCTTCTGCTCAGAAGGATTCTGTTCTGCATTTGCGCCCTTGAGCTCAGCCGCTCCCCTGCCAGCATTTTCAGTATGTTCATTGCCCACACTCTCAGGGACATGGATACCTGCTTGTTGGCCAGCTTCAGACTTAACCACTTCAGAGATACCCGCGCCTTGCGCTTTTTCAGGCGCTGCAAGTTGAGGTCTGTCCCCTGCAACATCGACCACACCGGGTCGTTCGATTTTTTCAGGTTTGGGTGGCAGGGATACCTTATGCACGATCCCCTTCGGCACCTCGCCTTCCTTCAAGATGGTAATTGAGCTTGTGCCTTTCCCGTCAGCCAATGCCAGTCCTGTGAACATCCCTGCTGTGATTAATAAGGATAATCTTTTCATAACGTTTATCACTTTCTGCTAGGCACTGGCTGCCAGTTCGGCCGCGCTGACATTCACCCGAACACTTTGCACTTCCCCATTCGAGCTATAGGAAATTTCCATATATCCCTCTTCATCCGAGTTCATCACTACAGGCAAGGTAAGAAGATTTTTGCCTTGCAGCAGTTCAGTTTCCCAGCTTAATTGCTGCGATGCCGGATAGCCTTCGATAGTCATGTTATCCGCCAGAGAAACCGTAATAGTGGACGACGGCAGGTGAACATCGCTGTCGATAACTACATTCACCATTTTGATTTCATTTACCTGCAGCGCTATCGGTTCTGCCACTTGGGGTACCACAGCATCTGCAACAGTTGGATCACTACCGTTAAAATCCATTGACCCTATAGAGCCAATCAAAATTCCAACAACCAGTGCCGCAGCTACTGGCCAATAGGTTGAAGAGCGTTTTACGGAACGGGTATTTTCCTTTACTGCTTTGGCGATGCAGCGGTCGGCAAAATCGTCACTCGGTGCAGGCTGAAAAGCATTTAATTGCTGAGCCAGTTGGTAGTCACTGTAAAAGTGTTTGCAGAGGTCACAGTTTACGAGGTGCTGCTGCAATCCGTCAGCTGCACCGCTCTGCTGTATTTTTTGTTGTACCTCAAAACATTTCATGATGACCACCTCTACCTATAACACGCTTGGCACCAGCAAAAGGTTCCACTCGAAGGCTTTTTTTAAGTTCCGCTTTTACCCGGTGCAAACGGGATTTAAGAGTACCTAATGGCACATCAATCAATTCGGAAACTTCTTGCAGGGTAAACCCCTCGATCAGATGCATTACCACCAGCACCCTATTATCGTGACTCAGGGTCGACAATGCCTGCTCTATAACTTGCGACTGCTGTGAGTTTTGTACACTCTTTTCCGGACCCGGTGTCGAAGCTGGTTGCTGCTCCAGGCTATCCGGATCTTCCGGGGTATCACTATTTTGATAACTGGCAGGATTGCGTTTTTGGCGGCGGCTGAGATCAACAAACTGGTTGTATACGACGCGCTTTAACCAGGGCTCCAACTGCTCCACTTCAGCCATTTCCGCCGTTTTGGGATACAGCTTAATCAATACATCCTGAACAATATCTTCCGCGTCGAATTGGGATCCGGCCAATTTATAGGCCATTCGATAAAGTGCAGGGATATGCGGGCGCACCAACCGATCAAATTGATCAGCGGTCGCTTTTTCTTGGCTTTTTAAAGTCAAAAATCCCATTACTGACGCGATTCTTAGATAACTGTGTCACAAAGAAAAAGTGAAACAGCCCGTGCACGGGCTGTTTCAACGTGGAGTAGATTGAGTGTACGACTACCCCACAGTCACCTGCAAGGAAGCGATTAACCGCGTCCCGGTCTTTCAGGACGGTCTGGACGATCAGCGCGCTCTGGCTTTTCCGGTTTTTCAGGTTTTTCCGGCTTCTCAGGACGCTCCGCTCGTTCCGGGCGATTCGATGAAGATCCACGCTCCGCACGATCCGCTTTTGCAGCAGCACGCTCAGCCTTGAAGGCAGCCTGTGCCGGTGCCTGGGATTTAAGGCCACGCATAACCTCACCAACCTTCATATCGAAGGACTTGAAGATCTCCCCCCAACCCATGCCGGAAGCACGCATGTCGAGAATACCGCCACCGGTTTCAGCGTTGTACAGCGCCAGGGTGATCTCCTCAAGAGTCGCACCGTCTTCCAGCAACGCATCAGCGAGGCCCAGAGCCAGAGTTACCTCACCAACCCCCATAGGGCCATTGGCATTCTCAACGGTAACTACTTCGGTAACCAGCTCGGTCTTCTCGGTTTGGATCACATTGCCATCGGCATCAAACGTCTGGTTGCCGTCGGCATCCAGCACATCCACCATGACCGGATTGCCATCCGCGTCCACAACCGTCTTCTCAACTTCGATTTCGTAGCTGAGATCGTCGCCATTGCGCAGTGACTCAACCAGAGTTTGTGAATTGTCACCGGCAAAATCACTGAACTCATCAGCAACCTTATCCAGCGCCTGGCCGGCATCTTCCGCCATTGCCACTGCTGAAACACTGCTGCCCAATACGGCAATTACTGCTACTGCAATTGGTTTCTTAAACCACATAAGCCTTTCCCCTTGGATCATGTTTTACGAGTAAATATGTGTGTCCTTAACAGGACGCTTTCATACCTATCACGACGGGAAGGGAGGAAAGGTTGCATTTAAATTGCGGGAAAGGGTGATGGGGGTCACAGAATGGGGCGGTTTTGGAGTTGAGGTTGTTGGTTAAGCGAGGAGGCGGATGTTGAAATACATATATCTATTTGTTTTTTATATCCTTATTTAATTCAATTTTGACACAACCCAACCTAATGCAGCTTATGCATGTAACATCTGCCGAACCTATTTTATCCGCCCCCTCTCTACACAGCTTGGCCGACTCAGCAGTGCTTAACTATTAGCCAGGAACGTCTCAGTAAATATTGCCAGCCACTCTGAGCATTCCGCCAAATCACTATTACTGCCACGCTCCATGTCCCGAGCAAACTGATCCACTTTGTCAGTTTGATCAAAGAGTTCACGCCTCAGGTATTCTCGTGTTTTTGGCAAAACAACAGCGTTAGCATCCTGCCCGAGCTTCATGGCGCTGGCCTTGCCCTCATCCCACGCTTGAGCCTCCATTTGCCCATCCTGATAAATGGCGTCGTTGATTTCCGGGATATTGGTGTAACTTCTTATCAGGTATTGAAAATCTGATGCATCTTTCCCTTTAAACTCGACGCGCTCAGTCCATGAAACCAATTTCAGGATACTAACCCCTACTGGTGAAGCGACCGGGATAACGATTTTTGGGTCATGATTTATTGTTACAGCCAACGCGTTTTCAGCGGCCTCAGCAAATCCAAGCACTGTCATTAAAGACTCTTGCTTCGGTGGCCAACTGATAGTCGCATCTTTATCCGCTATTGCACCAAAGGGCAGAATATCAATCTCCCACGGCAGCCCTTCTTCATCCCGACAAGAAAATCGGTGCCATTGTTTTGAATCGGGCTCATAACCAGCTTCGAGTATGCGTTTCCCAAGAGCATCAAAGTCTTCCCAGCTTGCTACATTAATCCCAAAGTCAATGTCTCGAGTGCCTCGTTCTATTGTCGATCCATATCCATGCACCAGAACCAGGTCTCGTGCCATAGCCCCAACAACAAGGTAATCAATGCCAAGTGCACTGGTGTGTGCAGCAATGTCGCTGTAAATCTCGACCAGCCCTTTGGGTAACTTTCCTGTTATATCAATTGATGTACTTTTCACGAATTCTGTTCGCTGTGTCGAGGTTGCGCGGATCGGCAGTTTCCAGTAGATCCGCATAGGTGATAATAGGAGGCGCTAAACCTTTCTTTTCCTCATTGACTGGCACCGTATCCCAGAACGGTTCTATCAGATCAACTCGAACTTCCGGGTGCTCATGCGGCCCAGGCTTTCGCAGCCGAGCTGCCCGCAAGAACTTTGCCATATCAACTTTATTGATATACACCGTCGCATTTTTGGGAGTCAGGTAATCGGTGTATTTGTTCGCTGCTACTTCCCCCCCCCAAACAGCGTTAAACTTTTCGGGATTGATTGTCTTCCACCAGTCAGGATCATCCGTGGTGAATGTGCCTATCCAGTATTTTTCCTTCAGCTTATATGGATACACCTCGACCCATTTATCCAACAACCGATCAAAATCTGCCAGTTGTCGTTGGTTCTTTTCCATACCTTCTAATACCATGTCCTGTGCAATCAGATCATTGATCACAGGCCCAACAGCCCCTAAAGCCACTTGAGCTTTCTCTGCTATGGCCCGGTATTTCGCTTCAATAAATTCTTTATCCCTGAGGAAAGCCAGTACAACTTTCATTCCTGCAAGATGGAATGCCCTGCCCGTTTTGGCCTTTTTCCTGGCTTGAGCTTCTGGTGTAGGCTTATTGCCTTTTGCATAGACGAAAACCGGCGGCTGGTTGATATATGCATTGCCCACGGTATCGATGAACTGTACGCCTGCCTTCTTCAGCTCCTCACACATTTTAGGGTTCACATAATCGGCTACCAGCATGCCGCAACCAGGTTCTGCAATCTGGTTGATACGATTGATAACAACCCCGAGATTGGCATGTGCCGTCCATTTTTTAACTTCTACCGCCAGGCGAGTTGCTACCTCAGGTAGCTGAATGATTGCATCGGCGTGCTTATCGCCTGCCTCAGCTTCGCACTCGATCACCAGCAGCTGCAAGCCCACCTCACGATGAAGTGCTTTGATGGCTGCAGTCAGTATGTCCTGATTCCTCGCCTGTCTGTTCATATCGCACTAATTACCTGAAGATCGATTGCTAGCCTTCATTACGTTGAATTGCACAAATGAAGACGCGTCCACCTTTATATCATGTTCACAATTAATGAACAACACATAACATTGAACATAAGGAGTACAACCATATTACATTCCCACCTGAACAACGAAGCCATATCCAAGCCACTAGCTAGCAGTACTAGACCAAAGTTATTCCCAACAATACCCTTTCAGCTCTTCAAACCTACCTTTAACCCATTGTTTTAATTAGATATGAGCCGAATAAATTTGCTATTCGGCTCACCAAGCAAGTGCAACATATTCGTTGCTTTCCTGGCTAGGCAGGACATTGTCGAGTTGATAGACAAGGGCTTGAACAGCCAACTGATGTTGATCCCGCAGGAAAAGCTGAATGCAGTTCTGGCTGTTTTGGAGAACGACTCTGAATCGAACGACAGCACAAAACCAAAGACACCCAAAAGCCTGTCCGATGGGCCTTGGCAAAACTTGCTGGACGATAGCGAATGAGTAGTCACTACACTGATGTGTGTTAATTTTCTCGAACTAACGCTGCATGGCTAATTGATTGGTCACCTTGCAGGATACATAAGCGGCCGCAATGCTCTGACCTTTGCCGACTCGTTTCGAGAAACAGGAGTTGCCCTACTTTTGCCTCCCGTTACTTCTCGGGTGGATTATCGGGATAAATGGACCGTAGATGCTTATTTAAAAACCAAGAATTTCAACCCCTTATCACGCCACCACATACCCTATAACCAATTGATTTTATTAAGTTATTTATTTGACCCGTTGTTTAAATTTCGCCCAAAGTCGGCTATACTAACGCCTATGAGCGATAAGACCCTTAAATCCACCAATATCTATCTGAGCAAAGAACGATCTTCGCGTAAAATGCGTGTTAGGTCGATTGCCAGCTCTACTGCTATTGAAACTCGCGAGTCTGTTTCAGCAATTGAAGCAAAGCTTATTCGAAAGCAGTCTGCTCCGCGTCGCGTAACGCTTGCCTAACAAGTTGTTTCATAGACTCATAATTACAATCCATTCCAGCTTGAATAGCTGAAAAGTATTTATCTCTATCTAAATCCCAACTCGAATAGTCCAGTTCCGGCTTATTAGCCTGAAGTGCCATGACGTTTGCCAACAGACGTGAAATTCTGCCATTTCCCTCTCGAAATGGATGGACGATAATCAGCTCCACATGAACGACTGCAATTGCCTCAATTAACGATTCATCGTCCATTTCAAAGCAAGGGGTGTACTTAGACAAAAACTTTTCGTCCAGCTCTTTTAAACAATATGGAATTTGTCTGGCAGACGCAAAATGGAAATCATCTTTCGCCAGATTAACCGAACGTTGATTGCCTGCCCATTCATAAACATTGCCCAACCACTTTCGATGCCATTCAAAAATTTCCTCTACGGTAATAACCTGATCATTTTCAACTTCACCTAAAACCACATCGTAGAGTTGTTCAAGCAAATCCAGCTCGATATCATCCATTTCAGCTGGATCAGTAATGCCCAACTTGTTTCGCAACACACGCTCATTCGAGCCAGGTTGATATTGGCCTTCCACGGTTCCCGAAGCTTGGTAACGATCAGTCATAAACCAGTTTCCCAACTAGTCCAGCAGTAATTAGCAAACTTATAGAGGATATTAATCCACGGGCCAGTAAATCCGAACAAGAGGCACTAAAACTCTCCCATCCAAATCAAAGTTCTCATAGTGACTGACGATTAAGTCGGCTATGTCATCGAGATCAACTAGTGTCAAAGGAAAAGTTGAACGATCCGCTTCATATCTCGCTTCACGAGAGAAGCCACCCGTGCTTACAAACAAGCCGGAATCCCCTTCGCGAAGTGCCCCAATAAAACCTCTTATTGCAGAAGCGCCCATAGAGCCGCTGCGATGCTTTACTTCAGCCTTAATCCTTGGTTGAGTGAGCCCCAAACCATCCGGCGAAGCAATAACATCAACACCACGATCAGGGCCTTTTGGCGATACTTTGGCCTTGTAGCCCATGGCGCGCAATATTGCAGCAACCAATTCTTCCATCTCATCGGGATTAAGAGCAGCCACTTTGTCTTTAATCAATTCATGGCTTTGCGCTACCGTGTCATCCTTTAACTGAGTCGTTTCTTCCAGCTCTGGTTGATCCTGCTTTGACTCTTGCTTAACAGACCTTCCTTCTAACACCACAAGCATCTCTTGGGCAACTTCTTCACTTACCGCAAATAGAGTTAACACGGAACCCAGTGAGTTTCGGGCTTTGGTAGATAATGCATCGCGCCCAACAGAACCCAGCCATTCAACTTTTCTCAGATTAGCATAGCCCTCAATCACTTCTGGCTGATAACTGTACTGCCCGAGATCTCTACCAACCATGTATTCGCGAGTTTCCGGATTGTAGCTAACCACAATATCACCAGATGAAATCTGATCACGAAACTTCAAAATCATCGCCACGGCATTAGCCGTTTTACTGGGTTTATCATTGCCGTAAATTTCAATATAGCGAGAACGCAATGATTCATCAGTTTTGTATTGGGTTAAATCACCCAGCTGTGACCAACCAATGGCCACATAGCCTTTAGCAAAATCTTCGCTAATAATCCCGCCTCGACCGGCACGAACCATCCAGGTATTACTCATTCTTTATTCCCTATCTGAGTACAACTGATTAATAAACTCCGATACCATTTCAAAGCTGCCCAAAACCTGATCATGCAACATGGCGGTTCCGTGGGCGTACGTGTTTCGGATTTTGTTAGTGTGATCAATCAAAAACTGAACATGATCATAATTTTCGTCAGGCGGAAGTTGTTCAACCTCTATTATTGGAAGCTCGATTTCATCTTTACCCGTTTTGGCCATCTCTGCCTCAGCCCACTCCCACTGTTCACGTTGAGTCGTATAATAAGCCTGCCTAGTAGCATGACGGTGCCATGCTGAAAAGCCATTATTAGCCACCAATTTGTTATCGCGGCTATATTCCATCAGAGTCTTTAGGCCTTGCCTAATTCCTAGCTTCTTTCCAGTCTGATCGAAATGCTGCTGTTTCCGATCTCGTATATAGTTTTTCAACTCCTTATCGCCTACCCGGTCCTTCAATGCCAACTCTAGGACTGTAAGAACTTTCGCTTCAGCCACATTAAAAAACTCATAAACATACCAGGCATAGACGTAGATATTTCGTGCAATCCCATATTGAGATGAAATCTTAGCGGGCACCATTGAATGCAACTCAAATTGGGCGACTTGAGAATAATGATCCTCTAATGTTAATGATCGCTGACTACCCGTTGCTCGATCAATAACCACATAGTGGCTATTACGAGCATCTACTTTCGATATATCCGATAAAGGTTTCAAACTATCGATACCACTGCTATTAAACTGAATCTTCCATAAGTACCGCTTCAACAGAGCGAAATTCCTCAAGTGCCGCTTCTAGCTGCTCCACTATTTCCTGGGCAAGAATTTCAGGTGCCGGAAGGTTTTCGGTATCTTCCAGTGATTCATCCTTCAACCAAAAGATATCCAAATTCGTTTTATCCCTGGAGATCAGCTCGTCGTAGGTATAAGACTTCCAGCGCTCTTTATGTTTGGATTCTCTTCGTTTATTGAGTTCACCAGCCTTGTAACAATCAACAAACTCCGAGAAGTCATCTTTTTTAAGGCGATTTTGCTTCAATGTTTTATGTACATTGGTTCTGTAGTCATATACCCAAAGCTTTTTAGTCCACGGTGTTTTTGCGGCAGGCTTGGCATCAAAGAAGATGACGTTTGCCTTTACGCCTTGGGCGTAGAAGATGCCTGTGGGTAGGCGCAGTATGGTGTGTAAATTGCAACGTTCTAACAGGTTTTTACGGATGGTTTCGCCGGCACCTCCCTCAAATAGGACGTTATCGGGAACAACCACTGCGGCTTTGCCGTCGATTTTTAGCATATTGGCGATATGCTGCACGAAGTTAAGTTGTTTGTTGGAGGTGGTAGCCCAAAAGTCGGTGCGCTCATAAGTGAGTTTTTCGGATTCGGCTTTACCAGACTTTTCGTTAATTACTGTAATAGAGCTTTTTTTACCGAAAGGTGGATTGGCTAGCACAATATCCACACGGTCGTTATCGCCCACTTCTTTGGCCAAGGCATCCTGACTGATTACCGGGCACTCACCATCGGCGCTGCCGATGCCATGCAGGTATAAGTTCATGGCACATAAACGGGTAACACTATCGACAATGTCGTTACCGCGTACGGCGTTTTCACGCAGGTGCTTCTGCTCTTTTTTCGACTTGGCTTGAGTCGCCATATAGTCATAAGCCGCCAGCAAAAAACCACCTGTACCACAGGCTGGGTCGGCCACGGTATCCATTACAACCGGCTGCATCACCTCTACCATGGCTTCAATTAACGGGCGAGGGGTAAAGTATTGGCCGGCACCGCCTTTCACATCTTGTGCGTTACGCTCTAACAAGCCTTCGTAGATTTCGCCTTTTACATCCACCGGCAAAGTCGACCAGGCTTCTTTCTCGATCATTTTGATTAGGCGTTCCAGCTTGGCTGGGTCTTGTATTTTGTTTTGTGCCTTACGGAAGATAGTGCCTAACATACCGCCTTGTTTACCCAACTCTTCCAAGGTATGGCGGTATTGAATCTCTAAGGCATCACCATCGAGCTTAACCAACCTTGACCAGCTATATTTATCAGGCACAGCCACAGTTTGACCAGCGCTTTCACGCTCATCAGCCATTTTTAAAAAGATAAGAAAAGTAATCTGTTCGACGTAGTCGCCGTAACCTACACCGTCATCACGTAATACGTGGGCGTAATTCCAGACTTTGTTGACGATTTCTGCTGCGCTCATAATCTAATTCTTATTTAAATATTAAAATCTAACCAAGGCAATTTGTTAAACTCTTGAAGAAATGAGTCACCTTGGACTTCATTGATCGAGCGAACATACATGATCAACCCGTAAAGATGGTTCCTAAATCCCAAAACAGACCTAAATCCCTTTTGCTTACAATGCTCAGGGATACCAACCTTTTTACAGTAGTATAGGTGCATGCGAATCCTGTCCCTTAACTCTCTTGGAATAGTTGTTTTACCGCTATCAATCACAACACCTGTAATAATTTTTCTTGAGCCAGGTGGAATTATTCTGGTTTTCTTCCTATTTTCTCTAAAATGATTTTTATAGAGTACCTTTGATGCTTGTCTTTTGAACTCATAGACAGACTGTCTATTTGCATCTAAGAAAGAAAAACATAAGTCATCAGCATATCTTGAATAGTCTGCACCATGAACATGAGCTAAACTCTCAAGTTCTTGGTCCATTTCAAAGCAAACTAAATTTGATAGTGCTGAACTGGTAGGAGCACCCTGTGGAAGGCTTCCAATTTTAGAACATTGGTACGATTGGTTTTTAGAAAAGTCTATCTCAGAATTCCAACGATCACCTTTTCGCTTTGGAGTAATACGGGTACATAACCTTGCCATCTCAAAGGATAGTAAATTCGGATAACCTAGTGATTTAAATACATCATAAACTTGTCGTTCAGAAATATTACTAAAAAAGCTTTGTATATCCATTTTAAGGATCCATTTAGCATGCATATGTTTCTCAGCATTAGCCTTTAGTGGGTTATTCAAGCCCGGTACATATGCCATGGCAGCTGAGTGAGGCTTTATATTATTTAAAACTTCCTGAGCGATAAAGTCTTGAACTGCCATTAATTGTTCACAAGGAATTGAAATCCAACGTTTTCCGCCAGACCGCTTTCTAATTGGAAAACTTTTATATACAAGGCCTTGAGCATCTTCTGTCGGCCTTGAAACAAATGCATGTAAGTCTTTATAAAGAGTATCTGACAAATTAGCTAAATGTGATAATGAAAATATAACAGGCACATTTTTATTAGTAATTACCCTACCAGCTTTAATGAGCTCTTTTAGGTAGTCTTCTTGAAAGCCGTGTCCTCGACCTTCGTTAAGATATGATTTGGGGTTCCAGCGTGTCATTTACTTCACCTCACGTAAGTGAGGGTATAGATCGCGTTTTAAAGCTAAGGCTTGGTGTAGCCCCAAGCGGAGACCACGTGCTTTAAAACGCGATCTATATTCCACTTTTGCGAGGGCTATTCCAGTGAGTAACGGAATCCGCACTCTTCCAGTGACGAGAGACAACCTCTGTTGAAACCCGCCTAGGCTGGTATTGAGTACTGATATAAAATCGAGCACCCAATTACAACTAAACTTCACGCTGAAACCCCAAAAACGTTGCAGGGTAAAAATTATTATATTCTCTTTTACCCTTAATTCTTTTAGATTTTAATTTACTCCCTCTAACAAGTACATCTTTTCCGAACCGTGTAACATTGAATACTTCATCGATTAAACCATATAATTTTAACTCATCAAATAACTCTTCGATCTTACTTTCAGGCATAACCATCACCTCCCTGACATTCTCAGGACCTCTACCTGCATTCAAATAAGATAAGATGGTTAAAATTTCGAAATGCCCATTATACAAATCTGCGTTTTCTAAAAAATTAACTGCCAACTGGTAGTTTCTAGCCATCCAGAGATCTTCAGCTGTTTCACCAACAGTTACCTTATTGTGAAATAAGGGAAATAAACTTACAGGCACACTTCGATTAGGGAATAAAGGTTTGAAAGATTTTTTCTCTGCATCGCCTTTGCACCATAAAATACCTGGCGCATTGTTAGGGCAGCCGTATTGAAATACGATTGGGCTAAATTGCTTGCCAAACCCAACAATCGAACCACTATCCGAAAGCCTAGAACCATATTTATGACATAATTGGCTAAGACTTTTATTAGTCTTAATAAATGACTCTGTTACTAAATGATCATATTTAATAGAATCTTGATTTAAAGGGCCTACTTTTTGAACTATCTTTTTTAACCCTTCGTTATGTGCCGCAAAAGTAAGAAACCATATATCACACCAACCATGTGAACACCAAGATTTAATGCTTGGACTCACTTTATTCCAAAAATCTATAAATCGTTTTCCTGTGCCAGTGAAATCATCAACATAAATAATATGCTTCACTCGCCTTGCTTTCATAGAATCAACTCTTGGAGAAAGCTCAATATGCTTAGTCATATTTCTTTCTAAGTTTTTTAATGCATGCCCCAACCTTCCACTGCTATCATTTACAGCTTTAAGTTCTTTATCTTGATTAAATACATTTTGAGTGTTTTTAGTAACAGGAAATATGGCAACAGACGTCTTACCATGATCTCTTTTTTCTAGATCTAACAATAAATTGGTAATGGAACTTTGCACCCAAGCCTCATACTCTTCCAAACTGACATATCTTAGTTTTTTAAGCATATATTCAGCTAAATATAGATCTGGCATATCGAATTGCTTAAGCCAACTAGCTACTTCTGGAAGTTCTTTAATATCCATATTTAAAGTAAACCCCCTGAAAATGCCGAAGCTAAGATCGACTGTTTATTTTTTCCAGCCAACATGATTTTTTTTGATGAATTCTCATCAGCTCTCTCTATTTGATCAATTTTACTTGAAATATCATTCGCAATTTTCGCTTGTTCCAAAGTTGATGGCAGAGGGATTTTGATTTCTCTAAGCCCACCTAACGGAACTGTTTTTTGCGCCGTACCTGTAGAAACCTCAGTAGCTTGTTTGAAAACAAAACCGCTCGATAAAACATGATACAAATAATCCACCGAAATATTTTCATTAGGCTTCAAAATAGCTATATGTCTTTGAACACAAAAAGGAACATCCTGATCAACCCTGACTGGTATTCCATAACTTCCAACAACTGTATATAACAAATCACCTTTTAACGGCTTTCTAATATCTGCCAAAGAGTCATAATATGATTGAGGTACAAATCTAGTTTTACCAAAAGTCAAAACTCCTTGATTAACATCACCTATCACTAGAAAAGGGATCCCACAATCCGACTTTGGAGGTGCCTGGTGATCTCCATCAGTAATAACATCAAATACATGTTGCAAACTGACCCATTCCCAACCTTCTGGAATTTCGGGCAAATCTTCAGCTCCAGGAAGCTCAGGCTCTTTGTACTTCTCCTTCCACTTATCATTCTTAGGCATCTTGCCTTTGGCTTTAAATTGTTCGAGTTGTTGTTCTTCCCATTTTTGGCGGCGTTCGGTGAGGATACGTTCTAACAGTTGGCTTGCTGGCTCTAGTTTGTCTTTATTCTGCTCGCGCCATTCTTTGGTGAGTTCGCCGGTGACGGCGGCTTTAAGGACGGATTGGCGGTATTGTTTGAGCAGTTGTTTGGCTTTGTTGAGGGCTTCGATGCCGGCGTCGATATGGGAGAAGAGTTCTTCGATTTTGGCGACGATGCGTTTTTGCTGGTCGAGAGGGGCTAACTTAAACGCTACTTTGTATGCATCATTTCTGTTTAACCCAGGAATAGCAGTCGACTTATCAAGCCGGCCCAAGTCCAGATGGCCTAGTTGATAATATAGATACTTGATGTCTAGACCTTTTGGGGGAATAACATAATAAACGGTATCTATAGGCCAGCATGGTTTATGACTTATAAAAATATGGCCAACATTTCCTTTTCGCCCAACAATCAAACATTGCTCAGTCACAAGGGGTTGATCATGTCTCCCTACATTTCCACTTGAGCCAAATACAGATATTTCGCCAGTCTCAACACGATCCTTAACTGTTAAAGATTTCCCATATTCGAGTTTAATTAAATCACCCAAAGATATTTCTTGCCAGTTATTAGGCAATTCCTTTACTGCTACTTCACTCATGCAATTAAGAATCCATTAAGTTCTTGAATAATTACATTCAATTCTTTACCAAACAATTGCTGCGCCTTTAATAAACCGCCCTGCTGTTTACATTCGGGGATAAAATCAAAATCATCAATTTCAAATTCGGCGTTATTGGCGATCTGTTGTTTTATTCTTTCTAGCCAGATTAACTGCTCTGCAGTGAAGGCTTCGCCTTCTGGATTCCCGCCTTCGCGGGAATGACGGTGAAAAATATGTTGTGCCAACCAGGTATCGAAGCGTTGGTTAACCAATTCTGGGAATGGTTCTAACTCGTTTGCCACACCGATGGAGCAACGGATCAGGCTGATTAATGCAGGCAGCTTTTGGTTGGGCGGTGCGCCTTTGGCTTTGAGTTTTTCTAACAGCTCATAGGCCTGCCACACTTCTTGCGGGGCAATGTTATAGGGCGGCTGTTCGATATCTTCTACTAAATCATTCAATTGCTCGTAGCTTAAGTGACGCTCTGTCCACGGTTGGTTGTATACCAGTTGAATGGCATCGAGTTCGTTTTTATGGTCGGCAATAAATTGTTGCCAACTTGCGATGGTCTTTTCTGCCCGCTCGGTGCTGTAGCCAGTACCTTCGGTAATGAGCTCATCGGCGGAGTCATCGATGATTTGATCATTCTCTTTACGGAAGACTTCTAATATGTCGCGCAGCTCCGGGTTATGGAATGGCATCACAAGCTGATCAGCTTGTGGCTCGAAAGCTTGTTGAATTTGCTCTTCACTAGGATGTTCCGTGTTAAATTGCTGCTGAGCGGTTTCGGCCAATTTGGCATCATTAGTGGCGTGTATTAGTTCACCGGCGATCAGCGCCAGTGGTTTGCCTGCCAGTTCGGCGACTTTTTTGCGTTGCGCTTCATTGAGTTTGCTATCGAGCCGTAACATGCGATTACCGAGGGAGCGCAGGCTATCGGAGTGGCGATCGCCCTGGGCGATTTGCAGCATCAGTTTTTCGGTAGAAACAGAAGGCTTTGCCTCTAGCGATTTGGATTCGGTTTTATCGGTTTCGGTAACGCCGACGCAGTCGATCAAAACAAAGCGCACTTTTTTGCCGGCATCAGGTGTTACTTTTTTCAATTCGTCATCGCCGATCACGCGAGTACCCCTGCCCTTCATTTGTTCGTAGTAAGCGGGGCTTTTCACATCACGCATAAACATCACCACTTCGAGCGGTTTGATGTCGGTGCCAGTGGCGATCATATCGACTGTAACGCCCACTCTTAAGCGTGGGCTGGTGCGAAATTCGGCAATAGTATCTTCAGCGGTTTTTTTGCCTACGCGGTAGGTAACTTTTTTGCAGAACTCGTTGCCCTCGCCGAAGATTTCTCGCACGGTATCAACGATGCGATCGGCGTGTTCATCATCTTTGGCGAAGATTAGGGTTTTGGGCAGCCATTCGCCGCTTCTATCGGTAAAGATGTCGGTAAAGACTCTGTCTTTAAAGGTTTGGATGATGGTGCGTATCTGGTTAGGGGCAACCACTGAGCGGTCGAGTTGTTTGGCTAGCCAGACTTCATCTTGATCGAGGGTTTCATAACGCTCTTGTTTTGTGAGCCTATCTCGTATGGATACGGTGGTGCCCGCTTCGATGGTATCGCCCTGTTCGGTTTTTTTGGTGCGTATGCGGTAGATATCGTAGCCGACGTTCACGCGGTCTATCACGGCTTCTTCGTGGGTGTATTCGCTAACCAGGTTTTGGTTAAAAAAGCCGATGGATTTTTTGGTGGGCGTTGCGGTAAGGCCGATTAAAAAGGCATCGAAATATTCCAGCACTTGGCGCCACAGGTTGTAGATGGAGCGATGACATTCGTCGATGATGATCACATCATAGGCTTCAACAGGAATAGCCGGGTTATAACGCACTTCTCTTGGCAGGCTGTTTTCCCCATTTATGTATGAGCTGCCCATTTCATAACCTGAAACTTCTTCGGCATCGTCATCGAGCTCTTTACCGCTAAGTTGCGAATACATGCGCTGGATAGTGGAAATGGTGACTTTAATTTCATCACCCACACCACCTACACCCAATATATGAGCGTTATACAGCTCGGTGAATTTACGGCCGTCATCGGGAGTGGTGTATTGCTGAAATTCTTTAAGGGCTTGGCGGCCTAGGTTGCCGCGGTCTACCAGAAACAGTACGCGATTGACCTTGGCGAATTTGGCCAGGCGATAAACCTGTGTACAAGCAGTAAAGGTTTTACCGGCACCGGTGGCCATTTGCAATAAGGTTCTGGGTTTGTTTTCTTTTAATGACTTTTCAATGCCGTGGATGGCATCGATTTGGCAATCTCGCAAACCGTTGGTATTCAGCTCGGGCAGGTTTTGTAGCCTTGCTCTGAAGCTATCACCATCTTCCAGCAAGTTTTTTAAAGTTTTAGGTTGATAGAAGTGGTAGACCTTGCGTGAGCGTGGGTTTGGATCTCTTCCATCACGAAAGCGGATTTCATGGTTAGTGGCTTCGTATAAAAATGGAAGCGGTTTACCTTCTTCTGCCCAACGTTTGATGAACTTGGTATTAGAGGTGGCATAACGGGCCGATTGCTCAGCCACTTGGCCCAAGCTGGTGCCTTCGCGCTTCGCCTCGATAATGCCGCAGGCTTTGCCTTGAATGAATAGCATGTAATCAGCAGGGCCGGTGCCCGTATCCATTTCACGCACGGCAACACCATGAACACCCTGTTCACCAGCGTATAGATTCATGGCTTTTTTATCTTGAATCACCCAACCAGCTGCTTCCAGCTTGGCATCTACCTCTAGTCGGGTTTCGGCTTCGAGCATATCGGTTGGTGTCATGGTTCCTTCACAAGCATCCGTTTTAGTTATTTACGCCAGTTTACAAACACAAGGGAGGGGTGTCACTTTCTTACTACTATTAAGCTGAACATCAAATTGAGAGAGCGTTTTGTTCTCTGTCTAATGAATTAAGGCAAAACTAATCACTGCACAAGCATCCCACTGAACCCAAAAAGAAAAAAGCCTCGCAACTCAATATGTTACGAGGCTTTTCGGACTTGTGTTGGTGGAGGCGGCGGGAGTTGAACCCGCGTCCGTCAGCACTCCGCCCTCGGCTCTACATGCTTAGATTCCATCTATTTATTTAGCCTCACACAGCCCGATGGGCAGGACGTGGTTGGCGATCTCAGTTAGTGTTTAACAGCGCTGCCCTGAGAATGCTTTGCTGCGGTCCAGTTCTATTTGACAGAAGCTTCCCGTTTACTGGCATCCGATGGCTTCTGTTAGCGGGGTTTAGGCCGCTAAAGCGTAGTTGTCGTCGTTGGCAACTATTAATATACGGCTTTGGGTTAACGTGATTGGCCGCCATCACGACATGCACCTTGGGTTTTGTTACCGGCGTCGAATCCAAAACGCCCCCATAACTTCGGCCTATTGTCCTTATGCTGCGTTGGCCGGCGGACTCGAAAATGCTCACGTACCAATGTACGCTCCGCTTTTCTCGCCTTGGCCGCCTTGCCTAAGAACAATTGTCCTCGTTATTGATTTGATCTGTTTACCGTAAGCTGCGTTGCTCTGCGCATTCAGCAAACATCTCTCGTCTGCAATCTTAGTTGAGCCGGCTTATGGTCTAAGCCTTGTATCTCACTCAACTATCTTCGCCCGGCTTACTTGTGAATTTGGGCTGAAGATTGCTTTCGCTACTCGTATGTTTTCTCGTTGATCGCTGGACTGCGGTCTACGGTTTCATCCACGAGCTGGCGATTGTAGCAAATCTTTTGACTGGTTTGTGGGGGATTTGTTCGCTGGATTTGGTGGTTTTGTGGGGTGTGAGGTTGATTCGTCGCTTTGCGCCTCGCAATGACGGGCTCTGGGGGTTTGGTATTTACTTGATGGATGGATGCCCGCCTGCGCGGGCATGACGATGGAGAGGTTATCCCTGGCAGCAGTGCGCCTTCGCGGGAATGACGGGAGGCGAAAAGAAAAAGCCCGGCGATTGCCGGGCTTTGGGTTATTGCTCTGCTGGCTTGTTGGGGCCGAGGGGTTTGATCAGGATGATCAGCCTTGGCAGCAGGGTCAGTGAGCCGAGCAGTGCTGCAAGCATGGCGAAGGCGGTGAGCACGCCGAAGTAGACCGACGGAATAAAGTTGGACAGCGCCAGTATTGAGAAGCCGGCAATAATGGTGATGGCGGTGTAATACAGCGCGCGTCCGATACTGCCGTGGGAGCGGTGCATGGCGGCGATGTAGTCGTGGTCATGGGCGAACTCGACTTTAAAGCGGGTGATGTAGTGAATGGCGTGGTCTACGCCGATGCCCACGGTAATCGCGGCGATGGTGATGTTCATCATATCCAGCGGCACACCAGCCAGCCCCATACCGCCCAATACCACGCTGGCAGCCAGCAGGTTCGGCAGTATGGCGATGATGGAGAAACGCACCGAGCGGAACAGCACCAGGAACATGGCCATAATGCCCAGGAACACGGCACCCAGGGTAACAATCTGGGAGGTGTACAGGCTCTGCAGCATGTTGTTGTACAGCACTAACAGGCCGGACATACGGAAGTCTTCGGACTTTATGCCCACCTCTTCCTCTGCAATTTCCTGAATATGAGCCAGCAGTTCGGAGCGGCGCAGGTCGCCTTCGGTCTCTTTGGTGCGCAGGGTAATGCGCGCCTCGTTGAGCTCATCGTCGAGGTAAGGCTCGATCATGATGTTGTTGATCTCCGGCGACAGCTGCTTGCGCATAAACGCCAGCTCAAGGTCGTCGAGGCGGTGATCCATCAGCTCGTTGGCGGTTTCAAAAGCGTTTACCAATGAACTGACCTTGCCGATCTCCGGCATGGATTCGAGCCTGTAGTGCAGCTTTTCGAGGGTGTTCAAACCGGCACGGGTGAACCAGTAGCTGTTTTGGGTTTCGGACTCGCCTTCTTCGCCAAATGGGTCTTCTTCTGCGAAGGGATCTTCTGATTCAGACTTTTGCGCGAACGGGTCGTCACCTTCTGAAGCAAAGGGGTCGTCTTCGTTGCTGCCAAAGTCGAGATCCACTTTGGCGTCTTCCGGCATTTCCAGAATGATATCAAGCGGCGTGGTGCCGCCGAGCTTGGCATCAATTACTGAAAGCCCTTGGTAGATCTCGGTGGAGTCACGGAAGTAGTCGATAAAGCGGTTATCTACCTGCAGTTTGGTAACACCCCACAAGCTCAATCCGGCCATCACCAGACTCAGGCTCCACACCACTGCCGGGCAGCGCTCGGCAAAGCGGGAGAAGTAGAGAGTAAAGGCGCCGGAGCGATCCTCGCGCTGATTGTTTACGCCGCGCCCCCACAGAATCATACCGGCGGGAATTACGATAAAGGCCAGCGCCAGCGCCACGGTAATACCAATGGTCATCATCCAGCCAAAGTCGATCACCGGGCGAATGTCGCTCACCACCAGCGACGCAAACGCCACTACGGTAGTCAGCACGGTGTACAGGCAGGGTCTGGCCATGTAACGAACGGTCTGTCGAACCAGTTCAAACTGGTCGGCGTCCGGGTCTTCGGCTTGCAGTTCTCGATAGCGAACGATCAGGTGTATCGTCAGCGCGAGCGTAATAATCAACAGCAGCGACACAAAGTTGGAGCTGATCACGGTCAGTCGCCAATCCACCCAGCTGAGATAGCCGAGCATAATCACTACAGACAGAATACAGGTGACCAGAGGCAGCACTACCCAGCGTAACTGACGGAAAATAATCGCCAGGGTAAGGATAATGAACAGCACGATGCTGATACCAAACACTTTCAAGTCACTGCGAATAAAGTCGATCATGTCTGCAGTGATCATGCTGGGGCCACCCAGGAATACTTCAGCATACTCCCTGTAGGGATCCATCAGCTTACGGGCTTTGGCAACACGTAAAGCATCTTTATGGGTGCGCAGGGTATGGTATTCGCGGAATTCGGCCGACACTTTTTCCAGCTCTTCTGCTTCCGCTGGAATCAGGCCAATGGTGTCCCGTTTCAGTCGCAGTGCATCGCGGGCGCGCACCAGCTCAATGTATTTGTCATCTGTTCCCAGAATAGCCATTACACCTGTGGTCTGGCCGTCCGGGCTCAGCACGAGGTCGCGGTAAACCGGGCTGGTGAGAAATTCCTGTTTGGCGGCTTCTCGATCCACACCTTCGGTTAACAGTGTGCGCGGCTCCTGCCCCAACCCGGAAAGGGTCACTTTCGGGCTGAACAACAGCGGCACATCGAGAATAGAAATGACATTATCAACACCATCCAGGGTGGCAAGATCATCTCGCAGCTTGTCTAGGGTGTTTAGGTGTTCGTCGCTGAACAGGTCACCTTCGCGCGGGGTGTAAGTCACCAGCAGAAAGTCGCCGCTGCCATAGCGTTTATTGATTTCGCGGAAATAGTCCAGATCGGTATCGTGCTCAAGGGTCAGGGATTCCGCCGAGGCATCGAGTTTGAAGTTGGGCATACCAAACGCCATACCCACTGCGACCAACATTACCAGAACCAAAGCAATTATCGGGTGGCGCAAAATCGCTGCTTCATAAAGCGACAAAAACCGCTTTCCCATGAATTTTTTCCTTATAAATCCGTAAAAGCTGTAACTGTTCGAGAGCTCAAAGGCCGCTATTATGACGGACAACGGGCTTTTTAGTCAGTCCCAAAGCGTAAACATTTGTAACGGCCTGTTACACTGTGACCTTTTAACCGATAGATTTATTGACCATGTACAAAGGCGTAATTCTCGATTTAGACACTATTGGCCCCACCGACCTCAATCTGGACGAATTGAAGGCCCTGCCCATTGAGTGGCAATTTTTCGGTAACACCAGTAAAGATCAGGTTACCGAGCGAATAGCCGATGTGGATTTTGTGATCACCAACAAGGTTGTGATCAGTGCCGATCACTTCGCCAAAGCCAAAGAGCTGAAATTGATTGCGCTGTCTGCCACCGGTTTTAACAATATCGATATTGAAGCTGCCCGCCAGCACAATGTCACCGTGTGCAACTGTGTAGCCTACTGCACCCCCAGTGTGGTGCAGCACACATTCTCCCTGTTGTTGGCACTCAGCACTCGGCTGATGGACTACCACCACGACTGCATGGATGGGCGCTGGCAGAATAGCGAGCTGTTCAGTTTTCTTGACTATCCGATTCACGAGTTGAGCGGAAAAACCCTGGGTATTGTCGGCTATGGAGAACTTGGCCAAGCCGTTGCTAAAGTGGCAGAGGCATTTGGCATGACTGTCAGAATCGCGTCGCTGCCCGGCCGCGAAGCGGAAGGTCGCACTCCCCTGGCGGAATTACTGCCACAAGTGGATGTACTCAGCCTGCACTGTCCACTGAACGAGCAAACCCGCGACCTGATTGGCGAGCAAGAGTTGGCAGCAATGCCTGACCATGCACTGCTGATTAACGTAGCGCGTGGCGGCATCGTCAATGAACAGGCACTGGCGGATGCCTTGCGCAACGGCACCATTGCCGGTGCGGGTATTGATGTACTGAGTCAGGAGCCACCGCGCAATGGTAATCCACTGTTAGCCGAGGATATTCCCAATCTGTTGATCACCCCCCATACCGCCTGGGCCGGACGTAACGCACGCCAGTTTGCGGTTCACCAGATTGCAGAAAATATTGGTAATTACCTGAAGGGACAAGCGACAAGAGTCGTCAACGGATAAAGAGTCGTCAACTGACCATCTTTTACCGTGAGCTAGACTTCCAGTAGTAATCTGGAAGTCTAGCCATGCCAATTATCGACCTCATAGCTTTTTTACTTCTGCTGTTTGTCGCCAGCCTGGTAATGCCGACCATTGCCAGCTGGCTGCGACTGCCGACTTCCAGCCTGCTGGTGTTGGCCGGTTTTGTGATCTCTGAACTTCACATAAGCCAGGGAGGTGATACCGGCGTTCGCGCCATGCACTTTCAGCCGCTGATTTTTTATGTGTTTCTGCCGGTACTCATTTTTGATGCGGCCTACCACATTCACGCCAGCCAGTTTTTAAAAAACCTTCCGGCAATTTTATGGCTAGCCATCGGCGGTATGGTGCTGTCGGCACTGCTGACTGCCATTGGCATTTATTACGGTATCAATCACACAACCGGGTTCCCCTGGACTACGGCGCTGGTGTGCGGCGCGCTGCTGGCAGCCACTGATCCGGTCGCCGTAGTAACACAAATTCAATCAAGCGGTGCTCCGCAAAGGCTGGGGTTATTGCTGGAGGGTGAGAGCCTGCTTAACGACGCTACGGCAGTGGTGCTGTTCAGTTTGTTTATCTCCCTGGCCAGCAGCCAGTCCGGAGAAATATCTATCCCGGATGCACTGCTGGAGTTTGCCCGATTGTTCGGAGGCGGCATTGCCATTGGCGTAACCTGCGGCTTTGCTGCGCGTTTGCTGCAGCGCTGTCTGGTGGACGGCTTCAGCACCCCCATTCTGACTTTGTTAACAGCGTATGGCAGTTTTTACATTGGCGAACAGTGGCTGCATGTGTCGGGGATCATGTCTGTTCTTTGCGCCGGCCTGGTTTTGGGCAGCGAGCATCAGCGACGGCACACAGAGGAACAGCGTCGCTCACTGAAAAGACTTTGGGGACTGCTTGGGCAACTGGGCACAGATCTGGTGTTTTTGTTGATGGGCGTCACCATCAGCATTGCCATGTTCCAGGAGCGCTGGCTCGCCATGTTGATCGCTATTGGTGCCGTGATTGCTGCTCGCTTTGTCAGCACCTGGCTCTCGCTGCTGGCGGCCAATTTCACTCCGGGCAGCGAACCGGTTCCGAAAGCCTACACCCCGGTTATTATCTGGGGAGGCTTGCGAGGTGTGGTGGCCATTGCCCTCGCTCTATCCCTGCCAACCCACATTGAGGGTTGGTGGACTGTTCAATGCATCGCCTATGGCGTGGTGGCTTTTTCGCTGTTTATACAGGCTCCGACGAATCCGCTGATATTAAGAAGCCTGGTCAAACAGAAATAGTCCTTTAAAAATCTGCTTTATTTTTACTTAAAAAAAATCCCCGCAAGAGCGGGGATAATAGAGGTAGGTAAAATCGGTAATCACTCGTCTTCGGGCTGATCTCTGTCATGATGTTTACCGCGACGTTCTTTCATTTTTTCCTGACGATTTTCTTTCATTTCTTCCATCTGGGCGCGTTGCTCTTCGGTCAATACAGCCTGCATGCGCTCATGGATTTCATATCGAAGGGAGATCATTTCTGCTTGATGTTCGCCCTGTGCTTTTGCCAGAGCATCAATATCGCTTTGACTGGCCCCGGAGCCTTTAGCCTCATGCAGGGCTTTGCGAGTTTCACGGGTGGATTGCATCAACTCTTTCATTCGCGGTCCATACTCTTCATGAATGGCTCGCATTTCTTCGCGCTGCTGTTCAGTCAGTTGAAGCTTTTCGGCCATCCTGTCACCCATCTGCATCATGCCAGGGTGGTGACGACCGCCCTCTTTCTTACCATGCTGGTCAGCCATAGCGATGCCTGAGAGTGAGATGGTTGCAAGTAACGCAATAGCTGTAGTTTTAAAAGTCATCATGGCAGTTCCTCCAATTGGCTCCATTTGATTGACGATTTGAGTCTACGCCCCGGTTTCGTCAGTGTGGGTATTGCCTGTGTAAATAGGGTGTAAATCTTTGTAAATGGGAGCAGAGCCACTATTCTGTGTGGCATTATCTAAGGCCGTAATTCGGCGGAAAGGTGCCATGAGCCAGCGAATTCTGATTATTGATGACGACACAGAGCTTTGCGAAATGGTGTCTGACTATCTATCTCTGGAGGGGTTTGCCACCCACTCGGTCCACTCAGGTACCGAAGGTGTTGAACAGGCACTGTCTGGTGGCTTTGACGCTGCCATTCTCGATGTAATGCTACCCGGCCTGAACGGCTTTGATGTATTGCGCCAGGTTCGTGCAAATACCCAGATCCCGGTGTTAATGTTGACCGCCCGGGGAGAAGAAGTAGACCGAATCGTTGGCCTGGAAATGGGCGCCGACGACTACCTGCCCAAACCTTTCAACCCCAGGGAACTCACCGCTCGCCTGAAAGCCATTTTGCGACGCTTTAAAGTCAACCAGGCAGTTGGAAGCGACCACAAATACCAGATGGCAGGGCTTGAGCTGCAACCCTCTGCCCGTCGCGCCAACCTGAATGGCAACGCACTGGATCTAACCAGCTCGGAATTTAATATTCTGGAAGTTTTGATCCAGCATCCGGACCAGGTGGTTAGTAAAGAGACCATCTCCGAGATGGCTCTGGGCAAACCGCTGGAGCGTTACGATCGCAGTATTGATATGCACATCAGCCATCTGCGCCGCAAACTCGACAGCGGTGCCCCGGAAAATCCCCAGATACTGACGATTCGAGGCATTGGCTACCAACTGTGCCCCACCAACCAGGAAGGATCGAATTGATGGGGCGCTTGTTCTGGAAACTGTTTTTTGCCTTTTGGCTGGCTTTTGTCGTTATCGGCTTTGGCGCTTTGATCAGTTTTAAGCTGTACCGGGACTATCTCGAATGGGAACTGTTTGAGCAATCTGCCCGGCCTGAGGTTCATACTGTAGCCAGCACGCTGGAGGAGGAAGGCGAAGAAGCGGCGGTACGCTTGATTCACGAAATCCACCGTGCAAGAAAACGACTTTTTATTGTAGTGGTGGACAGCAAAGAGCAGAGCCTGCCGGGATTACCACTTCACCCCAGAGCAGAGCGAATCCTCAAAGAGGCTCGCCGTGACTCTCTGCGATTTCCCACCCGAAAAGTCACCACCCCAAAAGGAAAAACCTATTGGGTGATCGCCCTTGACCCACAAAATCGAGGCATGGCACATGAAAGGCGCCGGGAACACTGGCTCACAATGCAGTGGATGGGCTTGAGTATTTCAGTGGTTGTTTGCCTGTTTATCTGCTTTGGCCTGGCCCGCTATCTGAGCCGCCCTATCAAGCAGTTGAGTTCTGCCAGTCGCAATTTTTCCGAGGGTGAACTGTCTATTCGTGTCTCACCAGCGTTGGGTAACCGCAAAGATGAAATCGCCGATCTTGCCGGTGACTTCGACAACATGGCCGAAAAGCTGCAAGGCCTGATTGATGGCCAGAAAAGACTGCTCCGCGATGTTTCACACGAACTGCGTTCACCGTTGGCGCGACTGCAAATGGCTGTGGGTTTGGCACGCAAGCGCCGGGAACACAATCTGGAAAGTGAAGAACTCGACCGAATTGAAAAAGATGTCGCTCGGCTTGAAGAGCTGGTCAAACAGGTGCTGACTCTGTCGCGGCTCGAAACCGATTTACCCGATGCCCATGAAGACTGCGTCGATATTAATGAGCTGATCTGTGCAGTGGTGGAAGATGCCGATTTCGAAGCGCAACAGCGCAACTGCCGGGTTCTGCTTACTGCCTGTGTCGAGCTTGAAATGATGGCCAATGCCGAGCTTCTGCACCAGGCACTGGAAAATATTGTGCGCAATGCGGTTCGTTATACGGAGCCAGGAACAGACGTTGAGGTCTCATCAAGCCAGTCTGATACTCGGCTGGTAATCGAAGTCTGCGATCAGGGACCAGGTGTCCCCGATGATCAGTTAAGCGGCTTGTTTGAACCTTTTGTGCGCCTAAGCGCAGCGCGGGAACACACTGGCGGTTTTGGTCTGGGGCTGGCAATCGCTCAACGCGCTATTGCTCGCCATGGCGGAAAAATCTCTGCAAGAAACCGTGCATCCGGCGGACTCTGTGTTAGTGTTGAACTGCCGTTGAATTCCCGACAAGAAGCCTAGGGCCTGATGACACTGCTTGAATTATTGCTACTGAAGGTAACAGTTAATTAGTGGGAATAGGACTTAATATCGGTTCAATCAAAAAACCAGAAAAAAGTAGCAAGCTAAATCCCTGCTACCCTGTAAGATTCCGCACTTAAGGTTTTGCGGCCATTGCCACTGACGATTTTCACTCTCCAGTGGCATATATACGTTCCGTAAATATTGAATGTCTGCGCCAGTCACTGCATCATTCGTGGGTCAGGCAACAATCAATAACAGTTAACTGCAGGTGATGGTCATGGAATGGTCCTCAATATTTTTTTGGCTCGTAGTCGTTTTTGTTGTTTTGTATGTTGTATCTATCTACAACCGCCTGGTCACCATGCGAAATCGGTTTAAAAACGCTTTCGCACAAATTGAGGTGCAACTGAAGCGCCGCTACGATTTGATTCCCAACCTGGTTGAAACCGCCAAAGGGTATCTCTCCCACGAACGGGAAACCCTCGAAGCAGTAATTGCTGCCCGTAACGAAGCGCTGACCGGCTTGAACGCCGCCGCCCGGAACCCAAGCAACCAGGCAGCCATGGATGAATTGGTCAATGCTGAAAAACACCTAACCAGTGCGCTGGGCAAATTGAGTGTAGTGGTAGAAGCCTACCCCGAACTGAAAGCCAGTGAAAACATGCAGCAGTTGAGTGAGGAGATGACCAGCACCGAAAATCGTGTCGCTTTTGCACGTCAAAGCTTCAATGACTCGGTTATGGCTTATAACACCTACAAGCAAAGCTTCCCGCCTGTTGCTCTGGCCGGCCTTTTTGGGCACGGCAAAGATGCCTCGTTGCTGGAATTTGCCGACACTGCGGACATTCAGGACGCTCCGAAAGTATCATTCTAGGAACACATCGGTTTGCCCTGACTTTCAGCTCAGGGTAAACATCCAAAAGGATCTTTGGCGATGAATTTTTTTCAGCATCAAGAAACGGCTCGCCGCAATACCTGGAAGTTGATCGGGTTATTTGTGATTGCGGTTGCCGCCCTGATTGTCATGACCAACATACTGGTCGCCCTGGTTTTCGGCTTGCTTGGCAATGGTGCTGCTGATAGTTATCAGGCCGCACATAACTTCTCCCAACCCTTCAATTGGGGTCGCTTCTGGCAGATTGCCCTGTTTGTCGCCGGCACCATCGGACTGGTCATGCTTTTCAAGTGGATGCAGTTGCGAAGTGGTGGCAGGGTTATCGCTGAGCGATTGGGTGGCACAGCCATCCCCTCCGGCACCCAGGATTACAAACAGCGCCAACTGCTCAATGTCATCGAGGAGATGGCTATCGCCGCTGGTTTGCCGGTACCGCCTGTTTACCTGTTGCCCGAGCAGGGCATCAATGCCTTCGCCGCCGGTTATGAACCCAGTGATGCGGTCATTGGTATTACCCGGGGTTCACTGGAGCAACTGAACAGGGACCAATTACAGGGCGTTATCGCACACGAGTTCAGCCATATTCTCAATGGCGATATGCGCATTAACTTGCGTTTGATTGCAGTGCTTTCGGGTATTGTGTTTATCGGCCACGCGGGACGTGCCGTACTCAATAGCGGCCGCTATAGTCGCCGAAAGAGCAACGGTGGCCAGTTGAGTATTGGGTTGGGTCTTGTTGTTATCGGTTATATCGGCGTATTGATGGGAAGCCTGATCAAGGCTGCGATCAGCCGCCAGCGCGAGTTTCTTGCCGATGCCTCTGCTGTACAGTACACACGTAACCCGCAAGGCATAGCGGATGCGCTCAAAATCATTGGCGGCAATCATGCAGGATCCGGGCTTGATTCCCGGCGCGCGGAAGAGAACAGCCATTTGTTTTTTGGCGATGCGCTCCGGCGGGCCGCTAATTCGGCGATGTCTACTCACCCGCCACTGGAAGAGCGCATTCGCCGTATCGAACCCGGCTGGAATGGTGAGTTTTTAACCCCCAAAGCCCCGGAAAAAGACCCCGGTGGCGAACCCGAAACTACCCCGCAGCGCCGAAATGTGGGTGCAGTTGTTACATCAGCTATCGCCGCGTCATCCCTGTCAGATCGGATTCACCACAGTGGCGAAATGGGCCATCCGCAGCTGATCAATTCACGTCAGGTTATAGGTGCAATTCCCGATACATTGAGGGAGGTGTGGAGAGATGTTTACCAGGCCCGTGCGCTGGTTCTCTCCCTGTTAATCCAACGCGACAAAGGCGTTCGTGAAAAGCAACTGACCCTGCTGGAAGTGCGCGACCCGGCGCTATGTGAATTAACCAAAGAGTTGATTCCAATTACCGAAGTACTGGCCACCGAGACTCGATTGCCACTGGTAGAGTTGGCCATACCGGCACTTAAACAGCAGTCCTACAAACAATTTCTGCAGTTCCGCGAACTGATACAGCGTTTTATCGATGCCGATGGCAACGTCTCATTGTATGAGTGGGCTCTGCAGCAGGTCACCCTGACACATCTGCAACCTACCTATAAAAAACCGGGAGAGTTCAAGCCCAGGTTCAGCTCTCTGCGCTATCTGGATATGGAGTGCTATCAGGTATTGAGTTTTCTCGCTCTTCGCGGACATGTGAATTTTTACAGCGCAGAAACGGCATTCCACCAAGCGGTATTTCACCTTGAGTTGGGGCCCGCCAACCTTATCCGTGACGAGCAACTCAGCCTGGAAAAAGTTACTGTTGCCCTGCAGAAGCTCAACTACCTGAAGCCACTGCTGAAGCAGGAGTTTCTCACTGCCTGTGCTATCTGTGTTGAAGTAGACAGCGTCATTACCATTGCGGAGCGAGAATTAATGCGAGCCATAGCGGCAATGATGGACTGCCCCCTTCCACTAGAGGGGGCTTGAGAAATTACCTGTAGGAACAATCCTGAATTGGGGCTACTCGCCCCAACGGGACAATAACCGCTGCTCAACCCCCAGGTGATCGAGAATCCGCGCCACCACAAAATCAATAATCTCTTCGACCGTCTGCGGGCGCTGATAAAACCCCGGGCAAGCTGGCATGATGGTCACCCCCATACGGGCCAGCTTGTGCATATTTTCGAGATGTATTTCCGACAGCGGCATTTCCCTCGGCACCATGATCAACTGACGGCGCTCCTTGATGGCAACATCGGCGGCCCGTTCGATCAGGTTATTACTGGCACCACTGGCAACCGAAGAGATCGTGCCGCCACTGGCAGGGCAAATAACTGTTGAGGTTGGTGACGCCGAACCGGATGCCACCGGTGAAAACCAGTCGCGCTTACCGTACACACAAATCTGCCCGGGCTCCGCATCAAAGTTTTCGATCAGGTACTCTTCCAGCTCATCCTCGTTACGTGGCAGGCTGATATCGGTCTCAGCCTCGATCACCACATGGGCCGCTTCGGAAATCAAAAAATAAACCTGTACACCGGCCTGCACCAGACACTCCAGCAAACGCAGTCCGTATTGGGCACCGGAAGCACCAGTCATGGCCAGGGTAACGGTCTTTTGAAACTTTGACATGGTGTTTTACCTGGGCGCAGTGCGCCGATTAGTTAAATTTATTCGCTACGGCTGCGCAGTGCTTCGATCAGTTTTTGATGGAAGCCGCCAAACCCGCCATTACTCATTACAACAACATGAGCTCCGGTCGCCGCCGCCTTAATGGTCTTTTCAATCAGTACAGACAAGTCCGACTCGGTCTGCGCAGTCACCGGGCTGTTAGCAGCAACGTCATCCAGCCACTCCATACCTTGCGATTTAAACCATAGCACTTCGCTCGCCAACTCTGTCGAGGCGGCCAACTCTTTTTTGTGGTGGCCCATCTTCATGGTGTTAGAACGAGGTTCGATAACCGCGACAATTTTTTCCTCGCCAACCTTATTGCGCAACCCTTCCAGGGTAGTGGCTATAGCGGTCGGGTGGTGGGCAAAGTCGTCGTAAACCTTGATGTTGCTGATATCGGCCAATAACTCCATACGGCGCTTTACGCCAGCAAATTTACTCAATGCCTCACAAGCAGTATGGGGCTCTACCCCTACGTGGCGAGCGGCGGCAATCGCCATAAGGCCATTATCGACACTGTGCTGACCAGTCATGGTCCACTGTACATCGCCCTGCACCACGCCATCGAGCAGCACGCGAAAATGACTGCCATCGGCATTAACCAGTTCTGCCTGCCAGTGCTTGCCGTCGCCGGTAAATTCCAGCTCCGACCAGCAGCCACGATCCAGCACCTCTTTGAGGTTGTTGTCTGACGCTGGGGCAATAATGCGGCCAATGCCGGGAACGGTGCGCACAAGATGGTGGAACTGGGTCTGGATCGCCGCTAAGTCAGCAAATATATCGGCGTGATCAAACTCCAGGTTATTCATGATCAGGGTGCGTGGGTGGTAGTGCACAAACTTGGAGCGCTTATCGAAAAATGCGCTGTCGTATTCGTCTGCCTCGACCACAAAGAACGGCGAATTCCCCAATCGCGCCGACACCCCAAAATTTTGGGGCACACCGCCAATCAGGAAGCCCGGCTGGTATCCCGCGTAATCCAATACCCAGGCAAGCATGGTAGATGTGGTGGTTTTACCGTGAGTACCGGAGACAGCCAGTACCCATTTGTCTCGCAGGAAATAATCCCCCAGCCACTGTGGGCCTGAGGTATAAGGAATGCCTTTATCGAGCACATACTCCACACAGGGATTTCCGCGCGACATGGCGTTGCCGATTACCACCAGATCCGGTGCCGGATCCAGCTGGGCAGGATCATAGCCCTGAATAATTTCAATACCGGCATTTTCCAGCTGGGTACTCATCGGTGGATAGACATTGGCGTCGCAGCCACTCACACGGTGGCCACTGGCCACAGCCAACTGCGCCAGACTGCCCATAAAGGTGCCGCAAATACCGAGAATATGGATGTGCATAAAACTCCCTGAACTCCAAATCACTTTTTATAAAAGGGATTATGTCATTCGCTGGCGAGCTATGTCACTTTCGAGGCGATAAAGTTGCCGAAAAGTCGAATTGGCTCATATACTCAGCAAACTATAAAAACAAAACAGGGAGTAGTTATGCAAGCAAACAACTTCAAACGCCTTTTACTAACTTCAGCAATCGCCGGTTCTCTCTCAGCATGCTCTTCAGGAGGTGGCGGATCAAAAGACTCAACCCCTGAACTCCTGCCCTACTCTCCCCCTCCATACTCAAGTTTTACTACCCAAACAAAAGACCCAACAAACTTTGCCACACGGAAAAGTGATGCCGAGGATCAAGAGTACGACGGCATGGGTTATGCGCTGGAGATGATTAATGCCTCGTCAGCCTATGCTCGCGGGGGAACCGGTAAAGGTGTGAATGTCGTTGTTGTGGACTCTGGTATCGACTCCACTCATATTGAGTTTGAGAAAGAAAATGGCAGCTCAAAAGCTGTAGCTGTATCAAATAGTTACTCTATTTTTGGTGCAGTCCGGGACAATAATGCAATTAGACATGGCACCATGGTAGCAGGTGTCATTGCCGCTCAAAAAGATGGTAATCCTTATGTTGAAGGTGAGAGTTTAAACCTTCACGGTGTTGCCTATGAGGCCGAGATAAGGGCTTTTGAAATTCCTTTAGGGAGTGGTAGCGGCCCTTACGAGCCAATCGACTTGGCAGATATAAGCATTACCGAAGATCAATTTTTCAGCGACATTTTTAATAACACCGATACCCATGGTGAGATAATTAACATGAGCTTCGGGTATGAAGGACTGATCACCAATTATACTCGCAGTGAAATTGAAGCCGCCTTCCCTCAATTTATAAACACCCTTAAACATACTGGCGAAAGCGCTGCCGACCGCCCTATCTATGTTCTCTCTGCAGGCAACTCTCACAACGATATAGATGCTTTTGGCAATGTGGTAAACGCCTCCTCTCCCAACTTGCTGGCTGGTCTGCCCTACCGGTTTTCAGAATTTGATGATCATATGATCGCTGTCGTGGCGGTGGATAAAAACGGGGTAATCACCAGTTACTCCAATCGTTGCGGTGTCGCCAAGAGCTTCTGTCTCGCAGCACCCGGGGGCGGTGCGACAGCATCTGACGACTTCATCCTATCCACTATTCCCGACCCTGATGGGGCTGATCCTAATTTCGATTATTACAGTGGGGCAGCAGGAACATCTTTTGCCGCCCCTCTCGTAAGTGGCGCACTGGCCATACTGAAACAGATGTTTCCTACAGTTGGTAACGACGAAATTGTTGACCGCCTACTCGATACCGCCAATGACGAAGGCATTTATGCGGACAGCAATATATATGGCCACGGCTTACTGGATTTGAACGCTGCCACCGCTCCAGTTGGCGTAACGTCTCTCACAACAACCAGCAACCTTAATGGTCCATCTGCACCCATGGGATCAACCAGCATTACCATCACTGGTGGCGCTCTGGGCGACAGCCTGACCAACAGCCTCGCTGCACAAAACCTGACTGTGTTTGACAGCATGGGCTTTCCTTTCCAGATTGCGGCATCATCCCTGATTGCCCGTCCGCAGTGGGTGCCGGAAACCAGCAACCTGTCTCACCAGCAATTAACCTCTGATAGCGGTTGGCAGATTCGCTCCGGCCGCGATATCGATAATGGCTATCGCGATCGCAACTTCCATCCCGACATGAAGCAACTGCCTTCCCGCGACTATTTCGCCATGCAGTTCACCGATCCCAATACCGGGCGAGAGACATTCACCGGTGCGCGCGCCAACCCCGGTTGGTTCTTCGGGGTTTATGCCAATACGAATTTACAACCCGCCAGCACAACTCGGGATGACGCCTTTGCCGCGCCCTGGCTGCAGTTTGCTCGCCAGGGCTGGAGCAGCGGCGGCGCCCTGGCCAGTGGCAAACAGAAATTGCGCTTTGGCGTGTTTCGCGGTGAGGCATCATGGGATCAATTCAGCCACGACAACACCGTTGAAGGGCACGGAGCGCTGATTGAATGGGCGCATCAGTGGCGCGACAGCGGTATCAGCATTCAGGGCGGCGCGCTGAGTGAGCAGCAGAGTTTCCTTGGACTTCAGACCCAAGGCGCACTGGGCCAGAACGGCAGTTCGAATACCTGGTTCAGCGGCTTGAATGCCTACTGGCAGATGGGCACTCAGTGGCAAGGGGTATTAGCCTTATATGGTGGCGTCACCAATCCACAGATTCAGAACGGCTTGCTGTCCGTGAACGATGAACTCTTTTCCAGTTCCTTTGCGATGGGGGTTTCAAGCAGATCCATGTGGCAGCAAGGGGATCAGCTGGGGTTTTATATCAGCCAGCCACTGCGTATCGAAAATGGTGATGCGCAACTGCAAGTCGCCACCGGTCGCACAGTAGATCGCCAGGTTACCTACGAGCAGTTGGGTCTCAACCTGGAGCCTACCGCTCGCGAGGTTCGTGTGGAAATGAACTACCGGTTTGATATGGGAATGGCCCGGGCCAGTACTTCCGTGCACTACGTTCAAAACCCGGGGCACAACAGCCAGGCCGACAACGACGCTGCGGCAACTATCAGCGTCAGTCTGCCGCTGAGATTCTAAGTCATGTACAGTATGAGTTGCGAAGCACTTACCCGGTGCTTCGCGATTTCTACTTGTTACTGCGTATTGCCTGCCAGTCGTCGACGATCCATGCAATTCCCTGCCCGTTCCGGTATCATCGCGCCCCATTCAAATCGCTCATTTTCTTTTCAGGACGAACCATGGCCAAAAAGAACGCTTTCTACGCCCAATCGGGCGGTGTGACCGCTGTTATCAACGCTTCTGCCTGCGGTGTTATCGAGGCAGCTCGCGCCAGCAAAACAATCGGTAAAGTTTACGCTGGCAACAACGGCATTATCGGCGCACTGCGCGAGGAGCTGATCGACGTCAGCAAAGAATCCCGCGCTACCATCAGCGCCCTCAAACACACCCCTTCCGGCGCCTTTGGTTCCTGCCGCTACAAGCTGAAAAGCCTGGAAGAGAACCGCGCCGAGTACGAGCGCCTGATTGAGGTGTTCAAGGCTCACAATATCGGCTACTTCTTCTACAACGGCGGTGGTGACTCTGCTGATACCTGCCTGAAAATTTCCCAACTCTCCGAGAAAATGGGCTACCCGATCCAGGCCATCCACGTACCCAAAACCGTGGACAACGATCTGCCGTTTACCGATTGCTGCCCGGGCTTTGGCTCGGTAGCCAAATACGTGGCTGTTTCTACCAAAGAGGCCAGCATGGACGTTGCTTCCATGTGCGAAACGTCCACCAAGGTATTTATTCTGGAAGTAATGGGGCGCCACGCTGGCTGGATTGCCGCTGCCGGTGCACTGGCCCAGGAGCAGGAAGGCGATGCACCGCACATTATCCTGTTCCCGGAAATTGCTTTTAATAAAGAGAAATTCCTGCGCAAAGTGAAGCAGACCGTGAAGAAAAACGGTTACTGCGTAATCGTTGCTTCCGAAGGCGCCCAGTACAAAGACGGCACCTTCCTGGCCGACGCCGGCACCACCGACGCCTTTGGCCACAAACAGCTGGGCGGTGTTGCCCCTACCCTGGCCTCTATGGTCAAGGATGAGCTGGGCTACAAATACCACTGGGCCCTGGCCGACTACCTGCAACGCGCTGGTCGTCACATTGCCTCCGCGACCGATGTGGAGCAAGCCTACGCTGTGGGTAAAGCCGCTGTTGAACTGGCAGAAGCCGGTAAAAACGCAGTGATGGTTACTATCGAGCGCAGCAAGGGCAAAAAGTACAGCTGGACTACTGGTGAAGCTCCACTGGACAAAGTGGCCAATGTGGAAAAAATGATGCCGCGCAAGTACATCAGCAAAGACGGCTTCGGCATTACCGAAGAGGGCCGCACCTATCTGCAACCGCTGATTCAGGGCGAAGATTACCCACCGTACAAAAATGGTATTCCCCAGTACGCTCGCCTGAAGAAAGTACTGGTAGCGAAAAAACTGAAGAAAGCCTTTAAAGTTTAAGGCTGCTCTTTAGAAAATTTAAAAAGCCCGATGTGAACTCGCATCGGGCTTTTTTTATGTGGTGTGTTAGGGTTAATAGGCCTAAGCTCAAAAGAAGTTACGTCTATATATACAGGAGAACAACATGCTCAGGTGGGTATACGCGCCAATACTGGCTTTGCTGTTTTTTTCAGCAATGGCGGACACGGATAAGTTGCCAGACCCCATGTCTGTTACCACCAAGCATAAGATTACCCTGCAGGGAAAAGCGATTCGCTATCAGGCTGTCGCCGAGCAAGTGCGAATTCACAATCAAAAAAATCAGCCTTGTGCGGACATTTTTTCGGTCAGTTATTTAAGCTCGGAACACGACAATCGACAGAATCGCCCAGTTACCTTTGTATTTAATGGCGGTCCTGGCTCTTCGTCCGTCTGGCTGCACTTGGGCCTGCTCGGCCCTCAAAGGGTCGTGATTGATCAGGATGCCGGTGACGATGGCGCTGCGCCTTTTAAATTGCAGCCGAATATTTACAGCCTTCTGGATATTACCGACCTGGTGATGATAGATCCGGTTGGGACCGGTTTTTCCCGACCGCTGTCCCATGCTGACCGTGACGATTTTTGGGGCGTATCTCAGGATGCCGACAGCCTGGCAACTTTTATTCGCCAATGGCTGACCAAACACAATCGCTGGAACTCCCCCAAGTACCTCGCCGGGGAGAGTTATGGTGCAACGCGCACAGCCTATTTGACTGAAGCGCTGCACAACGGATTACAGGACGTTGCACTTAACGGGGTAATTTTAATTTCTGCAGTGCTCGACTTCAGCACTATCCGCAGCAGTGATTACAACATCAATACGCCCGTTACTGCACTGCCCACAATGGCAGCTATAGCTTGGTATCACGGCAAAATTACCAATGAGCCGGAGCTTGAGCCATTCCTCGATCGCGCCCGGGAATTTGCGTTAACGGATTACGCCACCGCCCTCTATAAGGGCAATCGACTTTCAAAATCAGGACGCCAACAAATTCTGGAAAAACTGGTGCACTTTACCGGGCTTCCCAAGGAGTTTTTACAGCGAGCAAATCTCTACCTGGATCCAACGTCGTTTCGAAAAGAGTTGCTGAGGGATCGAGGGATGGCTGTGGGCAGACTCGATGGACGCTATCTCGGCGAAGAAGAGGATCACAACGCCGATAGCCCCGATGCAGACCCTTCAGGTTATGGGGTCAGTGCTGCCTATACCGCCGCCATAAACCATTACTTGCTCAACGAGCTGAAAATTAACAGTGATCGCCCCTATGAAATACTGTCGATGGACGCCAACAAAAAGTGGGACTGGCACGAGAATGGGCGCATCTTTGGTGGTTTTAATGTGGACGTCACACCCAAGTTTTCCCAGGAGCTTCGCCAAAATCGTAACTACCGTATTTTTATAGCCAATGGCTATTACGACTTGGCGACGCCTTTCCTCGGTACAGAAACCAGCTTTGCTCGCCATCATATACCTGCCGACAGAGTGGTACTGAAATACTATTCAGCAGGCCATATGATGTATGTTCACCAGGAGTCACTGGAACAACTCGCTCAAGATATTCGCCGGTTTATTCTTGGTGAGGAGTGACGGTTCAATAAATATGAACCGTCAACTATGTTTCTAACATGAAAGTCACCGGCCCGTCGTTACAGAGGCTAACTTTCATATCTCCGCCAAACTCACCGCAAGCCACGGTTGAGTACCTGGCCTGAAACTGTTCGACCACGTAGTTATAAAGCAGCTCAGCCTCAGCCGGTGGTGCAGCGCTTGAAAAGCTCGGTCGCAATCCTTTTTGAGTATCGGCAGCCAAGGTAAATTGCGACACCACCAGAACGCCTCCAGCCACATCCTGAACACTCAGGTTCATCTTGTCATCGGCATCAGGAAAAATGCGGTAATTGAGAATTTTTTGAACCAGCTTATCGGCCTTGTGCCGGTCATCCCCTTTCTGGACCCCCAGCAATAACAGAATTCCTCGATCAATTTCACCAACGGTATTACCGTTTACCACCACACTGGCATGTGACACTCTTTGAATCAGTCCTAACAAGCTTTCCCCCTAAACCAACATTACCTGACTGGCAGGCTGCTAGGCCGCACCACCGATTAGCTTATGAGCCATCTCATCCGTGGCGCGAATCAAGGCGTCAAGTGTACCCGGTTCAGACGAGGCGTGCCCGGCATCGCGAATAATTTCCAGACGCGCTTCCGGCCAGACACGGTGCAAGGCAAAAGCCTGATCGATGGGGCAAACCATATCGTATCGTCCATGGACAATTATCCCCGGAATGCCGTTCAGTTTATTGGCATTCTTGAGGATCTGGTTCTTTTCCAGGAATGCATCGTTCATAAAATAGTGGCATTCGATGCGTGCCATCGACAGCGCCACATGGGGAGAGCCAAGCCGTTCAACAATATGGGGATTCGGGTCGAGGGTAGCGCAGCGCCCCTCCCAGACACACCATGCCTTGGCGGCAGCCATTCGCTCCAGTTCGTTGTCACCGGTCAATTTGCGATGGTATGCGGCCATCATATCGTTACGCTCTTCCTCTGGAATCACCGACTCGTATTCCAGCCAGTAGTCCGGAAAGACATGGTCAGCGCCGTGCTGATAAAACCAGTTTACATCGCGATGTCTACAGAGAAAGATGCCTCGAAGAACCAGGCCCAGCACTCTCTCTGGATGTGCCTGGGCGTACAACAGACTCAGCGTAGATCCCCATGAACCACCGAACAGCACCCATCTCTTCACCCCCAGGGACTCCCGAATAGCTTCCATGTCATCAATCAATGCCTGGGTGTGATTACTCTCCAGCGAGGCATGGGGCGTAGATCGACCACACCCTCGTTGGTCAAAGAGGATGATGCGGTACTTCTCCGGGTCAAAAAAACAGCGATCCTGGGTACTGGCACCGGCTCCGGGGCCACCGTGAACGAACAGCACCGGTATGCCGTCCGGTATGCCGCACTCCTCGATGTAAATCTCGTGGGGTGCCTCTACAGTAAGGCTGTGCTCCCTAAAGGGTTTGATATTGGGGTAGAACGTGCGCATAAGTCCTCCAGCAGTCTCATAAAGATAGACCAACTCTACTGACAGTACGCTGTCAGTAGGCATGGTGCAGAATGCTCCGGCAATTACGCACAAGGAGCTATCTCATGAAAGAGCAACAAATCGTTACTATTTACACCTTCAAGACCACCCCTGAAGCCAGTCGTGAGGCATTCCTGGATGCCAATCAAAAGCTGACGAGGTTTTTGGCAGAACAACCCGGGTTCCATTACCGTTCAGTGGGTCAGGAGTCCAAGAGTGAATATTGGGTAGATGTGGTTTATTGGGAGTCTGCCAGCGCAGCGGATCACGCCAATTGTGAGTTTATGTCATCACCATGCAGTCAGGAGTTTATGAGGATGGTTGATCATGACTCACTGAGCGTTCAGCGGATTCGCGTAGACTTTTCAAGCTGTCAGCTCCAAGAGACCGCTTAAGCTGGACTGACCACCATGGCATCCCTGGCATGGACAGCCATGGTGGTCGGGGGTACATTGTTGATCTACTTAATAACACTCAAAATAATACCATGCGCCGAGCCGACCGACTGTTTCAGTTACTGACCCTGTTGCGAAATCGGCGCACCGCCATTACCGCCGCCCACTTGGCGGAAGTTCTGGAAGTATCGGAACGAACCGTATACCGGGATGTGCAATCGTTAATGCTCACTGGTGTACCTATTGAAGGTGAGGCCGGTGTCGGGTATCGATTGAACCGGCATTTTGATCTGCCACCGTTGATGTTCAGCAGTGACGAGATTGAAGCACTGTTACTGGGCACCAAAATGGTTCAGGCCTGGAGTGATAAGCAACTGGCGGCCTCTGCCAGTCAGGCAATGCAGAAAATACTGGCGGTACTCCCACAAAATCTTCGTCATTTTGATGAACAGCTGGCATTCCTGGTTCCTGACTGTCATGTCGACAAAGAGCTGGTTGCATTCAGCGAGGAAATTCGACTGGCAACCCGCAACCAACTGAGCCTGAATATTCAATACCGGCGTGCTGATGGTGAATACTCCAGCAGGATAATTCAGCCGCTGGGACTGGTTTACTGGGGTAAAGTCTGGACACTGGTAGCCTGGTGCGAAATGCGTAACGAGTATCGGGCATTTCGTCTTGACCGAATTCAGGCCTTGCAGACCACAGAACATTTTTTTGAGCTGACCCCAGATAAAAATCTAAAACATTATCTACAACTGGAAAAGCAAACCCATGAACAACAGTACGCCGAATCGCTGTGACTGGTGCAATGGCAGCGAACTCTACCAGCATTATCATGATACCGAGTGGGGTGTACCCTGCTTTGACGACAAAACCCTTTTTGAATTTTTAATTCTGGAGAGTGCACAGGCGGGATTATCCTGGATCACCATCCTCAAGAAGCGCGACAATTATCGAAAAGCTTTTGCAGACTTTGATGCGGAAAAAGTAGCTCGCTTCAACAGCCGCAGTATTGAGCGATTAATGGGTGACGCCGGAATTATTCGCAATCGATTAAAGATTGAAAGTGCGATTACCAATGCTCGAGAGTTCCTATCCATTCAGGAGCAGTTTGGCAGCTTTGCCAATTACATCTGGGATTTTGTCGATGGAGAACCAGTTCAGAATCACTGGAAATCACTAAAGGAGCTGCCAGCTTCTACACCCATCTCGGACAAAATCAGCAAGGATATGAAACAAAGGGGCTTTAGATTTTTTGGCAGCACGATTTGCTATGCCCACATGCAAGCAACAGGAATGGTAAATGACCATTTGGTTGACTGTTTTCGTCATCAGGAATGTTCGGAATTAACAGCAAGGCTATCAAAAAAATAGCACCCAAAGGTGCTATTTTTTATTCAATTACTTTTTATTTGGTTTCAGGCGATTCGCTTTTTGCTACTTCAGGAAAAGGAGCTGCGTATTTGTTGTAAAGTGACTTACATTGTTTTGGCATCTGCACCAGTGTATTAATGGTAGTGCTCCAGCCGGTTTCACTTCTCACCATATTTTCATAGCGACGTTTAACATTCATCTCCAGGGTTACTTCAGTCGCACTTCCGGACCAGGAAGTCTTGATCAAACCAGTATCACGATTCTGGTCAATATCAAATTGATAAAAATGATAGGTAATTATTTCGCCACTTTGTTTGGGGTAACGATCAACCCGGGCATCTCTCATTACTTCAGTTCTAAAGTAACCTCTCGGATATTCCTCTGCGATAGCTGTACGTTTAACCCGTCCATCTTCACCAACCAGAACTTCCACCATCACACAGCCAACCTTCGGTGGCTCTGTACTGATATTGCGAATAGCAGCAACCGGGTAATCATCAAATGGAAAACGATCACCAACATTTAACAACGGGACCTGGCCAATCGGGTAGACTTTTGCATCGGGACTAACTTCAAGCAGAGATGGCTTGGCCGGATCAGCAATCGAAGAAACCCCTGCACAACCGATTGCCAGCAATGCACCTGCTGCAACTGAGCCTGTCAGAGCCTTTTTTGAAACCCGGGAAAAAATAGACAATGCGTTCACACAAACCTCCGTGTAGTTATTTTAGTTAGATCTGTAAAACCTGAACCTTATCCTAACAAAAAAGTGTGACTCAAAGTCAAATCTAAATTATCCGGCGACAACCATATCCCGCCCCATATGCTTGGCTTGATACAGGCCCCGGTCGGCACTGGTTATCAATTCATCACCAGTCTCATGCCCCTGCATACAGGAAACACCAAAGCTCATGGTTACAGATACCTCTTTGTCGTCCACCTTCAGACGCATACGACCAATCGCCTGACGAAGACGTTCTGCCACCTGCTGAGCCGCTTCTAACTGTTGTCCTTTGAGTAGTATCAGGAATTCATCCCCTCCCCAACGAGCAACGATATCGTTGGATCGAAGCATTTGATGCAGGGTATCGCCCACCATTTTCAGAAGCTTATCCCCCATCTGGTGGCCATGGCGATCGTTAAAATGTTGATAGTTATCAATATCGGCAATCACAATTGAAAATGCCTCACCCGCCAGGTGATAACGATTCAGGGAACTGCCAATCAGACGTTCCATCTCCCTGCGATTAGGCAATTTGGTGAGCTGGTCTGTAGCTGCCACTCGATTGAACTGACGTGAAACCGCCACCAGTTTTTCACGGCCACGGCGACGACAAAACTCCAGTGTACAAAGGTAAACTCCTACCGAAATATAGGTTCCCAGATACATTAGCCACATACTGTTGCTGTAGCTCGCTTCAGCCAACTCCTGCCAGCCAAGGTAAACAACAACCAATGCAGCAAAGGTCGCGATGGCCATCCAGCTGGCACGCTGAAAATTGAGTACCGAGCTGAACCCAACCATCATGCAAAGACTGGCCAACATTCCGACCTGCTCAACATCACACATCAGCACAAAAAGAACACTCATCGCTCCCAACAGCATTCCAAAAGCATTCTGGATTTGTGGAATCAAGCGTTTGCCACTGAGTCGCAACATCAACAGCATTGCCAGGCTCAACACCCCGGCCACAGTCAAAATTAGGGAAAATAACGAGTTCACCACCAGATAATGCCAGGCACCAAAACCAAGGCAGCCTAAAGTCATCAGCAACAGTCCGACCGGCAGAGATTCACCTAGCTCTTCCTGACGAAGCTGGCCTATGGCAAACACTTTATCATTACTATCGTTCGGGTTTGGGCGGGAATTGGACATGATCGGATCTCCCCCTTCCGGGTATTTTTATTGTTAGGGCCTGTTAACACTAATTGAATATTTACTGCTGAGGGCCATTTTTTTGTTCAGCAAGGCAGAAGGAGTGATGTGTAGTCATTCTACATGAACGACTGATAACGCAGCTGGACGGAAAAATGGCCTCAGCCCTTCGGGTTGCGGCTAAAAAAGCGCCACTCTACGTTATTCGTCGTTTATTTGGAGCAACCAAACTACTCTCCTCATGCCTTGATTGGCACTTTTTTAGTCACAACAGTAAGTATTCAATTAGTGTTAACAGACCCTAGGTAACACTACCATAAAGTAGTACTTTTCTCCCTATTCATATACGGGATACAAAAAAGGCACTGTTTTCACAGTGCCTTTTTGAATTCTGATTAAATCAGAACTTGCGTCCGCGTTTGCGCTCGTTTTCCTTGAGCAGCTTCTTACGAATACGAATGCTCTCTGGCGTTACTTCTACCAGCTCATCGTCCTCAATAAACTCCAGCGCCTGCTCCAATGTATGACGAATCGGCGGGGTCAGGGTCAGCGCTTCATCAGTACCAGCAGCACGAATGTTGGTGAGCTGCTTGCCTTTGGTCGGGTTCACTGCTAGGTCGTTGTCGCGGGAGTGAATACCAATTACCTGGCCTTCGTATACGTCGATACCGTGGCCCAGGAACAGACGACCACGATCCTGCAGCGTGAAGAGTGCGTAGGCCAGAGTCTTGCCGTTCACCATGGACACCAGAACGCCATTCTGACGGCTGACTACTTCACCAGCTTTTACTGGACCGTAGTGATCAAAAATACTGGTCATGATGCCGGAGCCCGAAGTCAGGGTCAGGAACAGGCCACGGAAACCAATCAGGCCGCGAGACGGCACGATGAACTCCAGCTTAACGCGACCCTTGCCATCTGGAACCATGTTGGTCAATTCAGCTTTGCGCAGACCCAGTTCTTCCATGATGGAGCCCTGATGTTGCTCTTCAACATCAATCACCACTTGCTCATAGGGTTCCTGGATTTCACCATCGACAACCTTCTGAACCACTTCAGGGCGTGATACACCCAATTCAAATCCTTCACGACGCATGGTCTCGATCAATACCGACAAGTGCAATTCACCGCGCCCGGATACCTTGAATTTGTCGGGGCTGTCACCTGGCTCAACACGCAGTGCCACGTTGTGGATCAGCTCCTGTTCCAGGCGCTCCTTGATATTGCGAGAAGTAACAAACTTGCCCTCTTTACCAGCAAACGGGGAATCGTTTACCTGGAAAGTCATGCTTACAGTTGGCTCATCCACGCTCAGCGCCGGCAGCGCTTCCGGATGGGCCGGATTACAGATGGTGTCGGAGATATTCAGGCCGTCGATACCGGTAATACAAACGATGTCGCCCGCTGATGCCTTGTCTACCTCAACACGCTCCAGCCCCATATGGCCCATAACCTGAAGCACTTTGGCCTTGCGGGTCTTGCCGTCAATATCGACAACCACTACCTGATCGTTAGGTGACAGGGAGCCACGGGTAATGCGACCAATACCGATAACGCCCACATAGCTGTTGTAATCCAGTGCCGAGATCTGCATCTGGAATGGCGCATCCACATCTACTTGAGGCGGAGCTACTTTCTCTACGATCTGCTCAAACAGCGGAGTCATGTCTTCAGCCATATCGCTGTCATCCAGACCGGCAATACCGTTCAGGGCAGAGGCGTAAATAACTGGGAAGTCCAGCTGTTCGTCGGTAGCACCCAAGCGGTCAAACAGATCGAATACCTGATCCATCACCCAGTCCGGACGTGCGCCAGGGCGGTCGATCTTATTGATGACCACAATCGGGTTGAGCCCTTTCTCAAAGGCCTTCGAGGTTACAAAGCGGGTTTGTGGCATCGGGCCGTCAACGGCATCCACCAGCAACAGTACGCTGTCCACCATAGACAGTACACGCTCTACCTCTCCACCGAAGTCGGCGTGCCCCGGAGTATCCACAATGTTGATGCGGTAGCCGTTCCAGTTGATCGCAGTATTCTTGGCCAGAATGGTAATTCCGCGCTCTTTCTCCTGATCATTGGAGTCCATCACGCGCTCCGCGCCCTGATCCTTACGGTCAAGGGTGCCGGACTGCTGCAGCAACTTATCCACCAACGTGGTCTTGCCGTGGTCAACGTGGGCAATAATGGCGATATTGCGCAGCTTTTCGATATTGGGGTTACTCATGGGGACTCCGGATCGGCCTTCGGGCCACTGTACAAAAGGCGCGCATTATACAGGTGGGAGTGTTGCAGGGGATAGTAGTTCTTTTGCAGGTGACCTGCCAGATTGCTGACGACTGGCAATTACCCCTCTATCGCGAGAATGGCCGTCAATTTCCGTTTATCGTTTTCAGCCACCAGGTCTGCGAGCGTGTACTGATCCAACGTCGCGAAAAAGCTCTCCATTGCTTCGGCAAAGATCAGCTTTAATCGACACGCAGAGGTGATCACACACTGATTATTGTCTCCAAAGCACTCCACCAGTGTAGAGCTCTGCTCGACCATTCTCACCAATTCCCCAACATTAATCTCAGATGCAGGACGACTTAACCGCATACCACCGTTTTTTCCCCGGATTGCTGTCAGATAGCCCTTGATGTTGAGCTCCTGAACCACTTTCATCAGGTGATTCTTGGAAATTCCATACCGTTCAGCCACCTCTTTAATGGTAACCAGTTCGTCGTCCTGTAGCGCCAGGTAGATCAGCACTCGTAGTGAATAGTCAGTAAATCGGGTGATATTCATCTGTAGTCAGCCTCAGTCTAATCCCAATTTTTAATATGCATGTAGTTTACATCTTTAAATCACGAGAGTACACTGCCGCCAAAAAGATGCAAACTATATGAATCTTTAATTGGAACGGTGTAAGCAAAACATACCCCGTTAATCCCATTACCCAACTTGAGCGAGAGACCAGCTATGCAAGCCTACAAAAAACTGTGGTGGACACTCATAGGAGTGCTGGCCATCACCTTCTCCATCCTGGGGTACTTCGGTACCGAAGTGTATCGGGAAGCTCCTCCCATCCCCTCCCGATATGAAACCGAATCGGGAGGCCTGCTATTCACCAATCAGGATATTCTGGACGGTCAAACTGCCTGGCAGTCTGTAGGAGGCATGCAGCTGGGATCGATATGGGGCCATGGCGCCTATCAGGCTCCGGACTGGACCGCTGACTGGCTGCACCGGGAGTTGCTCAACTGGCTTGAAATCGCAGCCAGGGAGCAGCACCGCACACCCTACGCCGAACTCACTGGCAAGCAGCAGCACGACCTGCAGTACGACCTCAAAGAGGAATACCGCACCAGTACTTACAACGCTGCCCATGATACTGCCGTCCTTTCGGATCGACGGATCGAAGCAATAACTGAGACTGCAGCCTATTACGACGCTTTATTTGGTGGTGACAAGGCGTTACAGCCAACCCGTGAACACTACGCCATGAAAGAGGTCACCCTGCCCAGTGCGGAGAGGCGTCAGCAATTAACCCGTTTCTTTTTCTGGACAGCCTGGGCGGCAGCGACCGAGCGTACCGAAGGCAGTGCCACGTACACTAACAACTGGCCACATGAGCCACTAATCGACAACAAGCCCACTTCCGAAAATATCGTCTGGTCCATCATCAGCGTTGTGCTACTGATCGCGGGTATTGGTGCACTGGTATGGTGCTGGTCATTTACCCGCAAAGAAGAGGAGCCTCCAGCAGCACCCAAACAGGACCCTATCACTACCTTTAACCTTACCCCCTCGCAAAAAGCGTTGGGCAAATACCTGTTTGTGGTTGTTGGGCTGTTTGTGTTCCAGGTGTTCCTGGGCGGCCTGACCGCTCACTACACTGTGGAGGGCCAGAGCTTTTACGGACTGCAACTCTCCGAGTGGCTGCCCTACAGTCTGGCGCGTACCTGGCATATCCAGTCAGCCCTGTTCTGGATCGCTACCGGCTTTTTGGCGGCTGGCCTATTTTTGGCCCCCATCATCAACGGCGGCAAAGATCCCAAGTACCAGAAACTGGGCGTTGATATTCTGTTCTGGGCGCTCATCGCTGTTGTGGCGGGTTCTTTTATCGGTAACTACCTGGCCATCGCCCAAATCATGCCCGCCCACCTGAACTTCTGGTTCGGCCATCAAGGCTATGAATTTGTCGATTTAGGTCGAGTCTGGCAGATCGGTAAATTTGTTGGTGTAGTTTTGTGGCTGGTGCTTATGCTGCGCGGTGTAATTCCGGCCCTGCGCCAGAAAGGTGATAAAAACCTCCTGGCCCTGTTCGCCGCATCGGTAATTGCCATTGGCTTGTTTTACGGTGCCGGCTTCTTTTACGGCGAACGCACCCACATCTCGGTGATGGAATACTGGCGCTGGTGGATTGTGCACCTGTGGGTAGAAGGCTTCTTTGAAGTATTCGCCACTACTGCGCTGGCCTTTATTTTCTACAACATGGGGCTGGTCTCCAAGCGCATGGCCACTGTTGCCTCTCTGGCATCAGCTTCACTTTTCATGCTGGGCGGCGTTCCTGGAACCTTCCACCACCTCTATTTTTCCGGCACTACAACTCCGGTAATGGCGGTAGGAGCTACTTTCAGTGCACTGGAAGTGGTGCCATTGATCGTACTGGGTTACGAGGCCTGGGAGCATTACAGTCTGAAAAAACGCGCCCCCTGGATGGAAAATATTAAATGGCCACTGATGTTCTTCGTTGCCGTAGCATTCTGGAATATGTTGGGTGCCGGCGTGTTGGGCTTCTCTATTAATCCGCCGATTGCGCTCTACTACACACAGGGTCTGAACACCACGGCAACACATGCCCACGCTGCCCTGTTCGGAGTGTACGGATTCCTGGCGCTTGGCTTTACCCTTCTGATACTTCGTTATATCCGCCCTCAAATGGTGTTTGATGACAAGCTGATGAGAACGGCCTTCTGGTGGCTTAACGGTGGCCTGGTACTGATGTTGTTCACCAGTCTGCTACCGGTAGGTATTATCCAGTTCTTTGCCAGCAGTTCAGAAGGCCTTTGGTATGCGCGAAGCGAAGTGCTCACACAAAGTGAAATCCTGGTAACGTTGCGCTGGATTAGAACCATAGGTGATGTGGTATTTATTGTCGGTGCACTGGCCGTTGCCTGGCAGGTGGTCAAGGGCGTGTTCCTGGCAGACCCCAGACCAGTTCACCCGGCTGCCACTTATACCACCGCTGAACCAGTCCATTCAGTTACCAGCTGCTGTGGCTCTTGTGGTGGTGACAACCCGGCTTAATCGTTACTGTAGCTAATTGTTCAGACAAGCCCCTCCTGCATGGAGGGGCATTTTTAATGGGAATAGAGGCTTTCCTAAGCGCAGCATTGCCAGCCGCATGACCGCCATCCGATTATTTGAACCGCCTTAAGATCGGCTTATTTATACCATTCGTCCACAGACGCTGAAGCACCCTCACCCACTTGGGTTTTTTCAGCAAGAGGCGCTCTTCCGTAGTAAGGGGTTCACCAGACAAGTCATACTTCATCTTCAGTAAACTGGTCATATCGGCACGTTGCATCACACCGATCAGCCACATCCATACAAACAACAGCTTTTGAAAGCGCTGTGGCTTTTTAATGGCGGCTGCGAAATCAAAGAACCGCACAGAGCCATCCGGCTGGATAAGTACGTTATTTCGGCGAAAGTCGTTGTGGCAGTAGCCTTTTTTGTGGAACAGCTCAAGAAACTCCCTGGCCTGCTGGTATGCCTGTGGCCATTTGCCGCGATTGCGACGTCCGGGGTGCTCCCCCTCCAGAAACTCCATGGCAAAGATATCGTCAGATATACGCCCGAAATATTGGGGAAGGAAGCCGCTTGTCCCAAAGGCTTCCAGAACCTTGACTTCACGCTTAACCAAGGAGCGGCAGACCAGTATCCGGCTTAACCAGGGGCGGTTACTGAAGTCTTTAACCACCACATATTGACCATCAATGTTCAGCAGATAGACATCCGCCTGAAACACGCCACGGCTGGGCCTGAGCATCTTGTAGTGATGCTCGCGCAACGCCTCTTTGATAGCAGAGAGCAGATGATCTTGGCTCATGAGTGGTCTGTGGCTCCGATTTTCTGTTCTGCCATGTTGGTCGATTTTCCGAAATTGTACCTCAATTCTTGCAAAGGGATAATTGAATCAATTAGTTAGCACGCTTAAACTAGTGCTTTACGTGTAAATTAATTCTTATCAGGCTTCCCGATGCACGACTTTAACGCCCTGGCCGAAAGGCTTGCCCCCCACTACTCCCGCTTCAATGTTGCCAACCGGCTGTTATTTTCCGGTCACTCTCACCAGGCGTGGCCTGATGTCGCTGTCGAAGGCCAGATTGAGGCATTTGATGCCGCTGCGCGCTCGGTGGATGAAAAGTGGCACGCTGCCTTTGAAAAAGCGGACATTCTCCGCAACTACCTGCGTGAATGGTATGACGACCCCGAAGGGCTTTACTGCCTGGCCGAGAACACCCATATCCTGCTGGTCAGCTGGTTGTCGGCCATTCTTTCGAAACAAGGGCAGCTGAAGAGCAAGCCCAAAATCATCACCACCGATGGCGAGTTTCACTCCATGTATCGCCAGCTCAAACGCCTTCAGGAAGAAGGAGTCGAAGTGGTAATGTTGCCGGCAGAACCTTTCGCAACATTCCCGGAGCGCTTGGCGGCAGAAGCCGATGACCGCACTGCGGCCATTATGCTGTCCCGCGTTTATTTTGAAAGCTCACTGATTCACACCCACCTGCGTGAAGTGGCTCAAGTTGGTAGGGATAGACAGATTCCGGTGCTGATTGACGACTATCACGGCACAAACAATGCCCCCCTATCCCTTCGCGACGAGGGACTCGAGGATTGCTACCTGGTGACCGGCGGGTACAAATACCTGCAATGGGGTGAGGGCAACTGTTTCCTGCGCTTCCCCAAAAGCTGCGAGCTGCGCCCGGTTATCACCGGTTGGTTTGCATCTTTTTCAACCCTGGACAAACCGCGCACAAATGAACCAACTGTTTATGACGCCGGTGAACAACGCTTCTCCACCGCCACATACGATCCGACATCGCAATTTCGCGGTGCAAAGGTGGTCGAGTTCTTCAGGGATCAACAGCTGACAAAAGAAGTCATTCGTCAACAATACCTGGGTCAGCTCGGCTATCTCCGCGAACTGTTTTTGAATGCCAATTTCAACCCGGACACCATCCGTCTGGTGCACCAGCAGTCACTGGAAACCAATGGCGGCTTCCTGGCATTGCACAGCCCTCATGCGGCGCAGTTGCGCCAGATGCTGCTGGAAAATGATGTGCTAACTGACTCCCGCGGCAGCGTGCTGCGTTTTGGTGTAGCTCCGTATGTCACCGCATCGCAAATTGATCAGGCCATGGAACAGCTGGCACGCTGTATTGACAAGCTCTAAACTGGTTCAGGGATGGGCACCACTGATTTTTCAGTGGTGCCCGCAAAACAAATCGAACGGAACCGGTAATTTCAAAGTAAAAAATAATTTCCGAATTTATCTCCAACTCGCCTGTACATTTTCAGTAGATGCCATTAAAGCTGTTGTCGCCTCAACGAACTCCCGCTGCTTCTCTGCAATCCGCTCTTCACAATTAATCACCCGATTGATCAGGTCTATCGCAGACTCTTTTTGTTCAAGACTGAATTTGGAAATACTGGGCTCGAGGTATTTTTTAAGTTGTTCCCTCACCTTGTCCTCATCCTTGATCAGGAAGGCACAGGATGCCAACAGTTCGGTTGCCTCCCGCTCAGAGAGGTGAAACTCACTTTCAAATAGAGACAAAAGACAGGCTTTCTGCTCTTTGGAAATATCCCCGGAACACTTGGCCGCCACATACATCAACCCGGCGGTGGCCTCCATCGGATTATCCAGGGAGAATGCCGGATCAGCGTGGTATTGCTTTTGCCATTTTCTACGGCGGTACCACCAGAAGGGGTTCAAGGCTCGAAAGTCGATGCCCGCATTGTCGAGCTGCCTCAGCAGAACCAGGATCGTGACCACAGCCCCAAGAAAAGCCAAAATAATATGCATGTCGATATCCTTATTCGTTTTTGTTCAAAACACTATAGTAGCTTGCGCTTCGGTGTGGCAAGAGACCTTGGCTGCCGGTAAAATTCGCCTGTTTTATCAGGAACCTATCAATGACAACTACTCAACCAAACACCACACTTTCCGACAGCCATCTGCAGCGCTTTGGCGGCATTGCCCGGCTTTATGGCATGGCGGGATTGCAGGCTCTTTATAAGGGTCATTTTGTGGTGGTTGGTATCGGCGGGGTTGGCTCATGGGCTGCCGAAGCACTGGTGCGCACCGGGCTGGGCACAATCACTTTGGTTGATCTGGACGACATCTGCATCACCAATACCAATCGCCAGTTACACACCACCAAAGCCACTGTTGGACAACCGAAAACCGCCGTACTGGCAGAACGCCTGAAAGCGATAAATCCAGAACTGACGGTTAACATTGTCGATGACTTTATTGACAGCGATAACGTCGCCGAACTGATTGATTCAGATGCACATGTCGTTATTGACGCTATTGACGCCTCTTTTGCCAAAGCCGCGTTAATCAACCACTGCCGACGCCAGAACCAGATTGTCATCACCGTGGGTTCCGCTGGCGGTCGCACCGATCCAACTCGTATTCAAACCAACGATTTACGCCATGTGAGTGGTGACATACTGCTAACCCGGGTGCGCAAACGGCTGCGTCACTACTTCAAATACGCCACCAGCCCAAATAAAAATATGCGGGTACAGGCGGTATTTTCCGATGAGCAGATGAAATACCCCACCGCTGATGGTCAGGTTTGCCAGAGCAAAACTGATATGCAGGGCGGTGTTAAGCTGGATTGTAGCGGCGGGTTTGGGTCAGTAACCATGGTTACCGCAGCATTTGGTATGGCAGCGGCAGCAAAGGCGGTTGAAAAATATCTGTCGCGTTAAAGCCTAACTGCTGAATTTTTTACCAGGGAAAGCGCTCTATCCACCAATGCCTTAAAACCATTGTTGCGCGAAGCGCTTAAGTGCCTGTCCAGTTCCAACCCTGTAAAAATACCGGCAAGATCCACTTCATCAATTTGTTCGGTGGATTTACCATCAACCAGAACCAGCAACAACGCCGCTAACCCTTTTACAACACGAGCATCACTATCAATAAAAAATCGATGACACCCATCCACTACAGCATGTGTTAACCAGGTATTTGCTTCACAGCCTGCAACCAGATTTTCATCTTTACGAATCTCCGGCTTGCCGTGGATCAACTCCGCCCATTTCATCAACATCCGGTAACGGGATTGCCAGCCTTTTTGGGCTTGTAAGGTTTCGAGCGATAACTCATCCACCTCACTTTGCAAGAGCTCAGGCTCACCCTGCAATGCAGACTGAATAGCACTAACTAAACGATCGATATCATCATTGGTGTTATAGGCAGCCAAAGAGACCCGGACTGTTACATCACCTGACACTTCAGCCATCAATGGCATCGCGCAGTGACGCCCCACCCGAACGGCGATATCATGGCCATCAAGCCAATGCGCCAATCCGACAGCATCCAGTGCAGCGGTATCATCCACTGAAAAAGTCGCGATCCCGACATTTTCCTCGGGGTGAGTATGGACTTTGATTTTTTCAATTTGATTCAAGTTCTGATGCAAATAATCACACAGCTGCTTTTCATAAAGCTGCATTGCAGCTCGATCCTGAACCTGCCAAAAATCAAAACAACCATTTAAACCGGCGATTGCTGCCAGCGAAGAGGTTCCGGTTTCAAAGCGATGTGGTGGTGCGGCATAGGTACTTTTTTCAAGCTCCACCCGCTCAATCATTTCACCGCCGCCCTGCCACGGTGGTAGAACGGCCAAACGTTCACGCTTTCCGTACAGCAATCCAACACCGGTTGGGCCGTAAAATTTATGCGCCGAGCAAACCAGAAAATCGCAGCCCAGACTTTGCACATCTATCTTTCGATGTGCGGCAAGCTGTGCTGCATCCACGCACCAGATGATATCCCGGTCGACCAACTGTCGTTTGATACCAGACAGATCCGTACAAAAGCCCAACGCATTTGACGCTCCCGTAATCGAGATAATTCTGGTTTTGTCGGAAAGCACTTCAGGCAATCGTTCAATTTGAGGCTCGCCATTCACGGATGGAATAAATCGCAATACCAGACCATGGCGTTGTGCCGCCATCTGCCAGGGCACCAGATTGGCATGATGTTCAGCACTGGTGAGAACAATTTCATCTCCTTGATTGAGATTTTCAGTCAGGGAGAAAGCGAGCAAATTGAGGGCCTCAGTCGCACCGCGGGTAAATATTATTTCATCACTTTGTGCCGCCCCCAAAAATTCAGCCGCGCGCTGACGAACATCCTCCACCATCTGTGTCGCTTTTCGGGCAAGGCGATGACTCGATCGATGAGTATTGGCATTACCAGACAGATAGAATTGCGTGACGGCATCAATAACCAGTTGAGGCCGCTGGGTTGTTGCGGCATTGTCGAGATATACCAATTCGCTGTTTTCTGGTTGCGAAAACAGTGGGAATTGTTGTTTAAATTTTTCCGGATTGAAGGTCATTTCTTAATCTGCAAAATTAAAAAGCGTTAGGCTATTTTCGGTAGTTATTTGAGCGATATTTTCCAATGACTCACCTCTCAACGCCGCCAAACATTCAGCCACTTCTGGTAAGTAAAGTGGACTATTGGGCTTTCCCTGTTTTCCAGATAGAGGCATGTCCGGTGCATCTGTTTCCAGCAGTAGTGCTTCCAGTGGCAACTGCTGTACAGCTTGCCGGGTTTTATGGGCTCGCACATATGTGATAGTACCGCCAATACCCAGCCTAAATCCCATCTTCCAATAACTATCCCCAAGCTCGGCGCTTCCGGAAAAGCCATGTATCACTCCACCACGACTTGGCCGGTATTTTTTCAGCGTTTCAAGAACCTGATTGTGTGCTTTTCTGACATGGACAATAACCGGCAGATTGTATTCGCAGGCCAGCTTTAGCTGTTGCTCAAATAACGGCTGCTGTCGCTCTAGCGGTGCGTCAATCAAACCGTCTACCCCGCACTCACCTACTGCAACACAGTTGGGCAGCTGTAAAAATTCCGCCAATTGTTCGTCAAGCTTTGCTGGATCAATATGCTCTTTCAGCCATGTTGCAATCCACCAGGGATGCAGGCCAGCGGCACCATATATTCCGGTTAACTGTTCTGTAATTTTAAATAGTGCGTTACACCTGGAGGGTTCAACGGAAGGGATAACCAATTTTGAAATACCTGACGCCATACACCTCGCCCACAAGCTGGCGCGGTCAGGATCAAATTCGGGAAAGTCGAAATGGCAATGGCTGTCTATGAGCTGCATATCATTCTCGCTGGTTCGACAGCAGTTTAGCAGTCAGTGAGTTTTTTACGTAGCTTGTCGATTGAGCGCTGAAGTGCCGTCCATAAGTACCGGAAAGGCCTCGCCCTCATATAACTGACAAATCGGGCGAAACCTTTCCGGTACTTATGGACTAGTTTCTTCGTATATTGATTACTCAGCGCTTTTGGGTGCCGGCCAGTAGCGACGATTTGTGGGTATTATGAGGAGCTACTGGCCGGCACCCAAAAGCGCGGCTCTACGAAGCACTCAATCAACACAACTACTTAGGCCGATAAACCGCCACATTTGTAAACCCTTCCTCAAACAATAACTCGGCATGCATACGACTCATCACGCCTTTGCTGCAATAGAGCATGTAGCGGGTATTGCCATCCAATTCCTTAAAAGCTTTACCCAGTTTGAAAAACGGAATTTTGGTTACGGTTGCGCCACTGACTTTGAGCGGGTTTTGCTCTTCTTCATCAGGGTGACGTATATCGATAATTACCGACTCTGCCAACGGCACAGACAGAACCTCTACATCAATCTCCTGATCAACGTGTTCCATGATATCGATAATGGACTCTTCGCGACGCTCTTCGACAGCTTTATCCAGTACCGCAAAATCAAATCGCGATTCCTCACGCTCAATCCGATCCATCTTCGCGCGGGTAGTAGGCTTCACCGAAATGACACCGCAATACTCCGGCATGCTGGCTGAAAACTGCTCTGTGCCAATTTCGCGCGCAGTCTTGATAATGTCAGTTTTGTCGGCAGTGATCAGTGGACGCAATACCAATGTATCAGTGACTTTATCGATAACCGACAGGTTCGTCAGGGTCTGGCTGGACACCTGGGCAACTGCTTCCCCAGTTACCAGTGCATCCACATTTAATGTCTCTGCAACACGGCTGGCAGCGCGGAGCATCATACGCTTGAGAATCACCCCCATCTGGGAGTTTTCTACTTTGGTAAGAATCTCTGACACCACACCTTCAAAAGGTACGGTAATAAATTTCACATTGTGAGACGCGCCGTACTTGCTCCACAAGAAGTGCGCCACTTCTTTAACACCTACCTCATGCGCTCGGCCACCGAGGTTGAAAAACAGGAAGTGGGTACGCAGGCCACGGCGAATGCAGAGATAACTGGCCACGTTTGAGTCGAAGCCACCAGAGATCAGTGAGATCACGGAATCCTGAGTACCAATGGGAAAACCACCCAGACCGGCTTCGGTATTTTCGATGACGTACAGGTCACCATCTTTGATTTCCAGGCGAACAGTCACATCCGGATCTTTCAATTTAACGCCTGCAGCCTCGGTGTTCTGATTTAGGCCACCGCCAACATACTGCTCCACCTGACCAGAGTTGAACTCGTGCTCGCCGGTGCGCTTTACGCGAACACAGAAAGTTTTCCCTGCCAATGCATCCCCCCAGAGGGCGAGGGTTTTTTCATAGATGTCGTGTAGATCGCCCAAAGCATAGCGTCGCACCAATGAAAAGTTGGCCACCCCCGGAGTCTGTTGCAATATCGCACGAGCGCGACGCTCCAGCTCGGCTACCTGTTCGGCACTGTGAGTCTCGCTGACTTCCGGGCCAACCACTTCCAGTTTGTCCCACTGGCGTACAACTCGAAACTCGTCGGAGGCACTTTTCAGCAATTTGGTCAGGTTGTTGTGCAGTTGCTTGACCATGCGCTTACGCACCGGTGCGCTTTTGATGATGATTTCCGGGAACAGTTTGACAATAAAGTGCATTACTCAGGGCCTGGGTAGGTTAGCCGAATCGGACTGAAATTCAGGGCCCTCAACAGGCCCACAAGGGGCGGTGATTATAGCGGGGTTCCTGCGGTGCTGCTAATTAACGATCCCTTCTGTAGACCTTTCTTGCCATCCCCGCTCCGCGGCTTCGTTGCCCGAAGGGGGAGTGCACCAAATTGGGTCGCTGCGCACCAAATTAATACAGAAAATAGCCTCTCAACTGACAAAATGCTTTGCTAGACTCTCTTTTTAGCCTGTCTCAGCCAATTTTAAAGTTGGCACGGCAATTGCTACACGGGATATTAATTCAATTTGCTCAACACACTTCTCAACGGAGAACACAATGTCCAAGACTCTGGAACTGATCAAAGAAAGCGGCGCCCGCTGGATTGACCTGCGCTTTACCGATACCAAGGGTAAAGAGCAGCATGTTTCCATGCCAGCAACAGAAGTTAACGAAGACTTCTTTGAAGACGGCAAAATGTTTGACGGCTCCTCTATCGCCGGCTGGAAAGGTATTCAAGAGTCCGACATGATCCTGCAACCGCAGGACGATACTGCTGTTCTGGACCCGTTCACCGACGAGCCGACTGTAATCATCCGCTGTAACATTCTGGAGCCAGCAACTGGCCAAGGCTATGAGCGCGATCCTCGCTCTGTTGCTGCCCGCGCTGAAGCCTACCTGCAGTCTACTGGTATCGGTGACTCCGCCATGTTTGGCCCGGAGCCTGAGTTTTTCGTGTTTGACGACATCAAGTGGGGCGCTGACATGAGCGGCGCATTCTACAAGATCAACTCTGAAGAAGCGGCCTGGGCCTCTTCCCACAGCTACGATGACGGCAACACCGGCCACCGTCCGACGGTAAAAGGCGGCTACTTCCCGGTTCCTCCGGTTGACTCCCTGCACGACCTGCGCGCTGCTATGTGTGACGCCATGGAGCAAATGGGCCTGACCATCGAAGTTCACCACCACGAAGTGGGAACTGCTGGCCAGTGCGAAATCGGTGTTGGCGGCAATACCCTGATTAAGAAAGCTGACGAAGTTCAGATCTTCAAATACTGCGTTCACAACGTTGCCCACGCTTACGGCAAAACTGCAACCTTCATGCCGAAGCCGCTGGTAGGTGACAACGGTTCCGGTATGCACGTACACATGTCCATCTCCAAAGATGGCGTAAACCAGTTTGCTGGCGACAGCTACGCTGGCATGTCCGAGATGGCACTGCACTTCATTGGCGGTATCATCAAGCACGCTCGCGCCCTGAACGCCTACGCAAACCCGTCTACCAACTCTTACAAGCGTCTGGTTCCAGGTTTTGAAGCTCCGGTAATGCTGGCTTACTCCGCTCGCAACCGCTCTGCGTCAATCCGCATTCCGTACGTGACCAGCCCGAAAGGCAAGCGCGTTGAAGTTCGTTTCGGCGACCCCACCGCCAACCCGTACCTGATGTTTTCCGCCTTCCTGATGGCTGGCCTCGACGGCATCCAGAACAAGATCCACCCTGGCGATGCAGCCGACAAGGACTTGTACGACCTGCCGGCAGAAGAAGCTAAGGCTATCCCGACTGTATGTAGCAGCCTGGAACAAGCTCTGGATGCTCTGGATGAAGATCGCGCCTTCCTCACAAAAGGTGGCGTATTCACTGATGACATGATCGACGCTTACATTGCCCTGAAGCGCAAAGACGTTGAGCGTGTCAACATGACCACTCACCCGGTTGAGTTTGACCTGTACTACAGCTGCTAATCAAGCAACTGCGGTATCGAAAAGGGCGATCTTCGGATCGCCCTTTTTTTAGTGGCAAATACTCGTACCATCACATTACGAAAACCAACAGATACTTAAATTGCCGGGCACGAAAAAAGGCGCCAAGTTAATGCCCTAAAAATGTATGCACAAATATTAGCCACAAATAACAGAAGGAACTGATTACTTTTTGAGCTGCTGGATTTTCAACTGAGCCACAAGGTGATCGCGACCTTTAGCCATCTCGGACTCAGGATCAAGGGCCAACGCCTCATCAAGAATCTGAACCGACTTCTCATAATCAGTTTTGGCGACCAGCAATGCCCAACCATAGCCTATAGTCATACGTGTCATTATCGGATAGTTAACATTACGATACTCTTTGGCGTAAAACGCGATCCCCGCTTCAGGTTGACCTAGCTCACTGTAGAGTAATCCCATTCCCAGCATAAACTTGGGAATGACTTGCTCATCCTGATACTTGATGTCGCTGTATTCCTGAAGCAATTGAGTCGCCGCCTGAAAATTCTCTTCTGGCTCCGCACCAAATACTACCCTCTCGCCCATCTCTACCTGCAATTGATTTGCACGCTGCACAACCTTGTATTCCGCATTCAGCGATTTGTCCGATTTCGAAATTTCCAGCACTTCTCTCTCCAGCTCGGCGCGGTTCTCGATAAATGCGCCTTTAAACTTAAGCACTTTATCCAAAATTCTGGCGCGCTCCACACCGCTCAACTGCTCTGCATCCGCCATGTATTTCTGGATACGAACATCATTAGCTCTCAGTTGTTCAATATACTCAATGTATGGCTTTGGGCCGCCTTTTTTATATCCCGTCAACGCATAAGGATCCGCTGAAGCGTCCGTCAAGAAAACACTGGGGAAGCCACTGACTTCTAACTTAACCCGCCAGAATTCATTATGCTCACGCTGCTCTTCAGTAATGATGTCATCGGCCGATGGAAGATCCAGTTCCACCAGCACAAAGTGTTGCAGCGCGTACTCCAGAAACTCTTTCTTGCTAAACACTTCATTACCCAACTTGATGCAGTAGCCACACCAGTCTGAGCCAGTAAAGAACATCAAAATATCTTTATCTTCTTTTTTGGCGATGGCCTGCGCCTGATCCATATCGGTCAGCCACTCTTTGCCACCTCCACCTGCGACAGCACTAGCTGATAACACCAGGCCAATAACAATCGAACTTATTAGTCTAAATACGATTTTCATCATCTTTCCTTCCAGATAAAAGTAGGGTTGAGCCCAAAAAACATGCGACATCGAACCATCACACAGTTAGTGGTTAGCCAGCTGCGCGATGGTCAGATTTGCATAGAGTGATTTAGAACGACTTCTTGACTTCCAGATACACTACGCGACCGCGAGGGTCGTCTGTGCCCGGTTTGTAGAAACTGGCAACTCCACTGTCCTCAATGGATCGCGCCTCCTGCAATTCATCCGTGATATTGAGACCCCCCAACGTCATCACAAACCCATCCAATATCCCTTCTTGTGGACTGTACGAGACTCGTACATTGGCTGAGGCGGTATCTTCGAACAGAATGGTTTGGCTGCGGTTGGTGGTCTCTCCGCTATAGGCCACATCCAGAACTGCCGACCAGTTATCCATCAACCAGTTGATACTGGTTTGCACCCGACTGTTAGGGCCAGCTTTGCCACGTTTCATTTCATCGCTAACCGGGAGGTCAGGTCCAAGCACCTCTTCGTACTTGGTGCCATACGCCCAGTTCAGGTTAAATCCAAACTGCCCGATATTAGTGTCCTGATGGTAGATAACACCGAAGTCCCAACCGGCGATATCAACGGATGCGATATTCACCAAACGCGAGTCATAGCCCACAAGTAAACTGGTTACATCTCCTGGGATTGCCCGGGTATACCGCTCAGGGTATGCGGCCTCCAGCGCCGGGTTGGTTTCACCAAAAGAAAGCCCGGGAAGCGATCCCACACGATCGGTAAATTCCGTTTCATGATAAGTGGCTTTTAACGTCAAGCCTTCCAGCCACAGCGGTGAGTATTCAATACCCATCGACAGCGAGGTTGACTCCTGTGGCTCAAGGTCTGGGTTGCCCCCCGACGAAACCAAAACACCCGGGATAGGCACACCTGTTTGCGGATCAGTTATAGGAAAAGGTGAGATACTCGGTGGCAGCACCGGCGATGACGTTTGATTTAACACCGGCGCCAAAAACGCAGTGCCATAGGACGCTCGAATTCGCACTTCGTCGACAAGCCCCCAAACAATCCCTGCCTGATAGGTGGTCGCGCCACCGAAGTCAGAATATTGTTCATGGCGCAACTGGCCAGTCGCATCCAACTGCTGGATTCCCGGCAAGGCATTTTCATCAGATACCAGCGGCACCAACACTTCACCAAAAATGGCGGTAATTGATCGATCCTCATCAATATCCTGATCACCTTCAAATCCCGGTGTGGTGGTCGTGTCGCCAGAGCTACCCACAAAGAATCCAAGGTCGCGAGCATTAGGAAGTTCGTTTCGTGACTGCAGGCCTTCCGTACGATAGCTGACACCCAACGCCGACACTGCGGTACCCGCCGACGTATCGAAAAGTGAACCGTTGGCAGAAAACTCAAGTGCGAGCTCTTCGTTTTCTGACGTCAGCACACTGGGGCCAACCCAGATCATATCGATCAAGGACTGATCGTTGCTGCTGTAGTCAAATGGGTTAAATGGCGTGAACGATGTAGAACCAGAGGCGGCAACGGGCAAAAAACCAAAGAACGGATCCAGCTGGACTTCCGTTTCACCGATTATCGCCGAATACAAGCCATACTGACTGATGGTGTTGTGATTGGTGATTGTGTTTTCATCGGTGTTATAGACCACCGAGCCGGACCAGGACCAGTCATCAGAAAAGGTACCATCAAAAGATAGCGCTAAATTCAGCGTTTCAGTCTCAGCTTCCGCGAATTGAATGCCTGCGTCTGAGTAATTAACCTTCATAAATGTTGGCGCAGAAAACGGGCCAAACGGGTTAACCGAACTTACTAGCCCACCAAAGAGCGGATCGGTACCCGGAAAAACGGCAAATAGACTACGTGGACCCTGCGCATTCAACGTGTCACGGGTGTTATAGCGAACTCGGAAGTTCGCCATTACATCATCGTTAATTTCTTGGCTGATATTCCCCAGAAATGTATGCGAGTCTTGCTCAGGAATAATCGAGGTACCATTTTCCGTGCGATCGACTTCAACATCGAGGTCGTAGCGAAAATTGGCAACCGGATTTATATTCGCCGAGCCGTCGTGTTGAGCGATGACATTACCGATCATAGCTCCAAAACCAATATCCGTAAGTGCCACTGTGGAAGACGCGAAATTAATTAAAACACCTGCTGTTGCAGGATCATCTGGAACAAAGCCAGCCAGCTCTGGCGTCGAGCCGTAGGATACGTGCGGCCGTTCTTCACCACGCAAATCGCTGCTGTGATTGTATTCGTAGCTTAGACTCGCACTACCGGTATCCCAGGCAGTACCAAAGGATAGATTCAGGGTAGATTCCGATGTGCCGCCAGCCGTAGGCTCGCCGTAACGAGCGACAGTTTCGGCGCCATCGTAATCCTTCTTGAGGATAATATTGACTACGCCACCGACTGCATCTGAGCCGTAAATGGCTGCAGCACTATCCAGCAATACCTCAACGCGTTCAACCTGATTTAAAGGAATACCTGAGATATCGGTTACACCACCCAACGCACCAGACTTACCAAAGCGCTTCCCATCGACCAGAACCAAGGTGGATTCACTGCCCAAACCACGCAGGTTGACGGTATTCATCGCCGTCGCATTGACCGCACCACCCACCGTGACAGGGTCAGCAGAGATCAGGTTGGCAAAGTTTCCCACAGGGGTCGCGCCACCAAAATTCTGCGGCAACCGGCGCAACGCCCCCGCCAGGGTAGCCTCGCCCATACCCTGAAGCGTATCGGCGTCCAATACAATCACATCCGAAGCAATTTGGCTGATGTCACGCTTCAGGCGAGAACCGGTGACAACTAGCTCCTCAACCTCATTGTCACCTTGCTCTTCATCCGCCACCTTGTTATCAATCACAATCAAACCAGACGAGGTGATTTCATAAGTCAGACCAGTCCCTGAGAGCAAACTTTCAAGAGCAGAGTGAATTGAGTACTCGCCCTTCAATTCTGGCACTGAAAAATCAGCATCCACACCCTTGGAAATCATGATCTGCGTCTTCATCAATTCCGATAATTTCAGCAGCGCCTGATCCGCCTCCATGGACGGAATATTCAATGTGACAGTCCCCTCGGTCGCCATCGCCCCCAGTGAGATCATCGAAGCAACAACACACGCGAGCTTGTTTTTCCTTAGCAGTTTCATACCCACCTCTAATTAAAAATTGTAAACACAGGCTTATGAAAGCCTTACAAGTAAAACGAGCAACTGCTTAAAACCCCAATTCACTTTGACACCAGAACAATTCTGTCTGGCAGGTTTTTCACCTGAATCCCCTGTGAATACTGCAGACCAGAAAGGAATACGCCCAAGTCATCCACTTGCACGGTCGCGGTCACCTCAAGCCCTACGATTCCATCGTCCTCGATCAGAATCTTTCTGCCGGAATAGCGATTGAGCTCCTTCACGATCAGATATAGCGGTGTTTTATGAAAGCTCAACTGCCCGGAGCGCCAGCTGTGAGTGGCGTCCGACAACTGCAGCTGCTCTCGCCCCCCAGCAAGATCCAGATTCAACGCCTGACCAGAAACAACCCGCCACTGCCGATAGCCTGCACTCTCTACCACACCACCCTCCAACTGCTCGGGTTGAAGCTCGTGCAGCATCGACTCTCCTGATTTGTGAACAGCAACTTCGCCTTCAGTGACGGATACGGTTAGCTGATCCGCCTCCTTATAGACATTGAACTCGGTACCCAACACAGTGATTTTTCTCCCGCCCGCATCAACCACAAAAGGCTTCTCCGCATCTTTAACCACATCAAAGTACGCCTCACCTCGTCTCAGCACCAACTCTCGGCCAGCATCCGATTCCATCACAAGTAGCTCAGACCCTGTATTCATATAGACAAGAGAACCATCGGGCAGTGTAATCTCACGCTGCTCTCCAACTCGAGTCAGGTACCGGTCAAATTTCTCTACTTCGGGGGGGTGATTTGTAAGCACAAGTCCAGCCAATACAAACAGTGCCAGGGAAGCAGCGATCGCGTAGTACCTGCCCATTTTTCGGCGCACTGATCCTTTGATGGTGGACTGAACCAGCGAAGACTCTTTCAGATCCTCCATCTGCGCCAGCAGGTCAAATGCGGAATCAACCTCGGATGCAAAATTGTCATCGACACATTTACGCATCGCGATGCGTTTACCAAAGGTTTCACCCCCGTCTCCCAGCACCATATGAGAGACCTGATTGACAGCTTCCTGACGGTGGGAATTTTTTTCGTGGCGTTCACTCATATCCGTCTCCATCCAACTCCGCTACTGCATTTCTGACACTTAACAGCGCTTTACCGATATAGGTCTCTACAGTTTTAGGGGCTAAGTCCAATCGCTCACCAATTTGTGCGTGGGATAAATTTTCAAATCGACTCAAAATAAATGCATCTCGTATCGGTTTCGGTAACGCTTTGAGAGCCCGCTCAATGACCTTAAGCACCTCATGCTTATGGGCGATCGATTCCGGCGAAGCATCATTTACTCGGTCAGCAGCCCCACCACTCTCTTCATCCAAGTACCGCTTTTTCACCTCAAGGTGCCGGTACTTATCGATGATAAGGTTGTTGGCCATAGTGAGCATGAATGACTTGTTAACCCCCTGACCAGATGCCACCCTCGCCACCAGATCCGGCATCTTTGTCAGACGAAGAAAAGCATCGTGAAGAAGATCCTCAATATCCGCTCGATCTCCCAACCGAGCACAGAACAGCCCCCGCATCGGTTGCGAATATTCTTGGTACAACCAGTCCAGCAGTTCACGCTTGTTCAAGCGCCGCTCGGAAAGACTTACAACCTTCTCTGACGGGGTCTTCATAATATTCAGTTTAGTGGCTTCTGTAGGTAGAACGAGCAGCTGGCTCAAACCCCAATAAAAAGTCCAAGGTCTATTTCAAGGCAACCCAAAACCCCAATCCGGTCACGCTTTCGCGCGCCGCTCTTTATTCCAAACTGAGCTAGGCTTACACTGAGGTGGATAAGGATGGCAACGAGGCGTTAGAGAGCATGCACCCCCCACTGAAACTACTGCTGATGAGTTTATTGGCTCTCCCCCTGGCGGCGACAGCAGGCAAGCTCTACAAGATTATCGACGAGCACGGCAATGTCACCTACAGCGACAAGCCACCTGCTGGCAACGTGAAATTCGAAGTTCTGGATATGCCGGGGCTGAATACAACCCCCTCACTAAAAGTCGCCCCCAAAGCAACCAAGGAAGAAGAACCCGCCGTATTTGCCGGATACAAGAAAGTCCGGATCTCCGCTCCTGAGCATGACCAAACCATACCTCCCGGACAGCAAGAGGTAGAAGTGAAGTTAGCACTTACTCCAGAGTTGCAATCCGGTCATAAAGTACAGGTGATTTTTGATGGCAAACAATGGGGAAGCCCGGTACCGTCCACCACATTCACCCTGACTAGTCTCAACCGGGGCGCACACACCATCAGCATGGAGATCAGGGATGAAAAGAACAAAACGGTAGCACGCTCCAATAGCGTTACCTTTCATGTAAAACGCTCCAGCAGGCTGCTTAACAGCCCTCTCGGCGCTCCGAAACAATCCCAGGTCACCGGCGCCCTCAAAGCTCAGGGAGTCAATCAGGGTAAAAAATAGCTTTTACCCGTTAAGCTCAGCCCCATCCTGATACTCCAGAATTACACCCCTCAGGAACGCACCAAAATAGTGCATTCCTTTTGGCCATACCTTACAATCAGCCATATCAACCGCACATTTGGAGCGCTGCGTCCAGGCTATGGCCAACCACACCTTTGCACGCTTGGCTTTCGACAACCTGACTACCGCCGTCTTGCTGCTCAATGACCAGCTCAGCATCCTTGAAGCAAACAATTCTGCGGAAAGCCTGCTATCGGCCAGTGCCAGCCAGTTACTTGGCAGCGACTTTCGCCAGTATCTGCTGGACGATGATGCCGCCAATGAACTGATCCATGCTCTCAAAACCGAAAGCGGGTATACCTATCGCGAAACCCAGCTGCACCTCGCTCCCGAAAAAACCATTACAGTGGATTACACCGTCACACCATTGGAGAGTCGCCAGTTACTGCTCGAAATTCAACCGGTAGACAGGATTTTACGCATCAACCGTGAGGAAGCCCTGCTCGCCACTCAAGCCACCAGCCAGGAGATGGTCAGGGGACTTGCTCATGAGGTGAAAAATCCACTTGGAGGGATCAAGGGGGCGGCACAGCTGCTCGCTACTGAACTCAATGACGAACAGCGCGAATACACCGACCTGATCATTACCGAGACCCAACGATTGTCAGGGCTGGTCGACCGCCTGCTCGGCCCCACCCAGCCGCTGAAGTTGGACATTATTAATATTCACCAGATTACCGAGCATGTTGCTTCATTACTCGAGGCGGAAACCCAGGGACAACAGGACAGCAATCTAAACCTAATACGTGATTATGATCCCAGCGTTCCCGAGCTGGAGGCAGACCGCGACCAACTGGTGCAAGTGGTGCTCAATATTGCTCGCAATGCCCTGCAGGCAATTCAGGATCAGCCCAACAGCCAAATTACATTACGCAGCCGAATCCAGCGCAACTTCACCATAGGCCGAACAGCACACCGCATTCTGCTCAGGCTGGATATTGAGGACAACGGCCCCGGAATTCCCCCGGAAATCGCCGATCGAATTTTTTACCCCATGATCAGTGGTCGCCAGGGCGGTTCCGGCCTTGGGTTACCCATCGCGCAAACCATCATCAGCCGTCATCACGGGTTAATAGAATGCAACAGCAAACCCGGAGAGACACGCTTCAGTGTTTTCTTACCACTCAGCCAACCCCGGAATAGCAAAAATGACTGACGCAACCGTCTGGATAGTAGATGACGATCACGCCATTCGCTGGGTGGCGGAAAAAACATTGGCCCGCGCAGGCCTTAAAACTGTTTGCTTCAGCCATGCAGAAGAGTTGCTGGAGCAATTGAGCAGTGAGTCCCCAGATGCCATTCTCAGCGATATTCAGATGCCGGGAATTGATGGCTTACAACTGCTACAGCGCATACACCAAGCCTACCCCGGTTTGCCGGTGATAATCACTACTGCTCACTCTGATCTCGACAGTGCGGTATCCGCCTACGAAGGCGGCGCCTTTGAATACCTGCCCAAACCTTTTGATATTGAGGAGCTTGCGGCAGTAGCCCAGCGTGCCATTAATTTCAGCCGTGAACATCGTCACGACACTGCTGCCGAGACTCACGATCCCAACAGCCCGGAAATAATTGGCGAAGCGCAGGCAATGCAGGAAGTCTTTCGCGCTATCGGGCGACTGGCCCATTCACACATTACTGTTCTTATTAACGGAGAGTCCGGCACCGGTAAAGAGTTGGTTGCCCGCGCCCTGCATCGCCACAGTCCCCGGCGCAAAGGCGAATTTGTAGCCCTGAATATGGCAGCCATTCCCCACGAGCTGATCGAGTCTGAACTGTTTGGCCACGAAAAAGGCGCCTTTACCGGGGCTACACAGCAACGCAAGGGACGATTTGAACAGGCCAATGGCGGCACTTTGTTTCTCGACGAAATCGGCGACATGCCGCCGGAGGCGCAAACCCGTTTATTACGTGTATTGGCCGAGGGAGAATTTTATCGAGTCGGTGGCCACACCGCCGTAAAGGTTGATGTACGAGTTATCGCCGCCACTCACCAGAACCTGGAACAACTGGTAGCCAACAATCAATTTCGTGAAGACCTTTTCCATCGCCTGAATGTCATTCGCCTGCATTTGCCTCGTTTAACAGAGCGCAAGGAAGACATTCCCAAACTGGCACGCCACTTCCTGAAAAAAGCCGCGATTGAATTGGGTATTGAGCCAAAAATCCTATTGCCAGAAAGCGAGCAATTCCTCTGCCAGCAACCATGGCCCGGCAACGTCCGCCAACTGGAAAACTGCTGTCGCTGGTTAACGGTAATGGCCCCTGGGCGGGAAATTCACAAGCAGGATCTGCCGCCGGAATTACTTACGCCTCATGCTGACGTGAAGAGTGCACCCAGCGATGATTGGAAAAGTTTATTGCAACAATCCCTCAATCAGCAGCTAGCTCAAGGTAAAAGAGATTTACTTTCAGAAGCAATGCCGGCCTTTGAAAAGGCAGCGATAGAAACAGCCCTAAAATTTACAGGTGGCAAGAAAAAAGAAGCCGCAGAACTTTTAGGCTGGGGACGAAATACCCTGACGAGAAAATTAAAAGAGCTGGGAATCAACTAACATTTGCTTTGAGCTGGTAAGAGCCAGTAAAAACTAGCTCTCCAGCTCATTCATTCGATTACGCAACTTCCCGATCAATTCAATCAACGTTTTGACCTCTTCATTGCTGAGTGCGCTGAAAATATCGTCGGTCCATTTTTCATGATCGGCAGCCATTCGAGCAAACAGTTGTGCCCCATCATCCGCCAGGTGTATATCACTGACACGTCGGTCCACTTTGTTTGGCTTCCTTTCAATCAACTGATCATCTTCCATTCGATCCAGAAGCCGAGTGATATTGCCTTTTGATGCCAACAACATCTTGGCCAATTGTGTTGTGCTTGCCTTGTCCCCCGGCATACGCTCCAAATTTGCAAGCACATCAAAGCGAGGCAGCGAGCTGTTGTAGGTACGGACAAAGTTACCATTCATCCGCCCCTCAATCCGCTTCGCACATTTTGTTAACTGCAACCACGCACGTAGTGCATTTTTGCTATGACTATCGGCGGCGCGACTATTTTTTTCGTTACTCATTAATCACTCTCTTATTGCACAAGCTGTCATCCTGAGCGTAGCGAAGGATCAAGAGTTTGGGATAACAGCGGTGGTTTCCACTTCGACTTTGGCGCGCTCTTCCATAAGAGCCACCACCTGGACCATGGCCATCACAGGGAAATGACGGCCAATAATATCACGGTACACCTGCCCCATCTCCTTAAGACGCTTAAGGTATTCTTCACGATCGGTGATGTACCAGGTCATGCGGACAATATGCTCCGGCTTGGCGCCACCCGCCTCCAGAATAGCGACAGTATTTTTCAACGCCTGAGCCATCTGCTCGATAAAGTCGTCGCTGTGAAACTGCTCGTTTTCATCCCAGCCGATCTGACCGCCAACGTAAAGTGTTTTACCTTCCGCCAGGATGCCATTGGAATATCCACGCGGACGTGGCCAGCCTTCGGGGTTGATAATCTGCATTGTTCTTTCCTGTGGGGTGCGCAGTGCGCACCGTTTATATTTTATGGTGCGCACGGCGCACCCTACTTTTAATTCGCCAGTCTTTTAATTCGCCAGTAACTGCCTGGCAATTACCAACTTCTGAACTTCCGAAGCACCTTCATAGATTCGCAGTGCCCGCACTTCCCGATACAATTTCTCCACCATTACACCACTGGTAACGCCAAGGCCACCAAACAATTGAACCGCCTTATCAATCACCTGCTGAGCAGCTTCGGTAGCATAGAGTTTGGCCATCGAAGCTTCCCGGGTAACACGTTCAGCAATACAGTCCTTGGTCCAGGCCGAGCGATAAATCAGCAATGCACTGGCATCAATATCCAGCGCCATTTCGGCCAGCTGGGTTTGCACTCCGGGAAGTTCCGCCATTGGAGCCCCAAACAGATTCCTCCGGGTGGTGCGTGCCAGCGCCTCGTCCAATGCTCGACGGGCAAAACCGAGTGCCGCAGCACCAACGGTGGTACGGAATACATCGAGCGTTGCCATGGCAATTTTGAAACCCTGGCCAACTTCGCCGAGGAGATTCTGTTTCGATACTTTCAGATTATTGAATCTCAGTTTTGCCAAAGGATGTGGCGCTATGACTTCAATACGTTCTGCAATCTCAAGGCCTTCCGAATTGGCATCGACAATAAACGCTGACAAACCGCGTGCTCCTTCATCACTGGTGCGGGCAAACACCACGTAAAAATCGGCAATGCCGCCATTGGAGATAAAGGTTTTTTCACCGTTAAGAATAAAGTCGTCACCTTCTGCCACCGCACTGGTCGACAGCGCCGCAACATCGGAACCGGCCTCCGGCTCTGTGAGCGCAAAAGCGGCAATTTTTTTACCGTCGCGAACTGCAGGCAGATAATTTTGTTGTTGCTCGTCACTGCCAAACAAACTGATCGGCCCACTGCCGAGTCCTTGCATGGCAAAAGCAAAATCTGCCAGCCCGGAATGACGCGCCAAAGTCTCGCGAATCAAACAGAGGCTGCGCACATCGAGCTTACCACCCTCACTACGAAGCGCGACCGAGTTATTCAGCCAGCCACCATCGGCAAGTTTTGACACGGCCTCACGGCAGGCATCATCTACTTCTGCAATAGTATGGCCGTGTTCGCTATCGATGTTTTCCTCGGCCCAGGCATCAAGATTCATCGCCAGCTGTTTGTGCTGCGCTTCCAGAAAAGGCCAATCCAAAAAGGTTTTATCGCTCATAAATTCAAAATTCCCTACGTCATTGCGAGGAGTAAAGCGACGCAGCAATCCAGTGACTAGCAGTTAGAGACACTGGTTCGCCACGCTTCGCTCGCGATGACGCTCAAAAATTAATTCCCCTCAAACACCGGCTTCTCTTTCGCCACAAACGCGTGATAGGCGCGTTCAAAATCTTTTGTCTGCATGCAGATTGCCTGTGCCTGTGCTTCCGCTTCTATGGCCTGATCAATGCTCATATTCCACTCCTGGTGGAGCATGGTTTTGGTGATGCCGTGAGCAAATGTCGGGCCTTCCAGTAAACGATGCGCCATGGCCCGGGTTTCGTCCAACAGGTTTTCAGATTCCACCAAGCGATTAAAGTAACCCCAGCGCTCCCCTTCTTCAGCACTCATGCTGCGACCGGTGTAAAGCAGTTCCGAAGCGCGACCCTGACCGATAATACGCGGCAACATAGCGCAAGCACCCATATCGCAACCAGCTAATCCAACGCGGGTAAAGAGGAATGCGGTTTTGCACTCAGGCGTGCCATAGCGAAAATCCGAGGCCATGGCGACAATCGCTCCGGCGCCGACACTTACTCCGTCCACTGCGGCCAATATTGGCTGCGGGCAAGCGCGCATCGCCTTCACCAGATCACCGGTCATACGGGTAAAGTCCAGCAATTCCCGCATATCCATTTTTACCAGCGGGCCGATAATGTCGTGTACATCGCCGCCGGAGCAGAAGTTACCCGCTGCGCCGGTCATCACGACTGCCTTTACATCGTCCACATACACCAGATCGCGGAACATATCCCGTAACTCGGCATAGGAATCAAAGGTCAATGGATTTTTACGGTCGGGAATATTCAGCGTTACCGTCGCCACACCGCGATCAAATGACCACAGGAAGTGCTCAGGGGAAAAGGTTTCGGGGTTAAAGCGATTTTTTGGGCGCATATCTTTACTCAAATCTGTTGGATGCCGTCGACTTCGCGCAGTGTTGTCAGGGTCGCACGTCTGACGTCGCATGTCGCACGCTAAATAAGGCAGCATCAAGAGTAGTGGGAGATAACTTCCCTATTACCCCGATTATTTGCCAAACACTCAATCTTCCAGCATTGATGCTTTTAGCGTGCGACGTCAGACAAGCGACGTGTGACCATCAGTGACTACAATAATACTTTACACATAAATAGAACAAACTTAATATAGTTTACATGTAAAGTAATTTGACGCCAACGTATTCGGAGCATCAATAATGAAAATCGTCTGTCTGGGCGGCGGCCCATCCGGCCTCTATCTCGCCATCTCCATGAAACTGCGTAACCCCGAGCACGACATTACCGTTTACGAGCGCAACCAGCCCGGCGACACCTTTGGCTGGGGCGTGGTGTTCTCTGACCAGACCATGGAAAATCTGCAGGCCAACGACCCGGTCAGCGCCAAATCCATGATGGACGAGTTGATTCACTGGGACTATATCGACGTTACCATTAACGGCCAGACCGAACGTTCCGGTGGCCACGGCTTTATCGGTATCGGCCGCCGCCGCATGCTGCAGATTCTCAGCGAGCGCGCTGCAGAGCTAGGCATTAAACAGGAGTTCTCCACCGAGGTTCAGCTGGAAGACCTGCAAACCCGGTTTGCCGACGCCGACCTGATCGTCGCGGCCGACGGCCTCAACTCCAAAGTACGCAACTCCGATCACGAAGGCTTTGACTGCGATATCGAGATGCGTCCGAACAAGTTTGTCTGGCTGGGTACCAAGCACCGCTTTGATGACGCCTTTACCTTTATTTTTGAAGAGACCGAACACGGCTGGATGTGGGTTCACGCCTATCAGTTCGACAACGAAACCTCGACCTTTATTGTCGAGTGCTCGCCGGAGACCTACGACAAGTGGGGCTTTGAGCATATGAGCCATGAAGAGAGCGCCGAAACCTGCCGTAAAATTTTCGAGAAGCACCTCAATGGCCACGAACTGCTGACCAACTCCAAGCACATCCGCGGTTCCGCCTGGATCAACTTCCCTCGAGTGCTGTGCCACAACTGGGTCAAAGACAATATCGTGCTGATTGGCGACGCTGCCCACACCGCCCACTTCTCTATCGGTTCCGGTACCAAACTGGGCTTTGAGGATGCGATCTGTCTGGCCGAACATCTCAATTCAAATGAGTCCCTGCAGGAAGCCCTGAAAAACTATCAGGATGAACGCGAACTCGAAGCCCTGAAACTTCAGAGTGCCGCCCGCAACTCCATGAGCTGGTTTGAAGAGATCGGCCGCTACCTGAACTACGACACCAAGCAATTCGCCTATGCCCTTCTGACTCGCAGCCAGCGGGTCAGCCACGAAAACCTGCGCCTGCGCGACCAGGCGTGGCTGGCAAGCATCGAAAAAGACTTTGCCGACAAAGCCTATAAAGCCTGTGATATGGCAGCCCCTGCCGAACCGGTTGCGCCGATGTTCACGCCGTTCAAACTGCGCGACATGACTTTGGCAAACCGCGTCGTGGTATCGCCAATGTCCATGTACAGCGCCAAAGACGGCCTGCCCGACGACTGGCACCTGGTGCACTACGGCAGCTTGGCCAAAGGCGGTGCCGGACTGGTTTACACCGAGATGACTGACGTCTCCGAAGAGGGTCGCATCACTCCGGGGTGTGCGGGCTTATGGAACGACGAGCAGGAAGCCGCCTGGGCGCGTATCGTCAACTTTGTACACCAGCACAGTCAGGCAAAACTCTGCATGCAGCTCGGTCATGCCGGCCCTAAAGCTTCCACAAAAGTACTCTGGGAAGGCATGGACCAACCGCTGGATCACGATAACTGGCAAGCCATGTCTGCTTCCGCCGTGCCCTACTCCAAGATCAACCAGGTTCCCCGCGCCATGACCCGTGAGGATATGGACACCGTTCGCGATCAGTATGTCGCCGCCGCCCGTCGTGCCGAGCGAGCCGGTTTTGACATGCTGGAAATGCACTACGCCCACGGCTATTTGATGAGCGCATTTATTACTCCGGTACTCAACAAACGCGAAGACGAATACGGCGGCTCACTGGAAAACCGCCTGCGCTTCCCGCTGGAAGTATTCAGTGCAGTGCGCGATGTATGGCCAGCCAACAAGCCGATCTCGGTGCGTATATCCTCCAACGACTGGGTGGGTGACCTTGGGGTAACCCCGCAGGAGTCTGTGGAAATTGCCAAGGCATTCAGCGCCGCTGGTGTCGATATTATCGACGTCTCCGCAGGACAAACCACACCAGACGCACGACCGGTTTACGGCCGCATGTTCCAGACCCCGTTTGCCGACCAGATTCGCAACGAAGCCAAAGTGGCCACCATGGCTGTGGGCAATATTTTTGAAGTGGACCACGTCAACAGCATACTCGCCGCCGGCCGAGCTGACCTTTGCTGCCTGGCTCGCCCACACCTTACGGATCCCAACTGGACTATCCGTGCTGCCGCCCAACAGCACTACCATGGCAACGCCGTAAAAGTACCGGTACAGTACGAATCGGGCTTTGACCAACTGGAACGCAACCTGCAACGCGCTGCGGATATGGCGATTAATGCGTGATTTTTGATTGTCATCCCCGCGCAGGCGGGGATCCACAAATAAACAATGGATTCCCGCCTACGCGGGAATGACAAAAAAGCGAGAAAATACATGAACACACTGCAAGGCAAACACGCCGTGGTTACCGGCGCTGGCCGCGGTATTGGCGCCGCCATTGCCAAAACCCTGATCGCTGCCGGCTGCAAAGTCACCCTGATGGGCCGCACACAATCCCATCTCGACGATCGCTTTGCAGAACTGGGCCCCAACACCCAGGCAATTTCTGTCGACGTTACCGACCCAGCTGCCGTTACCGCCGCCTTTACAAAAGCCCGTGATGGTTTTGGCTCCATCGACATCCTGGTCAACAACGCCGGTGCCGCTGAAGCCAAGCCCTACCTGAAATCCAGCAATGAGGAATGGCACAACTGCATCGCTGTTAATCTGAACGGCGTGCACTACTGCACCCAAGCCGCCCTGCCCGACATGCTCGAGAAAGGCGCTGGTCGTATCATTAATATCGCCAGTACCGCTGCACAAAAAGGCTACGCCTACGTCGCCGCATACACTGCCGCCAAACACGGCGTACTCGGTTTAACCCGCGCACTGGCCCTGGAGTTCGCCACCAAAGGCATCACGATCAATGCCGTCTGTCCCGGTTATACCGAAACGGATATTGTTAAAGATGCTATTAAAAATATCGTTGCCAAAACCGGCAGAACAGAAGAAGAGGCTCGCGCGGAACTCACCAAAACCAATCCACAACGCCGGTTAATTCAGCCGCAGGAAGTAGCTAATACTGTATTGTGGCTGTGTGGCGATCAGGCTGGATCAATTACCGGACAGGGGGTATCTGTGGCTGGTGGTGAGGTGATGTAACAGTCTGAAGAAAACCCAGAAATAAAAATGCCCTGACTATCGTTGATAATCAGGGCATTTTTTAACAGTTAAGCCATTTGTACTTTAGGGCTGTCACCGTATTCATTTGAACCATCATTACTGTCCTGTACAGAGAACACCAGGAAAATAATCCAGCCAACCAGTGGAACCAGGTTAATCAGCACCCACCAACCACTACGACCGGTATCGTGCATACGGCGCACGCTCACTGCGATGCTCGGGATCAGGATAAATAGAGAATAAAACCCGCCCAGAACACCAAGCCCAACTTCTGAATTGAACATTCCAGTCAAGCCATCAATAAAACCCATAGCAAATGAAATAATTAAGTTAAACAACACAAAAAACCAGTACTCTGATCGACGAGCACGGCCAGAAAATACTGCATACTTTTTGATAACTGCCAGATAGTAGTTCATTTCTCTCTTCCTGATTAATTAAGTTATTGCTTCCAAACATTCCGTATTGGGCTGTGATTTAACTAAAAACCTCTATTTGGCCACCCAACTACAGCCCGTTTATAATACCTCTCTATTTCAGGAATTTGAAACGCAAATATTTTTTGATTATTTATTACACATTAAGACCAACCATTAGCCAGAAAACTGCTGCAATCACTCTGACCTAACCGATTTCTGTACCAGTGAACGGATGTGCTTTTTCATACTGTCATCCAGATGAGTAGTGCGTTGCCGGATTATGCCATTGGCATCCACCAGAAAGTAGGTAGGGTAACTGTTGACATCCCACTGGGTAAGAATGTCGCCACTTGGGCCAATGTGCCAATTTACCCAAGGCATGGGCTGTTCGCTCTGCTGAAATCCCAACACCTCTTCCACATCATCATCAATACTGATCGAAATGACTTCAAAGGGCATCTCCACCAATTCAGTTTTCAGCACCGCAATTTCAGGCATAGCCTCCCGACAAGGCCCACACCATGTGCTCCAGAAGTCAATCAGGACCACCTTGCCTCGATACCGACTTAGCTGGTCAATCTTCTGATCCAATGTTTTGGCCGTCACATCAGGAAGCTCGCTACCAGGAAGCAGTGCTCTGAGGGAGAATAACTTTCCTTCCACCACTTCTTTGACAGTGTCTCGATACAAGCTGACATCTCCATACTGCTGGATCGCCTGCTCAGAAAACACACTTAAATCATTTAAAGCCAGTTGACGCATACTGTCTTTTACCGAACCTGCCTGAATTACATCAATCGCCAATTTGACACGCTGAAATGCCGCCTCTGCTTTCACCTGACGATGTGGGCTTTTATTCATTATCCGAGTCCAGACATTTTGCTGTTCCGCATATTGCTCCAGGAATGCCATGTGCACTGGCAAATCAATCACTCCGACCAGACCAGGCTTGTCAATATGATCACTCAGTGCCGAAGTTACAATTCGTTCAGAAATCGCTTTCAAATCCTGCTCAGGGAAATTCGATTTACCCTCTTGACCCTGAGAACTCAACAGATAGGAATGCATCGAAAATAACCGCATTGCCAAATAACCAGTATCACTTTCAGGCGCAGTCTTAATCAGCTCAATAGCAGCCAACAAAGTGGGAATCATGTTAAATGACTGCTGTTTTTCCTGAAAGACCTTGAGTGCCTGCTGATACTCTTCTGGGTCACTGTACTTTGTTACTTTTGAATCTCTACGAAGCTTTCTCAGTTCTTCAGAATATTCAAGTGCGTACTCAATCTCATTCTTCAATGACTCTGCAGGCGCCACCTGACAAAGTCCAATTACAGAAAACAATAAAAAGAAACCAGAAACCAATCCACCAACAAGATAATGCTGTTTCATAAGCACACTCCCTCCAGCTTCAAAATGACAAATATCACAATGTCATTTCACGCACTGGAAACTGCAGATTTTTCCAGCGCGTGAAATTCATAACATCAAAAATATTTTTTGGAATTACCAGATTTTGACAACACCTAGAGAAAGGTATCGCCCAAGGATATCTGCATTGGCGCCATCGAAATCACTGACACCAAAACCGTATACATACCCAGGCTGACGCTGAAACAAATTACTGGCACTCAGGGAAATACGGGTACCGGCCAACCAGCCAGTAGATTTCTCCACATCATAGGATAGGTTGACATTTACGGTCGTCCAGGAAGGGACATGCCGCCTTGCGGGCTCCGGAATTGCCTGACGAATCTCATCATAGCTATCCACATAATTGATTGACACCGTGGCACTGGTTCGATCACCTGACCAGGACAAGGATGCATTCATTTTCAAATCCACTGGTGAATAGACTGTACTGGTCGTATCCAGAAAAGGAACTCCCGCTGTCTTTTTATCGCCATACTCAAAGAGATATGTACCTGCGACAGCGAAAACGAATTGACCTAACCCCGTTTCAAATCCGTAATCCAGATTAAAATCCAGGCCAGATTGACGATGAATGGAGATATTGGTCAGTCGATTATCAAAAATCGCCTGAAAATCTTCGACATCAATGCCCGCTGTATTAGTAAAAAACGGGCCACTGGCATAGGCGTCTATCAATGCCTGAAATTGAGGTTCACCTTTACGAATAATCGCTGCACCGTAAATATATTCATCAATAAACACGTCTCCAAAGTCACCACTATCGAGAGGTACGGCTATTCGGTCTTCAAACTCAATATCATAATAAGTCAGTGACACACTTAAACCGGGAAAGCTCAGTGGTTCATAATCCACACCTGCGGTAAAGGTAGTTGCCGTTTCTGGCTCCAGATCTGGCGCAATACCATAAAGAAGCAGTGTCGCCAGCTCACCACCGGGATCATTGGGCGCCAAAATAATTCTCGATGAAGAACTGGTCGGAGTTGTCGGATTCATCTCATTCAGCAATGGGGCCTTGAAAGAAGTTCCCCAAGTGGTGCGAAACCTCACTCCGTCCACCGGTGACCACATTAATCCTATTTTGGGATCGACAGAGCTACCAAACTCGTCATAGCGTTCAACACGTGCCGCCAGTGACAGGCTGAGCTCTTTGGCAAGGGACATACTATTTTCATCACCAATGACCGGTAAAAACAGTTCTCCGGAAACAGCTTCTACGTTCCTGTCACCCTCAACAAAAGAAAGCGACTCATCATTAAAGCCGGGAATTTCAAACGAGGAAGTCACTCCATTCAGGGACTCTTTCCGATACTGGGCATTGATTGCCAGTCTCGCCTCGCCACCACTCATCGAAAATAAGACCCCATCCGCCTTCACATCCAGCACCTGAACCTTGGAGGTATCGGAATTTTTGAAAAATGGTGCTGGTTCAAAAACAGCTATGCCCAATAATGTATCACTGGAGAGATCAGTTTCACTAACTGAGCCACTAACATCCAATTGCCAACTGTCATTCAAATCAATACGAGTTCCAGCTACCACACTCCACTGCTTGGATGAGGTAATGGATTGCTGGCGAATAAACCCACCGGCAAGAATCACATCGCTGGTAAAGTCTCGATCAGAGAAAAGTGCATCTGTGTATAATTCAACGCGGTCAGTCAACTGCTGAGTTGCTGCAAATAACAAGGTTTCATCTTCTCGTTCGCCAACGATTGAGTTTCCCTGAATTCGCCCCTTGGTAGCCTCGCGCGTAGAAGAATCTAGCGGGTTGCGATCATTGATAGTCAGGCTGACAAGCGCATTACCCGATCTCCAACTCGTGCCAAATGTTTGGCCGAATTCGATTTTCCTGGCATTGCCATCGGTATGATCACCATATCGAATACGTGTTTCTGCGCCTTCATAATTACTACGCAGGGTAAAATTCACTACCCCACCAACTGCATCAGAACCGTAAATTGCCGAGGCACCATCTGTCAGAACGTCAACGCGCTCAATTGCTGACAACGGTATCATTGAGATATCAACTACATCTCCATTGTTTGATGGCGCGAGACGACGACCATTCAAAAGAACCAACGTGGAATCATTACCCAATCCACGCAAATTCACTCCCGAACTTTTACTGATATTACCACCGGCACCACTCAGCAGGCTGCCATACTCATTAATACCTGCACCATGATTTTGCGATAAATTGCGCAAAAACTGCTCGATGGTTACAAATCCAGACTGTTCAATATCGGTTTGGTCAAACGTTAAAACGGGTGATGCTGACACATCCACACCACGAATATTGGATCCGGTTACAACAATCTCTTCCAGCTCAGGTGATTTGCGGGAATCATCGTCATCTTCTTTTTCCTGAATTACCACCATATTTTCGGTGACAAAGCGATAGGTCAGGTTGGTACCCTCCAATAATTTATCCAACGCTGACTCAATTGTCAGGTTGCCAGATACCGCTTTTGAACGGCTATTGGTACCAAGGTTACGTGGGACAATAATTTGTACATCAGTTTCGCTGGCCAGCTCTACCAAAGCTGTCGCAGTATTTTGCTCAGGGATATCTATTTCCAGGGCTTTACTCTCGGAAAATGCTGATGGTGCAATAGCAGAAAACGTTGCAGCCAGCGCAATACTAATCCCCCGACGTCGGAGAGAAACCCTACCCCATTTTTTGGCTTCGGCGATCTTTATCATATTTCCATCTCCAGAATTTCAAATTCCAGGCTTTCAAAAGCCCTTCGAGATTGATACGCGCCGATCGACAATTTCTACCCCTCTTTCAATTAATTTTTCCCGGTAATCACAATACTGTCCGGATAACGCTTCACTGTAATCGGTAAACTCTGTTCCAAGCCGGTCAATACATCATCTAACTCGCTGAGATGCAACACAGCTGTGACACTGAGGTTCATGACGGTTGCGTCATCAATAAACACTTTACGATTGGTGTAACGATTAATTTCCTGAACAACCTGATACAAATATTGATTTTCAAAATACACTTTACCCAACCGCCAACTGGCGTAATGAGCAATATTTTCTGTAGCTGAAATTTCAACCTGAGGTTTGGCTGTATTCTCAATCGTCAGTAAATCCCCGGCAACAAGCCGATATTGCGTTCCGCGAGACAGATCCGGGTTTGAAGTGTTAATGGCAGCCGTGGAAGCAATTTCTGCTTTTGGGTGACAAGCCACTACACCTTCTACGAGTGCCACACTTAGCTGCGAATGCACTTTACGGACATTGAATTGAGTGCCTAGTACCGTCAGGGCATGTGAATCCAGCTCAACCACAAAAGGTCGGTTGGCATCCTGCGCCACGTCGAACCACACCTCACCGTAATCCAATACAGCACGACGTCTGTCAGCACTAAAATCTACCAGCAAACTGCTGCCGGTGTTCAGGATAACGGTGCTGCCATCAGGTAGTTGAACTGTTTTTTGTTCGCCCAGTGCCGTACTGTAACGAGCTATATCTGAAGGTTCCTGCACATTATTATCCGGCTGGAGCTGCCACAAGCTCACTATCATGCCCAGCAATATGGCAGCCGCTATCGGGTACCCAATACGATAAAAGGCTGGACGCTTAGCCTGACTCGCTAATGCCGTCTTTTGCCAGTCCTGTATTTCCGGATCCTCTGCCAACGATTCCATACCAGTCCACAGATCAATGGCATGATCAAGTTCTTCCGCCTGTCGGGGATCCGCCTTTTTCCATTCCATTAATTGCTGTGCCCGCCGAGTGGTCAATGCTCTGTCAAACAGGCTCGTGACTCTGGTTGCAGCCTGCTTCCACGCTTTGCGCTGCGGACGATTGAGAGTACTCATGGCAGATTCCCCTTCTCTGCGACGGGATGGTGCCGCCGCTCCATTTCATCGCGCAGGGCCTGCATCGCCCGTGCAATATATTTGTTAACACGACTTTCTGAAATGCCCATATTGAGGGCAATCTCGCGAATGCCCATGTGCTGAAAGCGCTTCAGCACAAACGCAGTACGGCATTTGGGAGTGAGCTTTTTCAGGACAGTTTTCACCCAACTCAAATCCTGATTGGCGGCAACAATGTTTTCCGGGGTAATGTGGACTGGGGCATCAAATGGTGTCACGCCCTGTTCCATTTCATGGGCTTGCCGCACCGAGCGCTTGCGCAAGTAATCAATCAGCAAGTTATTAGCTATCGTAAACAGGTAGGCTCGCGGGTTTAGCTCTGGGTCCAGTTGAGTACTCAAGCCATCAATACGAGCCAACTTACAGAAGAGATCCTGAAGAATATCTTCACTGTCGGCACGCGATCCAAGACGCACCTGCAGAAAGGCGCGCAGCTCAGATTCGTGTTGTTTGAACAACCGCTCAAGCACTTGACGTTGCGTGTCCTGCCGCTTGGCAGTGATATCAATGATCTTGCCGTGTCCAGGCACGGTATTACTCCAATCAAAGGGACCCAATAGCTATGATACGTGCGAACACCAGATTTCTACCCCCCCTTAACTGATATTTGCCTGAAAGCAATTTGGTCAAAGTATAGTCAGCCTGACACCTCCGGTCCGCCAAATATATACTTCTGCGTATCTGCCACCATCCGCATAAGCACACATGCAAAATTCAGGACTGTTTCACAGGGACAGATACCGCCGAAGGTACGGATCGGGCTTTAATCTCGTTAATCAAGGTTACCAGCACAAAGCTCAGCTGCATCAGCAAGAACCAGGAGCTGAGCTTTGCCAGCGAGACCATTTGCCAGCTCTCTGATTGGTTGGGATAGATCCAGATATTGGTATAGGTAGCAACATTTTCTGCAATCCAGATAAAAAGTGCGACCAGGAACCAGCCCAATAGCAAGGGCATCTGCCGATGGGTTTTAATGATTTTGAAGTGAATGTGAGTTCGGAAAAACAGCGCCAAAACCCCTGCCATCAAGACCCAGCGAAAATCCCAGATAAAGTGATGGGCAAAGAAATTGAGATACACCAAAGTCACCAGAATCACTGTCAGGTATTTGGGTGGATAGCTAGTGTATTCAAACTCAAAGATTCGCCACACCCTGGCAATGTAACTACCCACCGCGCTGTACATAAAACCGGTAAACAATGGCACATTCCCTATCCCGAATACATATGCCTCCGGGTAAACCCAGGAACCAATAGCATCCGAGGTTTTAAACAGCTCCATCACCGTCGCCACAATATGGAAAACCACTATGACCAATGACTCCCTGAACGTTTCAAGCCTGAAGGCGAGTAGAAAAACCTGAAATGCTATCGCCGCCAGAAAGATAAAGTCATAGCGATGCAGACTTTCCAGTGGATACCAGTATTTGGTGACCACCATCACCAGAAGCAGGAAACCTCCGAAAACTGCAGCATTGGCTTGCTTTAATCCAAATACCCATAGCTCCCTTAGCAGGTTGCTGGCACTCATTATTATCCTTATTTATTAACTGGTTGGATGGCTACGGCTTCCTGATCAGACATTCAAAGAGAACCACGCGTCAGTTCATGACCAAACTATACAGTAACTCCAAATTCACCTGACGGAACTCAGAGACTATACAAACAGGCACGACACCCATGTTAAGCAAACTGACTAATACTCATTCTGCGGCAAATCATCATTGATTTGGTAATAGTCTCCCTGTAATCCCCCCGAAAAATAATCGCGCTTTTAAGTAGAGACTTTTATGATGTGAATCAGAAGGAGTTATCTATGAAGAAGTCGAAGTTTTCGGATCACCAGATTCTGGCGATACTGAAGCAACATGAGGCTGGCGTTTCCGTTGCCGAATTAGCTCGTGAACACGGTGTCAGCACAGCCCTGATTTATCAATGGCGTTCAAAATATGGCGGTATGGACGCCGCCTTGATGAAGCGCCTCAAAGAGCTGGAAGCAGAGAATGCCCGCCTGAAGAAGATGTATGCCGAGGAGCGCATCAAAGCAGAGCTTCGCCAAGAGGCCCTCGAGGGAAAGCTGTAAGGCCATCCTGCCGCAAAGCAATGGCCCAAAAGGCTGTTCAGCGGGATGGCATCAGCATCCGTCTAGCCTGTGCGACCTTCGGCATTAGTGAGACTTGCTACCGCTATCAGGCAAAGCTCTCATGTGAGAACCAACAGATTGCAGGCTGGCTATTAAGTTTGACAGAGGCCCACAGACGCTGGGGGTTTGGCTTGTGTTTCCTTTACCTGCGGAATGTAAAAGGTTTTCCCTGGAATCATAAGCGGGTTTACCGTATTTATCGGGAGCTGGAGCTAAATTTACGAATAAAGCCCAAACGACTTATCAAACGCGACCATCCTGGCGAACTTGATGTGCCCACAGCGCCTAATCAGGTCTGGTCGATGGACTTTATGAGCGATGGGCTAATTGATGGTCGCTCATTGCGTACGTTCAATGTACTGGACGACTACAATCGTGAGGGCTTAGGCATTGAGGTTGACCTCTCTTTGCCAAGCAGCAGAGTGATACGAAGCCTTGAGCAGATTATTGAATGGCGAGGGAAGCCAATGGCGATACGTTGTGATAACGGCCCGGAGTATATCTCTCAGAAGCTAATTGACTGGGCAACCGAGCAACGTATTACTCTGCTATACATCCAACCTGGCAAGCCAACTCAGAATGCGTACATAGAGCGATTTAACCGAACCGTTCGGCATGAATGGTTGGATATGCACCAGTTCGAGAACGTTGCTCATGCCCAGCTATTGGCCACCCAATGGTTATGGCAATACAATAACGAAAGACCAAATACCGCCATTGGCGGTGTGCCGCCAAGGCAATTAATGTTGGCGGCTTAATCCTCTACTAAAAAGCTCGGTTATAAATGGGGGGATTACATCCCTTCTCGGCCACAAAAATATGCTTTTCAAGGCTGGTATTAGTTGGGGTATCGAGCGCACCTAAAGCTATACCTGTCCAATTGTGCTTCTCGGTATCCAGAGGATCAAAAAACAAAGAAGAGCCACAAACGGAACAAAAGCCCCTCCTTACTTTGAGCGATGATTGATACCAGGTTATGTATTCAGCTCCCGAGACATTAAGAGCTGAACGAGGAACATTAGCACTAACCAGAAAGTGACCGCTCCACTTGCGGCAATTGACGCAATGACACGCATCATTCTCACCCAGGTCACCGGCTATCTCAAAAGTTATTTTTCCGCAGAGACAAGAGCCTTTGTGCATAATGTGTTTCTCCAGAAACAAATCCAAACCATCACCAACCCTATCAAACCACCTTTTTGCAAAAAACATTCACCTAGATGAATAAACATCTTAATAAGATTAAAAAAGGGAAATTTATAACCAAAAAACCAGATTCTTTTATTTTCCGATAAATTATTTATTAAGCGTCACTCTCAATCATAGATGACACAACAGACGACATTATATCTTCACCTTTTTCAGTTATATCAGATGGAGAGTTCGGAAGTTCAACATACAAAAGTCCATATTTACACATATCTTTTCTAACCAAAGGGGCAGCTTTTCTTGCCAAAATATACAGAAGCTCATCAGGCCTAAAAGTTACCGCTTCCTCCAAACCAAAATCACTTACCTTACGACGAAGATAAGATTTTATTTTCATTACAGTTCTTGCTTTCAGCTTTGCCTGCTCCTCCCTAAGTACATTCAATTCATCGTCTTTTTTCTTCAGCTCCTCCTCCAAACGCTTCTTCTCTTCAGGCTCAATAGTGGAAACATTCAATATTTGATTTAAAGACTCTTCCCATCGAGCTTTTACTTTAGCTATTTGTTCTTCATTTTCCTCTCTTCTCTCATCATCCTCCTGATCAATACTTTGCTGTATATACCTGCGATCTATCCTATCACCAAGCTCCTTTTGGCGAGTATTTACATGTTTTATTTGCTCATCTAGGCGCCCTAACAACTCTGATGTATCTTTATTGAATTTATTTATGTTGTCATAAAATTGATTACTTGCATTTGTAGCGGCGAAGTAAAATGCAGCAGCAAGTGCAATTGAAAAGAATGCTAACAATATAGAAACCAATTCTGGCGGAGACAACTTAGTAAAATCCAAGCTTAAATCCCCACTAAAAATACGAACAGCCATATATATGGACACACCTATTACAGCAACCTCCCTCACCAACCTAAGCACATGACCAAAAGTAAATTCAGAGATTTTTACGTTATCCAATTTCATTATTAATATCCCTTTAGACTTTAAACTCTGCTTAAAGGCCTTTGGCCCTATAACCACTATTCTTGAAGACAAACTAGCCCAATTAAAAGCAACCGAGGAATGGAAAATTTATACTGTGCAGACTTTTAGCACAAGAAGAGATATTCAAATACCTATCACCATTCCCTCGGTACACTTTGAGCAATTACACTATACAGGCAACCAAACAGTAATACTTTGGCGGCATATGATCAACGAGCTTCTGTATGCTATTCCGTTTTACTCATCAACGAAAAGGCAATTACTCCCAGCGCACCGCAACCGGCAATAACAACACACATGCCAAGAGGCGTTCCGTTGTTCAACAAACCCAGCAATACACCACTTAAAGAACCCAGGCCAAACTGGGTGGCTCCGCACAATGCGGCTACCGCTCCGGCAGCTTTAGGATATTCCCCACAAGCGAGGGCAACGCCGTTGGCACCAACAATGCTTATTGGGCCGAGGAAGAACAATAGGGGTACTACGATAAGCCAGATTCCCCAGCCTTCGCTGCCAAGGTTCAGCCAACCCACCAGGCCCAAAGCAAGCCCGGCAATGCAAGACACCATAATGGATCGTCCCATCATGGTTTTGGCTCCAATCTGGCTGACAAAGCGTACATTGATTCTTGAAGCGATCACGATGGCGATAATATTTAAACCAAACAGGTAGCCGTAATTTTCCGGCGCGACACCGAAGTATTCGATATACACAAATGGCGTTCCGATAATGTAGGCAAACATACCGGCGTAGATAAAGCCGCTGGCGAACATATAGCCAATCACTCTGGGGTTGCCCAGCACCTCTTTGTAGCGCACAAATGCTTTAAGCAGGCTGGAGCCATCCCGTCGACTGGCGGGGTTGCTCTCCTCCAGACTGAGTAGCACCACCAAAAAGCTGAACACCCCAAATCCGGTTAATACCCAAAAGATGGTGCGCCAGCCACCGTGCTCCAGTAAATAGCCACCAATAATTGGCGCGGCCAGTGGTGCCAGAGCAGTACAAAGCAAAATCGTGGAGAGCACTTTGGCGCTTTGGTTGGTGTCGAACCTGTCCCGCACCACCGCTCTGGCAACGACGATGGCCGCACCGCCGCCAAGGGCATGCAGGAACCGGAACAAGGTCAAGGATTCGATATCCCAGCTTAATGCGCAAAGCGCACTGGTTAACGAGAACAGGGAAATACCACTGAGCAGTATTGGCCGCCGACCAAACCGGTCTGACAGCGGCCCATAAAAAAGCTGCCCCAAAGAAAAGCCAATTAAAAACGCACTGAGGGTAAGCTGCACCTGTGCAGGTGATGCCTCAAGCTCCTCGCCAATGGATGGCAAGCTGGGCAAATACATGTCGATGGCAAGTGGCGCAAAGGTGGAAAGCAGCGCCAAAATCCAGATCAGTTTAAAGCCAGGATCGACCGATTGGGTCGAAGAACTCGGTACGCTCAAGGTGGGCTCCGGGTTAGAACGGGGTCAACACATGATACCTGATTCAACTGCCCTTCTGACGGGTTTAGATAAATATTTGGCTATCGAACCTTTACATAGCTTTACCATCTGAGCTATTTCATAACGGCGCCAATTACTTAGACTGTCTTTTATGAGTGAATACAACCGACGAGACATTCTTAAACTCAGTGGTCAGGCTTTTCTGGCCCTGACTGCCTGTTCACCACTGTTGAGCGCAGCTGCCAGCAATGAAAACAGTGCCATCAGCTGGGAGCGTTTTCTTGAGCTGTGTCATCAGCTTTCCGAAACACAGTTCGAGCCGGATTGGGATCAACTCAAGTACACACAAAAAGTGCAGCAGCGCCTGTTTAAGCTCAAGGTAGATGACGCCAAAATAGAAGCAATAATTCGCCGCTACCGTAACTTCCGTAAAGACTTCCCCGAAATTCGCCCCATGCACTACCAACAGCGTTTTATGGTATCGATGCTGGAATTTGAGCCTGGCGAGGAGATCGGTCTGCATGATCACCCGGATATGACCGGTGTTACTTTGTGCCTGGAAGGAGATCTCAAGGTCGAGCACTACGACCTTTTAGAACAGCGCAGTGAATCCGGCATGTTTTTACTCAAAGAGCAGCAGAAGCTGAACATGACAAAAGGTGACAGCGCGATCCTGACGGTTGACCACGGCAATATCCACACCCTGAGAGCGGATAAATTCACTCGCCTGATTGATGTCTTTACACCACCGTATAATCGCGATCGCGCGCAGCGCTCAAAGTATTTTCAAAAAGCGGAAACGGCCTATTTGAATCAAGCTGGTGTGTTTGAAGCCGAGGTGATTTAACCGGCAACGATATTACTATGGTGCCACTAACCTCCGCTTGCCATCCTTGCTGAGCGCAATCCCAGGCTGATCTTTATCGAGCCGATCCCAGAGCTTGCAGGTGACCTGCTTGTGCTTCTGGTCCAACCCTTCGCAGTAGTTGCTGTATTCACAGAGTCGTACGGTTTTACCCTGACCGGTGCGCACCTTTTCAAACCAGTCGGGATCGGCCATAGCTTGGCGCGCTAAACCGACAATATCCGCCTTTTGGTTTTGCAAAATGCCCTCGGCCTGTTCGAAGTTGTGAATACCACCCGCTACAACAACAGGCGTATCGCAGCCAGCCTGATGCACTGCTTTGCGAATTTGCGCTACCGGTTCGATATTGCGGCCAAACGGCCCCTGCTGATCGGAAATCTGGTGAGGCATGCATTCGTAACCGGACCGGCCGGTGTAGGGGTACGCTGCTTCCCCTACTTTGGGCTGCTTGGCATCGTCAAATTTTCCGCCACGGGACAGCGACAGAAAATCCATTCCGGCCCTGCCCAGTTCAGCGCCAAAGTAACATGCATCGTCCAGTTCGCTGCCACCCTCAATACATTCATCGCTCAGGAAACGACAACCTACCGGATAATCACTCCCCACCTGCTGGCGTACAAATTGATAAACCTCCAGCGGCAGGCGAATCCGATTTTCACGGCTGCCACCGTACCCATCATCACGGTGGTTGGTAGCAGACAAAAAACTGGCCATGGTGTAGGCGTGCGCGTAGTGCAGCTCAACGCCATCAAAGCCGGCCGTTTTGGCGCGTACCGCCGCCTCGGCAAACAGGCCAGGCAACACTTGAGGGAGCTCACGAATATGGTCGAGGTGGATATCGGTTACCCGCTCGCGATAACCCATGGTCAGGGATTCGTATTCCCGCTCAGGCAATAGCTTCTGCACTTGCTCCAGCGGCAGTGCCGCGACGTGATCACGGATTTGTTGCTCGCTCCAGTCCTGTGCCTGTAACGTTGAACGAAGCTCATCGGTAACCGGCATAAAACGCTGAAAGTATTTATCAGAATCGGGGCGACGGCGAATACCGAGGAAGTCGATCAGCTGAATAAGCAGGCGGGTTTGCCCTTCGCTGGCAATGTGCACTCGCTCAACCAGCTCTTTCAAGCCGGGAATAAAGCGATCATGGCCAATACGCAGCAATGGGCCGCTGGGTACATCGCGAATACCTGTGGCCTCAATTACAATGGCACCGGGTTTCCCCTTGGCAAAACGCTCATACCACTGGATCACATCTTCAGTGACAAAGCCATCGTCACTGGCGCGCCAAGGTACCATGGCCGGTATCCAGGTACGCTGCGACAGCAGCATAGGTCCCACCGACATAGGCTGGAACAGCAGTGCCCGCTGCGCCTCATCAGCCGTTGGCCACTGCCCTGAGGTTGCTATGTACTTGATTCGTTCTGGCGGCTTCCACATATCGCTGTAACAGGTTACTCTTGTCAAATAATTATCTTACACGTAAAGTAATATCAAAAGCCACTCGAAGAAGCGGCCAGCTAATTAAGGGTATTTCTAAAAATAGTAATTTTTTTGCGAGAGCAAGGCGGCAACACACACAGACCCGGAGTGTATACGGCATACATGAGGAGTCGAGTACGATGCCAACGCGGCTATCGCAGGAAAAGTGCATTTTTAGAAGTGCCTTTAAGAGCAATAATAGAATTACCAATAGATAAGCGAGTGCTGAACGGGTTTACCAATTCAGCGTCTAACCGCAACAAGATTAGGAGCCGATGGCCAGTGCCATCGAAAGGGTAACCACAATGAGCGTATCTTTTCCGGACCAGTTCAGTCTGGCGGACTATTTTCTGTACGACCGACTTAATGAAGGGCTCGCGGACAAAAAAGCAGTATTGTTTGGCCAGCGTCACTACAGCTATCAGCAGGTAGCTGACAAATCCCGGGCGTTGGGCAGTTACCTCCAGAGCATTGGTGTTCGCCGCGAAGAGCGCGTCTATATTGTGCTGCCGGATATGCCTCCATTCGTCTGGTCGATTTTCGGGACCTGGAGTGCGGGCGCGGTGCTGGCGATGGGGAACCCCTCTTCGCCTGCAGATGATATCGACTACGTTATCGGCTATACCGGTGCGACGGTGTTAATTACCCTGCCCTCAGTCGCCGAGTCGCTGGCCCCGCAATTGCTCGCTAATAAAGATTTGAGGGCGGTGCTGCTGGCACCGGATGTAGCCACCGGAGAGGATTCCGAACAACCCGTCACCGTTCCCGCAAATTTGCAGAACGCCGAATTTGATGTGCTGCCACTATCCGAGGCAATCGCCAAAGGTGCAGAGCTGGATCTGCCACGCCCGCAACTGCATCGCGATGACATGGCCTGCTGGCTATTTACCTCCGGCTCCACCGGTCGCCCCAAAGCCGCCATGCATACCCAGCGCGATTTTGCCTTTAACACCGAGGTGTACGCCAAGGGCACTGTGGGTTATCAACAGGATGACATTACCGTCAGTGTGCCGCGGCTGTTTTTCGGCTACGCCACTGGCACCAACCTGTTCTTCCCGTTTGCCGTAGGTGCGACTACAGGGCTGTTTTCCGAACCGCCGCGTCCGGATTCACTGGCCAATGCCATTGAGATGTACAAGCCGACGATTGTTACCAATGTACCAACCATGCTGGGTAAATTACTGGTCGAAAAGCCGGATCTGGATCTTTCCAGCGTGCGCTTCCAGCTATCCGCTGGCGAGGCGCTGCCACCGACGCTGCTGGAAAAATTCAACGAGCATTTTGGCACCGACAATATTTACGACGGCATTGGTTCGGCGGAAATGTTTCATATCTACTGCAGCAATCGCCCCGGCGACATTAAACCCGGTTCGCTGGGTAAAGTGGTTGATGGCTACGAACTCAAAGTTCTGCCCACCGACGCCGAAGGGCCGGGCGCAGAAGAGGTCGCTCCCGGCGACACAGGTGTTCTGTGGGTAAAAGGTGAAAGCGTTGCGCTTGGCTACTATCGCGACCGCGAAAAAAGCTGGAAAACGTTCCACGGCCATTGGTGTCGCACCGGTGACCTGTTCAGCAAAGATGAAGAGGGATACCTGTGGTTCAGTGGTCGCGCCGACGACCTGATGAAAGTAAATGGCCGCTGGATGGCACCACAGGAAGTTGAAGATTGCCTGCTCAAGCATCCGGCCGTTGCAGCCTGTGCCGTGATTCCCAAAGATGTCGACGGCCTGACCAAACCAAAAGCGATCGTTGTACTGATGGATGCCTATAAAGGTAAGGAAGGCGACGAGCTGACCAAGGTACTGCAGGAGCATGTGCTGAACAGCATCGCCAAACACAAATATCCACGCCTGATAGAATATGTGGCTGAACTGCCCAAGAATGACCGTGGCAAAGTGGATCGCAAGGCATTGAAAGAACGCGAGATGTAAAGGTTATTGCGTTGCACTCCTATATTGTCATCCTGAGCGCAGCGAAGGATCTCAAACTTCGACACAACTACGAGGTCCTTCGCCAGGCTCAGGACGACAGGCTTACAGAGAGAAACCATGAAAGACTACAGCCTCAACCGAATCACCACCGACGACTTTGGCTCCGCCATCGACAGCGGCAAGCCTGTTGTTATCTTGTTACCGGTGGGTTCCGTAGAGCCACACGGCCCTCACCTGACGTTACTTACCGATACGGTTATCTCACAGGGTTGTGCTGAGCTGGCTGCTGAGCGTTTGGAAGCGGACGGAATGTCGGTATTTATCGCCCCCGCCGTCCCCTATGGTGTTACCGATTGCGCAGCTGGATTTAAAGGTGCTGTCAGTATTCCCGAAGAAGTTCTTACCGGTTACCTGGCTGCAGTGGTAAAAGGCTTTCTCGATAATGGCGTCGCCCATGTCTGCCTGATCAATAATCACCTCGAACCCGAACACTACAGCGCGGTGCGACAAGTTCCCAAACAGTTTGCAGAAGGAAAAGCATCGCTGGCCTGCCCTCTGTCCCGTCGATGGGCCCGCACTCTTTCGGATGAATTCAAGCGAGGCGAATGCCACGCCGGTCGCTATGAAACCGCCATCGTTCTCGCAGCCGACGCCAATGGTGTAAAAGAAGACGTGCAAAAATCGCTGCCGGAAGTACCGGTGAGCCTTTCAGAAAAAATTATCGCCGGGGTCAAAACCTTTTCCGATATGGGTATGGAAAACGCCTACTCCGGAGCGCCAGCGCTCGCCACGGAAGAAGAAGGTCACGACATGCTGGATCGACTCGCAACCATGGTGGTTACCGAGGTACTGGAATCACTCAACATTAATCAATGATATTGCGTCGTCGCAGGTGTGAAATCACTCCTGCGACGAAAGCTCAAGTCGATGGGTATTTTTCCCGTCACCAAAAACCAGCCTTATCTTTTCGTCACCTCGAGTTACTACCAGAGTATTAATCTGTTGCCCGTGACTGACTCCATCCAGAATGGTGTTTTTGATGGTCAGGGTTTTCTCGGTTTTATAGGGAATCTCAAAGTAGAGCCAGGCGGCTTTATGGGTAATCTCTTTTCCAACCCAGACCATGTCCAGCTGGTGGCCAGTTTCACTACTGAACTGAAAAGACGCCCAAAGATATTTGATGATCTCCTGGTCAATATCTTTGGTGCTTTCCAGATTCACCCGCTTGCCAACCTGTGATTCAAGAGCAGTTTCAAGGTCTTCTGGAATCACTTTAAGAGCCACCTCCAGAGTTTGACGATCACTGTTGACCGTCGCCTCTGCAAAGCTGTGATGAAATTTGTGGGCGTGCGTAACACTCGCCCACAAACCAAACGCCATCAGCATTAAAAATGCCATCTGCTTTCCACGGAAAATCATTTATCAGCCTCTTTTTCAGGCTCTTCACCGGCTTTATTTTTTTCCTTTTTCCAGCCGTCTTCCGTCATACGAAGCATATGGTTGGGCTTTGCACTCTCTTTAAACAGCTTAAACCGTGTCTCGACCGGCTTTTTGGGCCAGCGGTTGTTGCTCACATCAATATCGGCAGTTTCCAGATACGGATCAAACTCAATACTGGTGATCTCCTGATCGGCAATAAACAGCTTGGTTACCTGCTGGGCATTTCGACGCCAGATTTCTGCTGGAATGGTAAATTGCTCAACACTGCTGTCTGCATAGGTGATTCGAAGCGGCAATGGCATCACCAGGCCACCTTTATTGTGAAACTCAACGGTATAGAACAACTTGTCAGTATTGAGCAGCAGCTTCTCTTTATCATCCAGCGACTTCAGCAGCTTCTCGTACTGGGCATAGTCGTATGGAGTTACCGAAAACTCATCACGTTCATTGTAGAAATCTTTCAGCTCCGGGTATTTTTCCACCAGCTTTTCTACATCCTTATAGCGCTGCATGGAAAGTGTTTTAACCACTTCTTCTTTTTCTTTACGCAGCCTTTCTTTCTCAAGTTCCGGGTTTTGGGTATCCAGCTTATAGAGTTTCACTTGACCCAACTCGATATCTACCGGATCTGTTCCGTAGAACCAGCCGCGCCAGAACCAGTCAAGGTCGACACCAGAGGCATCTTCCATGGTTCTGAAAAAGTCTGCCGGCGTGGGGCGTTTGAACTTCCATCGTCTTGCGTACTCCCTGAAGGAAAAATCAAACAACTCACGGCCGAGAATACTCTCCCTGAGAATATTCAGCGCAGTAGCGGGTTTGCCGTAGGCGTTATTGCCTCTTTGCAAGATTGATTCGGGGTTGGTCATGATCGGAACCATGGCGCCCTCTGCACCACTCATATATTCGGCAATATTTTTCGGCTCGCCACGTCGTGATGGATACTCTTCTTCCCACTCCTGCTCGGCAATAAACTGCAGAAAGGTATTGAGGCCTTCGTCCATCCAGGTCCACTGGCGCTCATCGGAATTCACAATCATCGGAAAATAGTTATGGCCGACCTCATGAATAATGACCGAGATCAATCCGTACTTACTGCGTGACCAACTTTCGCTGTCTCCTTTCTGGGTTACATCCCAATAGGTTTTGTCCGGGAATGGCCGCGGCTTATTGAATGTCATCATAGGGTATTCCATACCGCCCACAGGACCATTGATGGACTGTGACGTGGGGTATGGATAGTCAAATGTGTAGCGGGAGTATACGTTTATGGTGTGGGCAATTGACCGGGTGGAGTACTGGCTCCAAAGTGGCTCAGCCTCATTGGGATAAAACGACATTGCCATGACAGTACGGTCGCCACTTTTCACCCCCATGGCATCCCAGATAAATTTGCGTGAAGACGCCCAGGCAAAATCACGTACATTGTCAGCTTCAAAGGTCCAGGTTTTTGTCCCTTTGGCTTTTTTGGATTGATTAGTTTTTGCGTCTTCAGGGGTGACCACAAATACCGGCTTGTCACTGTTGCGAGCTTTTTTCAGACGCTGGCGTTGCTTGCTGGTCAGCACCTGGTTGGCATTCGCAAGCTCACCGGTTGCGGCTACAACGTGGTCGGCTGGAACGGTGATGTTGACGACGTAATCACCCAGCTCCAGGGTAAATTCACCAGCACCAAGATACTGTTTGTGCTGCCAGCCTTCGTAGTCGGTATAGGCCACAAGGCGCGGGAACCACTGGGCTATTTCGTAGATATAGTTATCATCGTCCTTGAAGTGTTCGTAACCATTGCGCGAACCAATAGCTATGGCATCAACAATATTGAAGCTCCAATCCAGCTGCAGTTCAAAATCCATGCCCGGCTTCAGGGGCTCCGAAAGATCAACCCGCATCATGGTTTTAACAACCTGATGGCTCAGCGGTTTACCGCGGCCATCCGCAACCTTTGAGAGGGTATATCCGCCGTTGAATTCCTGCCGAGCGAGTAAGCTTCCCAATCGACCGTAAGACATCTTTTCAAAGCCTGGCGCAGTGGAGGTGAGCATCGAGTCGGATTTTGGATCGAGAATATTTTGATCCAATTGCAACCACAGGTAACTCAAAGTGTGTGGAGAACGATTGTGATAGGTGATCTTGGCCGAGCCTTCTAATCGCTGCTTCTCATCATCCAGACGAACATCAATGCGATAGTCTGCACGCTGCTGCCAGTACTCGGGACCGGGAGCGCCACTGGCAGTCCGGGTTTCAGTTGGGGTAGGCAGCAAATGGTCAAGCTGTTCAAAGGCTTGTGCCCCAGATGGATTGTCAGCGGCAAATACATCAAGACTACCAAGTAGCATGCAACATGCCAAAGCTGCACCTTTCAGGCGCAGTTCAAATGATTTAAACATTGAGTTCCCCCACTCAGAAATTGTGCTTGGGGCCTGTTACCCGCCCCTATGGCAAACCAGCCAGACAACCTAATGGATAAGCTGTACAAAATCCAGCCTAACGCAACAGAATAAAACCGGGACTCGATATATCAAAACGGTTTAACCCGAGTAGGGGCGAATCATCGTTTGAAACGTTTATATAGGTACAGACAATAAAAATAACCTTAGGGATGCTCCCAGGGACGTAAATGTTAACTTTATCCACCAACGTCGTACTCAGGATGTACTTCATTAGTAGACTGAGAGGTTGAGGAAATTATGACTATTTTCGAACTTACAGCAGTACTTAACTACCACCAGATTAAAAATCTCGTATCCGATGGCCGCGTCCTTGCTTTACGCAGCAATGCAGGCTGGATTGACGTAACAGAATGGAGCCGCTTGCAGATGGCTCGCTGGCTGGGCTGATCTTCATCAGCCCTTCCCACTCGGTACAATTCCTATCTGCTATTCCTACCGACTTTTACCCAAGCCGCCACACGCAAAAACCTCTGACTTTACGTTTTTTTAAGCTGCGTAAAGATAGGTAAAGCCTTGAAGATTTCCCCGTTCCGAAACGTCTTATAGATAGAAGAGGAATCTATACAGCGAGGTAGCTGCCATGTGTGTACTAGAGCTGACAGCGATACTGAATCAGTACAAGATTAAAAACCTTGTGACCGGAGGCCGTGTTTTGGCCAACTTTGGCGAAAGCAATTGGACGGACGTCACTCAGTGGAGTCGCTTGCAACTGGCAAAAAAGTTGCTGTAACAAGCCAGTCAAACAGCTGACCTGGCTGTTCATTTGCCAGACATCCTGAATTTGCACCTTTAATCTAAAGTCGAAAAAAATAGCTGGGATTTTTAGGACGTTGGTCTATATTTACAGCATAAAGACAAGAGAAGTTGTTGGTAACACGCGGTAAATAACAATGTGTGTTTTTGAGCTAACCGCGATTCTCGATCAGCATCATATTGCGAATCGCGTTATTGAAGGCCATGTTCTGGCCAAGTCCAAAAAGGGCACTGGCTGGATCGATGTAACCGACTGGTCGAAGCAGAAAATAGCTCGCTGGTTAGGCTACTGATTTTTAAGGCCAAAAATAAAGCGGAGCCTTTCGACTCCGCTTCATGGGATTGTCACCCCTACTTTTTTACTTCACCCGATTACAGTACCGCTGCAACCGAATTGGCAAAATAGTCGATATTTTCATCGTTCAGGCCAGCAACATTGATGCGGCTGGAGCCCACCATGTAAATGCTGAACTCCTGCTTGAGGCGCTCAACCTGTTCAGCACTGATTCCCAGGAATGAAAACATACCAAACTGCTTTTGGATAAAGCCAAAGTCATGTCCCGGGCAAGCAGCATTCAGTTTTTCCACCGCCAGGGCACGCAGGCCATTGATACGATTACGCATCTCGGCCACTTCACCATGCCACTGATTGCAGAGTTCTTCAGAGGAGAGAATTGTGGCAACAATAGCCGCACCGTGAGCAGGGGGCATTGACCAGATACCGCGGGCAATATTGATCAACTGACTGCCAGCCGCCTCTGCTGCGTGCGCAGTTTCAGCAATAACCAGCAGCATACCGATACGCTCGCGGTAGAGACCAAAGTTCTTTGAGCAGGAGATAGAGACAAACATCTCTTTCACTTTACTGGCGATCAGACGCAGACCTTTGGTGTCTTCCTCAAGACCAACGCCAAAACCCTGGTAGGCCATATCCACAAACGGCACCAATCCTTTTTCTACACAGAGGTCGGCAATCGCATTCCACTGGTCAATATTCAGGTCAGCACCACAAGGGTTGTGACAGCAGGCGTGCAGCAATACTAAGTCACCGGTTTGCGCTTCGTTTTGCAGGGTGGCCATCATGTCGTCAAACAGCACGGCACAGTTTTCCCGATCGTAATAGGGATACTCTTTCAGTTGCAGACCGGCTTCACCAAACAATGGAACATGGTTTGCCCAGGTAGGGTTGCTAAACCAGATGGTGGCGCCCTCTTTGGCGCGATTGATCAACTCACCACCCAGACGCAAGGCACCACAACCGCCCGGCGCCTGAATGGATGCTACTCGATTAGCCAGCAAAGCCGGGTGACCTTCACCGAGAGCCAGCTTGCGCATTTCTGCATTAAATACTGCATCGCCAGGGCCACCAATATAGGATTTGGTGGTTTCATTTTCGAGGCGGTACTTTTCTGCTGCTTTTACAGATGCCAGTACCGGTGTTTCACCCTGGGGAGTTTTGTAAACACCTACACCAAGATCAACCTTGTTTGGGTTGGTATCTTTTTGATAGGCAACCATAAGACCAAGAATTGGGTCCTGCGGTAATACATTCAGAGCTTCAAACATAGTGACGTTCCAAAAAGTTGAGGGTGAGTGGTACGACAAGGCGGACTATTGTAGTGTCGCCGCCGGCAAGTGCAATGCCCTTCTAGGGGTGCTGGTCAGGACAGACCACCAAATCTTGTAAAGTAATCCTTACTCGCTGGTGGCAATGCCCCACTGACAGTTTCCAACTCATTAACCACAAACTGTTCAGCAAGCGAATGAACCTTGCGATAGAGATTGGCAGCCAGATTCTGGACATCAGTGCCTATCCAAGACGCCGGCAAAAGGGATGACGGTAGTTCAACATCCTTCAACAACAGTCTTCGGTACTCGTGAATCAGCAGGGTACGTAACTGGAATGCCTGCTCTGGACTCAGCAAATCACCTTGCTTCAAACGCTGATAGATAGGCTGAAACACCTCCCAGACCGAGCGGTATTGCTGCTCCAATTCACTTAAATTCCAACACTCGTAGACCAATTTGCGAAGATGCTGCTCAGACGTCAGGTCATCCGGCTGGCTGCGCAGTATCATCACCTGCTCATGAAGGCCAAGTTCGCGCAGGGTCTCATCTAGGGAACGTCGTTCCGCGCCCGGCTTGGCCATTACGGCGGGAAACAGGTTGCCAAACCCCAACCAGCGCAACTCCTTGCGCAGTTGCTCACGCTCCCGGTCGGGAAGGCTACTGAGGTAAACAAAAAGCCACTCCCCGCTTGCCTGGGAATGCTCCGCCGCATAAATTCGACGAGCTGCCTTTTGATAGTGCCGCAAGCCAAATTCGGTGAGGCTGTAATAACTGCGTCGCCCCACCTGCTCGGAGCTCAACCAGTTATCCTGAATTAATCGATACACCGCAGTACGCACCAGTCGCTGACTGAGCCCGAATGGTTGCAGTGCATTGATGACACTACCCAGCCAGGCACTATTGCCATGCTGAGAAATAGTATCGCCGTACAAAGTAATAATGAGCGAACCGGCCCGCATGGGTCGGCGCTTGCGAAATCGGGCGAGCTGAAGCTCGAGTAACTGACTGGCTGATAGATTCGTCATGCCGGCATTCTATCAGGCTTGCGATCAATTGCTGTGTGAACATTGCAGATAAAGAAGCGGCACAGTTGGGTGCCGCTTTAAGTTCATCAAAATCGCTACTGGTTTTCTGCGCGTTTTTTCCGATCCAGCTCCATTGAAAAAATCGTCTCCACTTGGCAATCACGCACTGGCGGCCCCGGCACAATCAGGTCATCTCCTTTCATCAACTGGGTTCCCCGACTGCGAAACCCGATCTCCTGGGTAAAACTCAACTCCCTACAAGGGAAACTGAGTGTAATCAGGTAATAACGCTTTGGTCTGGACTCCACCCACAGCGCTTTGTCATCTATATACCCCCAGGAATCCAGAGTGCTGGGAAAGGTAATGCCCGTCAATTCTTCAATAACCGTAAAACCCTGGCGAGCCAGCTTATCCGCTCTGCTTTCAGGTGCTTGCGGCAACGCATTTGAGTTGCTGCCCGCGCAACCGGCAAAAACCAAAGCCAATAATGTCACCACCAATAACCATTTCCGCTTATACATAATTGCTCTCCTTTGTTTGCGCAAAGTTTAGACCGTTAAGGGCAACCTGGCCCGAGTCCTGGCACTTCTATACGCTATTCTGTGATTGGAAGCAGTTAAGGCACAGTTACCGGCAACGTTCCCGTCAACTTATTTTGACGCAAGGAGATCAACGTATTCACCGATCGGATACCACGCATTACCAACATTTTTGATGATAAAAACGACTCATAGGATTCCATATCGCGGGCAACAATTTTAAGCAGGTAGTCACACTGCCCGGTTACTGAATGACACTCCAGGATTTCCGAACTGCTATTCACCCGATCAAGAAACTCCTGAATGGTTTCAGGGTGGTGGTTTTCCAGTATCACCTCAGCGAAAGCAATCACCAGCAGCCCCACTTTGCGGTGACTGATCTGGGCGCTGTAGCCGAGGATCACACCGTCTTCTTCAAGCCGCCTGACTCTCCGCCAGCAGGGTGCCGGAGACAACGCGATACGTTCGGAGAGATCCCTATTGGAAAGACGGCCATCCGTTTGCAATTCGTGCAAGATCTGCACATCAAATTTATCCAAAGCAAAAACCCCTTTCTCAAATACTCATTTCAAGAAAGGATATTGCTTAAAACACCTCTCGGCAAGCAACAACGAAAACAAATTTCCTCAATCCATAGCTAAAGTATCTATACATCACAAATTCGTGGTGCGCGACTTGCTGCGCTCGCCAAAAACTCCAAGAGACTGTGTTATGTCCTCACCAGAACTCAAAGTTATGGAAACCACATCATCCCCGATCCAGGCCTACGACTGGAAACGTATTGCTTACCTGATCCTCGCCTCGCGTGCGATGGATGATATTGAAGAGAAAGAACTGGTACCCCAAAAGCTGGTGTTCAACCAGTTTTCCGCCCGCGGTCACGATATGGCTCAGGTACTGCTGGGCTCGCTGCTAACCCACCCCCACGACGGCGCCACCGGTTATTACCGCTCGCGTCCGTTTGTACTCTCTTTGGGGCTGGATTTTGTTGAAGCCGTTGCCGGACCGCTGGCTCGCAGTGGCGGTTACAGCGATGGTCGCGATATCGGTGTAGTTTGTAACTACCCTAACAACGAGCGCAAGGGGGCCATGCTGTTCCCTATGTGTGGCGGGGTAGGCTCTCAATACTCGCCTATTTCCGGATGGGCACAATCCATCGTTTATAACCAGGCCGTTTTGAAAGACGACAACTACAAAGGTGCGCTGGGCGTCTCTATGGGGGGCGACTCCTCCATGTCCACCAGCGGCTTCTGGGCGGCGCTGAATATCTCTACCACCAATAACCTGCCCCACCTCTTCTATATCGAAGACAACGGCTACGGCATCTCGGTACCGCAGGAAGTACAAACTCCCGGTGGTGATCAGGTGGCCAATCTGGCAGCTTACAAGCAGCTGAAGATTGTCGATGGTGACGGCTCCGACCCATTGGAAGCCGCTGCAAAAATCAAAGAAGCGGTTGATTACGTTCGTTCCGGCCAGGGCACATGCCTGCTGCGCCTGAAAGTGCCTCGCCTTTGCGGCCACACCTTCCAGGACACGCAAACCTATAAACCGGAAGAATTTGTTGCCCGCGAGCAGGCCAACGACCCGCTGCCAAAACTGAAAGCATTTATGCTGGAAAACCAGCTGACCACAGAAGCCGAGTGGCAGGAGCTGGAATCCAAAGCCACTGCTGAAGTGAAAGCGGCAGTTGAAGAAGCACTGAAGCGCCCTGAACCAGATACAGACAAACTCACTCGCTACGTGTATGAAGAGAAAGACGCCAGCGGCCAGCCGGAAGTCCAGCTGCGCGGTGGCCTCGCCCCTAGCGGCCATCAGTTCCCTGCCGCCAGCGAAGAAGCCAAGCCTGTAGGCGCTCGCCTCAACATGCTCACCGCTATTCGCAAGACTCTCGACTACGAACTGGAAACCAACCCGAAGGTACTGGTTTTCGGTGAAGACGTCGGCCCTAAAGGTGGTGTTCACGCCGCCACTCTCGGCCTGACAGACAAGTACGGCTACGAGCGCGTATTTGATACCAGCCTCTCGGAAGAAGGCATTATCGGGCGTTCCGTTGGCATGGCACTCTCAGGTCTGATGCCGGTACCGGAAATCCAGTTCCGCAAGTACGCAGAGCCGGCCGCTGAGCAGCTTACCGACACCGGCATTATGCGCTGGCGTACCGCCAACCAGTTTGCCGCGCCAATGGTGGTTCGCGTTCCAGGCGGCTTTGCCCGTCGTGGCGACCCCTGGCACTCCATGTGTGACGAAGTGGAATGGGCACACAAAGTGGGCTGGCAGCTAGCCATGCCTTCCAACGCTGAAGACGCCGTTGGTCTGTTGCGCTCTGCGTTGCGCAGCAACAACCCGACTATCTTTTTTGAACACCGTGCACTGCTGGACGACAGCTGGGCACGCCGCCCCTATCCGGGCGACGAGTTTGTGATTCCATTCGGTAAAGGCAAGACCTTAATCTCGGGTGACAAGCTGACCGTAGTGACCTGGGGTGCCATGGTGCAGCGCTGTGAGGCTGCTGCACTCTCTATGAACGAAAGATTTGAAGGCAAAGTGGAAGTCATCGATCTGCGCACCATTCAGCCTTGGGATAAAGAGTTGGTTCTGGCGTCAGTGAAAAAGACCGCGCGCTGCCTGATTGTTCACGAGGACAACAAAACAGCCGGCTTCGGTGCCGAGATTGCAGCTACCCTTACCGATGAGCTGTTCTTTAATCTGGATGCACCGGTACGCCGCCTGACCATGCCGGACATTCCAAACCCGCACAACATCCACTTGCTGAATGTGGCTGTGCCGAGTGTGGAAAAAATTGCTGCAGAGATGAAAGAGCTTTTGGAAATTTAAATTATGGGCCGCACGTCGCACGTCGCACGTCGCACGCTAAAAACAAGTGTCTCGTCATCCCCGCGAAAGCGGGGATCCATATTCGAGGCTTCACAGCCAAATGGATTCCCGTCTGCGCGGGAATGACTACGCGCTGTAGCGTGCGACATGCGACGTCTGACGTGCGACCACTCACTAAGAAATCAGAAGTGAAGTCGTAAGACCGAAAATAAATTACGGAATGCCCATGACAGACAAAATCAACATCACACTTCCAGCCGATCAGCTGGAAGGTACCGAAGCCACTCTCAGCCAGTGGCTGGTTGCCGTTGGTGACAAGGTAACCACAGGCCAACCGGTAGCCGAGCTGGAAACTGACAAAGTCTCTGTGGAAGTGACCGCACCTGCCGACGGCACCATTGCCGAATTGATTTTACAGCCCGGTGATAAAGTTGAACCGGATGCCACACTGGCTACCCTGAGCAGTGGCGAAACTACTGCACCGGTACAATCACCTACAGCAGTCCCGTCAACCGAAACCATAGACCTCACCTTCCCCGCCGACCAACAGGAAGGCACCGTGGCAAAAATCGCCAAGTGGCTGGTAGCTGTCGGCGACACCGTCAAAGCCGAGCAACCGGTGGCCGAACTGGAAACCGATAAAGTAGCGGTAGAAGTAATTGCTCCAGCAGATGGTGTGGTACAAGAACTGATTGCCAGCGTTGGCAGCGAAGTGGAGCCAGGGCAGATTCTGGGTCGCATGGCCGCAGGAGCAGTAGCTGCAATTGCCGCCACAAATTCAGCTCCCGCAACACCGTCACCCGCTCAACCGGCCGCAGTAAACGATTCCGGCAATAACTCCTGCCGCCACCTGATTGGCCCGGCAGTTCGCAAGCTGGTGGCAGAACATGAACTCAATTTTGATGCCATTCCCGGTACCGGTCGCGGTGGGCGTGTGACCCGCGAAGATGTGGTTACCTATCTCAACAGCGGCCGTGCCGAGCAGGATAAACAGCAGGCAAAATCCGCTGCCCCTGCTGCCAAGACTTACCCGGCGTCCACCCCCGGCAGTCAGGGTATTCCCAGCCGACTGGTACCGCATTCTCAAATGCGCAAATCCATCGCCAACCACATGGTAGAGAGCCTGCTTCATAAAGCGCCGCACGTGACCTCTGTGTTCGAAATGGATATGACCAACCTGATCGAACACCGCAAGTGGCACAAAAAAGAGTACGAGGCGAAGGGCGTCAAACTGACCTTTACCGCCTACTTCCTGGCTGCCTGTGTCGAAGCCATGCGCGCCGTTCCGGACATGAACGCCCAGTTCCATGACGATGCCCTGGAAATATTTGATGACATCAATATCGGCGTTGGCACCGCCCTTGGTGATGCAGGTCTGGTAGTACCCGTGGTCAAGCAGGTCCAGAACATGGAATTGTTTGATATCGCTCAAGCTCTTGGCGACCAGACCCAGCGCGCCCGCACTGGCAAACTGACCCCGGCTGATATGAAAGGCGGCACCTTCACCATCTCCAACCACGGTGTGAGCGGCAGCCTGTTCGCTGCGCCAATTATCATCAACCAGCCGCAAGTAGCCATTCTTGGTATCGGCAAACTTGAAAAACGCGTTGAAGTCGTGGACGTGGATGGCGAAGATGAAATTCGCATTCGTCCTAAATGCTACGTCTCCCTCAGCATCGATCACCGCGCAGTAGATGCTTTCCAAACCAACGCCTGGCTGGCGAAGTTTGTGGAAGTGATTGAGAATTGGGGGCAGTAAGAGCCGCGTTGCGGCTCTGGTCGGACGCTTGACGTCGCACGTCGCACGCTAAAAGCACCAAACCCGTCATTCTGAGCGCAGCGAAGAATCTCTTTGTCAGCTCAAAGCCAGAGATCCTTCGCTACGCTCAGGATGACAAACAGTGCTTTTGGTTTTTAGCGTGCGACGTCAGACATGCGACGTGCGATCCCGACAAAAAAACACCAAAATTAAAATTTGGCAGGAACCTTACATATGAAGTATCAAAGCTACGTCTGCGGCAACTGGCACACTGGCACCGAACAGGGCCAGGAAGTATTTAACGCTATCACCGGTGAGTCTCTCGGTTTTGTCTCCAGTGCCGGCATCGATTTTAAAGAAGTTGCCGAATACGCCCGCAACGTCGGCGGTCCGGCCCTGCGTGCGATGACCACCCACGAGCGCGCCAGTGCCCTGAAAGCGCTGGGCCTGCATTTGATGGGTATCAAAAAGAAATTTTACGAGCTGTCCGCCGCTACCGGCGCCAGCAAGGCTGATAGCTGGATTGATATTGAAGGTGGTATCGGCACCATGCTGAGTATCTCCTCCATGGTGCGTCGTGAACTACCCAACGAACGCTTTGTTGTTGAAGGTGACACCGAACGCCTGTCCGCCAACGGTACCTTTGTTGGCCGCCATATTCTGGTACCTAAAGAAGGCCTTTCACTGCACATCAATGCGTTTAACTTTCCGTGCTGGGGCATGCTGGAAAAAATTGCACCGTCACTGGCCGCCGGTGTTCCGGTAATCGTTAAACCTGCCACTGTATCCGCCTACCTGACCGAACTGATGGTGAAGGAAATTATCGACTCCGGCCTTCTGCCGGAAGGCTCCATCCAGTTGATTACAGGCAGCACCGGCGACCTGTTGGATCACCTCAACGAGCAGGACAGCGTCACCTTTACCGGTTCCGCCACCACCGGTCGCAAGCTTAAAACCCACCCGAACATTGTCGCTAACTCCATTCCATTTAACATGGAGGCGGACTCGCTGAACTGCTCGATCCTCGGTGAAACTGTGGACGAAGACAGCGAAGAGTTCGGTCTGTTTATCAAAGAAGTGGTGCGTGAGATGACTACCAAGGCGGGCCAAAAGTGTACCGCCATTCGCCGTATTCTTGTGCCGCGCAGCAAGGCAAACGCCGTTGCTGATGCATTGAAAGCTCGCCTAGCCAAAACCGTCGTGGGCGACCCGTCCGTGGAAGGTGTACGCATGGGTGCACTGGTCGGCCGCGATCAGGTGACCGACACCTGGGCCGCCGTGAAAACCCTTCAGGAGTCTTGCGACACTCTGTTTGGCGGTGACGACAATTTTGAAGTAACCGGTGCCGACAAGAGCAAAGGCGCGTTTTTCCCGCCTACCCTGCTGTTCTGCGACCAGCCTTTGACTACAGCCACTCCTCACGAGGTGGAAGCCTTTGGCCCGGTGAGCACCCTGATGCCTTACGACGATCTTAAGCAAGCCATCCAGATCTCCAAACTGGGTAAAGGCTCGCTGGTGAGCTCACTGTTTACCTACAACAACAGCGAAGCTACCGAAGCGGTACTGGGCATCGCCGCTTACCACGGCCGTATGGTGATTATTAATCGCGACTGCGCTGGCGAATCCACAGGCCACGGTTCACCACTGGCACAACTTGTTCACGGCGGCCCCGGTCGCGCTGGTGGTGGCGAAGAATTGGGCGGCATCCGCTCAGTGAAACACTATATGCAGCGCACCGCACTGCAGGGATCACCAACCACACTGGCGGCGATCACCAACGAATATATGCCGGGTGCGGAAATCAACCAGATCGCGGCACACCCGTTCACCAAATACTTTGAAGAAATTCAGCCCGGCGACAGTCTGATCACGCACCGCCGCACTGTGACCGAAGCAGACATCGTCAACTTCGGCTGCCTGTCCGGTGACCACTTCTACGCCCACTTTGACGAGACCGCTGCTGCCGACTCACTGTTTGGCAAGCGCGTGGCACACGGCTATTTTGTCCTGTCTGCCGCTGCCGGTCTGTTTGTATGGCCAGGCGTCGGCCCTGTATTAGCCAACTACGGCCTAAACAACCTGCGCTTTATCGAGCCGGTAGGTATCGGCGACACCATTCAGGCGCGCCTCACCTGCAAGCAGAAAATCAAAAAAGACAAACGTCCGGATGATAAAAAAGCTACTGGTGTTGTAGAGTGGGATGTTGAAGTAACCAACCAGGAAGGCGTCGCGGTTGCGGTGTACAGCATTCTTACGTTGGTTGAGAGAAAAGAAGTTTGAATTGACTGGTCGCACGTCGCACGTCGCACGTCGCACGCTAAAACCAAGCCCCCTGTTTGTCATCCTGAGCGCAGCGAAGGATCTCGAGCATCGAACAGACGAAGAGATTCTTCGCTTCGCTCAGAATGACGGGTTTGGTGCTTTTAGCGTGCGACGTCAGACGTGCGACGTGCGACCTCTAAGAAAGAGTCCACGATATGTCCAGTTACAACTTTATTATTTCGGAGCCCCAGGGCAACGGCGTCCTGCTCATCAAACTCAACCGCCCCGAAGCGCGCAATGCCCTGACCACTTCCCTGCTGACCGAGTTAGCGGCGGAGCTGGAAGCAGCGCAGGAGAACAGCACCATTCGCGCGGTGGTTCTGTACGGCAATGACAGTGTATTTGCTGCCGGTGCCGATCTGAAAGAGATGGCCAAACTGGATGCAGTGGGTGTACTGCAGGATGTGCGCCCGAAACTTTGGAAGCGTATTTACGATTTCAAAAAACCGCTGATTGCTGCAGTTAACGGTTACTGTCTGGGTGGTGGCTGTGAGCTGGCGATGCACGCCGACATTATTATTGCCGGTGAAACTGCTGAATTCGGACAGCCGGAGATTAATCTCGGCATTATTCCCGGTGCCGGCGGCACCCAGCGCTTGATTCGCACCGTGGGTAAATCCCTCGCGATGAAAATGTGTCTGTCCGGCGAATTTATCAACGCCGATGTTGCCGTTGCCTCCGGCCTCGCCGCCGAAAAAACCGCTGACGACGAGACCCTGAACCGCGCTCTGGAACTGGCTGGCCGCATCGCCAAAAAAGCCCCACTCGCCGTTCAGCAAGCCAAAGAAGTATTACTGAAAGCCTTTGAAACCGATCTCGAAGCAGGCCTGCATTACGAACGTAAAGCGTTCACTGTGCTGGCAGCAACTGAAGATCGCAATGAAGGAATTAATGCATTTTTGGAAAAGAGAAAGCCGGAATATAAAGGCCGCTGAACACGACCTTTATTTGGTCGCACGCCGCACGTCTGACGTCGCACGCTAAAAGCGCCAGCGCCGTCATTCTGAGCGCAGCGAAGAATCTCTTTGCCGGCTCGAAGTTCGAGATCCTTCGCTACGCTCAGGATGACAAACGGAGCACTTGGTTTTAGCGTGCGACGTCAGACGTGCGACCTCTCGAACAGAGCCCTGAATTTACAGAGAGCACCGAACTCGATAAGGATTACAGATAATGACCTTCACCACCATAAATTACACCGTCGAAGACGGCGTTGCCGTTCTTACCCTGAACCGTCCGGATCGCCTGAACAGTTTTAATACCGAAATGCACGGCGAAGTCCGCGAGGCGCTGAGGTGCGCCGCCAATGACAAACTGGTGCGATGTGTAGTGCTGACCGGAGCCGGTCGCGGTTTTTGTGCCGGACAAGATCTGAGTGATCGCAATGTCGCTGCAGATTCAGAGATGCCGGATCTTGGTGAGTCGGTTGAGAAAAATTACAATCCGCTAATCCGCGCTCTTATGGGTATGGAAAAGCCGATTATCTGCGCCGTGAATGGCGTTGCAGCCGGAGCCGGCGCCAACATCGCCCTGGCCTGTGACATTGTTGTAGCAGCCGAGAGCGCCAGCTTTATCGAAGTATTCTGCAACATCGGTTTGATTCCCGACTCCGGCGGCACCTGGAACCTGCCCCGCGCCGTCGGCCTGCCACGCGCCAAGGGACTCGCTCTGCTGGGTGAAAAACTGCCAGCGAAAAAAGCCGAAGAGTGGGGCCTGATCTGGAAGTGCGTTGAAGACGACAACCTGATGGATGATGTAATGGCCATGGCTCGCCGCCTCGCCACCCAACCCACCAAGGGTCTCGGATTAATCAAAAAAGCCCTGAACGAATCCACCGCTCACAGCTACCACCACCAGCTTGAGCTGGAAAAAGAGTACATGCGCCAGGCCGGCCGCACCCACGATTACCGCGAAGGGGTGGCGGCATTTATGGAAAAAAGAAAGCCGGAATTTAAAGGGGAATAAGCTACTTCGTAGCATGTGGTCGCACGTCGCACGTCTGACGTCGCACGCTAAAACCCCCTTCGATAAAGAACGACGTGAACAATGAGTAAGGTAGCTATTGGCAGTGTATGGATTAACTGCCCAGGAGCTATCTACAAAGTGCTTGGTTTTAGCGTGCGACGTGCGACGTCAGACGTGCGACCCGGTAAATAGATCACCGAGCTTCCAGAGCTCGAACAAACTGGAAACGAAGTAATGACCGCACTAAACACCAACGACACCATCGCCGTTATCGGCGCTGGCACCATGGGCGCCGGAATTGCTCAGGTTGCCGCTGCTGCCGGGCACCCGGTTCTGCTGTTTGATGCCGCCGACGGCGCAGCCCAGACTGGCATTGATAAAACCCGCAAGGGGCTCAACCGCTTGATCAGCAAGGGCAAGATGACCGCCGAGCAGGCCGACGAACTGACTGGCCGCATCAAAGCCTGTGGCTCACTTGAAGAATTGGCACCGGCCAAACTGGTGATTGAGGCGATTGTTGAAAAGCTCGAGATCAAACAGAGTGTGTTCAGTCAGCTGGAAGCGATTTGTGGCGACGATGTCATTCTCGCTACCAACACTTCATCCATTTCAGTCACCGCTATCGCCGCCGGTTTAAAAAATCCCGAACGTTTAGTGGGTATGCACTTTTTTAACCCGGCACCGGTAATGAAGCTGGTGGAAGTGATCAGCGGGCTTGCATCTGATAGCGATGCCCTGCAAACCGTTTACAACACCGCTGCCAACTGGGGCAAGCACCCGGTAATGGCAAAATCCACTCCCGGCTTTATCGTCAACCGCGTAGCGCGACCATTTTACGCAGAAGCGCTACGGGTATTACAGGAGGGCGGCGCTGACGTTGCCACTATTGATGCCGTGATGCGTGAGTCCGGTGGCTTCCGCATGGGCCCGTTTGAACTGATGGACCTGATCGGCATGGACGTCAACTACGCGGTGACCAACTCTGTGTACAACGCCTATTACCAGGATCAACGCTTTCTGCCTTCGCTGGTCCAGCAGGAGCTTGTACAAGCCGGACGTCTTGGCCGTAAAACCGGCCACGGTTTTTACAGCTATGCAGAAGGAGCGGAAAAACCTGCTCCGCAAACGGCCGCTCCAAGCGCTAAGCCAGAGCGCGTCATTATCGGCGGCTATTTGGGTGCAGCTGAAGCGCTGGTACCGATGTTTGAAGAAGCGGGAATTAACGTTGAGCGCAGCGAAGAATCCGATCACGATTTCTTCTGGGTGGACGGTGTCGAATTGCGCATGACCGATGGCGCCATGGCTACCGAAATCGCTTCCGAGGAAGAGCTTAACGACATCGTACTGTTTGACCTGGCTCTGGATTACGCCAGCGCAAGTCGTATTGCCATTGCCAAAGCTGATCAGGCCAGCGACGAGTCTCTTCAGATTGTTGCAGGACTGTTTCAGGCCATAGGTAAGCAGGTGTCGATCATCGACGACATTCCCGGCATGATTGTAATGCGCACCGTCTGTATGCTCGCCAACGAGGGTGCCGATGCGGTGAATCAGGGTGTTTGTAATGCCGAAGCTGTGGACATCGCTATGAGAGGCGGCGTCAATTACCCACAAGGGCCGCTGGCCTGGGCAGACAGCCTCGGCGTGCCAGTGGTGGCAGAAGTACTGGAGAATCTTGCCCTTACTTACGGCGAAGACCGCTACCGCACCTCGCCGCTGATTCAGCGCAAGTGTTTTGCGGAGCAGAATTTCTTCCAAAATTAATTAGTGCGTCATCCCCGCCCAGGCGGGGATCCATTTGGAATCAGGCAACCATGGAACGGAATCCTGCGGTTTATATACTGGCCAGTAAACGAAATGGAACTTTGTATATCGGTGTAACCAGTGATTTGCTAAAGCGAATATGGGAGCACAAAAACAATGTAGTAAAAGGTTTTACTGAGCAGCACTCGGTGCACTTGCTGGTTTACTTTGAATTGTTTGAAGATATGTACTCGGTGATTCAGCGTGAAAAGCAACTAAAAAAGTGGAATCGACAGTGGAAAGTAAACCTTATTGAGAAACAGAATCCATGGTGGCAAGACCTATGGAGTTCTATTACAGATGGATCCCCGCCTGCGCGGGGATGACAAAATGTGCGTCATTCCCGTGAAGGCGGGAATCCATTGAGAACGGAGCAGCAAGAAGTGAACGACCAGCAACTCGCCGAAGCCTGCGTTGCAGAGCTGTATCAACGCGACCCAGCCAGCATAGAACTGGGCATGCGCATTATTGAGGTGCAGCCCGATATCGCAGTGGTAACCATGACCGTGCGCCGCGATATGCTCAACGGTCACGCAACCTGTCACGGTGGTTTTGTATTTTCACTGGCGGATTCGGCGTTTGCCTTTGCCTGTAATACCGGCAACAAGGCAACGGTAGCATCGGGTGCATCCATCGAGTACGTTGCGCCAGCGCGTGAAGGGGACTTGCTCACAGCCCGGGCAGAGAAAAAGCACCGAGCCGGTCGATTGGGCGTCTATGACATTACCGTCACAAACCAGAACAACGAGGTTGTCGCCTACTTTCGCGGCAAGTCTTATCAGACCAAACAGGCGGTACTGCCCGAACGGGACTAATCCGCCGTCATCGCGAGTGCAGCGACGCGATCCAGCGACTTTGATCTACAGACACTGGATTGCCACGCTCCGCTCGCAATGACAACAACAGGAGAACAGAGAGTGAAAGAAGCCTACATCTGCGACGCAATCCGCACCCCCATCGGCCGGTATGGCGGCAGCCTGTCTTCGGTGCGTGCCGACGATCTCGGCGCTGTGCCGATGAAAGCCCTGATGGAGCGCAACCCATCCGTCGACTGGACCAAGGTGGATGATATTTTTTACGGCTGCGCCAACCAGGCTGGCGAGGACAACCGCAACGTAGCGCGCATGAGCGCCCTGCTCGCCGGCATTCCAACTGACGCACCAGCAAGCACCGTCAATCGCCTGTGTGGCTCAGGTATGGATGCGGTGGGTATGGCCGCTCGCGCCATTAAATCCGGCGAAGCCGACCTGGTGATTGCTGGCGGCGTAGAGCAGATGTCCCGTGCACCGTTTGTGGTTGGTAAATCAGAGAGTGCCTTTGATCGCGGCCAGCAGATGTACGACACCACCATGGGCTGGCGCTTCGTGAACAAACTGATGAAAGAGCAGTTTGGCGTCCACTCTATGCCAGAAACCGCCGAGAATGTCGCCGAAGACTTCAATGTCTCCCGCGATGATCAGGACGCCTTTGCCCTGCGCAGCCAACAGCGAACCGCAGCAGCTCAGGCTAATGGTATTTTTAACGATGAGATCGTGCCGGTCACTATTCCCCGTCGCAAGCAGGAACCGCTGATTTTTGATACCGACGAGCACCCGCGTGCTTCTACCAATATGGAAGGTCTGGCGAAACTGCCGACACCATTCCGCGCTGGCGGAACTGTGACAGCGGGCAACGCCTCCGGCATTAATGATGGTGCCTGTGCACTGCTGATCGCATCAAAAGAAGCGGTGGAGAAATACGGCCTGACCCCGAGAGCAAAAATTGTTGGTATGGCCACTGCCGGTGTCGAGCCGCGCATTATGGGCATCGGCCCTGTTCCGGCCACCCGCAAGGTGCTCGAGAAAGCCGGCCTGACCCTGGAGCAAATGGACGTTATCGAACTGAACGAAGCATTTGCCGCCCAGGGACTGGCCTGTATGCGCGAACTGGGACTGGCGGATGACGCCGAACACGTTAACCGTAACGGCGGTGCAATCTCACTGGGTCACCCACTGGGCATGTCCGGAGCACGCCTGATTACCACAGCTATGTACCAGCTGCATCGTGATGGCGGTCGCTACGCCCTGTGCACTATGTGTATCGGCGTTGGCCAGGGCATCGCGCTGGTGATCGAAAAGGTCTGAGCCGTATAAATCCAGACCGGGAAAGGGCAGCTTCGGCTGCCTTTTTGCTATCTATACTTCATTGGTATTCATGCAGGCAGAGATCGACATTTTGGTCACCACATCACTTGCACCCTACCACCAAAGTGATACATAATTTCAAAATTGACTAGCAAATAACGTATCACTTAATAAATGAGCAACTCTTCGGAGAGCGCCATGACTCAGAATGTAAAAAGCCCCGAACAACTCGAGGCCGAACTGAACCAACACTTCCAGGCACGTATCGATGCAGAAGAACGCATTGAGCCGAAAGACTGGATGCCGGAAAAATACCGCAAAACCGTGCTGCGCCAGATGTCCCAGCACGCCCACTCGGAAGTGATCGGTATGCAGCCAGAAGGCAACTGGATCACTCGCGCACCTAGCCTGCACCGCAAGATAGTGCTGCTGGCCAAAGTGCAGGACGAAGCCGGTCACGGCCTGTACCTGTACAGTGCCGCCGAAACACTGGGTGCTACCCGCGAAGAGCTGGTACAGGCCATGCACGACGGCAAAGCCAAGTACTCCTCGATCTTTAACTACCCCACCCTGACCTGGGCCGATATCGGTGCCATCGGTTGGTTGGTGGATGGCGCGGCCATCGTTAACCAGGTAGCGCTGCAGCGCACCTCTTATGGCCCCTACTCGCGCGCCATGATTCGCATCTGTAAGGAAGAGAGTTTCCACCAACGCCAAGGCTACGAAATCATGCTCAAGCTCTCCAAGGGCTCACCAGAGCAGAAAGCCATGGCCCAGGATGCACTGAACCGTTTCTGGGAACCATCGCTGATGATGTTTGGCCCCACCGATGCAGATTCGCCAAACTCAGCGCAATCCATGGCGTGGAAAATCAAGCGCAAGTCCAATGACGAACTGCGTCAGGCGTTTGTAGACCAGACCATCAAACAGATAGAAGTGCTCGGCCTGGATATGCCAAGTAAAGACATCAAGTGGAATGAAGAGCGCGGCCACTACGATTTTGGCGAACTGAACTGGGATGAGTTCTTTGCCGTAATCAAAGGTAACGGCCCCTGCAACCGCCAGCGCCTGGCCCACCACCAAAAAGCCCAGGATGAGGGCGAGTGGGTACGCGAAGCTGCTCGCGCCTATGAGGCGAAAAGGCAGGCTCGCAAAGAACGCGCTGCGTAGTAATCGGCGAAACACAAATTGGTTTTAGCGTCCGACGTCTGACATCCGACGTCCGACCTTTTGAATAGAGCGCCTTAGTCAACAAAAAAGCTGGCGCGTTAAATAGAGAGAAGGTTATGACCACGAACAACATGCCCCTTTTCGAAGTATTTGTCCGCTCCAAGCGCGGCCTGGACCACACTCACTGCGGCAGCCTGCACGCCGAGAACGCCGAGCAGGCTCTGGAATACGCCCGCGATGTATACACCCGTCGTTCAGAAGGCGTAAGTATCTGGGTAGTTAAATCCAGCGACATTACCGCTTCCCAGGAAAGTGATCGCGACAGCTTTTACGATCCGATGGATGACAAACCATACCGTCACGCGACGCACTATGTGCTTCCAGACGAAGTAAACAACATGTAGCAAACCGTCTTTCCCGCGCAGGCGGGAATCCACCATTTCGCAGAAATGGATCCCCGCCTTCGCGGGGATGACAGTTGAACAGTTAACAACGACGGTAATTACTATGACCGATACAAAACTTGCCCCAAATAAGGACGCCATCGTCGACTACGCCATTCGTCTGGCCGACGACTCGCTGACTCTGGGCCACCGTCTTTCCGAGTGGTGTTCCAATGGCCCGTTTTTGGAAGAAGACATCGCCCTGATCAACGTGGCACTGGACTATGTTGGTCGAGCAAAAATGTTTTACGAATATGCCGCCACCACCGAAGGTAAAGGTCGCAGTGAAGATGACATCTGCTACCTGCGTGATGCGCGCGAATATCGCAACCTGCTGATCAACGAGCTGCCCCGCGGTGATTTTGCATTCACGATTGTGCGTCAGGTTTTTGTCGACACGTTTAATATGCTGTTCTACACAGAACTGCTAAAAAGCGCAGACAAAACCCTGGCCGCTATTGCCGGCAAGTCCATTAAAGAGACCAAGTACCACTTGCGTCGCAGCCAGGAGTGGCTGATTAAATTAGGTGACGGCACCGAAGAGAGCCATAACCGCTGCCAGAACGCCATCGAAGAACTGTGGGACTACGTCACCGAAATGTTTGATATGGACGCGCTGGAAACCAATCTGGTTGAACAGGGTATAGCTGTTGATCGCGCTGCTTTGCGCGAACCATGGCAAAAAATGGTCAAAGAAGTATGCGACGAAGCCACACTGCAATTACCGGATCACGACATCGCCATTCGCGGTGGCCGCAGCGGGATTCATACCGAGCACCTCGGTTTTCTGCTGGCAGAATTACAGTTTGTACAGCGGGCTTACCCAGGCAATACCTGGTAAGTAGGCCTGTCATCCTGAGCGTAGCGAAGGATCTCGTAGGTTAATGTTCCACTGAGATCCTTCGCTATGCTCAGGATGACAAATAATGATGATGACAAGAGAGCGTATATGGTTGCACTAATCCCCACCGTCAGCGCAGAACAGGTCGAACGCGACCAGCGTCGTGCCGACCCGGCTACTGCTGAGCTCTGGAAGTTGCTGGACGCTGTCCACGACCCGGAGGTACCCGTGCTGTCGCTGTGGGACTTGGGCGTACTGCGCGATATCGAAAAACAGGACGACAAAATCATTGTCACCCTGACGCCGACATACAGCGGCTGCCCAGCCATCAAAACCATGGCGGAAGATGTCGAAGCGGCATTGCGTGCTGCAGGCTATAACGATGTCGACATACGCAACCAGCTGGCTCCAGCCTGGACGACAGATTGGTTAAGCCCCGAAGGGCATCGCAAGTTAAAAGAGTACGGTATTGCGCCACCGCAAGAGTCTTCAACCTGCAGAGACTCGCGCAGCCCAATGGGAAAAGAGCCCAGCGTGCCCTGCCCGCAATGTGGCTCAAGCAATACTCGAAAAATCAGTGAATTTGGTTCAACCGCCTGCAAAGCACTGTATCAGTGTGAAGATTGCCACGAGCCATTTGATTATTTTAAGTGCCTGTAAAAGTGATTTTGTCATCCTGAGCACAGCGAAGGATCTCGTACCCTACCGCAATATAGAGATCCTTCGCTGCGCTCAGGATGACAGCTAAAAAATTATCGACAGAGTAAGAACTATGAACGACACCAACTTCTACAAATTAAACGTCGCCGCCGTGGTGCCGGAAACCGACACTGCCGTTCAGGTAATTTTTGATATTCCAGGCGAGTTAAAAAACAAATATGAATTTATTCAGGGCCAATACCTGACCTTGAAACAAACCATCAATGGCGAAGACGTTCGCCGCTCCTACTCTATCTGTTCCACTGTGGGCGACGAGCAGTTGCGTGTGGGAATCAAAAAGATTGATGACGGTGTTTTTTCCACCTACGCCAATGAGCAATTAAAAGCTGGCGACACTCTGGAAGTGATGCCGCCGCAGGGCAAGTTCTATACCGAACTGAATCCGACCAATGCCAAAAACTATATGTGCATTGCTGCCGGCTCAGGTATTACCCCAATGCTGTCGATTATCAAAACCGTGCTGGCCACCGAGCCTAACAGCAAAGTCACGCTGATTTACGGCAACCAGCGCGTTAAAAGCATGATGTTCCGCGAAGAGCTGTCCGACATTAAGAACGCCAACATGGAACGTTTTCAGTGGATTAATATCCTCAGTCGCGAAGAGCACGAAGCAGAAGTACTGCACGGCCGCATCAATAACAAAAAAGGCGCTGAATTGCAGGCCAAAAAGTTAATCGCCATTAATGAATTCCAGGAATTCTTCCTGTGCGGCCCTGAGGCTATGATTTCAGAAGTCTCTCGTGGACTGCGTTCCGAAGGAATCGACGAATCCCAGATTCATTACGAATTGTTTGGCGCATCGGCTGAAGCAGCCCAGGCCGCTGTTCAGAAGCACCACGAGCGCGCGGAGAAATACGGCAAGCTGGTGAGTAACGTCACCCTGATGTCTGGCGGCCGTCGTGTTAATTTTGACCTGAGTGCCGACGGCGAAAACCTTTTGGACGCTGGAATCGACAACGGTGTCGACCTGCCGTTCTCCTGTAAAGGCGGTGTCTGTGCCACCTGTAAAGCCAAACTGATTGAAGGCGAAGTGGAGATGGACCTGACCCACGGCCTGGAGCAGTACGAAATAGATAAAGGCTTTATTCTCACCTGCCAGTCACACCCGGTGAGTGAAAAAGTAGTCGTGGATTTCGACCAGCATTAATCCAACCCACATTTTAATTTCCAGATTAAATGGCCTGTTTACTGAAGTGAACAGGCCATTTTTTCAAATCCAACAAGCCGGTTACATTCACGGTCGTCACAATACAGTCACAACTCTGTAGCATCATGCCACCCCTACTTTGCAGTTCCGGGATTTCATTATGTTGCTGCCTGAAACAAGACGCCCCACAGATCCCTTACATCAGGTCTTAACCAATATTCTCGACCAGCAATCCCTTGAGTGTTGGTTTCAACCTATTGTCGATTTTCCCAGTCGAACTATTCTTGGCTATGAAGCACTGGCTCGCGGCCCACAGCATAGTTCACTTCATATGCCCTCAGCGCTGTTCGCATGCGCCCATGACAGTAATCAACTTCAAAGGCTTGAAGAGCTTTGCATAGCTACTGCCTGCGCCCAATTTCTGAAACTGGAATTGCCCGGCAAACTTTTCATTAACATTTCTGCCGCCGACATTTATCAACTGGACAGGCCACACAGCATAATCGGAACAACTCTTGCCAACTATGCAGAGCAGATTAATATCGTTTTGGAGGTGTCGGAAAAAGCACCGCTTAACGACTATAAACGCATTCGCGAAATCTCTAATTACTGCCACAAGATTGGCCTGCAACTGGCCATTGATGACCTCGGAAGTGGTTATTCCGGATTGCGGACCTGGGCTGAGCTACACCCTGACTATGTAAAAATTGATATGCACTTTGTGCGGGACATTCACAAAGACTCTGTTAAACGGGAGTTTGTGCGCTCAATTTGTGAAATCGCCAGAGGCATGAATTGCCACCTTATTGCAGAAGGAATTGAACACCCTCTGGAACTGGAAACCCTGCGAAATCTTGGTTTGAAGCTTGGGCAGGGCTTTCTGCTACACCCGCCTTCCAGTTATCCGCAGAAAAAACTCTCCGGACTGGCAAAACAACTCGGCACGTCCAACTCCATCAGCACCCGACGTCAAAATACCCGGCCCGCTGACACCGTTGCTGCCATTGTACAAAGCGCACAATCGCTTCCACCGGAAATTGTCGCCGAGGACGTTAATGATTTCTTTATTCGCAATCCATCCGTAAGTTCAGTCCCTATTGTCGAAAATGAAAAACCTGTTGGGCTGATCTCCCGCTCACAGATTCTCGAAATTTTTTCAGGACGATTCTCTCACCAACTCTATGGTCGGCAGCCCGTAACCAACTTAATGAATCGTCAACCGATCATTGTCGATGCAGATACACGTCTCGAAGAAGTTAGTCAGCGAATTACCGAAGAGCAGCATGCGGACCTCAGTAATGACTTCATCGTTACCCGCAATGGCAAATACATTGGCGTGGGTAAAGTAAATGATTTACTGCGGCGCATTACCGAGTACCAGATGCGGTATGCCCGATACAGCAACCCATTAACCCTGTTGCCGGGCAATGTTCCCATTTACGAGTGGATTGATCAGCTATTGGATCAGCGCGAACATTTTCGTCTCGCATACATTGACCTCAATAATTTCAAGCCGTTTAACGACACCTACGGCTACAGTCGTGGCGATGAGGTGTTAGCAACAATGGCTGATATTCTGGTCGCCGCTACCGATCCGGATACAGATCTGGTGGGGCATGTTGGGGGAGATGATTTTGTTATCCTGTTTCGCAGCCCGGACTGGCGGCATCGCTGCGAAGAGATATTTAATCGATTTGATCACGAGAAAAGACGTTTTTACGATTCGCCTGATTTACAGGAAGGCGGAATCTGGTGTGAAGATCGCCAGGGGAACAATAATTTCTTTGGCCTTCTTACCCTGGCGATGGGTGTCGTTGTTCCCGATCCTGACCGCTGCCAGTCACACCACGATGTTGCCCAGATGGCTACCGAAGCCAAACATCAGGCAAAAATGCGCGGGAAAAACCAGAACTACACATTCCTTTCGCGCCGTCGTGGACCTTCCGAATATCGATTCAAAAGCATGGTCAGGGATCAGAGCAATTCTCGCAGAGCCATTTAGCTGCCGCTTTCATTACCTATAATTCGATTCATTAAATCCACCGGCAGTGGAAAAACGATTGTCGAACTCTTCTCACCGGCAATCTCTGTCAATGTCTGCAGGTATCGCAATTGCAGCGATTGCGGTTGTGTGCCAAGAATTTTCGCTGCCTGCGCCAGTTTTTCTGCCGCTTGATGCTCACCTTCAGCATGTATCACTTTGGCGCGACGCTCCCGCTCCGCTTCCGCCTGTTTGGCAATTGCGCGAATCATGCTCTCATCCAGGTCAACATGCTTGATCTCAACATTGGAAACCTTGATTCCCCACGCATCAGTCTGTTGATCCAGAATCACCTGAATATCTGCATTTAATTTTTCGCGCTTGGAAAGCATATCATCAAGATCGTGCTGGCCAAGCACTGAGCGCAGTGTAGTCTGGGCAAGCTGACTGGTAGCTTCGAGATAATTTTCCACCGCAATAATTGCTTTTTGCGGATCGACCACTCGAAAATAAACCACTGCGTTTACCTTGACCGATACGTTATCCATTGAGATAACATCCTGGGTCGGCACATCCATCACAATGGTGCGAAGATCCACCCTGACCATTTGCTGCAGGCCAGGGATAACAATTATCAGGCCAGGACCTTTAACCTTATAAAAGCGACCCAATAAAAAGATCACGCCTCGATCGTATTCGCGCAGTACGCGAAACGTGGACATGATTATCAGAATCGCAAATACGGTTAACGTAACCGAAAAATATTCCATCATAGGATTACTCCCGAGAGTTGTTATCCATTGGTGTCACTGACAGCTTCAAACCATCAACTGCCAGCACTCGCACATAATCACCTTTCTGCAGGGGTTGATCACATATTGCCTGCCAGCGCTCCCCCTGAACCAACACTATCAGCTGCTCACCTTGCCCTGTGATTACCTGTGCCACGTCACCTACCAATATAGACACACCGGAAACCGTCGGTCCGCGTCGATAACGCAGCAGCATTCCCAGCACCAGTATCAACAAACCGGCTGAAACGGCGGTCAACGCCAGAATAATTGGCCAGGCAATCTGGAAAGCTGGCAGCTTGGTATCCATCAGCATGATAGAGCCCACCACAAAGGCAATAATCCCGCCCACGCCCAACACCCCAAAGCTGGGTGAAAAGGCTTCTGCTGTCATCAATCCGATACCCAACACAATGAGCGCCAGCGCCGAATAACTGACGGGCAAAACCTGCAAGGCATAGAGAGCAGTAATTAAACAGATCGCCCCGATAATCCCCGGGCCGCCCATTCCCGGGTTGGAAAATTCAAAAATCAAACCGTAAATGCCAATCAACAACAGGATGTAAGCCACGTTGGGATCGGTAATGATGGACAGAAATTCGTAGCGCCAATCCGGTTCATGCAGGCTGACCTCGGCATCCGTCGTAGCGAGCGTCACCTTGCCGGCCTCAGTTGTGACGACCCTTCCATTGATTAATTTCAGCAGTTCCGATGTATTACTGGCCACCAGGTCAACTACGTTTTTTTCGCGTGCCTGCTCTGCGGTGAGCGTCGCAGCATCCGTGACAGCACGCTCCGCCCACTCGGCATTCCGTCCTCGCAACTCAGCCAGTCCGCGAATATAGGCCACCGCATCATTGATCATCTTGCGTTCCATGGCAGTAGAAGGTTGTTTGGACTTTTCGGCTGAGGGAGAGTCTGGATCAGGTTCATCAGGTGATGAAGGCATTCCCGGCGCGCCGATCTGCACTGGTGTAGCGGCACCGAGATTTGTAGCTGGTGCCATCGCCGATATATGGCTGGCGTAGAGAATATAGGTTCCGGCACTGGCCGCCCGGGCTCCGCTGGGCTCCACATAGCCAATGACCGGGATGGGCGATGCAATGATGGCCTGAATAATATCGCGCATGGCACGATCCAGGCCGCCGGGTGTATCCATCGCCAGGATTACAGCATGCGCGCCCTGTTCATCGGCGTCTTCCAGCCCCCTGACGACATAATCCGCTGTGGCCGGGCCAATAGCCCCCTGAATTTTCAGTATCCACACGGACTCTGCCGCAGATACCGACAGTGAGGTTACCAACAATAAAAGTAGCCATAGTTTTCTCATGTGAGTAAGTATAGAAGGCTTCTGCAACTCTTCAGGACTGAAAGAAATGAGAGTCTTTGCGATTCAGCTGTCATACTACTGTGTACAATAGTGAGAAATTCGCCTGTATTCACAACTGTAAAAACAATGATGAAACGCACCAAGATTATTGCCACCCTGGGGCCAGCCAGTTCCGACGCCGACACCATTCACAACCTGATTCGTGCGGGCACAAATGTCTTTCGCATCAATTTTTCCCACGGCAAGCCCGACGAGCACCGCGAACGGGCCCGGCTGGTTCGACAGGAGGCTGAAAAGCTCAATGCTCATGTGGCTTTGCTGGGCGACCTGCAAGGACCCAAGATTCGCATTGCCGGTTTTGCGGAAGGACAAGCCACGCTAAGACAGGACGCCGGGTTTGTGCTGGATACCGCACTGGACTCCGATGCGGGCGACGACACACAGGTAGGTTGCAGCTACACCCAACTACCGGAAGACTGCCGCCCAGGCCAGACCCTGCTGCTGGACGACGGTCGCCTGCAGCTGCTGATCGAGAAGATTGAAGACACGCGGATTTACACCAAAGTACTGGTTGGCGGCACGCTCTACCCCAAAAAAGGGATCAACCTGCTGGGTGGCGGCTTGTCTGCACCAGCGCTGACCGATAAAGACCTGGAAGACCTGCAGCTCGCATCCGAACTGGAGCTGGACTATCTCGCCATCTCCTTTCCGCGCAGCGCCGACGATATGCACTACGCCCGTCGCTGCGCCACCCGTGCGGGCTGTAACGCCCGATTGATTTCCAAAATTGAACGCGCCGAAACCGTTGCCAATGACCAAACCCTGGACGACATTATTCGCGCATCTGATGCGGTAATGGTGGCGCGCGGAGATCTGGGCGTGGAAATTGGTGACGCAGAGCTGATTGGTGTGCAGAAAAAAATTATTCTGCGATCGCGACAACTGGATCGCCCGGTAATTACTGCCACCCAAATGATGGAGACAATGATCGAGAACGCCATCCCCACTCGCGCCGAAGTGTTCGACGTGGCCAACGCGGTACTGGATGGCACCGACGCAGTAATGCTCTCCGCCGAGACTGCCACCGGCAAGCACCCCGTTACCGTTGTGGAAGCGATGAGCCGCATCGCCCTGGGTGCAGAAAAACAGCGCAGCGCAAAAACTTCCGGCCACCGTATGGACCGTCTGTTTGATACCACTGAAGACGCCATTGCGATGGCCGCAATGTACGCTGCCAACCATATGCCGCGAGTGAAAGCGATTGTCTGCCTGACCGAATCCGGCACCACCCCGCTACTGATGTCGCGCATTCGTTCCGGCCTGCCGATCTACGCCATGTCAGAGCACAAAGCCTCACTGAATCGAATGGCTCTGTTTCGCGGTGTAATTCCCCGCTACTACGACATGTCATCCGTGGAAAACCGCAACAAACTGCTGACTAATGCAGTGAAGCAACTTAAAGCCAACGGGTTTATTCAGAAAGGTGATGTGGTACTCGGGACTCGAGGTGATTTGGTTGGCCAGGGTGGGATGACCAATACGTTGAAGATTTTTGAGGTGTGAATGTAAAAGGGGCTGAATATTCAGCCCCTTATTGGAACTTTAATTCTGCAAATTCAGAAGTGGCATATTAGCCATCAGTGAATTGACCAAATTTTCATCCAAACGTTTCGCCTCTTCCAGTGCGTGGCTACTACTTGCCAGATTTCCAAGTTTTTGATACCCCTCACAAAGTCCGACATATGTCATAGCCAGCTGGGCTGGTATGACTTTTTGTCTTTCCTCTTCTTTTTTTATTTTCTCCAGGAGCTTAACGCCCTCTTCAACATCAAATGAAGTTCGAATCAGAATAACTGCATAGGTGCCAACCACAGAGTTCTCCCATGGGATTTGCCGAAATGCTCGCTGGGACAGCTCCAGCATTTTTTTATCATCTCGACTACCTTTGCAGTACATAGAAAATGCATAGTTATTTTCACAAATTGCTAATACCACCTTAGACTGGTCACTACCATCCTTGCTCTCTGCATCCTTCGCCACCTGAAGAGCCGCTTCTGAATTCACAAGAAATTCCTCAAACTTCCCCTCTATGTAATACGCGTAGCTGAGAGCAATCAATAAAACCGGGGACTCCTGATAATTGCGACAAGAGAAGACAAAGTCTTGTAATTCGCCAAATCTATTTCTTGAAATCAATGCAGTGACTATCGTCGAATAATAAACCCCATCAGTTGCAACCACAGAATCTGGTGTTGAACGGAAAATATCCAAGATCCTCATACCATCAGACTTTAAGGCCTGTCTGACTACCTGCGGATATATTGAGCAAAAAAACAAAGCCCCATTCACTAAAGCACACACAAGCCAAAATAATGACTTAGGCTCAATGCTTAACACATCCAAACCGTAGATAAATATGTATACTGATAACAAACAAATTAGTAAGTTAACCAAGAAACCAGCTGACAGCATCAAGATATTCCGCCATACCTGACGCTTATAAGCAGGGTAAGCACAGTATGCCAAACCAAGTGTTGGAGAAGTTTTCAACCTCCAGATCGTATTTTTAGTATTCCACGAAAAAATCTCTTCACCCTCTCCAAATTCAACAATAGGGCATACCCCACCTGTAAGTCTTGCTACGGCCCAATGCCCGAGCTCGTGAAGCGCTATACTGATGAACTGAAGAGCATACGCCCACGCTGAAATTAGAAGTAATGCCAGAAAAAAGTTAGACTCAAAACTGATTTCCAGCCAATACCCAACCGGAATTCCCACTAGGACTAAGAGCCAGACAATCCTGGCTCTTTTGGATACTGAGTTTTTGAAGCAAATAGGACACAACAGTTCGTTTTTATCATTACGTGTAAAACCTGATTCAACAGTTGATTCTAATTGGCACCTTGAGCACTCCATACACACTTCTCCTTAAGAAAATCTTCCATAAAATGGATTTAAAACTCAAACATCATTTCCCCAAATCACTTTAATGCTTCGACCATCTTTTACTTCGCTAAAAGGCCCTTCGTAACTGGCTTCACCATTTTCAACTTTAATTTCACTACCATCATACGGATTTATCTCACCATGACTATTTAAGTCTTCCATAGAACTTGACTGCACTATCGCTCTAGCCAAAGATAATAGGCAATCAATGTCATGAACCCGAGCAAAATAGGTGTAATAAGTATCGGCATCCGGGAAAGCATGAGCTGACAGGAATGGGTTATAGACTTTTTGCCAGAATGGCCAGCCTGATATAGATTCAGTTTTTTTGAGAACCTTATTAAATTGCTCAGGGCTCATCTCCCCCTTTTCTATAAGCCTCTCCCACTCAGGAAACCTCTCATTTGCTGCCGAATTTGGTTTACTAAGCCATTTTTTTACAGAATAAATAAAACTTTCAGGAGCCCCATAAAGAGAATCTTCAAAATCACTAAATAGCAACCACCAATCCTCTGACTCATTCAAGCCCACAAAGAAAAGGAGTTCTCGTTTCAAGACCTCATCAAAACTTCTTTCCAACTGTGTTAGTGGATTGAGGACAGAAAGTAATTTATCTTTTTCATAACGGCTTATGTGTTCTTGCCTCATCAAGAACACAGAAAACTTAATCGACCTTTGAAGAACAACCACTCGAACCATCTTATCAATTAGAGTATCCACTGCAGCCAACTGACGACGATTAGAGCCAAGGTCATCAATTACATTTTGAACAGCGCTGGAAACCTTCCCTGCTGATACCAAGTAAACTGCTTCCAGAAAAAACACATCCTGAGCCCTCAACAATTGGTATGCGCTTGGCATCTGTTCCAGATACGTGGGGTCAGTCAGTGTAGAAAAAGCAGGAAACTGATAAAGCTCTTTATATCGCTTCAAATATAAAGAATTGTCTCGAATAAGAGATAGAATGGAGTCTGGATTATCAAATAACCGTTGCAAGCAGTCAAAGTCATCCAGATCACATGGAACTGTTATGCCTGATTCAGGAAATACTGACTTCTCATCTAACTGATCTTCCAGACCATTAAGAATACGATCAACTCTGGACATTCCAGCATTTAAAGGGCTTTCCTTTTCAGGGCATTCAAAGCCCATCAGGTAAAGGTAAGCATTTTTTTCATCAGGTGGGTGATTATTTTCCTCCACTAACCATTTTTGAATTTCAGGGTTCAGTTTTTCATCAATGCTATACAGCCATACCAAAACCACCAAACAAACAACAAAAATTTCGATGCAACTTAAAAATCTTTTCATCGCCTTCTCCCTGGCTACTTTTAGTTTACTTATTCTCAAACAACGGCTTCACATCCCCAGCCTCAATCCGTCGCCGATTCGGCTCCACCTCGGTAAGCGGCTCCACCTCTTTTAGCGTATTTTTACAGCGCACTGCCAATTGATGATATTCCGCTGTCCCCTGACTCTTCCACTTCAATTGATCATCGGTTACCTGCTTCACAACTTTAGCAGGACTGCCCACCACCAGGCTGCGTGGTTCACATTTAAACGCGGCTTTTACAAAAGAACTGGCAGCGACAATGGACTCTTCGCCGATCTCGGCGCCATCCATCACCACGGCATTCATTCCAACCAAAGCATTGCGACCAATATGGCAACCGTGCAGTACTGCACCGTGGCCGATATGACCATCTACTTCCACCACTGTATCTTTGCCCGGGAATCCGTGTACAACACAGGTGTCCTGAATATTGGCCCCTTCTTTGATAACCAGCCGCCCAAAGTCTCCACGCAGACAGGCGCAGGGCCCGATGTAGCATCGCGGTCCGATAATTACATCACCGATAATTTCGGCCGAGGGATGAACATAAGCAGTTGGATCCACCACAGGGGTAATTCCATCAATCGAATAAATAGGCATATAACAGGTACTCGTTTCGAGGTGCGATTTTTGTAAGGGTACTCAGGCTGGGTCGGTCAGACAACTCTGTTTAAAGCCGGAGCCCTGATATCTCCAGACAAGGCCAATTGTGCAGGCGGCAATCCGGGGCATGGGAGTAACAGCGACATGGATTCCCGCTTTCGCGGGAATGACGAAGCATAGGCCATCGCTTGCATAAGTTTTTCCGCCCACAAAAAAGCCCGCTATAAGCGGGCTTTTTTGTATCACTTGTCAGCGATTAGTGAGTAGCTTCACCAGCCGCTTCGGCTTGCTGCTGTTCCGCTTGGGCTTTGGCTTGAGCCATAGCTTGCATGAACAGGGCATCGAAGTTGATCGGTGGCAGCATCAGTGCCGGGAAAGAACCCTTGGTCACTACGTTGTCGATAACTTCACGTGCATACGGGAACAGCATGTTCGGGCACGCAGTGTTCAGTACTTGAGCCAGTTGAGCACCTTCCAGGCCTTTTACGGTAAACAGGCCAGCCTGTTGTACTTCTACCAGGTACAGTGGCAGCTCTTCATCCTTAACAGTGATGGTCAGCTTCAGGGTCACTTCATACAGATCGTCTTCTACTTTATTGGTAGAAGTAGTCATGTCCTGGTTTACAGATGGCTTCCACTGCTTTTTGAAAGCTTCTACACCCTGTGGTGTTTCGAAAGAGAGATCTTTCAGGTACATGCGCTGCATGGCGAATTGTACTTGCGGGCGCTCCTGTTGTTCGATCGCCTGAGCTTCGGTCGCTTCGGTGTTCTCTTCCTGGGTGTTTTCGTTTGTGATTTCGTCAGTCATTGGACTCGCCTTTATATCTTGGATTGTGAAAGGGCTCAGGCCCATTTTATATTGGTTGTGGAGTCTATATGGAGACTACTCAGGCCAATTCAAGGCCTTCTAGCAAATTATTTAATTGCCCACTCATCTCGAGCCTGCGAAGGTCATCAAATCCGCCCACATGAGTGTCACCCACCCAGATTTGGGGGACGGTACGCTGGCCACTGCGCTGCATCACCTCGGCGCGCAGCTGGGGATTTCCATCAACCGGAATATCTTGATAATGCACCCCTTTTTGCTCCAGCAGTCGCTTGGCAGCAATGCAGTAAGGGCAAAAACGAGTGCCGTACACTGTAACTTTTTGCATCAGGCTTTACCGGCTACCAGCGGCAGGTTCTGGTTTTGCCACTCAACCATGCCACCGCGAATCCGGCGCACATCAAAGCCCTCTTTGCGCAACTGTTTGCCCACGTTACCGGCGTGTTGCCCCAATTTATCGACAACAATCAGGGTTTTGTTGCGGTATTTTTCCAACTCAGCTTTACGATCCGCCAGCTTGTTGTGAGGAATGTGGAGAGCCCCGGTAACATGTCCGGCCTCGTACTCTTTGCGTTCGCGAACATCCACCAACACGGCGTCGTCACGGTTGAGCAGTTGTACCACTTCACTTGTGGAGAGCAGCTTGCCGCCCTTGTTGCCCTCGGTGATAGCCAACAGGTAAACCAATACCAATCCGGCACTCACCAGTACCCACTGTTCACTGACAAATACAAAAAAATCCACGCTAGCTTTCCCGTCGGTTGATTCAAAAGGCGGCAGTATACCTGAAAACCTTTCCAGCTGGAGGGCCCCACCTCCAGAGCGACCGCGACGATGAAGATATTCACCAATGCCTCCTCAACCGTGGAGTTAACGGCCTTAAAACGGTAACATTCGCAGCTGATTTTGATTGCTAAAGATGCGGTAACCATGACGACCCAAAAGAAACCCCTGGTACTCCTGATTCTCGATGGCTGGGGGCACAGCGATGCCACCGAGCACAACGCTATTTACCACGCCAATACACCGGTATGGGACAAGCTGTGGGCAGAAGCGCCACACACCCTGATCCAGACATCCGGCATGGCAGTTGGCCTGCCAGAGGGCCAGATGGGTAACAGCGAGGTTGGTCACATGACCCTCGGTGCCGGTCGCGTGGTGTACCAAAACTTCACCCGCATCAATAAAGCCATTGCCGATGGTGACTTCTTTACCAACCCGGCCTATGTAAAAGCGGTGGATGCCTCAGTGGCTGCCGGTAAAGCCGTGCACGTTCTTGGCCTGTTGTCACCAGGCGGTGTACACAGTCACGAAGATCACATCCTAGCCGCTTGCGAACTGGCCGCCAAACGCGGCGCCCAACAGGTTTACGTGCACGCCTTTCTCGATGGCCGCGACTGCCCACCACGCAGTGCACAGCCGTCACTGGAGAAAGCCGACGCCAAACTGGCCGAACTGGGTGTTGGCCGAATCGCCACTATCTGTGGCCGTTACTTCGCCATGGATCGCGATTCACGCTGGGACCGAGTGCAAAGCGCATACGACCTTATGACTCTTGGCAAAGCTGAATTTTCCGCCGGCAGCGCCGTGGAAGGGTTACTGGCGGCGTACGAACGCGGTGAAAACGACGAGTTTGTGAAAGCGACGTCTATAAACGGTGCCGCTCCGATTGCCGATGGCGACGCGGTTCTGTTTATGAACTTCCGCCCGGATCGCGCCCGCCAGATCACCCGCGCATTTGTAGAGGCCGATTTCGACGGCTTTGAGCGCAAAGCCAAGCCTGCGCTTGCTGACTTTGTAATGACCACTGAATACGCTTCGGACATTCACACAAGCTGCGCCTTCCCGCCAGAAGCCCTGGTCAACTCTATGGGCGAATACCTGGCCAGCCAGCACAAGACTCAGCTGCGAATCGCCGAGACTGAAAAATACGCTCACGTAACCTTCTTCTACTCAGGTGGTCGTGAAGAGCTCTATCAGGGTGAGGAGCGTATTCTGGTTCCTTCACCCAAGGTTGCCACTTACGACCTGCAACCGGAAATGAGCGCTGGCGAAGTCACCGAGAAGTTGGTGGATGCCATTACCAGCGGCAAGTACGACACCCTGATTTGCAACTACGCAAACGGCGATATGGTAGGCCACACAGGGGTATTTGATGCCGCTGTTAAAGCCGCTGAATATGTCGATCAATGCCTGGGGGAAATTGTTGAAGCGGTAAAAAGTGCTGGAGGCGACTGCCTGATCACTGCCGATCACGGCAATCTGGAAGAGATGTTCGACGCCAGCTCCGGTCAGATCAGCACTCAGCACAGCACCCTGCCCGTTCCACTGGTTTACGTTGGCGACCGCAAACTCAGCCTGGCCGATGACGGCTCACTGGCTGATGTTGCCCCCACCATGCTTGCCCTTATGGGTCTGCAGCAACCGGCAGAAATGACCGGTCGTTCGCTGGTAAATCCGGAATAATTCTATCCATGCAGGCAAAGCCGACCAAAGTTAAACGGCAGCTCCTTAGAGGGCTGCCTCTGGTTGGCTTGGCAATTTTCTTGCTTCACGCCGTTTCATTCAGCGTTTGGGCAGACAGCGATGGTGCCGAAGAGGAGCGTAAACTCAAGGCCCTGAAAGCCCGCATCGAAAGCCTGCAAAAAGAGATTCAGTCCCGTACTGCCGATCGAGACAAAGAGAGCCAGGCACTTCGCAACACCGAGGTGGCGGCCGGCAAGCTGCGTAAGCAAATTCACGGCTCCGAACAAAAACTCAGCGCACTTCGAAAAGAGCTGGCCGACCTGCAAAAACAACGCACCGAACTGCAAGCTGCCAAGCACGAACAGGAAGGCCGGATCGGCCAGCACCTCAATGCCGCCTATCGACTCGGTCGCGAAGAGCAGATCAAGCTGTTGCTCAATGCGGAAGATCCGGCACGCTTCAATCGTTTATTGAAGTACCACGATTACTTTGTGCAAGCACGGGCCGACAAAATCAAAACCTTTTTGTCTACCATTGAAACTCTCTCCGAAGTGGAGAAGTCCATCGCGGCAAAAGAACAGCAGCAATTAGCCGAGCGCGACTCCCTAACGGAAAAGCAGGCGCAGCTTAATCAACAGATAAAAGAACGCCAGAAGATAGTCGCCAGCCTCAACAGCGCGATTACCAGCGACCAAAAAAACCTGTCCAAATTGCACAGTGAACGCAAAGCGCTGGAAGAGGTTTTGCGCGAGCTTGAAAAGGCGATTACCGACCTCGCTATGCCCCAAAACAATCAGCCTTTTGCCAAGCGCCAGGGCAAAATGAGTTGGCCGGTTAAGGGTCGGGTTACCAAGCGATTCGGCAACTCAAGGACCGCAGATATTCGCTGGAATGGCTGGTTGATGAGTGCCCGTGAAGGCACTTCAGTTCACGCCGTGCACCACGGTCGAGTGGTATTTTCTGATTACTTACGCGGCCACGGTTTGCTACTGATTATTGATCATGGCGATGGCTACATGAGCCTCTACGCTCACAATCAGGTACTTCTTAAAGATACTGGTGACTGGGTTCAGTCTGGAGAGCTGATCAGTCGAGTGGGCGATTCCGGAGGGCTTGGCGAAACGGCGCTTTATTTTGAAATTCGCAAAGATGGCAAACCCCGCAATCCGGCGAAATGGCTATCCAGTAAATAGCCCTTCCCCCTCCACACGGACAAACGGCGTTAGCTCCTGCACTGCCGGTACGGAAACTCTTTCCATTTTCCAGGTTCCAACCCTACACTGACTATAGAACCGTTGAATGCAGGAATACCCGATGTCCATCCGCAAGCCGTGCTGGCTGTCCGCTCTACCCATAGCACTGTTACTGAATGCCTCCGTACTGCAGGCCAATGAGCCCGCTCCAGAGGTTCCCGACAATGCCCGCCTGCCACTGGAAGAGTTGAGACTCTTTACCCAGGTATTCGAACAGATTCGTCAAACCTATGTCGAACCGATTGACGATAAAACTCTGCTGGAACACGCCATAGCAGGACTGCTTACCGGCCTCGACCCACACTCTGTATATCTGGATGAACAAGCGTTTGCGAATCTGCAGGAAAACACAAATGGGGAGTTCAGCGGCATCGGCATTGAAGTGGACATGGAAGATGACCAGGTACTGGTTATTGCCCCAATCGACAACTCGCCAGCCAAAAAGGCGGGCATTAAGGCTGGTGACCGCATCATTAAAATTGATGAGCACCTGGTAAAAGGCATGACCCAGGCTCAGGCCATAGAACGCATGAGGGGACCGATTGGCAGCATGGTATCGCTAACCATACTGCGCAGTGGGGAAACAGCCCCTTTGGAAATCAAACTGGCGCGAGGCACCATAAAAACCAATAGTGTTTCCAGTCGTGTATTGGAGCCGGGCTACGGATATATAAGAATTTCCCAGTTCCAGCTGGATACTGGCACCCAGTTCCGGAACAACCTGATTTCATTGATGCACACGGAGAAACCTCTGAAAGGTTTGCTGCTTGATCTACGCAACAATCCCGGTGGCTTGTTACCAGCCGCAATTGATGTGGCCGACACTCTATTGGATGGCGGCATAGTTACCTACACCAAAGGACGCCTCTCCAGTTCTAACCACGAATACGCAGCCAGCCCTGGAGATATCACCAGTAATATTCCAATCGTTGTAATCATTAACGGCGGCTCTGCTTCGGCATCCGAAATCGTTGCAGGCGCTCTTCAGGATCACCAAAGAGCTGTAATCCTTGGCACCCAGAGCTTCGGTAAAGGCTCGGTACAAACAGTCATGCCAATCAGTGAAACCCAGGCAATCAAATTGACCACTGCCCGTTACTTCACACCTGCCGGAAGGTCTATACAGGCGCAAGGCATCAAACCGGACATTCTGGTTGAACGCGCCCAGATAACTGCTGTTGAACCCAGTTTCGGCATTCGCGAGGAAAATTTAATAGGCCATCTGGAGAATGGAGACCCCTCTTCAGCCAATACACCATCAAAACTGGACTTCAGCGCCGATAACCAGTTGTTTGAAGGCCTGAATGTTCTAAAAGGTGCTCATATTCTCAGTCGAAAAGAGACAAAGGCCGACCAAATTGGTGATCTGGGTCACAAAATTAACTGACACAAAAATAAAATTAAGCCACATTACCTGCGGGGTTATACAGGGAATGTGACTCGGGGAGTACAAAAAAACACAACAACAACTCTTGGAGAACATTGTGAAGTCAGACCTAAGAGCGGGTGAATTTAATCCACCCAAATCAATTCGCAGTGACAGGTTTTTCAACCTGAACAACTACTGGTTTTTTGCCACCAGAGAAGGAGCGTCGGTAGGTCCTTACGACTCAAAAGAGCAAGCAGTACAGGGTGTGGCTGACTACATCGAGTTTGTCGGCAGCGCAGACCCTATTTCAATGGATTTTTTCAGGGCTCGGGATAAAGCGTTAGCTTCCTGATCCTGAATCAACAAGCTCCATCAGGAGCTTGTGTTACTGCGACAAAAGCGCTTGGCGAACCTCGACACCGTGGTTCGCCAAGTGTGTTTTGGCTTCTTGAATGCTGTACTCACCGAAGTGAAAGATGCTTGCGGCAAGCACTGCATCGGCACCGCCTTCCTGAATACCATCAACCAGGTGCTGCAGGTTACCCACTCCACCTGAAGCAATAACCGGAACTGCCACCGCATCAGAAACCGCCTTGGTAAGTTTCAAATCAAAACCATTTTTGGTGCCATCGCGATCCATACTGGTCAACAAGATCTCACCTGCGCCATAACTTACCATTTGCTTCGCCCATTCAACCGCATTGATCCCGGTAGGCTGGCGGCCACCATGTGTGAAGATCTCCCAACGCATTGGCTCACCTTCCGCGGAAACCTGCTTGGCATCAATGGCTACCACAATGCACTGGGCACCAAAACGATCAGCGGCCCGACGAACAAATTCCGGATCTTTCACTGCCGCTGAATTGATGGCAACTTTATCAGCGCCAGCATTAAGCAGTGCACGAATATCATCGAGCGTTCTTACTCCACCGCCTACAGTCAATGGAATAAATACCTCACTGGCCATACGCTCAACGGTTTGCAGAGTGGTTGCCCGCCCTTCGTGAGTAGCACTGATATCGAGAAAAGTAATTTCGTCAGCACCGGCTTCGTTGTAGCGCTTGGCCACTTCTACCGGGTCACCGGCGTCACGAATATCGACAAATTGAACCCCTTTGACAACACGGCCGTTATCAACATCGAGGCAGGGAATAATACGTTTGGCGAGGGACATGGCAGTTACTCAATATCAGGCTGAATTAAAAGCGTGGTCGGGCCTGGGCCCCTTAATCGAACAAGTGACCAAGCTTGCCCGCTTTTGTTTCCAGGTACTTCTGGTTGTGTGGATTGCGACCGGTTTGAAGAGGAACCCGTTCCACCACCTCAACTCCGTGAGCGGCAATGGCTTTCACCTTGCGCGGGTTGTTGGTCATCAACTTAACCTTCTGGATATGCAGATGTTCTAACATTGGCTTGCAAATCGAGTAATTACGCATATCTGCGCCAAAGCCCAGCTTTTCATTGGCCTCAACGGTGTCATGGCCTTCGTCCTGCAAGTGATAAGCCTTGATCTTGTTCAGCAGGCCAATGCCCCGACCTTCCTGACGCAAGTAAAGAATCACTCCACGGCCCTCTTCCGCGATCCGCTGCATTGCAGTCTGCAATTGCGAACCGCAATCACAGCGCTGGGAAAACAGGGCATCCCCGGTGAGACACTCAGAATGCACTCGCATCAAAACCGGTTCATCACCGGATAAATCCCCCATCGTAAGGGCGATGTGTTCCTTGTTGTTTTCACGATCATCAAACCCGTGAATGGTAAACACACCATAAGGGGTTGGCAGTTGGGAAGATTCCACAAATCTGAGGGTCACGGGTTACTCCGGGATCTGTTCATTCAGGCATTGCACTCTTTATTCATGCATTGCCAAGGGCGCGCCTATTGTAGCGGCGAACCGCGTTGAGTAAAGGTTTTAGTATTTGGTGGAAAGCACCAAAACATCACGCTCTTGCTCCATTTCCAGCAGCTTTAGGAAACTGTTGCCCCTGGAGGGTGAACACTGTTACGAGTCATTATCCGGTAAATTGATACACAGAAAACAGTATAAGCCAGCTGTAAACACCGGCGAGCAGATCATCAACCATTATGCCAACACCACCGGACACCCGCTTGTCACACCAGCCTATCGGCCAGGGTTTGGCGATATCAAAAATACGAAAAAGCACGAAACCTGCGGCGATCCACGGCCAAGTTGCTGGAATTGCTGTCATTGTGAGCCAAAAACCAACATATTCATCCCAAACAATTCCGGGGTGGTCATGCACCCCCAAATCCTTGGCGGCCTTACCGCACAGGTAGCATCCCAACAGTGCTGTCACCAGAATCATTGACAGGTAAATTGGCAAGGGCAGATGCGCCATAGGCAGGTATAACAGCACTGCCATCACTGTACCAACTGTACCGGGCGCTTTGGGCGAAAGACCGGAGCCAAACCCGAAGGCCAACAGATGAACAGGGTTCTTTAGCAGGCTCAAAAAGCCGGGTGTTGGTATTTTAGAAGTGGCTGTATCCATTAGAGTGAGTACTCACTTTCTTGTTATGACTGTCCAGGCAATACACGCCATTGCCTTCGATAATTCGACCTATCCGGTGAACAGGTGTATCTGTATCTTTGGCTATTTGCGCCAACTCCCCAACAGCCGACTCGGGTACGGTGAAACAGAGTTCATAATCATCCCCACCACTCAGCACCCATTGTTGCAGTTGTTGGACTGCGATACCGCTGACTGTGCTCAAAAGCGGCAATGCCTCCAGCGAGAGCTCGGCGCCCACACCGCTGAGCCGACAGATGTGTCCAAGATCCGCCAGCAGGCCGTCGGAAACATCAATGGTTGCACTGGCAAGATTTCGCAATTGTACCCCGAGGGCCAGTCGCGGCACTGGGCCAACAAAATAGTCGACCAGCTGCTGATACTGCTCGGCAGCAAGCCCTTCCAGCTGCCCAAGTACCGCTGCCAGCCCCGCCGCCCCCTTACCGGGTTGGCCGCTGACAAAAACCAGGTCACCGACTTGGGCACCGGAACGGGTCAGCGCAGCACCTTTTGGCACCACACCATGGATGGCAATTGTTACGGTAAGTGGACCGCGGGTGGTATCACCACCAATCAGCGAGCATCGATATTGTCTTGCAGCCTTTGCCAACCCCTCACTGAACCGTTGCAACCAGTCGGGATTGGATTCAGGCAGGGTTAACGCCAGCGTGAACCAGCGCGGTTCGGCTCCCATCGCCGCAAGATCGCTGAGGTTTGTCAGCAACGTACGTGCGGCGATATAGCCGGGGTCGAGATCTTCGGGGAAATGTACGCCGCTCACCAGGGTATCGGTGGCGACCACCAGTTGCTGGTCTGCAGGGACATTCACTACAGCGGCATCATCACCGATTCCCAACACCAGGCCCGGTGACAGCTCCTGAAGATCGGAAAAATAGCTTTTGATCAGGTCAAATTCGCCGATCATGATTACCCCTGCTTCAACTACCTACCAAGCGGCCTGCAGTCTCAATTGCGAGCAGCTTTGACTTCAATGGCACGCTTGTCGGCGGCCACTTTGTCCATTACGCCGTTTATGTATTTGTAGGAGTCGGTCGCACCAAACTTCTTAGCCAGAGAAACCGCTTCATTGATTACTACTTTATACGGAACATCAAGACGGAACAGCATCTCGTAGCAGCCCACTTCCAGCACAGCGCGAGCAATTGGGTCGAGGCCGTCCAACTCACGATCCAAATATGGTTTATAGGCGGATTCTATCTCGCCAATACGCTTGGGAACACCGTGAAAAATTTCCTGGAAAAAGTCTACGTCGACTTTTGACATATCGTTATCAGTACGAAATTCCGCATCGATATCCACCAGGGCATTACCGCTCATACGCCATTGGTAGAGGGCCTGCACCAGCAGATGACGGGCTTTTTTACGTTCGGATGGTTTGCTCACAATTTTCTCTCTTCAGTGTGTCACCCTGAGCGCAGCAAAGGATGACAATAATCAATTAAAGGGTGCGAAACAGCGACAGCATTTCCAATGCAGTCAACGCGGCTTCTTCGCCTTTGTTCTCTTCATTGTCAGCAGAACGCGCCTGGGCCTGAGCCAGATCATCGGTAGTCAGCAGACCAAAAGCGACTACCTTGTTCTCTTTCAGGGCCACTTCACCCAGACCGCGAGTGGTTTCGCTGCACACGTAGTCGAAGTGCGGGGTGTCTCCACGAATCACACAGCCCAGTGACAGCACCGCATCGAAACGACCGGTTTGCAATACACGCTGGGTAGCCAACGGAAGCTCAAAGGCACCGGGGACACGGAACAGTTCCAGGTTGTGCTCGTCAAAACCGTGACGAGCCAGTGCACGCTTGGCACCGTTCAGCAAACCCTCTGTGATTTCGCCATTCCAGCGTGCAACCACTACAGCGATTCGCGCTTCACCAAATTCAAAACTGCCTTCGTCGGGACGGTATTCACTCATTGTTTTGTTCCTGCTGTTTATTGTCATTCCCGCGAAGGCGGGAATCCATCTCAGGGATTCACATTAACCCTGGATTTCCGCCTGCGCGGAAATGACAGTGCCTGGCACTATTCACAATCAATCATTTCGACCACTTCCAAGTCAAACCCTGAAAGGCCGGTAAATTTAAATGGCGCACTGAGCAAGCGCATTTTGGTCACTCCCAACTCACGCAATATTTGCGAGCCTGTACCTACCTGCTGATACACCATTGGAGCTTTGGAGGACTTGGGCGGCGCTTCTTCAAACAGGTGCTCCAGCTGCTGCTCGACATCTTCCGCATCTTCTTCATGGCAGAGTAACACCACTACTCCGCGACCTTCCTCAGCAACTTTCTGCATAGCCTTCGGAAAGTTCCAGCTGGCGTGCTTGCCACCCGGGTAGTGCAGGGTAAATACATCGCGCAGCATACTGCCTACATGAACACGCACCAGCGGCGCTTCGTCACCACTGATATCTCCTTTCACAAAAGCGAAGTGCTTTTCACTGCGCGCCACATCCATAAAGGAGTGCAACTCAAATTCGCCGTAGTCGGTATCGACTTTACGAGTGGCGATGCACTCAACCGTTTTTTCAGTAGCGATGCGGTAGTGAATCAGGTCGGCAATGGTGCCGATTTTCAGACTGTGTTTTTTGGCAAACTTTTCCAGATCCGGACGGCGTGCCATGGTGCCGTCTTCATTCATGATCTCGACAATTACCGCTGCCGACTCATATCCTGCAAGGCGCGCCAAGTCACAACTGGCTTCGGTATGACCAGCTCTGCTCAATACACCACCAGGCTGGGCCATGATCGGGAATATATGGCCGGGCTGAACAATATCCGAAGGCTTGGCGTTGGGAGCCACCGCCGCCTGAATAGTGCGGGCGCGATCGGCAGCAGAGATGCCGGTTGTAACACCTTCGGCTGCTTCGATAGACATGGTGAAGTTAGTGCCAAACTGGGCACCACTCACCCCCACCATCAACGGAAGGTTGAGCTGTTGGCAGCGCTCTCGGCTCATCGGCATACAGATCAGGCCGCGGCCTTCAGCAGCCATAAAGTTGATATCGTCCGGACGCACCTGCGAAGCAGCCATCACCAGATCGCCTTCGTTTTCGCGATCCTCGTCGTCCATCAGAATAACCATCTTGCCCTGGCGAATATCTTCGATCAGTTCTTCGGTTGTATTCAGTAGCATTGTCTTCTGCCTTTAAAGCTTGGTGTTTGCTCTTAACCTTTTATATCGCCATCTTCTTGAAAGTAGCGATCACAGTCTGGTGCGCTGGGCACTTAATTAGTTTGCTCTGCAGCCTTATCGCCCAGCAACAGTCGCTCCAGATAGCGGGCGATCAGGTCCACTTCCAGATTTACTTTGCTGCCTGGCTGGTATGTGCCCATCACAGTTTTTCCCAGTGTATGCGGCACGATGTTCAGCTCAAAATCGCAGCCACTTACCTTGTTCACCGTAAGGCTGGTGCCATCCACGGTGATAGACCCCTTGTGAGCGATGTACTTGGCAAACTCTGCCGGTGCACGCAGCACAAAGCGCTCGGAACGCGCATCAGGGTGTCGGCTGATGACTTCGCCAATACCATCGACATGACCGCTGACCATATGGCCACCCAAACGGGTTTGCGGGGTGAGTGCCTTTTCCAGGTTTACCGGAGTGCCTTCCTGCCAGTCACCCACAGTTGTAAGGCTCAGGGTTTCCACTGACACATCGGCTACATAGCCATCGCCCGGCAATTCAATAACCGTCAGGCAGACACCGTTGGTGGCGATGCTGTCCCCCAGGGAGACATCCGCCAAATCCAGGTCGTTGGTTTTAACCCGCAGACGCACGTCGCCGCCGCGTTTTTCGACGGTAGTGATCTCACCAACTGCTTCGATAATTCCGGTAAACATATTATTTCCTGGTCGCACGTCTGACGTCGGACGTCGCACGCTTAAAACATTTCACCCAAAGTCATAGCGAGGAGTAAAGCAACGCGACAAACCAGTGACTAATTTCATTAAAGACACTGGTTTGCTTCGCTTCGCTCGCAATGACGAGACGTAATTACTTTTGCGGAACCGCGGTGATGCGTAAATCATCACCCACAGTTCGAATATCCATAATCTTTAACCGCCGCTGCTCGGCCATCGTGTTAAACGGCAAAGTCAGTAGCGGTCTGGCTGCACTGCCGAGTAAAGTCGGCGCCATATAAATGACCAGCTGATCCACCAGGCCAGCTTCAACAAAAGCACCAGCCAACTCGGCTCCGGCCTCGATCAACACTTCATTACACTGGCGTTCCGCCAAGTGCGTTAACAGTTTGAGTAAATCGACCTGGCCTTTTTCCCCGGGCAATTGGATGGTATCCACACCGGCAACATCCACGCCCGCCGTCACCAGCAACAACTCGCCGGGCTGATTGCGAATTTTCGCGCCTTCAGGCAGCTGGCCGCGACTATCCACCACTACTTTTAGTGGCTGCCGCAAGGTCGAAATACCATTGCGATCTGCCGCCAATTCATGACTGCGAACTGTCATGGCCGGATCATCGCTCAGTACAGTACCGATACCGGTAACAATTGCACAACTGCCCGCTCGCAGGCGTTGGACGTCCTTTCGCGCCTCTGCACCAGTAATCCACTGGCTCTCACCGCTGGCCATTGCTGTTCGGCCATCGAGGCTCATCGCCAACTTCACGGTTACCCTTGGCAACCTGCTTCTCATGCGCTTGCAAAAGCCGGGGTTGAGCAGCTCGGCCTCGGACTCCAACAGCGGACCTTCAACCTCAATACCAGCATCACGCAGCCGCTTCAGGCCGCGACCGGAGACCTTTGGATTAGGGTCGGCCATGCCGTAAATCACCTTGCCAACTTGCGCAGACACCAAGGCTTCTGCACAAGGACCGGTCAACCCGTGATGGCTACAGGGCTCCAGGGTCACATATACAGTGGCACCCTTGACATCATTGCCCTTGCTCGCGGCATCCGCCAGCGCATTTACTTCGGCGTGACCTTTACCAGCCCACTGGTGCCAGCCTTCGCCGAGAATTTTTCCATTCCTCTCAATCACACAACCCACTCTCGGATTGGGCGATGTGGTGTAATGACCGCGGCGCGCCAACTCAAGCGCACGGGACATTATTGTGCGTTGTTCAGCCAGCATCGTTCTTGGCTGTTCCATTGTTTTCGAGCTTGTCGAGCTCTGCACGGAATTCATTCAGGTCCTGGAAGCTGCGATACACCGAGGCAAACCGCACATAGGCAACCTGATCGAGCTGACGCAACTGGTCCATCACCTTTTCACCCACTACTCGGCTGGGCACTTCTCGTTCGCCCGCTGCTTGCAGGGCAAATTTGATATTGGAGATCGCGGTCTCGATCTGCTCCATACTGACCGGGCGCTTTTCCAGTGCTCTCAACAAGCCGGCGCGCAACTTTGCCTCATCAAAAGGTTCGCGGGTTTCGTCGCGCTTGATAAGGCGTGGCATTAACAGCTCTGCCACTTCATAGGTGGTAAAGCGTTCCTTACAGGACAGGCATTCACGTCTGCGTCTAACCTGGCCGCCTTCAGCCACCAGTCGCGAGTCGATTACCTTGGTATCGTCGGCACCGCAGAAAGGGCAATGCATGAGAGTTCCTTGAAAGAGTTCCTTGAAATGGAGATGCCTTACAAATCAGCAGGTTGGCAATTTTAGCACATCCACTGCCAATGCTAACCCTCAGCAACCAGATACAACTCGGGCTTCTTAGGCAATAAACAATCACCCAAGAAGCCCGATGAACAGCGTTAACAACCGAGCGTTACTTACCGCTCTTATTTGCCGCTCTTACTTACCGTACTTACTTACCATACACGGGGAAGTCAGCGCACAGGTTCAGAACCTTGGCTTTCACTTCCGGAATCACCTGCTCGCTGGTGCCGTTTTCCAGAGACGCCAGAACGTCGCAAATCCAGTTGGTCATCTGCTCGGTTTCAGCTTCTTTAAAGCCGCGAGTAGTGATGGCAGGAGTACCAACACGCAGGCCACTGGTAATGAACGGCGAACGGGTGTCATTCGGAACAGCGTTCTTGTTCACAGTAATAAAGGCCGCACCCAGCGCTTCCTCAGCGTCTTTACCGGTGTACTCTTTGCCCAGCAGGCTTACCAGCAACAGGTGGTTGTCGGTACCGCCGGAAACGATGTCGATGCCGCGCTCCAGGAATACTTTCGCCATTACACGGGCATTGGTAACAACTTGCTGTTGGTATACTTTGAAGTCGTCAGACAGCGCTTCTTTGAAGGCAACGGCTTTAGCAGCGATCACATGACACAGCGGGCCACCCTGACCGCCCGGGAATACTGCGGAGTTGATCTTCTTGGCCACGTCCTCGTTGTTGGAGAGGATGATACCGCCACGCGGGCCGCGCAGTGTTTTGTGGGTAGTAGAAGTTACAACGTCAGCAAACGGCATTGGGTTCGGGTACACACCGGCAGCAATCAAACCGGCTACGTGCGCCATATCCACCATCAGGTAAGCACCAACTTTGTCGGCGATCTCACGGAAACGAGCCCAATCCACTACGCGTGAGTAGGCAGAGAAGCCGGCAACAATCATCTTCGGCTTGTGTTCCAGTGCCAGCGCTTCTACCTGATCGTAATCCAGCTCACCACTGCCGTCGGCTTTCAGGCCGTACTGAATGGCGTTGTACATTTTGCCGGAGAAGTTCGGCTTGGCACCGTGAGTCAGGTGACCACCTTCCGCAAGGCTCATACCCAGAACGGTATCACCCGGAACACACAGGGCCTGGTAAACCGCGGAGTTAGCCTGGGAACCAGAGTGCGGCTGCACGTTGGCGAACTCAGCGCCGTACAGCTGCTTAACGCGCTCAATGGCCAGATCTTCGGTGATGTCCACATACTCACAACCGCCGTAGTAACGCTTGTGCGGGTAACCTTCGGCGTACTTGTTGGTGAGTTTGGTACCCTGCGCTTCCATCACCGCCGGGCTGGTGTAGTTTTCGGAAGCAATCAGCTCGATGTGCTCTTCCTGACGCACTTCTTCTTTCTGAATAGCAGCGAACAGCTCTGGGTCATACTTGGCAAGGGAAAGGTCTTTGTCGAACATCTCAGCTCCACAGCGGTTAAGTCAGTAAGGGGTGTAAAAAAGGAGCGCAGATTGTACACGAGATGATCAAGCACGTCTCTCCCAATACCGCCTTCAAGGCGGCAATTTCCTTTCAATATCGACGAAGATACGCAATTTCCAGAACTTACACCCAATCAATCCCGGCAACCATGCCACCCAACTGAGTTTCGCTGTAATTCCAATCAGCATCACCCTCCAGCTAATTTCAACAGCTGCAAGGCCTTTTACGACTTATTCATGCCAGCAACATGAAAAAAATTCACCTCCACCGGTAGGGTACCAGCCGTTTTGCGAGTGTAGTCATAAAGGAAACTGAAGAGACCATCGCCTATTCTCATGTTGATGGCACGCAAAAAAGACAATGTTGTCGATCTGGATCGGCGACGATTGCAGGCAACCGAGCAACTGCTCAAACAATTGTTTGATGAGCATGCGGTGCCATTGCGCTCTTTTTTGGCCGCTCGCCTGGGTTCAAGAGCTGATCTTGATGATATCGTTCAAGATGTATTCCTGAGGCTGGCCAAAATGAACAACCTGATTGAACGAATGGAAAAAGACCGGGGAAGCTGCCGGGCTTACCTGTTCACCATTGGCAGCAATCTGGTGATGGATCTTAAACGCAAACATCAAGTCCGCAATGACTATGCGCAGGAAAAATACCAACTGGATCAGGAACACTCCGGGGAAGCGTCGCCAGAAACCATACTTGCAGCCCGGCAGGAGCTGGCCATTGTGAAAAAGGCGATTTTTTCCATGCCACCCAGATGGCAAAAGGTATTTTTGCTCAGCCGAGTGGAGTTGATGAGTTACAAGCAAATCGCAGAAAAACTGGGTGTGTCTGTGAAGCAGATAGAAAAGTACATGTCTAAAGCTCTGAGATGCATTCGGGATGCTGTACAGCAGGAAAATCGGCGGGAAGCTGAAAATGACTAAGTTAAAAGACAACTCTACAGACAGGGACCTGGCCAAACTGTTTTCGGATCATATCTCTAAACAGGATGCCGGGCGTATTGGCCAATTAATGGAGTCGGACTCCAGCTATGAGGCGGATTTCTTGCGCACCTCAAGCGCTACTTTGGCAGCAAAAGACCTGATCGACGATGAGGACATACGCAAGCTATTAAACGAAGATAGTTTACCCGCATCCAAAAAACGCAGCTTCTGGATCAGCACCGGAATTGCAGCGGCATTTTTAATTGCCGCCACATTTGCATTACAGAATTTTTTACCATGGGGGACTTCTAACCAGGCCGAATCTCTCCAGCGCTACGCCACACGCATTGGCGAGCAGAAAACTTTCAGCCTGAGTGACGGCAGTACATTAACCCTTAATACAGGCACTGTTCTCAGGGTCCAGATAAATGACAACTTTCGAAAAGTCATACTGGACAAGGGTGAAGCATTTTTTGACATTGAGAAAGATGAACAACGCCCATTCTCAGTTGATTTGGGTGAAAAGACCATCAGCGTACTGGGCACCCAGTTTAATATTCGCAAGCAACCTGAATCTTTTACCATGGCACTGGTAGAAGGTGTTGTAGCTTTACATAACAGCGACGAACCACTTTCCGCAACATCAACAGCTATACCTTTTGGCGGCACTAGCGAGGAGCAAATCAATCTTAACCCTCAAAGCCAGCAGACAATTAAGGCCGGCTGGGTAGTCTCCTATAACCAGAACAACCAGACCCTCCTTGCACAGCAGGATGCGGACATATCAAGGCGCCATGCGTGGACCAATGGCTTTATTCCATTTAGCGGAGAGTCCTTGGTCAACCTGGTAAATGAATTAAATCGTTACTCAGGTAAAAAGATTCTGATTGGCGACAGCTCTATTATGGACCTCCAGGTGTACGCAGGTATTCGAGTAGACCAGATAGATCAAACCCTGAAAGCCCTGGAAATGACACTACCAATAAGGATTGAACAGGATTTTGACCGTGTTTTAATTCTGGGGTCAGACAAAAACAGATAGTTTTAAAAAAAGACCATCTATCAATCTATACTTATTAAAAGACTGGCCATGATCTTCCAGCCTAAGAAGGCAGAACCAGCCATTCCACATCCCATTCGATGCTTCCACGAATCGATATTTTTTATTTTTTGAATACGGATATTCCACCTCCAACTCTTTTCAACCAGAAAAGGGCTGGGTCATTAAGCTCTAAACTGGAATTATTTTTTGAAGAGCCGGTAGGGTAGACAAAAAGTTACACGTGTAGTCCGTGAATCCACAACAGCTTAAAAAAGTTTCGGATTACAAACGTGATAACCAGAGGGTGGTACTAATGATTCAGAAAAAAAGCAGATTCAATCGAAATAAGCTGGCATTAAGCGTAGCAGCGCTCACGCTGTCCGGCGCTGTTTTAGCTGGCGATTTATTTAAAATTAATATAGAAAAACAAAATGCCGGAACAGCATTATTGAAGCTTTCCGAAAAGTCCGGTGTACAGATCCTGATGTCAAAAGAGCTTGGCGACAACATCCAACTGCCTGCCATCAAAGGCGAATATACCGTTGAAAGTGCATTGGCATCTATGCTGAAAGGCACCGGCCTTACTTTCGAGTATGCCTCTGAAAACTCAATTGTTATTCAAAAAGAGGACTCCCAACCTGAAGTATCTGATAAAAAAGAGGTTGAAGAAGTTGTCGTCACAGGGTCACGACTGAAAAACTCCAACCCGACTTCACCGGTTGTCTCAATTAATCGAGACCAAATTGACAACCGTGGATTCAGCACCGCTGAAGACATCATTAGATCTCTGCCACAGAATTACTCCAGCATGAATATGGCGCGAAGTGTAAGCCAACCTGTTGGCGGTGATGGCATCCCTGTCGGCTCGGTTGCCCAAGGGGAATCATCAGCAAACCTCAGGGGGCTTGGAACAGGTGCCACATTAGTCCTGATCAACGGTCGCAGAACTTCCGGGTCAGCCGCATTCAAAGGCGCCCAGGTAAATTTATCCAACATCCCCGCTGCCGCAATCGAGCGAGTGGAAGTCATGCTGGATGGTGCCGCTGCCGTATATGGCTCCGATGCCATAGCCGGTGTAATTAACTTCATATTGCGAAAAGAATACTCTGGCGCAACAACAACAATTCACTATGAAAATGGCGTCAATGGTGGCAACAAATATGCTCTGGACCAACTATTTGGGATCAATTGGGAAACCGGCAATTTAACAGCCTCTATGAGTTTGTCCCAAACAACTCCCATATTAACTTCAAAAACAGGATACACCTCTAATGACTACCGCAACAGAGGTGGTCCGGATCTGAGAAACTCAACGTTCACTCAACCTGGCAATGTCAGTGGATTTGGCGCTCTAGCTCTGGATAATGACGGAACGAATTGGACATTGGCAGACTTGAGTATGGATAACATCGAATCCGCCAAAGGTGACCTGATTCCAAAAACACAGACATCAGATACCGATTCCAAGTCATTATCCTTATCGCTGGAACAAGAGATTTGGGAAAACGCTAAGGGGTTTGGTGAAATTCTTTATACAAAAAATAACACCCAAAGCCTTGGCCAAGGCCCTATAGCCTTTGGGTTTGTGCCAGCTTCCAACCCATTTAATCAAGCGGGATTCCCTCTACTTGTATTTTCATATCACGGCACAGAAGCTGAAGCCGGGTTAATTCCATTTTCGAGAACCGAAGCAAACTCAGATAATCTGACAATCAATGCCGGATTCACCTCAGACATCGGCTTTAAAGATTGGGAAGTGAATGTCAGCGGCTCCTATTCCACCAGTAAAACCGAAGCGACCAGCTTTGCGTACGATTCCACCTTTAGTTCCAATCCTGACTTCACCGAGCATTACAACCCATTTGGAAATGGCAGCGTTCAGGATACAGATGCTTTCCTGGCCGCATATCAAGCAGGCACTCCTCGTATCACTAAATCACGACTAGCGAGCTTGAACGGCTTCGTAGAGGGCAGCATTATGGAGCTGGATTCTGGTGACTGGCGATTAGTAATGGGCGGAGAGTATCGCCTTGAAACCCTGTCTCAAGGCAGCGATGCATTGGCCATTAGAGATCTGGCTGATACTGGCCCTTCGCAAACCGTTGAAGCGCTATTCCTGGAGAGTTCCCTGCCAATTACAAGCTCCTTAAGTGCAACACTTCAGGGTCGATGGGAACAGTACACTTTTGATTCAGACGCAGATCCAATGGACACCTCAGGCGTGAAAATTGACGGAATTTCCTACGAGAAGTTTAGTCCTCGTATTGGTCTCCTCTGGAATGCGACAGATGAACTGAAATTGCGAGCCAGCTGGGGGGAGTCTTTCAAAGCGCCTAATTTGACCCAAGTTGTAAGCAGCACAAGTGAAGGTACATTTCCATCGAACACTTACGATCCTATCGAAGATGAAATCGTTGCAATCTTTTTTGATGGAAGGGGAAACCCCAAACTCCAACCTGAAACCGGAGAAACTATTACTTTTGGTCTGGACTGGACACCAGAGTTTATAGACGGACTGAATATTTCATTAAATTACAACAAAACCAAATTTGACAGCCGCATTGAAGCAAACCCCGGATTTAATTTTGGTGAAGAATTTATATTAGCTAACCCCGATCTTTTCCCAGGATTTGCCAAGAGGAACCCTGACACCAATCAATTGGAGCGCATTGAGTTAAGGCCAATCAATATTGCCCAAAGGGACAATGAAAGTATCGACTTCTCTGTTCAATACGCATGGAGCAATAACTGGGGTGACTTTGATGCCAGCCTGGGCGGAGTCTACACAAGTAAACAGGAAGACCTCATTGCCCCCGGCCAGGAAAAAATTGGACTGGATGGTACAACAGGCGGACCAGATAAAGTGACTGCCAACCTATCCCTTAACTGGACAAAAGATGCGTACGGCGCCAATTTGTATGGCAACTATCACCATCATTACCAGAATACCGAAGCAACCGGCCCATCATTCATTGCCACCATTCCTGAACCACCGAGGATTGGGCACTATATCACCTGGGATTTAACCGGCTTCTATAAAGATGCGAATTCCGGCTGGACATTCAGAGTTGGCGCCAGAAATCTGTTAAATAACAAATTTCCATTTCATATCAGTTTTGCCGGCCCGTATGACACAGTCAGAGTGGATTTACGTGGACGCGTAATATTTGCAGAAGTGAAAAAAAACTTCAACTTTTAAACTTATAACTTTTTTGGGCACCTTCCAATGGAGGTGTCCATTTTCTGTTTTTTGAAATAATCAAAAAACTACCATTAAATGGAGGGAAAATGAAACATTTGATCAGCGTTATTTTCTGCCTACTTGTACCCATTGCTGCAAGTGCTAATGGCATTCAATTTTTTCAGGGCAGCTTTGATGAAGCATTATCTTTGGCGACCAAGGAAAACAAACTGCTTTTTGTAGATGTGATGACTGAATGGTGTGGCCCCTGCAAAAACATGGAGTCAAACGTATTCCCTCAACAAGAGGTAAGAGATTTCTATAATCAACACTTTATTGCCTTCCAGCTGGATGCTGAAGACTCCGACTTAAATGGCCCTGAAATCAGTGAAAAATATCAAGTAAATGGCTATCCAACTTATCTGTTTATCCAGCCGGATGGCACCCTGAAGCACAAGGCATCAGGCGGCATGGAGGCAGAGGCTTTTATTACAGTTGGCAAGCAGGCCTTAGGCCTGGACGTACTTTCAGTATTATATGGCCTGCAGGAAAAATACGATGCCGGGAATCGAGAACCAAAGGCAGTCAGAGCTTATCTGAAAGAGTGGACAAAAGTCGTTCCGGCTTTATCCAATGTCCTCCCTCAGGAAAAGTCTCAGGAGTTGTATAAAAAATGGAGCAATGCCCTGAAAGACTATTTCTCGCACCGCACCCCCTACGAATTGACCAATGCTGAAGACTTCCAAATCATCACGGATATGAGTGTTCAATTTACCCTTGAACTGAGCCGGGGACACCCAATGGTGGAATACCTGATCAATCACTACAATCAGGCAAGTAGCGTAATTCCAGAAAAGTCGCTAGGTGAATTCTTAATGAATATGAACTATTTCGGTATTCGCAATGCCGCTTCGAAAGGCGACAAAGAAACTTATCAACGATACGTGAAAGATATTACCGGAACTTTGGAGCAAGCCTACACCTTCAATGACTGGACCGATGTGAACCCGCCTGCCCTACTGGGTGCTATGGGAGATATGGAGTACGCCTTTTCCCGAAAAGACTACCCTGACTACCTGAAAAAAGGCTGGAAATACATCGAACTCTGTGAAAGTCATACCGGAGCCAGCGAGCTTCTCAGCTTTGCTCGTCGTCTGGAGCGTGCAGAAGGCGGATCGGCGTATCTTCCGGAAACCTTGAAATTTATCCAAAAAGCCTACGACGAGTATCACAACATTTATGTGCCCGCCGATTATGGCCGTGTTCTAGCCAAAATCGGTCAACCAGAGAAAGCACGTGAATATTATGCGGAAGTAATGAAGCTGGCAGACGAAATGGGCGGCGAGCGCGGCCAGGGAATCCGCGAGCGCTTTACCAAAGAAATGAAAGAACTGGGCTTGTAAGGCAACGCCTACTACAACAGCAATTCAAGGCCTATGGGCCTGGTTTATCAGGAGCAACTCATGAAGTATTTGATAGCAATTCTCTGTTTGCCATTAATTCTGGCTGCCTGTGATGGCTCATCCAGAGAAAACGAGACCAGTAAAACAATGGCCCATACTGCGCAAATGAGCGCAGGAGACGCAAGCCATGATCATTCAGTGAAAGAAACCGGCATCCGATTCTTTCACGGCAGCTTTGACGAAGCACTCGAAAAAGCCAAAGTGGAAAACAAGCTGGTATTTATTGACGCCTACACCACCTGGTGTGGTCCCTGCAGGATGATGGCCCTCAATATCTTTCCCTTGAAAGAAGTTGGCGACTTTTACAACGCCAACTTTATCAACCTGAAACTGGACACTGAGAATGAAGACCAGAATGGTCCTGAGCTGTCTGAGCGTTATGGTGTAGAGGTACTTCCTACGTACTTCTATCTTGATCCTAATGGAAAAGTACTCCACAAAGCTACCGGTTTTATTGAGGCTGATCGTTTTATCGCCACTGCCAAAGAAGCGATGGGCGAAGAGAACACTCTGTTTGCAGAACTGGATAAACGCTATCAAGCAGGTGAGCGCTCTCCAGAGTTTATTCGTGAATTCCTCGCCGAAGCGATACATATTGAGCCAGGTGATCGGATGTCCCAAGAGCGTCGCAATCACCAGGCCAGAATGCAAAAAATCTTTAATGACTATATCCGCAAAAAAGATAAGTCATCATTGGTAAACGCCGAAGATTTTGCCCTGATGAAGTCCTTTCTGCACCATGCCGGTCGCAACAACGAATATGTAGATTATGTAGCAAATCACTACAAAGCTTTTACGAAAGTCATCCCTGAATCACAAGTTGCTTTTTTCCTGCTGGAGTCAGTCAAACACTCTGTCGGCGAGATATCCCGTAAAGGAGATGCCAACTACATCAAATACATTCAAGAACTCGATGACTTACTGGCTCCTGCCTATGAATGTCAGCTGAAGGTTATCAAGAACGTTTATATCTATCGCGAATACCTGGAAAAACTGGGCAGAAGATGTTATTTGGAGGCAATTCAGGATTGGGAAGAAATGCTGGCTGATGCAGAAAAGTCCATCGCCGAAAAAGGCAACACCCTAACCGGAGAGGATTATAGTGGTTTTAGCAATGGATTTGGGAGCTGCAATGATACCGAAGTTCTCAAAAAAGTAATGACTTACGCCAAAAAGGGTTATGAGTTGAGTCCCTCTGCTCATACCTCCATGAATTATATCGGAATTTTGACCACTTTAGGTCACAGGGAAAAAGCCATTGAGGTGGCCGAAAAGACACTGGCAAGCATTGATAAAAAATCCAAAGACGCAAACTACATCGACATCCTTAACCAGATGCTAACGGTCCTTAAAGCACAAAAGTAATCCCCGCTTTACTCCGGCAGCTTGATCCTAAAGCTGCCGGTTATTCACGCCATTTACTTATAATGAGCTTCAATTCTGTTAAGGTATCAGTTGATTAAAAATCAAGGTTCTTGCTGAAACAACTCTCAACGACCTTGTTCACATCTTCTCACCCCAAAATCAAACTGGTAAAAAATAGGGGCCCTTCAAGGGCCCCATATTTTTCTTGCAAGAATCAATTACTGAATTATTTAAAATTCAAAGGTTTTACTGATATCAAAATAGACGATTCTTCCTCGGGTATCTACACGTTGTGCATCGAAACCATAGCCTGTGCTTGCGTGAGGAAATCCTGAATTAAAGAGGTTTCTCACACCCAACTGCAGGTTCCAACCGGATTCAATCAAATTATATCGACCATTTACATCAACGGTAGTATAACCTTCAACCTTCTCGTTTGGATTTGGTGCATACCATGGGCCGCCTGTATCAGCGTTAGTGTAGCCACTAGAGTGGTTAACAAACAGACTGGCGCTGTATTCGCTATATGACCAATCCAGTTTGGCACGCAGTTTCCATGGCTCCGGACCTCTCTCGGTTCCGTTCAACACTTCTGGCTCAAGTCCTTCAAAAGCAGTATCTTCCAGTGTACTGGTATAAGTTCCTGCCAGCCCAGTAACAAATGAACCGAAGTCGGTATCAAAGTCATATTTGATATTGAAGTCTACCGATTTTTGCAGCCTTCCAGCCAGGTTGATGGGCATACTATTAACATGGGTCAAGAAACCGTTTGCATCACGCTCTGCCACACCGGGAAACTTATCCGGGTTTCCAAATACTGCTTCGTCACCCAGCGTAAACAAGAATCCACTATCAATTCGATCCACAAATTCTGTGCGGCTATAGGTCATCGAAAAAGACAGCCCCTCAATCGCAGCTGGTGTCCAGTCGAATCCATAGCTGTACGTATCAGCGGTTTCTGCCTGTAGATTAGGGTTACCGCGATACTGGAAGCTGGCCATTACCTCATCTCGCCCTTGCGGATCCAGCGGATCGACAAAAGCCAGATCGAAGGGAAATTCCTCCGTGTAGTACAACATATCACTGGCGGTTGGCGCTCGAAATGAGGTTGATTGACTGACGCGAATATTTAGATCTTCGACTGGGCGCCATGACAGCTTTATCTGCGGGCTGGTCTGCGAAAAAGTTGTCGTGCGAGATTCAGTTCCAAAACCATCAAATGGTGCAGTAACTTCGTACTCCTCCCAACGAGCTGCCAGTGAAACAGTCAGAGATTTAACCATCGGCAACTGATTGTCTGTTCCAACTACTGGAATACTTGCTTCCACAAAATACGCAGTCAGGTCGCGGCTTGGGGTGGAATCAAGCAGGTCATCCGCCTCTGAGCCGAGATCTACATCCGAACTCGACGACGTAAAATTCAATTCTTCGCGACGGAGCTCAGCACCCAATGCCATACGAATTTCACCACCCGGCAAATCTGCAATACCACCGTCCAGGCTCAAGTTAACGCCTGTGATCAAGTTTTCCGGTTGTGTACCGCGCAACTCGCCGTAAAGAGTTCCCAAAAGTGGAGATTGTGCACTACCGTCCCCAAAAGGATTGATCGCTTCGCTGGGGTCGGAAGACGCCAATAATCTATCCAGCTCCGGGTTGCTATACTCAAGCAACGTCAATGTTCTGGAATCACTTTTTTCTTCAGCATAACTACCGGAAAGATCCATGCGCCAATCCCTGAATGGCAAATTAACTTTAACGCCATAGTTAAAGTTAACTCGCTCATGCTCGGAGATTTGCTGTCTGGGATCAATCAGTCCCGCTGCGATCTCATTATCCAAAGAGTAATACACTGCCATGTGACGATCAGTATATGGTGTAAAGGCGTTTGTACCCGGAACAATAAACTGAACCGAATATGTGGCGGCGTTACTGTGAGTTTCAGTTTTATCATAAAGGGCATCTGCATATAGGCTGATGCCGTCCGTAATGTCCTGTTCAGCGCTCAAAAACAGTGAGGTTGTTTCGCTGTCCGATCCCAACTGAAAAGGGATGGTTGATTTGTTGACTACGTTATCAGGAGATACATCACTTTCATCAAAATTGGTACCATCATGGCCCAGCGGTAGAGTGCCGATTTCATCCCATACACTCCAGTACGAATCTGTCCACCATGCATAAAACGTATTACTTATTAGAGGCATAACCGATCCGCCTCGGCGATCATAGCCACCGCGACCGGTAAAATCCTGAGTCACAATGCCAGCTTTTTCTGCTGAGATTGGCTTATCTTCAGTTTTGGTCAATGTGGCATTTACTCGACCGGAATCCCAACTGAAACCCAGATCCTGACTGATTCTGTAACGGTCACCACCATTGACGGAATTTTCATATCTGACCGAGGTGGTTGCACCTACATAGTCTTTTTTCAATATAAAGTTGATTACACCGCCAATTGCATCGGAACCATAAATAGCCGACGCGCCATCCAGCAATACTTCCACTCGCTCAATCGCGCTTGCTGGAATGGTATTCAGGTTGACTACTGCGCCATCAAAAAGAGCTGCACCGGCAATGCGTCGACCATTCACCAGAACCAGTGTGGAATCTTCACCCAGACCGCGCAGATTGGGTGAGGAAATGCCCTGCGGATTAAAATAGCCTACTCGCCCCTCACTCAGGTTGGTTACATTATTGGAACTGGGAAAATTTTGCGGCAGCGAGCGGACAATATCTTCCGCCGAGCTAACACCCAACTTATCCAACTCATCACGAGTTATGATTACAGTGGCAGAAAGTGGATCCACTTTACGCAGGCGAGAACCGGTTACTACAACTTCCTCTACTGTTTCATCACTTCCAGCTTCCGGCTTATCTTCTTCACGAACTAATACAGATGCTTCAGAGGTAAATTCGTACACCAGGCCGGTGTCTTTCAACAGCACATCCAAGGCAGCAGTGAGATTATATTTACCATCAATACCTACTTTTGACACGCGGCTGCCAACACCGTCTGCAAACATAATTTGCACACCGGCAGACTCGCCTAATTCCATTAATGCCGTACCGATTTTTTTGGCATCGATTTTCAGTTGAATCTGTTGATCGTCTTTTGCGTGCAATCCTGCAGAGAATCCAACTGCTATGGCAGCAGCCAGACCTGCCGCCAATCGATTACGCTTGATATGTGATTTTTCGAATATCATCTATCCCACCTCTTTGGTCAAAATCATTAGTTGCCCAGTTTTTTTGTCAGGGCTACTAGACGCACGGATAGATCCTTTAAACACCCTACCTTCTTATTTTCAACTTATGTAATTATCGTTTATTTACCAATTTACCCATACGCTTAAATGCAAAAACCCACCAGTGGTGGGTTATATACATGACCATTTGGATTAAACCGGTATTACTGGCTATCTCTTTTTATCACTACACGATCAAAGTATTGCACCACTTCTACTGGCAGGGTGTATTCCAAATCGTTAAGTGCAAGATCAAGTCTATCCACCCGAACCGTTGCATAGACTTTGAGATCCATAATATCGGTATCTTCAATCAGAATTTTCTTGGCTGAGTAACGGTTTAGCTCCTGTATTAATTGTTTTAATGGCACCGAATCAAACCGCAGTACTCCTGCGCGCCAGCTTAGTCTCTTCTCAATTTTTGCATCTGCGTAAGCAGTCATATTTTTGGAATCATATTTATAATTCACCACTGTACCCGCAGCAATTCGGAGTTGCCGTGCAGCACTGACTGTTGCGGCATGATCAGAAGAAACCTCCAGCAAGGGTGCGTCGGGAATAACGCTTTCATAGTCAGGGTGCAACGCAACCGACCCTTCCACCAACGCCAGGGTGAACTGTTCTGGGGTAACACGAATATTAAATTGAGTTCCAAGCACTGTGACTGCCTGCCGCTCCATTTCGACCGTGAAGGGCCGATCCGAGTCCTTGGCAACGTCAAAATAGGCCTCTCCGCGCTCAAGTATGACCCTCCTGCCTGACTCGGTCATTTCGACCAGCATCAGCGTGCCTGTATTAAGGGTCACCTCGGAGCCATCAGCCAACTTCACATCTTTTTGCTCTCCTATACGAGTAACATAACGGTAGAGATCGGCCTGATCCCTGTCCTGAACCTGAAAGCTTTGGTAACCAACTACTATCGCCACAATAACTGCAGCCGCGGCAGCCAGTTTCGGCCAGCGATATCGTTGAGTTACCTTGGTTTCTTGCTTGCTGTATACCGGAGCCGATTCACCAATCAACGCCAGGATATCCGGATCATTCTCCAGACCCCGCAGATCCGCCAGTGCGCCATTGGCAGCGCGAAAATGCTCTTGATATTCAAAGTCCTTACTTTGCCACTCTGCAATTTGAATTTGCTGGTCAGCAGTCAGTGCAGCCGAGTTCATTCTCACCACATCACGGGCCGCACGGCGCTTGGCGATAAAATGCCTCAATTTACGCATAATCATGGCTTTGCTCCCGAGGGCGATCCCGCCACATCCCGAATGCGCATCAGCGCCTGCTTCATATATTTTTCAACTTGCTTGACCGAAACTCCCATCTCACTGGCAATCTGTGGGTAGCTCAGATACTTGAAGCGACTCAAAACAAAAGCCTGGCGCCAGTTGGGTTTCAACTCCATGATCACATCCTTTACCCTCGCGAGCTCCTGCTTATTCAGGGCAATAATCTCTGGTGTAGCTTCATTTGCTTTGCCATGCTGCTCCAGAGCCAAACGCTCGGCATAGTTGCGCCGCACCGATTTATAACGCTCTAGATCTACAGTCAGGTTGTTGGCAACTGTAAACAGATAAGACCGATTATCCTCTCGACCCGGCGCCAACTTTTCCCTGAGGTTGTCCATATTGGCCACTCGAATAAAGACCTCTTGCAGTACATCTTCCAGCTCGTCATCAGCCCCCATACGCATACGCAGAAACGCACGTACATCAGATGCGTGCTCCCTGAACAACCGTTCAAGCACCTGCTCCCGGGTTTCTTGTCGCCTGCCTTCGAGATCGACGACATTGTTGGGTGGTTTCTTTTTCAATGCGATGGTCATATCTGTTATCTACCTTCTCCAGTCTACGCACGGCCAGGTAGTGCTGCCACCCTACCTTTAGAAGGAAATTTATTTGAAGGTGATCGCCACTCTTGCCCCTGATGAGGCTGGAGTTTTTTACCCTTATTTTTCAACCTGTGCTGATGCACGCTTTGTGATACTGTTGGCACTGCTCTACTGGAGGTATGAATACATGGGCAGGCTCGCTGAACACGCTGCCAAACTCACTTTGATCGTTTTCCTGATGTTGACGACCAGTTACGTCGCCTGTGCCTCAACGCCAAAACAACGCGCAGAGGAGCGCAACCGGGAACTGCAGCGCCAATACGAAGCCCAGCGCTACAAACAGTACAAATATCAGAGAACCCACCCCATGGAACGCCGTGGCACGGTTCCACCGGGATTGTCACAAATCCTGACACGCACCTTCGATTACCACAGCAATGTTCCAAGCATGATTGACGTAAAGCTGCTTACCGATGGCTGTGACCAGCGCGATTGCGTTACTGCTATTGACCTGCCTCACTTCGACAGTGTCGTTAACACCAGTTACCTCCAAGAGGGTGACCTGCTGATTGTGGTGGAATATCAGGGCGAAATTCGCGCCTACCCTCATACCGTCCTCAATATTCATGAGGTGGTCAATGACCGGTTTGGAGATACGCCTGTGTTGGTGAGTTATTGTCCACTTACCGGTGCTGGAACCGCTTTTTATGCTCAAGTAAATGGCCTACCAGCTGAGTTTGGTGTCTCTGGAATGCTCTATAACAGCTCTCGGGTTTTATATGATCGCAGCAATAACAACCTGTGGGATCAAATCAGCGGCGAAGCGCTGGTGGGTAAATTCGCCGGCCAGGTACTGACGCCCCTTCCGGTTCGCACATTGACCTGGAGTCAACTGAAACAGTACTACCCAAAGGCCAGGGTTCTTCAAGTTGAAGTAAATCAAATGGCCAAACTGAGAGATGTCACCAATCAGTTTGCCAATTACCGGCAGAGTGAACGGATCTATTTCCCGGTAGCCAACAAAGATAGAACCCAGCACCCGAAAATGATGGTGTACGGTATTTATCACAATGGACAATCCCTGGCGATCAGTGAATCCTATTTGCAACAGAAACCTGTAGTAGAGAGGGACTTCAACGGCGACATGGTACGTATTCAGCGCAATCGCGACGGCTCTATTCAAGCGATACTCAAACAAACCAAACAGCCACTGGCTGTCACCCAGCTCTACTGGTTTGCCTGGTATAACACTCACACAGAAACTGATTTGCTAATTCCACGAAGCCCTTAAATGACTTTTTAGCGTGTGCAGCTTGGCGATTCCTGAGATCACCACTACCATCTAATAATCAGAATATAAATCAGAAGCCAATCGAGTTTTCCGATGACGCACGCTCCGACACTGAAACAACTACGTTACCTACGTGCACTGGCCGAAGAACGTCACTTCGGACATGCAGCCGCCCGCTGCCATATTTCCCAGTCAACGCTCAGCACCGGTATTCAGGAACTTGAGCGTATGCTCGACGCGACCCTGATTGAGCGCAACAACAAGCAGGTAATGCTGACGCCACTTGGCGAAGAGGTTTTACAGCGCGGCTGCCAGATTCTTGGACTGGTAGATGACTTGATGGCCGCTTGTGATCGCTCAAGCAAACCCTTTCAGCAGCAACTGCGACTTGGTGTTATTCCCACTATTGCGCCTTTTCTGTTGCCCAAATTACTGCAGTCATTGCGCAGGGAGCATCCGGACTTTCGTCTCTATATTCGCGAAAACTTGAGCGAGCCATTAATTGCTGAACTGGCTCGCGGCGAACTGGACTTGTTGCTGCTGGCTCTTCCCTATCCGGCGGAAGGTGTTACCACCGAATTTTTGTTTCACGATCCGTTCACTCTGGCTTTGCCCAAGGGGCACAACTTCTGCGATCAGCAAGCCGTCTCTACTTCACAACTGAAAGGCCAGGATCTGCTGCTCCTGGAAGATGGCCACTGTTTGCGCGAGCATGTTTTAGAGGCGTGCCAATTGCGGGAAAGTGATTTTAACCTGCCCTACAAAGCCACCAGCCTGAATACCATCGTACAAATGGTAGCTAACGGCATCGGTATGACACTGCTGCCACAGATGGCTCAAGCCAGCGGAATTTTAACCGGGACCGATATCGCCACACGCCCCTTTGAGGAAGCCTGTGTATGGCGTTCGATTGGCTTAATGTGGCGACAGAGCAGCCCTCGCGCCGAGGAATTTAAAATATTAGGTGAATTTATACGTACCATTACTAACAGCGAACCGGCAACTGAAAATCTATAATCGCACAATCAACCGTCGGGCGAATAATAGCGGAACCAGCAGTCCGACCAGCACCACCGAATTGTATGGCAGAGCGACCTCTACACCATTCATGGTTGCATAACTGGAATCACCTACAAACCACAATAACTCAGCCAGCACCAGCCCCCACCATTTATTTCCATTCGGTTCGGCAAAAAAGCTGTTAACCAGAGTTAAAAACAGCACTCCCCAACTGGCCACCGTAGGACCAAATAACGCCACAACAAATGCTGCCTGCTTCGCCACTTCCGGCTCAAGCACCATGCCAGGAAAAAAACTGGCCACAAAGGAATCGGATACAGCGGGGATTTGATTTAAAAATGGCAGGGCTATACCTGCAACAATGTGAAAGATTGCGATGATTTGGAGCGGAATTTTACACCAGGGCATATTTCACCATATACATTAAATAATAAGACACTTTACTAACCTCCAGTTTTACCATTCCCTCAAGGCAACCACCAGTCCTGTGCAAATCCTTCAACATTGGATGCAGAGCTTCAAATTTTGAACCAAACCACACTGTTACTGCATTTGCTATAGGTTGCTCTCAGGCATTTCAGCCTCTGAGATGAGTAAAAAAGAACAGAATATCCATACCTGTACGTGAGTTGATGTATTCAAAACCCAGATTTTCAATCTGAAAACAGCTTTTCCTTACAAATAGATGCCCGCGATCGGTGTGAAGCCATACTATCGCACTCAAATTAACCACGACTGTCAGCCAAAATACGATTTGAAAACTCAGCTTCTTGGTCTTATGACGAAATCTCTGCTGAGCAAGGAGTGCGCCTGGCCAACCAAAACCCAACCCCAACAAATGAAGATTGTTTTCAGGTATTCGCCAAAGACCGTCCTGTGCAGCTCTCTTATCTTTTCGATAGGCAAAAAAAGCCACCCCACTGACCAGAACAAATAGAAGAGAAATTAACAAAGGGGTGAAGCCATTAAAATAAGAGAATGCCAATCCGGCTGTGAGCAATAGTAGCAGTGTGGAATGCCATTTCACGAAATTTCGTCCTTTATCATTTGTAATTAAACAGTAACCATCGAATTGAATTTTACTCAACCATTAGATATTTCCTGAAAAAATCCAATGTTCGAGTCCAGGCAAGTTCCGCCTCTTTTTCAGAATAACGCCCGGTAGAATCATTATGAAAACCGTGATTTACATCCTTATACCAGTGATCAATATATTCAACACTATTTTCCTTTAATACCTTCTCGTAGTCCGGCCAGGTAGCATTTACCCTTTGGTCGTTACCGGCAAACTGTAACATCAAAGGACCCTTTACTTTCTTTCTGAGCTCCTCTGCCGCTGGAGTTCCGTAAAAAGGCACACCTGCATCTAGCTGGTCCGGAATAGTAGCTGCCAGCATATTAACGATATAGCCTCCAAAACAGAAACCAACTGCACCGAGCTTGCCATTACCCTGGATGTGGCTCTTGATAAATAGCGCTGCGGCAATAAAGTCCTCTTCCAGTTTGGCGCGATCCATACTGCGCTGCATTGCCCTTCCTTCGTCGTCATTGCCGGGGTAACCACCCAGCGGATACAGGCCATCAGGCGCAAAGGCAATAAAACCCTGCTTGGCCAAACGGCGGGCCACATCCTTGATGTATGGGTTCAAACCGCGATTTTCATGCACCACCAGTACAGTAGCGGCTTTACCCAACAAATTGCGAGGCAGCACCAGATAGCCCTGACACTCGCCATGCCCCTTGGGAGACTTAAATTTCTGATAGCTGGCTTTGATATCGGGATCGTTAAATGACACCTGCTCGGCGAGAGCATAATTGGGCAACAGGGCGGAGGTCAGCGACGTCATGGTAAAACCCAGCGCCGTCAGGCCGGCTAAACGGCCTAAAAATGTTCGCCGGTCCATCAGGCCGTGGGCGTATTGGTCGTACCAGTCAAATGCTTCTTGGGGGATGGGGCGGGCAAGGCCCTGCCGCTGTTCGCTCACGAGTAATCCTCCGTATTATTAGAGTTCCAAGCTCAACAACCATCTTGTCCAACTTACATAATCTGGATTTTAAAACGCATTTTTCCATTGCTCAGTATCTATGAACCAACGTTCCTCATAAATTTTATTATCTTCAAATTTAAAAAGTACAGACAACTGGGAACTTGAAACCTTGTCCGACTTCCACTCCAGAATCGACACAACTTCATTTTCGCCTTCCAGATTACGAAGACCAGTAATCTCGAATCCCGGCGGCAATATTTGACCAAGGGAACTTAGAGCTTCTCTAAATGGCCCCTTACCTTCAAGAATATTATCCTGCCCAGGCATAATGAAGATCATGTTATCGGCATAGTCCTTCACCAGAGCGTCAAAATCACCAATACCCAATAAATTCCAACCATTTTGGATAATATCTGACAATTTCATACCGTTCTCCTAAATTCGCTTATCATTTCGAATTGAAAAATACATAAGGAATACTAGCTATAGTTCCATCTTTAATCACTCGCAACCTCTAATTAATCAATCCCAGCAGCCCGTAATACTTAAGCACCACCGTTAACACAAGATAAAGCACATAACATGCCCCCAACCCCCACAAACTGGTGCGGGCGGCGATATGACCCAGTGTATGGAGCTTGGTTTTGTGGGCGAGCAGGTAGAGCAGCCAGAGGATAAACGCACCCATCCAGAATACGGTGTAACGCTCGGCAATGATGGGGCCGAGCATATTTGTGTAAACTGCCTTGCGGTCGTAATTCCAGATTACCCCGTCTTCACGCTGATGATGTGGGCCACGTGCGATTGCTTTTACTGCGTTGTTTTCTGATTGCAATTCGACTTTTTCCCAGATAAAAACGCCCTGCTCACCGTGGTGGCTGCCGAGGGATATTCCGTTAACCATCAGTTCCACTTCTGGCAAATTGGAATAGACTTTTACTTCTATTTTTTTATTGCTGCGATTCAGGTTGCGACGGTCAGTGATGTACACAAATAGCTCGTCACTCCAGTTTGCCTTATAAAAATAGAAGGCGTCCTTCTTAACTTTGCGATCATAGCTGACCAATCCTTTGTTATTGAGCCCTGCACTGTCGCCTTCCTGACGGCCAGTGGAGGTAAAGTCGAACATACTCCACACAAAGCTGCCCACCAGGTAATCCCGCACGCTGATATCGCGCCAGTTATGTTCGTGCAGGTAGGCCTGCCAATTTTCTTCATGGTGGGCGCCACCGACAGCATAGGGCTTATCCAGCCCTTCACGGTGCTGGTTGACGCTGGCCCCGGCGCCATATTCACTGATGCCGATTGGGCGCTCAGGTAGTTTTTTGTGGGTTCGATCCAGCCAGGGACCGAGGGAATTAACAGAGCCGTAGTACCAACCGTGGTAGCGATTCCAGAATTGCAGGTCGGTTATTTGATTCAGTGGTTCTTTGACACTTTCCACAAAGGCCGCCGAGACGGTATAACGATCGGGGTCTTCCTGTTTGGCCAAACGCTGCAGCTCGCGGACAAAGTCATTTCTGCTGTCGCTGTACTTGGCACGATGGCTGTTGGGCAGTTCGTTGTAGAGGCCCCAAAATAAAACCGACGGATGGTTGTAGCGCTGGCGAATCATTTCAATCAATTGCTGGCGACCTACCTGGCGAAACTCCTCGCTATCACTGTATCCACCCACTGGGCCGATGGGGAATCCGACAAATGGAATTTCGCTCCAGGCGACAATACCAAGTTTGTCACTTAGCTCCAGACTGTGATTGCCGTGAGGATAGTGGGCAAGTCGCACCGCATTGGCACCGATCTCGTGAATTAATTGAAAGTCCCGCTCACGCTGTTGACGAGTAAGCGCCACGGCCACACCGGGCCAGTCTTCGTGCAGTGCTACGCCATTTAACTTGAGGGGCATACCATTCAGAAGCAGGCCCTTATCGGGGTCAACAGCTATAGAACGCAGCCCTAGTGGCTGTGTAATCCGATCAAGCAATTGGCTGCCTTCGAACAGGGATATTACTACCAGGTAGAGGTAAGGGTTTTCCCTGCCTTGCCACAAGACGGGGTTGGCGATTGTAATGGGTAGTTCAACACTACCTGTCAGGCCCGCTGCCAGTTTTGTAGATTTGGATCCGGTGGCAACGACACGGTCAAAGCGATCAATAACTGCGGCAGAAATAGTTAACTCGCGATTTGTGGCACTGCCATTATCGAGCTTGGTGATCAGTTCCACTTCGGCTTTTGAGTCCTCCACCAACTTTTGCTGCAGGTAAACTCCGGGGCCACCGAAATCCAGCGGGGTGATATTTATCTGCTCAGTGACCAGCAGTTGTACCGGTCTCACCAACCCGCCGTAAAGGTTGTAGTCCCCTTGCAGGGGCATAATGTCAGGGTTTGCGCTGTTGTCCACTTGCACTTCAAACTGGTTTTCAGCGCCAAAAACCACATAGTCGGTGACCTCAAATACAAAGGCACTGTAGCCACCGCGGTGCTGACCTACATGTTTACCATTAACGTTTAGATCGGCGACAAAGTTAGCGGCTTCAAAACGCAGGAACAGGCGCTTACCACGATAGCCTTCGGGAATGGTATGCCACTTACGGTAAGTGCCGAGACCACGGCGGTAAACAATACTGCGTACTTTGCCGCGGTCGGCATCCCAGGACTCTGCGCCATTCCAGCTGTGGGGAAGATTGACCTCTTCGTTGTATTCGTCGCCGTAGAGGTCTATGCAAGAGAAACTCCAGTCACGGTTAAAGTCGATGACTTCGCGTGCTGCCAGATGCTGGCAGAACAACAGCCCTATTAGGCAGAGGGCGATGGCGAGCTTCTTTTGCTGACTGTAGGTCATACCGGTTTTTAGCCTGTTGGTGTTAATAAAGACCCTGGATTACTTCGTTACTCTCGTAACGACGGGTGGGGATAATTCGTCATTGCGTGGAGTAAAATGACGCGTCATTCGAGTGTCCTAGAATCTGCGAAACTCCTTCTAGTCACACCAATACTATTACCGTTGTATGTGAGTCATATTTCAGGCGTTATAATCCCGGTTCATTCATCGCGACCTGATAAGAACAATGCCGATTACCCACGTTATTGCCCACCACGCCCTGCGCCCCACCCCCACCAGCGAAGCCAAGTTTGCCCAGCGCGACGACGAGTTGCCAATGGATGGCAAGGTGGAAGAGCTGCTGCGGGAGCTGAAGCGCACTTACTGCAACCGCACTGGCAAGTTGTGGGGGCTATTCAATAATGACCTGGGCAACTACCCGTTTCCGGGCCTGCTGAAAAAGTACAGCGACGAAGGGCTGACTTTTGCCGGCTTTACCCAACAGGTCGTAAAGCAGTTCAAGCTGGAACTGGAGAAAGACGACGCAGTGGTAGACGCGCACTTACTGATGTTTCAGGAGAAACTGGCAGAAGCGGACTACATCTACCTGTTCATGGTCGATCACGACGAGGCGCTCTATATCGATGGCGACCTTTCGATCAAAAGCACCTGGAATATTGGCAGCCTGATGCTGGGTGCACGGGTAAACCTGTGTGAGTGGCAGGCCGGCGGCAGCAACTATCTGTCCCTGCTGCGGCTGCGTGGTGAGAAGGCATTGACCGACGCGTTTTTCAATCTGGTGGCTTACGACGACCCACAGATTGACCTGATTGCCGACACCAGCCAATTCCTGGACGCAGTGGACTCCTACAGCAAGACACTACCAGAAGAAAAGGCTCAGGAAACCCGCCACAAAGTAGTGGATTATTGCATTGAGCAGGATAAAAACGCGGAACCGGTGGTATTTGAAAAACTTTCCAAGGCACTCAACGAAGAAAAGCCCCAGGAATTTGTCGAGTTTATTGAAAAGGCCTACGAAGAGAGCAAAAGCTTTGAGGAGAGAGCTGAGAAGCAGCCGCCGAAAAAAGAGATTATTCCGCACCGGGGCCGCCTTAAACAGTATCTGCGCTTAAGTGGCCGCGACCCGGAAATAAGCATCAGCTTTAATGCCGACTGCATCGGTAACAGTATTGAGTATGATCATGAAAATGATGTGCTTACCCTCAAAAAGCTGCCCAAAGCACTGCGCTCAAAACTGCTGGAGCACCTGCGCGGACAGGAAGGGTAACGCCACCTTTACGGTTTTTTACATTTACAAGCTGGTTTCAAATCGACCCTGCTCCTAGTATTGACCCCTGACACTAATAATTTCAGGGGTAGATCATGGCAATTGAATTGACCATCAATGGTAAGCCGGTTCAGGTCGCGGACGAGCCTGATACGCCGTTATTGTGGGTAATCAGAGACTCCCTGGGGCTTACCGGCACCAAATTCGGTTGTGGTATGGCTCAATGCGGTGCCTGTACGGTTCACCTCAACGGCAGCGCAATTCGTTCCTGCATAACACCAGTTTCCGCAGTCGCAGGACAATCCATTACCACCATTGAAGGTGTTTCCGAGAATGGGCTGACTCCTGTTCAACAAGCCTGGATCGAAGAGGATGTCGCCCAATGCGGTTACTGCCAGTCCGGGCAGATTATGTCCGCCACTGCACTACTCGCCTACAACGCCGCCCCTACTGACAAAGATATCGATGACGCCATGATGGGCAACATCTGCCGTTGTGGCAGCTATCCGCGCATCAAAAAAGCGATTCACCGTGCCGCCGAGCTGGCACGGGAGGTGAAGTAATGGATATTTCACGTCGCGGATTTTTGAAAGGCTCCACAGCCGGTGGCGCACTGTTAACCCTGGGCTTTCATCTCAGCAGCAAGGCCCAAGCGCAGCAAAACGATGAGCAAACCAAAGGTGAGTTTGAGGTCAATGCCTACATTCGTATCTCAGCTGATAACCGCATCACCCTGATCACCAACAAATCGGAAATGGGCCAGGGTTCACACACCGCCATACCGATGTTGCTGGCAGAAGAGCTAGACGCCGATTGGCAGGCCATTAAGGTCGAACAGGTATCGCTGCCCAACAGTGACTTTCGATTTATCGGCACTGCAGGCTCCAGCAGTATCTCCAGAGGTTTTATGTCGGTACGCCAGGCCGGTGCTAACGCCCGCGCCCTTTTAATTGCAGCCGCCGCCAAAGAATGGAATGTACCAGCGGATTCGCTGCGCACCGAAACCAGCCATGTGATCAACCCCGTCAATGGCAAACGTCTCCCATATGGCGACTTACTGACAACAGCCGCCACATTGCCAATACCCGGTGATGCACCATTGAAGGCACCGGCAGATTTTAAGCTGCTGGGTAAAGACGTTAAACGCACCGAAGCCAAAGAGAAGGTCACCGGCAAAGCCAACTTCGGCATTGATGCCCAACTGCCCGGTATGCACTATGCGGTGGTTGCACGGGCACCAGTGTTTGGCGCTACGCTGAAATCCGTAGATGACAACGCAGCCAAGAATGTAAAAGGCGTTGTGAAAATCAAAACCATTCCCTCCGGTGTCGCGGTTATTGCCACCAGCTTCTGGCAAGCCAAAAAGGGCCGCGACGCCTTGAAGTTGGAGTGGGATATAAACGACTGGGCCGATCAATCTACCGAGGACCTGCAAGAAACCTATCGCAGTGAAGCCCAGCAACCCGGCAGCCGCGCCCGCAGAACTGGCGACCCGGCAACTGCTATAGCAAACGCCAGCCAGGTACTGGAAATGGTCTATGAGGTTCCTTACCTGGCCCACGCGCCGATGGAGCCACTTAACTGCACAATCCACGACAAGGGCGACAGCGCAGAAATTTGGGTTGGCAGCCAACTGCCCACCGCCGACCAAACCAAGGCCGCACAGATTCTGGGCCACAGCCCGGATAAGATAACCCTCAACCTGGCATTTTTGGGGGGCGGCTTTGGTCGTCGCGGAGCTTCCGACTTTGTTAAGGAAGCCGCCCATGTTGCCAAAAGCGAGCCATGGCCAGTCAAAACACTGTGGACCAGGGAAGATGATATTCAAGGCGGCTTCTACCGGCCTATGATGACCCATAAAACCCGTCTGGCACTGGATGACAACGGCAACTTAAACGCCTTTGAAAGCATTGCCGCCGGTCAGGGTGGTGGCGTTGGCAGTATTGCCTACTCTGTACCCAATACCCTGTTTGATACAAAACCCCAACAAGCGCCGGTACAGACCCACTGGTGGCGCTCGGTGAATAACTCATTTCAGGCGTTTGTCGTTGAATCCGCTCTGGATGAAGCGGCACAGACAGCCGGCATTGATCCATTCAGTTACCGTCGCAGCCTACTCGCCACCGAGCCCAGAATGCTGGCGCTGCTGGACAAGGTGAAAGAGATGTCGGACTGGGATCGCAAGAGACCGGAAAATACCGGATTGGGCGTGGCGATTCACGCCTCTTTTGGCAGTATCGTTGCCGAGGTAGCGGAAGTGACTGTTAAGGGTACTGACATTGCCGTGAACAAGGTCTGGTGTGCCGTAGATTGTGGCTTTGCAGTAAACCCTCTCAATGTTCGGGCACAAATGGAAAGCGCCATTATCTACGGATTGAGTGCAGCGCTGTTTGGTGAGATCACCTTTAAGGGTGGCAAGGTACAGCAGTCCAATTTCCACGACTACCAGGTTGTGCGAATGTCTCATTGCCCCGACATTGAGGTCGCCATTATCAATAACGGCGAAAGCATCGGTGGTATTGGCGAGCCCGGACTGCCACCCATTGCACCGGCGGTAGCCAATGCAGTATTTGCCGCCACCGGCAAACGACTGCGTCAACTGCCACTTACTATCAGCTGATATTAAGTGGCAGCTGACAGTAAAAAGGGGAGCCATTGGCTCCCCTTTTAATTCTCGATACTGACCGATTACATTCGGTCTTCAAACTGTTTCGGGTCAACGTAAAACAGTCTTACCGTCACTTCACCCGGAGTTCCCATATCAATCGCCATCATGATGGTATTGAGCTGGTTGTTTACAGAGTATCCACCGGCAAAGCCGACCAGCACACCACCACTGTTATTGGTGCGCAGGTTCAGGTCTGCTTTCAACTTCAGAGTACTGGCAATACGCTCCAGTAGACTGCCCAACGCCGGACGAAACACATCAAAGTTGAATCCCGGGCCTACAAACTCACGGTGATCCAGGGCAATTTTAAGCTTCAGCTTGATCTTTTCACCCAGGGTGACTTCACCCAACTGGGGCTTTTCACCTTTTTTCATCTGCTGAAACAGCTCTTTGGATTTCTCCTTGGGCAGTTTGAAGAATGCCTGACTCAGTACACCGCCGCACAGGTCCAGTAACTTTGGAAAGTTCAAGGTTGGCTTGCCGGGCTGCTCTGGAGCTGTCGCCGGTTTCACACCCTCATCCATATCGTACAGGTTGGTTTTGCTCTCGGAATTGTTACTCATAATTCTACTTCCTGATACATCATTACCACGGCGCGTTCATTGTCTATGTTGTTAGCGCCCCTCCAAAGTCGCCAAGATTGCCACGTCTGGCCCGTTACCGCAATCACCGGTTGAAGTTGTCTTTTTAGCCCCCATATAGGCTGTTCATGCCGTTGAATTGGCGGCAAAAAGTTATCAAACAATATGAGGTGCCCCATGGCATTTGAAACACAGATCGAGAAAATCAGCTACGCCATCGGCACCGACATTGGCCGTCAACTGCAGTCCCAGGAGCTGGAATTGGACGCCGCTGCTTTGAGTGCTGCAATCTGCGACACCCTCAACGGTGCAGAGCCACAACTTTCCGGCGAAGAGATCAACGCCGCCATGACCGCACTGATGGAACAGCAACAGGCCAAGCAGCAACGCGCTGCAGAAGCCGCCGCCGCTGCTGGTGAAGAAAACCGCAAAGCCGGTGAAGCGTTCCTGGCTGAAAACGCCCAGCGCGACGAGGTTGTAGTACTTGAGAGTGGCCTGCAATACGAAATCATCACCGAAGGCACGGGCGACAAGCCTGGGCGTGACAGCACCGTGGAAGTTCACTACGCGGGCACCCTGATCAACGGTAACGAGTTTGACAGCTCCATCAAACGTGGCCAGCCAGCCAGCTTTGGTGTAACCCAGGTTATCGCCGGCTGGACCGAAGGCCTGCAGCTGATGCCGGAAGGCTCCAAGTGGCGTTTCTTTATCCCGGCTGACCTGGCTTACGGTGACCGCGCCATGGGTCCACACCTGCCAGCTGGCTCCACACTGATTTTTGAAGTAGAGCTTCTGAAAGCTAACATCTAAAACCAGTATTCGTTAGCTGGAATGTACAGGCTCTGATACCATTCAGGGCCTGTTTTATTTTGTCTGAAGGAAATCTAATGGCTACTGAAATCAAAGCCTGTGGTGTCGAAATCAAGAACAACGAAGTGCTGATTTGCCCGCTGGTAAAAAGCGGCGAACTGTTCACCGTTCCGGATCTGCGCCAGCAGCGCTTGCAAGTTAACAATGCGGATGATCAAAGCCAGATTCAGGCGTTCCAGCGCACCTTCAGTAAACTGATGAAAGATTACGGCATCACCCAGGTTGCCATTCGCTCGCGCCCCCAGAAAGGTAAATTTGCCGGCGGCGCAGTGGGTTTTAAGCTGGAAGCAGCCATTCAGTTGATTGATGGGCTGACTGTGACGCTACTCACCAACACCCAGATCAATGAACAGCTGAAGCACACCCCACTGTTTATCGACTTTGCCGAAACCGGGCTGAAAAAGTTTCTGGAGCCGGCTTTTACCACTGTGTTTGCTGCATTGAGCAAGAAAAACGGCTGATCAACCAGTTTCAACAACCTGTTAACGGGTGGCCTCCTCCAGCTGCCCTATCAATCTAATCGCCTCTTCGCGAGACTCACCACACACATACTCTGCTGGCAAAAAGTGACGACAGGTATCCGGGTACTGCTCGGTATCCCAGATTTTGCACTGGCGAGTATCGGCATCGAGATTCACACAAATAACACCGGCAGGCTTACCTTTAGGCATGCCCGGCAACGGGTGATTGATTGATGGCGCAATACAGCAGGCGCCACAATTGGGTCGGCAGTTCAAATCTGGATTCCTGAGGCGTCACTATTGGGCCAGGCTCAATTTTCGCACACGCTAACCCCGCAGACTAAAACAGCCTGCAGGGCGATGTGCGCAACAAATGATTTATACAGTCGCCAGATCAGGCAACCGGATTCACATTTTCCGCTTGCGGCCCTTTTTGGCCCTGCACCACATCCATAGTGACCTTCTGGCCTTCGGCAAGCGAGCGTCGACCGCTGCCGCTAATAGCGCTGAAGTGAACAAAAACATCCGGGCCACCTTCCTGCGCTATGAAACCAAAACCTTTTTCGTCGTTAAACCACTTAACCGTGCCTGTTACCTGTGACATACCTTGCCTTTCTTTGTTGCTGAAAACTTTACCATTCTCAGTGTAGTTGATAATTGCCAATTGTTTTGGCGAAACAGCATTATAGAAAGGCAGTATTAAAGAAAAATGTTATCTATATAACAGTGTTGACGGCCATTTCAGTAACGAACTAACCGTCAATCACTCGAATAAAATTAATTCACCAGCTCCAAAGCCAACTTCTTAACAGCGCAGAAATCCGTTTTACCACTGCCCAGCTTGGGAATTTCAGTAACCGGATAAATTTCTGATGGAATCATCAGGTTATTACACTTGGCGGACAGAAGCGCATCACGAATGGCCTCCGGCGAAGTACCATCAGCCAGTAGCAACACCACTTTCTCGCCCTTTTTGGCATCTGGCAGATTGACCGCAGCCACTTCCAATTCCGGCATTTGCATCACATCGCGCACTGTTTGCTCTACGGCTCCAAGACTGACCATTTCACCGCCCAGTTTGGCAAAACGCGAGAAACGATCGACGATGGTGAGAAATCCATCACGATCCACATACCCTTTATCGCCGGTTTTGTACCAACGAATTCCATCCTGTTCCAATATGGCTTCGCAGGTCTTTTCTTCGTCATTCAGGTAGCAGCTCATTACCTGGCTCCCCCCCACCAATACAAGCCCAGCCTCCTCTGTCGGCAGCTCCTGTAATGTGTCTGGATCGACAATTCGAAAACTGGTACCTGGCAGTGGCAGGCCCACCGTACCAATCTTGCTGCCCAGCTGGACTTTAAAGTCATTGGGATCCAACCTGTCCGGGACATTGACGCTGGCAACCGGCGAGGTCTCGGTGGCACCATAGCCTTCGTAAATCTCTTTGTTGAATTTCAGTTTGAATGCTTCACGCACATCCGGAGAAAGTTTCTCCGCGCCAGCAACAACCAGCCTCAATGATTCCAGCATTAAAGGCTGAACCTTGGTATTGCGGGTATAAAGCCTCAGAAAGGTCGCTGTTGCGCACAGAATGGTGGCGCGGTAGCGAGCGATTGCTTTGCCGATATTTACTGCATCAGTCGGGTCCGGGTGAAATACCACTGGAATCCCTTCAATCAGTGGCATGAACTGGGTAACGGACAAACCAAAAGCGTGAAATGGTGGCAACGTTCCCATCATCACATCCCCATCTTCCATGTTCAGCACTTCGCTCATCTGTTTGACGTTGGTCATGACATTGCGGTGGCTCAGAACTACCCCTTTGGGAACTCCTTCACTGCCACTGGAAAACAGAATCGCTGCAGGTGAGTCTATTGTGGTGCGAACTGTAACCAGTATTTTCAGAAGCCACGCCGGGAGCAAGCGCACGGCTACCAGCCAGGTAACAAAGGTTCGCTTGTGTATGGAGGCCCGTAATTCCTCCAGATAAATCACCTGCATACCTTGCAATACCGCATCTACATCAATGCCCTTACCGCGCAGCTTTTCGACAAATTTTTTCGATGTATAAACAGTCCTTACCCGGGCCTTTTTCAAAGCTGACTGTTGCGCGTCCACTGAAGCCGTAAAGTTGATATTGACCAGTGTTTTGCCCCGCAACAATGCCGCCATATTAGCGATGGCTGAACCGCTGGCGCCGGGCAATAAAAAACCGACATTTTGCTCTTTAGCCTGAATTTCCATCTTGCGGGAAAATGCAATTGCCGCAGCCAACATGCGGTAGTTGGAAAGGCTGGCCCCAATGGAGTCCGCAGCCGACATTTCCGAACCATTGCGTTTTACGGTATCAATCCATGCTTCCGGCAGGGTCGGGAGCCCCTGGGTGTAGGTGTCCCATGAGTGGGTGGACAGTTCAAATATCTTGCTCTTTAACTGTTCTGCCGTGGTGCTGTCCGGCAACGGTTCCCCAAACGCGACAACAATGTCGCGCACCAAGCCGCGGCTCGTTGAACTGCCAAGGCGATCGCTGGAGCGGGAAAAACGGCTGCCCCACAAACCGCGCAGATAAAAGGGCACAATTTCCGCACCGGTATCTGCTGCTGCGGTTTCAAAACCACGCTGGAATTCCGCCAGATTTCCGGTGCGGCTGATCACCCCTTCCGGGAACAGACATACCACTTCGCCCTGCTTCAACAATTCGTTAATGGTTTTCATCGCGGTTTTGGTGCTGCGGCCACCGATAGGAATAGCCCCCATCAGATCCAGGAACCACTTCAGGTACCAGCGCTGGTAAAAATCCTTATACATCACAAATCGCACCGGCCTTGGCGAGGCAATCTGAACAATCGCCCAATCAATCCAGCTGATGTGATTGCCCAGCAGCAATACCCCTCCCTGTCCCGGCAGATTGTGGAGCCCCTGAACATTGAGTTTGTAGCGGCGACCTATAATCAGTGCTGCCACATAACGGGCAAACGCCTGGGGTAATTTCAACAACGTCCACACTGCACCACCACAGGCCAGCATCGCCACCAGAATAAACAGGGTTTTGGTGCCAGCTCCCACCGCAGAAATGACGGCTGTAAGAATCAACACCCCCAACATACCGATATTCTGAACCCAATTATTCCCTGCGAGGATTTTGCCAAGTTCATTCTTGCCAGCGTGAAACTGGATCAGCGCGTTTAGCGGTACCGCAATAAAGCCCCCACCAATGCCCAGGATCACGAAGTTGACCATTGCACCGGTAATGGTTTGCAGCGAGGGAATCAATGCCAGGGTTGCTGCCATCAAGGCGGCACCAATCGGCAGTGTGCCGGTTTCGATATAGGCGCGTGAAGCTCGTCCGGCGATTAATGAGCCGAGCATAATGCCGATGCCTGAACAGGCGAGCGCCCCCTGCACCAGCACTGTGTTGTCGATACCCATTTCCGCTTTGGCAAAAGCGGGGAATGCCGCGAGCAAGACTTGGCCAATACCCCAGAACATGGTCAGTCCAATAATGGAGCGCCAGATAATTTTGCGGTGACTAATTGCGTGGATGGTTTCTTTTAGCGCTTTTCCACTGCGATACTCCGCCATATCAAAGTGCATTTCCCGGTTGGTTTGCGATGTGGAGGGCAGTCGATAGCAGAACAAGAACTCTGCAACTGACAACGCCACCAGCACCCAACCCAATGGAGCAATCAAAGTGAGGATCTCGCTTTCACTTCTGAATGCCTGATCTGCCAGTCGATTTTCAAAAAGGACGGAAAAGAAAAAGATACCAGCCAGAATTGCGATGGTTGTCATAGCCTGAACGCCACCATTGGCACGCCCCAACAAATCCTTACCCACCAACTCTTTTATGTAGCCATATTTTGCCGGCGAGTAGAGGGCGCTCTGCACGGCCAATAAAAAGGTCAGACAGAAAGCGGGCCAGAACCAGCCCATGTAGTAACAGAGGGTAATCAGTAAAGTGATCGCAATGGCTGCGGCTGCTGAATACCTAAGCACTTTTGGCTTGTCATATTTATCTGACAGAAAGCCGGCTGGTGTCATTAATAGGATAAAAGGTAACAGAATCAGCGCATTGACGATGGCAGTCAGTACAACCTGTTCTGTGCCATCGTAGATTTTAAAAACGGTATTCTGGACCATGATCTTGTGACCCAGGTCCACAAAGGCATTCAGGAATACCACTGCCATGTAGGGCAAAAATCCTGCAATCCGGTGCAGCGCTTTCATGTGTTGATCCTCTATAGCTATTGTTCTTGATTCGGGATGGCCTGCACTCTACTCAAAGAACCAAAATACACAACTTTTTTTGATTAAGTGGTATTTTTTTGATCTTCAAGTATTATTATTTGATACTTTTTTAACTAGTAATCTATCGAGGCCTTTGTGTCGGAAACCGATTCCCTGTTTGGAGCCCTTAAACATTACCTGAAAGCGGATGGTAAAACCTACCGCGATCTGGCTCTGGCTTTGGAAATTTCCGAGTCCAGCGTAAAACGGATCTTCGCAAATCGCGATTTGTCGCTTAGCCGGTTGGGACAAATCTGCAGTTGGCTGGGAATTACCATTTCTGATCTTTCTGAATTTGCCAGTCGACAGCAACCCAAACTTGAACAGCTTGACTGTCAACTTGAGCAACAGATTATTGAAGATCCCCTGCTATTACTGGTAGCCACCTGTGTGATGAACCATTGGCAATTGGGTGAGATCATCGGCTTCTATCGATTACCGGAAGCGCTGTGTATTCAAAAGCTGATACAGCTGGATCGCATTGGCATAATTAACCTGCTTCCTGGCAACCGTATCAAATTGCGCATTACACCTAACTTTCGTTGGCAGCCTAATGGACCAATTCAACGCTTTTTCCAGAAAAGTATCGCTGACGAATTTTTTGATTCCCAGTTCACCGCCAGGGATGATCAGCTGATTGTCCTCAACGGAACCCTCTCCTCATCATCCAACCAGGCGTTTCAAACTCTTATGCGCAGACTCGCAGAGGAGTTCAATGCACTGACTAAAAACGACCTTGCATTGCCGCTGGACCAACGCCATGGGACCACAGTTGTTATTGCCATGCGCCGTTGGAGTCCCAGTTTTTTTGATGATTTCAAGCGCGACTAATTGAACGCCTAGCGACTATCATCGTTGGCAGCGATCTGTTTAAAGCTCTGGCACTGCTGTTGTAGCTGTTCTTTCAAGGCTGCCAGCCGTTTCTTTTTCTCCAGTGAAAAAAGCTGTAAACCAAGCAGGCTTTGACCTTTCTCCCCAAATCCATCCCCCTCCAGAATATGAATTATTGCGCTTTCCAAAAAACAGTCCATTGCCTGTAGATCTGCCAGTGCATCACACCAGGCGACCAAATTGGTCAACATGAGCTGCTGCTCTCGTTTTGACGACATCACATCCTCCTCGACCCAAGCACTGTATAAATATATAGCTTTACGCTAATGATATTCAAGCTAAACTTTCTGGATGTGTTAACACTCATACTTGAAGATGGATGTTTCAAATGACAATTCAGTCTATTCGCTATCAAAATCTAAAAATTCTGCTGGCAGACGCGGCAAACAGCCAGGCTGAACTGGCCAGGCGCGCAGGTACTCACCCTGCCTACATCAGCCAGATTCTCAATGGAACTCCGCTGCCTTCTGGTAAGCCTCGATCTGTTGGCGACCGCCTGGCTCGATCCCTGGAAACAGCTTTTGATAAGCAGCACGGCTGGATGGATGAAACCCATCCACAGCATCACGTGAGTGAAAATCACCCTGAATACAGGACAAAGCGCCAGACGCTTGTTGAACTAGCAAAGACCCTTGAGGAGTCGCAGCTGGATAAAGCAATCCGTCAACTGACAAACCTTATGGATACACGGTAATTTACTGGCAAACAGCAGCAGGGACTGAGTCTATTGGTACTTCAACTGGCGCAAGCCATCCCAGAAGATCCCTTTGTATGGTATGCCGAATAAAATCCATCGGATCGCAGTATCGCCTTGCCTGAAGCCAAAGATGCTGGCTTTGCCAAGTGAGGTAGGATTCACAACAACCCAATTTACGCTCAACCGCCCAGGCATTAATCACACCCAACTCTTGCAACAGTTCGCCTTGCTGCTGCCAGACCAATTTAAATGCCGGGATTGCCGGTGATTTAATCCAGACTTGATACATCACTGTGAACACGTTTTCCCTCCTGGATTAATCGCTGTATTTTTATTTGAAGTTCACTTTGACGTTGACGCACCCAACTGCAGGTAATGTCCAGGCCATTGCTAATGCTGGGCGAGACACCACTATCGGGGCTGGAAGTGATATTCACAAATGCTTCAAAAATAAAATGGTTGAGCGATGTCAGCTCCACCAGTTCATCATAAAAATCAATTACCTGACCCAGTTCAACGGTCAAGGAATCGCCAGCCTTCTTTCCTTTCTGATCTCTTGCCTGAGGCATACACGGTCACTCCATACACCATTACGCCATATATGACGTTGCATGAGCCATTTAAACATGACATTAATGTCGTGTCTATACATAGAGAATTCCATGAAAAGATCAATACCACCGGAAAACTCGCTCTACCCGGAATTTCAGCGTTACAGCCAACAGCTGAGAGAACGGATCACCATGCTGAGGAAGGAGCGGGGACTCACCCAGGAAGATATGCAGTCCTTTGGTTTGTCTCTTCGCCAGTATCAACGTATTGAAAGTGGTGAAACCGAGAACATTACATTGGCAAACCTCTACCGCCTTGCCATAGCATTTGAATTAACCCCAGCTGAGCTTATGGACGTTTAATCAGCTTCAAAACAAAAGCCCCCACCTTAACGGCGGGGGCTTTTGCATTCTTGCGGTAATAATCCTTATTAGGGCCTGTTAAATCACCCCTCTACGCTCCTGATCACGCTCAATGGATTTAAACAAGGCACCGAAGTTACCTTCTCCAAAACCCTGGTGGCTAGCGCGCTGAATAATCTCGATAAAGATGGGGCCAAACAGGTTTTTGGTAAAAATCTGCAACAGGTAACCCTGCTCATCACCATCCACCAGTACCTGATGATCCATGATGCGTTGTTTATCTTCACGTACGTTACGCACACGGGCAAACGCCTCGTCGTAATAATCTTCATCGATATCTAAAGTCTCGATAGAAGATCCTTTCATCTTATCCAGTGATGCCAGGATGTCGTCGGTCAAAAATGCCAGGTGCTGAACACCGGGACCTTTGTACTCATCCAGATATTCATCAATCTGGTTGTTGTTATCGTCTTTACCTTCGTTGATCGGTATACAGAAACTTCCATCCGGTGAACGCAGTGCGTAAGAAAGCAGAGCGGTTTTTTTGCCTTTGATATCAAAGTAGCGCACTTCGGTAAATCCGAATACGTTTTTGTAAAACTCGGACCACTGCTCCATAGTGCCTTTGTAAACATTGTTGGTAAGGTGATCGACAACCGTAAACCCTTTGTCTTCTACGATCACCGGATTTTCCAGGTCAACAAAGTCGCTTTCGTAAATTGATCCCTTGTCACCAAACTTGTCGATCAGATAAATCAGGCTGTCGCCAATACCATATATTGCCGGATATGGCAGATCCTTGTCATTGGCAGCAACCGGTTTGGCACCACGCTCAACGGCTGTTTTAAAAGCCGCTTCCGCATCATCCACACGCCAGCCCATTGAGCAGATAGAGGGACCGTGCGCTTTGGCAAACTGCCCGGCATGCCCATCACTATCCAGATTCAGCAAAAAGTGAATGTCATTCTGGTTGTAATAGTAGATCTCTTTTTCCTTGTGCTTTTTCAGCAGAGAAAAGCCAAAGTCGGCAAACACATTTTTCATAAAATCGATATTCGGGGTGGCGTACTCGGTAAACTCAATTCCGCGCAGCCCCAACGGGTTTTCTACTGTACTCATACTCTTTCTCCAAATTTGATAACCGTCATTGCGAGCCAAGCGAATCAATCCAGTGTCTTTGACTACTGTTTTGGACCATCACTCCGCTATTAAGCTCGCATTAACTAATAGTAATTACTCAACCCAGGAACGGTTGTATTCCTCGTCCATGGTGTCACGTACGTTTTCAGTCAGTTTCAACGGCGCAAAGGTGTCCACCATAACGGCGTATTCGTACGTGTCTTTTTTGCCGATGGAGTCCTCGGTCTTACCCGGCTGCGGACCATGGGGTACTCCCTTCTGGTGCAAGGTCATAGAACCGGGCTCAATGCCAGTGCGACTCATAAATTCACCGTGTACGTAATAAAGGACTTCGTCGCTGTCGATATTGGAGTGGTAGTACGGCGCTGGAATGGCATCCGGGTGGAAGTCATACAAGCGTGGTACAAAATTACAGATCACAAAATTATTAGCGGTCAGCAACAAGTGAATGGTCGGCGGCAAGTGAATTTTGCCAACGATCGGCGCGAACTCATCAATATTGAAAGCCCATGGGAAAACATAACCATCCCAACCCACAAGGTCGTAGGGATGGTATTCAAGCTTGGCAAGCTGGTAACGGTCGCCATACTTCATCACCAGATCAAACTCCCCCTTTTCAACGATCGCATCCTGCAACACCGGGCCGCGAATATCGCGCTCGCAATACGGTGCAGTTTCCAGCATCTGGCCGTGTTCGTTGCGATAGTTTTTGGGTATCTGCACCATGGAGAAAGACTCCACCACAAACAGGCGAACATTCTCAAAAGAGCTGAACTTCAATTGATAAGTGGTGCCACGAGGAATCACCAGGTAATCCCACTTGCGGAACTGGATATTGCCGTATTCAGAGGTCAGCACCCCCTCTCCTTCGTGAACAAATACCACTTCGTCGGCGTAGCTGTTGCGATAAAACTGTTCGGTGTCTTCGGTCACTTTGGCGGTGTAGATCGCCACATCAACATTGAACATATGCTTTTTGCGGGCAGTAAAGAAGTTGCCTTCACCATCGGCTTTTTTGGTGTCCATGCGATAGTTCTGCAACAGGGTGTCCTGCCACTCTTCTCCGTGAAGAACCGACATGGTGTCCACGGCCAGAGTTTTGCAGGGCATGTTGTAGTGATACTTGTTGGAGTAGATATTGCTGAAACCGTGCGTCGAAAACAGCTCTTCTCGGTACAGTTCGCCATCCGGACGCTTGAAGGCGACGTGGCGCTTGGCGGGGACTTGCCCCTGAGTCATATAGAACGGCATCTACTGCTCCCTTGCTATGTCCTGTAGGGTGCGCCACGCGCACCGGTTATCTGTCATCGGGGCACTTGACGTGCCCTACGGTTAAGGCGAACACGATAAAGGAGCAATAACCCTAAAAAAAGAATGGGTTTTTGATAAACATCATCTAATATTTTGATATAGTTTCATCCCAACCAACTGATTATCTGGCCTTGTTATGTATCTTGACCTGGACACCTTTCGCACCCTTTCGGCGATCGTTGAAGAGGGCAGTTTTGCCAAGGCCGCAGAGCGCCTCAACCGCTCCCAGTCAGCGGTAAGCTATAAGATCAAGCAGCTGGAGCAATTTCTGGGAGCACCGGTATTTGATCGCAGCAGTTATCGAGCCACGCTTACCGAGAGCGGTGAAGCCATTCACCGTGAGGGGCTCAAGCTGCTCAGACAGATGCGACACATTGAACACCTGGCCCAGCAGCATCAAACCGGCTGGGAGCCGCGACTGGACCTGATTATTGACGGCGCACTGTCCATGACGCCGGTACTGCGCGCACTGAAGGCGTTTGAAGACCAGCGTGTTCCCACCGCTATTCAGCTTCACGTTGAACACTTGCACGGTGTTCAGCAACGATTCGAGAAATCTCCCGCTGCCATTATGCTAACCAAGGAATATACGCCGCTGGACGACTGCGACTCGGAGCCGCTTCCACCGGTGAGAAATTTACTGGTAACCGCAACGGATCATCCTTTGGCTGGCATGAAAGAGATTACTCGCCAGCAATTGCAACAGTACGCCGAACTCACTGTTCGTGACAGCGCCCAACGCATTCAATCAGCATCGGTCACCGGCACGCCACTATTTGGGGGCGAACGGGTCTATTTTCTCAGTGACTTCCAGCAGAAGCGTCAGGCGCTGCGAATGGGTCTCGGATTTGGCTGGGCACCCCAATACCTGATTAAAAAAGAACTGGAGGCAGGAGAGCTGTTAAGCATCGATTACAAAGAGGGCAATCAGTTTGAGTTTGTCCCGGTAATGGTTTGGCATACCGCTCAGCAAGCTGGCCGTGGCTCGGCACTGCTTCTCGAGTTATTGCGTCAGGAGTTTCAATCACTCAAAACAACTGGCTAAATTTTCTGGACAAAAAAAGGGCTGCCATTAGGCAGCCCTTTTAGTACCTGAACTCAGGCAATACTTACCAAATACGCACACGCTTTTCCGGCGGCAAGTAGAGTTTGTCACCCGGCTCAACACCAAATGCGTCGTACCAGGCGTCTACGTTGCGAACGATACCGTTTACACGGAATTCGCCCGGAGAGTGCGGATCTGACTTCAGCCTTTGCAGCAGGGCTTGATCACGCATCTTGCCTTTCCAAAGCTGCGCATAAGCCAGGAAGAAACGTTGATCACCAGTCAGGCCATCAATGACTTCGTCCTCTTCACCATTGAGGTGCATTTTGTATGCCTCGTAGGCGATCATCACACCACCCAGGTCACCGATGTTCTCACCCAGGGTAAAGCGGCCATCTACGAACTGTCCAGGCAGGGCCTCGTAGCTATTGTATTGAGATACCAATTGATCAGCGCGCTTCTCAAATTCCTGCGCGTCTTTGCTGTTCCACCAGTCGCGCAGCACACCCTTGGCGTCTGACTTACGGCCCTGATCGTCAAAGCCATGGCTCATCTCGTGGGCAATAACAACACCGATGGCACCGTAGTTGACGGCTGCGTCAGCGGCCGGATCAAAGAATGGCGCCTGCAAGATGGCCGCAGGGAAAACAATTTCATTAAACAGCGGGCTGTAGTAAGCGTTTACTGTTTGTGGCGTCATTCCCCACTCAGTGCGATCAACCGGCTTTTGCAGATCTTCAATTGACTTGGCTCGTGAGTAAGTGCGTACGTTACGGATATTATCGAACAAATCCCCATCGGTAATTTCCAGGCCAGCGTAGTCTTCAAACTTTTCCGGGTAACCGATCTTGGTATTGAAAGCATCCATCTTTTGTTCGGCGGATACTTTGGTTTCCTCGGTCATCCACTCCAGCTTTTGGATACGGGCGCGCAATGCTTCTTTCACATTACCAACCAGGTCAGACATCATCGCTTTTGACTCTTCCGGGAAGTGACGTTTTACATACACCTCACCGATAGCTTCACCGAAAGTTCCGGAAACAAAACCGACCGCACGCTTCCAGCGCGGGCTCATCACCTGTTGGCCACTCATGATTTTGCTGAATTCAAAAGCCGCTTGCTCCAGCTCTTCATGCAAAGCCCCGGCGCTACCCGCAACCAGAGTGAAGGTCATATAGTCCTTCCAGATTTGCAGGTTGGCTTTGTTGTTAATCAATTTCAATGCTGGATTGATAGCAGAAGGGTTGCTGATAACCCATTTTTTTGAAGCCGCAATTTCCGGGTTCAGTCCTGACTCAGTGATAAACCAGTCCCACTCCAGACCGGAAAACTCCTGCTTCACTTCTTCATAAGTGAACGGGTTGTAAGTTTTACTGGCGTCACGACGCTCTTCGCGAGCCATTTGATTTTTAGCTATTTTGGTTTCAATAGCCAAAATGTTTTCCGCTGCTGTTTTTGCTCGCTCAGCATCGTACCCTGCAAATCCCAACATATTGGCGATGTGCTTCTTGTACTCTCCACGGATAAATTCAAACTGCTCGTTATCTACCAGATAAAAATCGCGATCAGGTAAATTCAGGCCGCCAACGCCTGCTGCCAGAGTTTTCTGGTTGGGATCTTTACGATCCAGACCGCCACCGATGCCTATTGGTGCTTGAACACCCAGCAAATCAGAGTTGGCAAATGCGCTTAACAGCTCTTGGCGACTGGAAATAGCAGCAATCTTATCCAATTCTTGCTGGATAGGTGCCATACCTAACTCGTTGCGACGCTCAAGGTCCATGTAACTCTTGTAGAGGTCACCAATTTTCTGCTCGACCGTTCCCTTGTCATATGACTCGTCACCCAGCTCAAGAATGATCGCCTTAACATTTTCCTGAGCCTGGTCAGCCAATTTATCAAAGGCACCAAAGCGGGTTTTGTCCTCAGGCAATTGATACTCATTGAGCCAAGTGCCTGAGGTGTAACGGTAAAAATCATCGCCTGGCTTAACGGTCTGGTCTTGAGTGGTCAGGTCCACACCCCATTCACCCATCACTGGCTCAGGCTTATTTGTCAAAAACGGTATGTTAGTTGGCATACTGACACTGCTACATGCAGCTACCAATGTAAGCGCTGACACTACCCCAGCCAATCTCAATTTACGCATTTACGCTTTCTCCTGTGACAAACATTTTTTTTGCAAAGCAGTGCAATGACACGCTGCTATTTTTGCTAAACATTATTTAGGGTTTTCAAGGCAACAACCGGTATCGATTCACAAACTTTTTTAAAATTTCCAAATGAAACTGGTAACGAGCTTTTGAAAGCCAAACAAGGCGCCGTTTGAACGCTAGAACGGCATAACCTACAAACATTGCATGTGACTGACAAGCAAAAAGCCGGCTTTAGCCGGCTTTTTATTGGGATGACTATATGTTATCCCCGGTACTCTTTGATGCTATTGATCAATACGCCAGGGCTCGGCAGCAATTGAGGCAATTTACGGCCATCCTGCAAAGAGTCACCAGGCTTGAAGTACAGGTACAGCGGAACACCCGGATGCTTGTACAGTTCGATAATACGGTTGATCTCTTCATCAAGATCTGTGTTATCACCAACCATCACATGAATATTGTTATCCGCAAAGAATTTAAGGGTTTCATCTTTGTGGAGAGATGCCTTCTCATTCACTTTGCAGCTTACACACCAGTCTGCAGTAAAGTAGGCAAACACCTCTTTACCCTCAGACAGCATCGCCATCAGCTCCTGTTCGCTATACGGCATTTCTGCGCTGTGAGCACCATGTGTTTGTTCCAGAAGTGCAGCGCCATCACCGGTCACCTTACCACCATTGTCGATCGCTTCTTTCAACGCTGAACGCAGTGCATTGATAGTCTTCAAGGTTTCGGTTTTTTCTGCCTTGGCCACTTCACGAGCAGTAATAGACTCTTCTTTACGATCAATCGCAGTGGCGAACGGGTAATACAGGGCCAGTACAAAGATCGCAGCAGTCACACGCCATGCATTTGGCTTGTTGGCCATTGGCACTTTACCCCAGGCCCAGGCGGCCAGAGCGATGGTCAGGGCAGCAGCCATAGTCCACAGCATCGCATCCTTGTCACCCATTACCCAGATCAGCCAGATAGCGGTACCGAACATCGGGAAAGCCAAGGCGGTTTTGAATACGCTCATCCATGGACCCGGATTCGGCACAATGCGGCGAGCACCCGGCACGAAGGCAATCAACAGGTAAGGGAAGGCAAGGCCCAAGCCCAGGAACACGAAGATCAGCAGAGACACTGCCACCGGCTGGGTAAAGGCGTAACCCAAGGCACCCGCCATAAACGGCGCGGTACAAGGAGTTGCAACCACAACCGCCAGGACACCAGTCCAGAAAGAAGATTTCTTGGAGTGAGCATCGCCTTCGTTGGTCAGGTTGGAGCCCACATTCATCATGCTGGTACCAAACTCAAAGGCACCCAGCAGGTTCATACCGATCAAGGTCATCAACAGAACCAGAGACAGCACCACAATCGGGTTTTGCATCTGGAAGCCCCAGGAAGCGGCTTCACCGGCTGATTTAATGCCGATCACCACCGCAGCCAGTGCGAGGAAGCTGAGCACCACACCAACGGTGTAAAAAATACCGGATGAACGCACTTCGCGCGGGTGAGACTCACCCATTTTGGACAGGCTGAGCATTTTCAGGCTCAGTACCGGCAATACACAAGGCATCAGGTTAAGGATCAGACCACCCAGAAAGGCAGCACCAAGAGCATACAAGAGCCCCATATCGTCCTCTGAGTCTGAACCACCAGTGCTGGCAACCGCAGCGGCCTTCACAGTGCCTGCGCCATCTACACGTGGCGCATCAGCAACAAATTTCGCCTGCTCATTACCGTTAGCGTCGGTATAGGTGAGCAGCAGGGCAGAACGCTCGTATTTACGTTTTTCCGGGGCTTTACCAGCGTCTCTTTCCAGCTTTTTAGCCAGGGAATCCATCGCTTCGAGAGGAGCGGTCAACACACCATCCTTAACCGAAATGGAAGGCTGGGTATTCGTGTGCTTGATCAGCTTTTCAGTTGCCGGCCACAGGTAGATGTTCGTGGCACCCTTCTCGGGAAAAGCAACTTCGTAGGTAACAGTAGCGTTGTCTTCCGAGATGTAAAACGCTGCATTCCAATCAACAACTTCCGGCTGGTGGTCACGGGCGCTTTTGAAAGTTTCTGCATTTCCAGCATCGATAGCACCATTACCAATCGGCAGGGTGATACTCAGGGAAGCACTCTGCGGCACGCAGTTGGCATCGTCACATACCAGGTAGGAAGCCTTGCCAGTCAAGGTCAGGCTGTCACCGGTGTAACCAGCCGGAACAGAAACGTCCATGGTGATCACGTTTTCTTCGCTGTAGCCGTAGGTCACGATGTCGCCCATTGCAACAATATGCGGTACCGCATAAACGAAATCGGCGATCTCTGTACCTTCAGCCAGATCCTTCCAGCGAATCGTCATGTTTTTGCCAGCTTCACCCGGGTTCATCCAGTAGTTATGCCAACCTGCATCTGGCTTAACAATCAGGCCAAGGGTAAACACATCTCCCGGCTTAACACTGGAAACCTCGGATACCAGCTCCAATGAGCTGTACGAATCACGGACCGGCTCGGCCTGGGAGATCGCCGCTGTTAATGACAACATCATCACTAATGTTGCCCGCATCACCTTATGAACTAAGTTCATTACTCACCTCTCACATTGGAAGGACATTCTGTGTTTAGGATCTACCCCCGAACACAGACCCCTCTGGGATCTATTATCGATGGTCTAATAATAGTCAAAAAAGTACTTCTTATAAACTACAATAACGGCTCAACCATACAATTCGAAACGAATGACCCTAATATTCGCCAGGTATCGCTACGGTCGTTCCCCGACTTTACTTCATAGCTGTCACTGCCGCCTTTGCCGTATTGGCATCCCGCTGAGCCTCATGAACCAAACGATTCAGGTAGACTTCCATCCTTGAGCCGTAGATTTTGGGAATACTGCGAATTACCCCGTTGTGGTCAATCACAACCAGGGTCGGTATTTCATTTATTCCGAGCTTGGCCCAAATGGATGGATTCTCATTTGGCTTCTTATGCCATTCTACGAAACCACCTGTAAGTGGTTCAGAGAAACTCTTGGCCAGGTCAATATCTTCATCAAGGTTGATAGCTATAACTTCAAATGGACGGTCTTTCATTTCAGCCATCATTTTCTTGTTCTTTTCCAGGTTAGCCAGACAGGGCTCACACCAGGAGGCCCAAAAGTCCAACAGGATCACCTTTCCCCGATATGGGGCAAAGCTTACAGGCTCACCCTCATAATTGGTGGCGCCAAAGTCAGCGGCAACCACACCGGGAATAAAACTCTTAAGCCTGTCCGAGAGAAGATCAACGTGTAGCTTCAACTCCCCATGCTTCTTTATTTCTATCTTTCCATCGGAAATTACATACCGAGACGACCGCAGGTGCTCACTTTCCATGCCGTCTAACCAGCTCAGTGCCATTAGGCGCATTGAGTTTGGATCAACCGAAATCAGCATTTCCAGTCTCTGCGACTGTGCTCGCAGATCATTGATCAGTTGGTCGGGAACCTGCTCACTATTGTCTCCCCAGACACTCGAAATCAGATAACCGAAGACATTGGTTCTGAACTCCCTGACATTGGATGACAAGGTCACCAGGCGTGCATAGAGGCTGGCCGCATGCCATCTCGCCAAATCTCTAACCTCGGCCGTAGACCCAGCCCGTACAGCTCCAACATACAGTTGCTCACAGGATTTATAATCAGCACCTTGCTGAAGCAACTCAGGAAAAAACAGATGCAAATTATCGTTGCGAATATGGTACTGCCTCAGGTATATACAGACCTCATTAATAAATGGTGATCCGTAACGCAAGCTAAATAGCATGGCATCAAATGCAACCTGATCTCGCGGATAATCCCTGGCAAGTTCCATTGCCTGCTTGCCGAGAACGGCATACCTGTTGAACAATTGCGTACGAAGTTTGCGAGCAATACCCTTGGATGCCTCCCCATTACCCCGTGCTTTTAGAGCCTCGCGATAATCCTGTTCCGCCTGTTGGTAATTTTTGAACAGCTGGTCCAACTGGTCCTGGCGCGCAGAAGCCTGCCCTGCGCCATTAACTGGCGTGGCATAAGCATTAGAAATTGCAAAACCAATTCCAAAGGCCATCAAAATGGCGACAACTACATTCTTGTATTTACGTCTCATCAACATTACCACTGGTTGAGGTTCGATATTGAATGTCTGTTGGATCAAAACAAAGGGACCGTGGGTATATTACGTGTCACAAAGATACACGTTGCAGCAACAGGGTCTCCAGTGCTTTTACCTAACTTTACACCTGTAAATCAATTGGTTAGCAGCCAACTTTACAGGGAAAACGGGCTTCTTTGGGACTAAAGATCGGCAAGTGGATGCCCCCCCCAGCCTGGCGCCCTAAAAAATGCCTCTATCTCAGCATCAGTCACCAGGTCCAACCTTTCCGGGCACCACTTGGGCGCCTTATCCTTGTCAATTAATGCAGCCCGCACCCCTTCCTTGAAATGGCCTGACTGCATAGCATTGACTGACATCGCCAACTCCATCTGAAACACCTGCTTTAACTGCAGCTTGCTTCCACGTATCAACTGCTCATCAACTATTCTCATGGATACCGGGCAGGCACTCACCAACCCTTCCGCCGATTTTTGCAGCCAGCCATTCTGCCACGGGCAAGCCTTAATTTGTTCTATCACATCTAGAAGTGTGCCATTAGAACAAGCATTGATTTGCGCAAGCTCAGACTGAACCCCACCTACCGGTAACTCGGACTGATTATTCTGCTGACCAAAGTGATGATCCAATAACTCGCTATCCTGAGACCTGACTCCGGCCCAAGGCAAAGTTGTCAATTGCTCTGGCAAGCTTTTCAGGGTCGAATCTGGCACAGCATGATCAGCAAATCCCAAAAATATCGCATCAGCACCATTAAAGCTCGCCCCTGTCAGCCCGAGAAAACGTCCAAGCTGCCCGGGAAGTCGACTCAAAAAGTAACTGGCACCGACATCCGGGTACAGGCCGATCGCCACTTCCGGCATTGCCAGGCGGCTGGATTCCGTTACCACCCGGTGGCTCGCCCCCACCATCAGGCCAATACCTCCCCCCATCACTACCCCACTTCCCAGCACGACAACGGGTTTTGGGTATGTATGGATGCTGTAATCCAACCGGTATTCCGCAGCAAAAAAGCATTGCCCAAAGTCATCCGCCAGTGTTTCGCCATATGCCGCAGCATGGCTATAGAGAGAAACCACATCACCGCCGGCACAGAACGCGCGCTCACCAGCCCCCCTCAACACCACACAAACCACATCTCGCTCCTCACGCCAAACGTCCAATTGCTGTTGAAGCATCTCGATCATTGGCAGGCTAAGGGCATTCAGTGCCTTGATGTTGTTTAGCGTTGCTACGCCGATAACTTTGCCGTTGACCGTGGAGAGCTGGTCAAACAAAACGAGGGGCTGTGTGGCCATTTATTCTCCTCAGGGGGATTGAGGCTTTCAGAAATCCCGCGGTAAGCGAAAAGATTGTTGCTGATGATAGCTGTCTGGGTACGTATTTCTACCCCACGAAGACCATTCAATGTGATCTTCTTCTCGAGTTATTCATCAAGGTTCTGACTACAGGAGCAAGAGCAACTGCAAATTCTCAGGGCAGATAAAAAAATCCCCGGCCTATCAAGAACCGGGGAAAGCGGATGGATACACACTATTTTGAGATTTTCTAAATCGGGTCAGCTTCCTTGAGCTGTATTGGCGGGAGTTTGGGTAAATCGATCCAGCAGCTCACGATTGCGCTTATCTGCCGCCGAATCACCCAGGCTGTTGCGATACACGTCGATAACCTGTTCTGCCTCTTTGGTCTTGCCGTCTTGTTTCAAAATACCAACGTAAGTCATCAAGTCGAACGCATTATCCAGCCCCATCTCGTAGCCCTTGCGGGCATACTCCCTGACGATGCCCTGATATTTCGAGTCTTCCGCCTTGCTTAGCGTGCCCGCAGCCCTGATGTAGCCCTTGGCTGAAGGATTGGCCTGTAACCCCTGCTCAATGACCCGATGCAGCTCAGCCCAATTTTTCGTGGCCTCGAGATACATTTGATGATAGACCCGTTTGGACCGCTCAATATCGGTCAGGTCCGACTTGTCATGGGCATTGCGATAGGCGACCGCTTTGGCGAGCTTGCCATCGTAATCCGCGACATATTCCTTATAAACCGGATCGCCGGCCTGAGCGGCGTTAAGAGCGCCAAACCAGTTGCTACTGAGCACAAATTCAACAACAGCAACCTCAGGAGCAACTGCCACAAAGGCATCGTAATTGTCGATGACGAACTCCGCCATTTCGTCGCCACGGGGAGTCTTGTCCCAGTAGCTGGAGATGATGGAAAAGTCCTCCTCATTGATCAGGTTTTCCTTACCACGACTGGCCACATACTCTTCGGCTACTTGTTTCATGCTTTTGAACAGCTCATAGCTTTTCTGGCGGTCATTAATCAAAGAGAATTGTAACTGGGCACCATTAAGATACTGGCGCACAAACTCGACACTCCGCTCACCCGCTTCGTATCGGGCAACCAGCTCATCAAAGTTTCCGCCGTGCTCGCCAAGAATCTGGCCAGCCAACGAGACAAACTGCTCTGCTTCCATTCCGCCCACTGCACGACTAATCTCGGATCCATCGGCATTCAGGAAAAGGTAGGTAGGATATGCATGAACCTCATAGCGATCTGACAGTTCCGGGCCGTTGATATCTTCATCTTCGGCATCCAGTTTGATGCTTATAAAACGCTCGTTGAAGTATTCACCAACGGATTGTTGCGGGAAGACTGTAGCAGCCATAATTTTGCAGGGTCCGCACCATTCTGTATAAACATCGACGAACAGCTTTTTGTTCTCAGCCTGGGCTTTCGCCAAAGCCTCATCCCACTCGCCATGGAAAAAATCAATTCCGACGACTTCGGTGACTGCCTCATGCTGGTCATCAACTACTGTATTGTCTGTAGCCACTACAGCATCGCCACAAGCAGTCAAACCGAGCAGCGCAAAGGCCAGTAATAATGGTTTTTTCATTGCCTTCTCCCAAAACGCCAATGCGCTTTGTGTTGCGGCCGGATTGCATGTCCTGGCAATCCGGCAATTCCTTTAATTATTCAGCGCTTTTATTTACGGCTTCACGAATTTGATCTTTCACCGCGTCATCAAGGTACTTATTACTGATAATCACACCTTCGGCGTCCACCAGATAATACGTGGGATAGCCACGTACACCCCATTGGGTGAGGATTTCACTGTCAGGGCCAATGTGCCAATTCACCCATGGCATTGGCTGCTCACTGTCCTGGTAACCCAGAACAGTCTCCACATCATCATCAACACTGATCGAGATTACTTCAAAAGGCTTATTGGCCAACTCTTTTTTGAGCTCTGCAATTCCCGGTAGTGCGGCCTTGCAAGGGCCACACCAAGTCGCCCAGAAGTCAATCAAGACAACCTTACCGCGATAATTACTCAAGCTGTCCTGCTCACCTTCCAGATTATTGGCTATTACAGCCGGCAGCACTTTTCCCGGCACCAGTGAATTCAGGGAAAACAACTTGCCATCCAACATGGACTTGACCGTTTTATCGCCCCATATGGGAACATCTGCGAACTCATTCATTGCCATGTCTGTATAAATAGTTACATCCATACTCGCCTCGCGACGCACCTCTTCCGTCCTACGGTTCGACTTGGAAGCATCGATAGCATTGCTGGCCAATTGGAAAGCCGCGACGCCACGAACCCCGCGGTTATCACTCTCATTCAAAATGCGCAGCCATGAGGCTTTTGCCACCGGATATCCTTCGTAATAGTCAAGCATCATCAGCGGCAAGCTCACCACGCGGATTAATTCGGGGTTATTAATATGGTGCTCCAGCGCTTTTGACATCAGCTTATTGAACAGAACACGTAAATCATCCTCTGACAATTCACCATCTTTTGGCTCATCTCCTCGAGCTCGCACCGCATTGAATTCAGAGGCGATTAGTTTCATTGCATCAAAACCCAACTCTCCGCTGGCATCCTCTTTTATCAGCGCAATAGCAGAGTGCACTTTGGCAGGCATATTGAATTCTTCCTGCTCTTTTTGAAGCGCTTCTAATTTTTGTTTGAACAGCTCCGGTTTCGAGTACTGGATCTCTTTCAGTTCGGCGTAGGTCTCATTTACCTTGGCGCTGAACTCGAGTGCGCTTTTGACATCCATGCCGACCACTTCGCGGTCGACTTCAGCGGCCCAGCTTGACATGGCCAGCGTTGAAACCAATGTTGCAATTAACAGTTGTTTCTTCATTTTCCACTCCCAAAAACTTTCATGAATAACCAGACTGCTTGGATCCCAATTTCAAAAAGATCCAGACTTGCTGCGCATCAGTTGTCTATTTAGACGCCCGAGACGGCATGATGGAAAATTTGAATCCACCGACATCGGAGAAAAAGAACAGATATTTATTCTGGTTATACCAGTTGCGCCATTCTTTGGCTGATATAAATTTCTCATCGGTATAACGAGACAGCAGACGCTTGGCGCGCTCCATATCTTCGCCCTTTTCCAGAAGCGCAATACAACGATCAAGCAGTTCCGGGCTGCGGTTGGAAATACTCAATGCTTTGGCATCGACATCAACTACGAATGAGTATTGCTGCTCACCCGGCATCAGGAATTCCATATTTTCCTGGTAATAACCCATGTACTTGTCAAAGTCGGCACCAAATTTTGCAACTAACTCTTTAGGCCAACGCGACAACACATCCTGCTGCATCCATTCCTCTCGCCCCAAAGGCTTTGGCGGCTCTGACTTCAGAAAACGCTTATCAGCAAAGCTCAGATTTCTGCCTGCTTCGGCAGCTTTTTCAAGAGAGTCTTTGCGACTGTTGTAATTGGAAGCCACTCCTTCTACATAATTTTCGTAGGTATTCTGGCTGGTAAAATGCACCCTATCCAGAATGACTTCGCGTCCCTGTTTTCGATACTGGCGCTTACTGTAGGGTTTTTGACCATCAAATTTGGCAATGTAGTGAATGGCGTTCAAAAAAACTTGACGCCCCTGTTCAGTCATATCATCTGGCTTGGCACTGAAACCCCAATGAAAGAAGTTTCCGTGGCGTGCAAGTGCGACTGAATCGACTGACTTGGCACACACGCCATTGGAAATTACTTCACTATCTGTTGCATCAACATACCCCAAACCCGTGGAGACCAATCCGGGGGGGTAGCCCTTGCCATCCATATAGCCTTCTCGCTGAACACGCCACATCGGCATACTGTCTTCCAGATCTCGGCCGTTGTAGTAATGCTTGTAATTTTCCGGTGTTGGGCGCTGTTCCATGGTCAAATTGACTTTAACCGGCGTATTGAAAATTGGATGATCCATCTTCATACCGTGAGCATGTGCATCCAGGCAAAGGCAAAGCCAGTCCATTTTGTACTCCAGTGGTTCACCAATACGCGGTGACACATCTGCTATAACAATTGCGGCACTGTCAAAGTCTTTAGTCAGGTATTGAGCTGGCTCATACTTAAGGGTTTGTCCGGTTTTCTCATCAACCTCAAGCACTCGCTCTTTGATGGCCTTCGGTACATCGCCAAAGATAGTGACCTGGTATTTGTCCGACATATCCTCCGAGTAGTCGATACTAAAAACTACATCCACGGTTTTAAAGTGGTCGCTCAGAAACTTCTGAAAGCTGGGCAAACGACTTTTTTTCAGTTCCTGAACCCTGTCACCGACCCCACCCATCTTGTCGGCACCACTCAATTGAACTGTTTCCGGATTATTACCTACATAAAGGATTTTCAAGTCAGACTTATTGGCTGCAAACAAACTGTTTGCAGCCAATAAGACGGTGGATGCAATTAAAGCTTTTAATATTTTATTCATATTCCCTCCTAATTAACCTCTGGATATTTCAGGGCTTATCAACTGTCAACTTCAGATTCATGGATTTTTTCTTCGGAGGCAGACAGATATAGGGGTCGCAGGTCTGGTAGCGAAGACCCGTATCAACATCCACTTCTCCGTTGGCACCCTCAGCCACCACTAGCTCACGAAAAAACACCAACGGCTGACTGCTGCCTTTATGGATCTTCATTTCGGCATTGGTTTCATAAGGTCGCGGCTCCGGACCACTCCAGTCATCCACTAACATCAAGCCATCACCAAGCTCCAGATACCATTTGGTTTCGATATAGGGTTCGGTGGCAGGCACATGATGATAAAAGTGCCAACCCGGCATCAGTCGAATCTTGACGACGGCAACTACGGTCTCTCCAGGTGCAGCGTGGTTCGGCACCAGTGTGGCGCTCATCTGAAGTGGATCGCGCTTGGAGGGTTCGGCCACATCCAACGCCTCAACAGCTTCATCAAACTGGCCCAGGGTGTAATCCTGAGCTTGCGAGCTGTTTGCCAACAAACCAAGTGTGAGCAAAAGTGCTCCAGTTAAAACCATCTTCATAGATCGATCCCTCACAAATCACCAAAGGCAAGCAGGGTGCAGCATGCACCCTGCTAATGGTCTATTTCACTAACCTGCTATTACTGTCAGCTGTTTTCATAAATCCTCATATGCATTTACGAACAAGGAACCAACAGCCCTAGATTGTTCAGTTTTTAGTAGCCTCGGTAGCCAACTCACGTACCAGTGGTTCGGCCTCGTCAAAACTGTGGGTTTTCATGCGAATAACACCTTTTGCATCGACCACAAAGTACGTTGGGTATGCTGTGGTACCTACACGCTCGCCTTCTTCGGTCAAAGCTGGCAAATGCCAGTTAACCCAAGGCATGGGTTGCTCTTCTTCACGAAATTCAATTACTGGCTCAACCTCTTGGTCGCAGGCGACAGAAATCATCTGGAAAGGTTTGCCTTTGAGCTCTTCGGTCATTTTGGCAATATGTGGCAGTGACGCCTTGCAGGGACCGCACCAGGTAGTCCAGAAATCGATTAGCATCACTTTGCCGGCATAGTTATCTGTGCCGTCCTCTTTGCCTTCTAAATCAAGCGCTTGCAGATTGGGCAGTTTCTGCCCCAACCCCAGGTGCTGCAGATCAAACAACGCTCCCTTGACTCGCCACAGATTCAGCGGAATGTTCTTACCGGAGATTTCCATATTCGGCACTGCATCGCTCAGCTCATCGATGTACAACCGGGCATAGCGTTCACCGCGGGCTTTATGGGCAGCTCGCTCCTGTTGTGACAACTTGTCGCTGTAAAGAATGGATACCGCCTGGTCGACTATCAAATCAGCAATTTGTGCTTTCATCTGCTTGTTATCCACCTTGGCAAAGACTTTTTCCAGAAATCCAGAACCCTCGGAACTTCTGGAGATTCCAAGCAACATACCAAAGAGCTTAGGATTATCTACGTGATGCTCCAGTGCCAGGTTATAGATTTCATCGACGTGCTGTGTGGCATATTCCTGTTGCTCGCCAGTTGCAATATCGGCTGCATAGTAAACAAGCAGCATCGCACCAAGTGATATGTCTGCCGATGGATCAGCTTTGTACGTTTGGACAGCTGCCTTTAAATCAGCAACCGAAACCGGCTGTTCCGCAGTATTCTGTGCAGGTTGATCGTCGTGGCCTGACTGAGATTGACGACTCCACTCAAACAGCTGGCTTAGTTGTTGTTGATATTGATCTGTTTCCGGCTGTGGAGCTTCGCCAGCCATAGCTATTGATGCTGAAAATGCCAATAAGAACCCGGCAATTACTGATTTCATGTTTTTATCCCTCCAAAATGAATACCTAATCGGTAGAAAATGCTTTTACTTTCTAGAGACTCACGTTTGAAAGGCCCAATACCCTAACTTCTGCACACAAAAAAAGGCGCCCGAAGGCGCCAATGCTGCAATATCGACCCTATCTGATTAGATCAAACGGTCATATAACTCGATTTGGAAAATCTTCAAAATTCTGCGCTCAAAGGGAGTCCAGCATGGTTTTAAGCCGCTTTTTGGCGTGCTCTTTTGCCTTTATGGACTCTTTGCCTAATAAAACCAGAGCCTTCTGGAGAACCGGCTTTGCTTTCTCTCCCTGATCGACCTTCACCAGTAATTCGCCATACATTGACGCCGTTTTGAAGTTTCCAGCCAATTCATAAGCACGTTTGGCATACTCGACAACGCCTTCTAAAACATCTTGATCTTTACAGCGATAGATTAAGCTTCGTGGAATATTAAACCAAACCTCCCAATCAGCCTGATCACCTCTGGCCTCGACATTTTTCCTGGCCGCATCCAACATCGCACTCCAATCCTGTTGGGCGACTGCGAAATCAAACGATGCTGTTAGCCGCATATCATCGTAAGCGCCAACTCCTTTTCGGGAATCCTGACTAGCTACGGTATAAGCCTGTCTCAGGTTGCCTCGAATTTCCTCCAGGTAGGTTTGATACTGTTTTTTTCCCGTACGGGCGAGATAACCAATAGAATGATCATTCACTTTTACCAGAAACTCTGCCACTTCTTTTTCTGAAACGACTTTGGAAAATTCTTCGTAGTGACTTATCAAAAATTCAATTTGCTTTTCGCCACGGCTATAACCGTATACCTTGATCAGGGCGAAGTCCTGGGCGTTGATCAAGTCACTCTCTGCTCTGGATGCATAATAATCATCCAAAACCTGTTTAAATTTTAATGTAGCCGAGCTTCGTTCTTCCCGAGACATACTATTGACAGCCAACTTTGCTTTTACCAGGTAGTTTCTGACAAACTCAGGATCACGATTACCTGACTCATATTTTTCAGCCATCACTTCAAAACTGTCACCTGACATTCCCAAAGCCTCACGAGCAACCTCTAAAAACACTGGTGCACTCATGCGACTACTGCTGCGATACAGCAACTCACCATCAGAATTCAGAAACAGATAGGTGGGATATAAATTAACCTGGTACCTTTCTGCCAACTCAGGTCCATCAACCTCTTCATCTTCGGCATCCAGTTTGAAGTTGATAAAGTGCGCATTATAAAACTCACCGACCTTTTCTTGAGGAAAAACCTCTGCTGCCATCATTTTGCATGGGCCACACCACTGGGTGTAGACATCGACAAATATTTTTTTGTCCTCTGTTTTTGCTTTCTCTAGCAATTCTTCCCAAGTACCATCAAAAAACTCAATACCACCAGCAAAACACACCGGAGCCATCCAGGCTGCAACTATAAAAAGAATAATTTTCTTCATTTTCTCACCTTAAAAAAACGGGCACTTTCGTGCCCGCTAATAAATCAACAACTTGATCAAGCTAATTGATGGATTACAAAGAGTAGTTTTTCTGCATTTGGAAGAACAGTGTACGGCCTTGAACCCTCACTTTACTGGTATCAAATCCGAACCCCGAATTTACAAATGGCAGACTCTGATTGGTAAGATCCGTTACACCTCCGACAAAACGCCAGCCTCTGTCTGTTTCATAGCTGCCAGTCAGGTCATAGGTAATATAATGCTCAACGTGATCTTCTATAGCTTCACTAAAGCTTGAGCGACTGTACAACCCGTTGTGCCAGGTATAATCACTACCATAGTTCACAGCAAAGGATGCAGAATAGTTGTCATAATCCCACAATAAGTGACCGCGAGCTTGCCAGCGATTTGGCCCGTAATTGGTTGCATCATACTTATAGACATCCGCCACACCGGTATCGGCATCAGTCACATGCACATTATTTTTGGAAAAATAGGTACCACTTAGACCAGTGCTGAACAATCCATAGTCAGATGCAAAATCATAGGTAACGGAGAAGTCGGTAAACGTTCTCAGTCTCTCATCATAGTTGATTGGTGAAGTAATGAATTTATAACCATTGGCATCACTGATATCTTCAATCAGAACACCTTTTGCTATTAATTCTTCACCATTAAGTCCTGCTGTAATTTGACTGCCGATAGCGTCATTGGTGGCGATAGTCTGCCAGGTGACCGACAGCTTCAGGCCATCCAGAAAGGAGGGCGTCCAATCCAAGCCAATGGCCAGGTTATCACTGGTTTCGGGTTTCAGATTTGGGTTTCCTACTCTGACCGGGGAGGCACGAAATGAACTACCATCCGCCCATTCCAACCACTGATAACCTGCGCCATACCCACCACCGACCAGGTCAGTAAATCTCGGTGTACGGAAGTTTTCCGTCCAGTTGGCTCGGATATTCAGGTCTTCTACAGGATACCATGAGATACCAACAGAAGGACTTAGATTGTTGTAGCTGGCCTCCTGGAACAAGCTTTCCACATCTACAATATCACCACCGCTAACCTGCCCTTCAGTTGTAGTTGGTTTATTGTAGGTGTAATCGCCCCAACGAGCTGCCACATTAAGCGACAACCGCTCAACGCCGGTCATACGATTATCTTCGCCCACCAATGGAATTGAGGTTTGGGTAAACAGCTCAATTACATCTTTATCTAACTCAATAAGATTTTTGAAAAAGCCGCCGGTTACTCCCGGCGCACTTTGAGCCCGATCTTCATTGCCACTGTAGTCAACAGTAGCGTTGTGGTATTCAAATCCGAGAATACTTCTCACCTCACCACCGGGTAAATCCGCGATTGAGCCTTCTATGGATGCGCTGTATTCAAACGTTGTATTGGTTGGCTGCTGGTTGCGTGTTTGACCCACTGCAAGTGCAAGTAGTGGTGTCTGTACTGTACCATTGCCAAACAGGTTAATCATTTCATCCGGATCGGTAATCCGCTCACCGGTAATTGGGTGATCACCCTGAATCAATCTCTCCAAAGGAGAGCGTGTATCCATCACTGGATTACCATCGTCATCCAGTACAGGATTTCCATCATCATCTAAAACATATGGATTCCCCGAACCGTCCAGTCTGCTATGCCGCGTCAGCAAGCCAACATCCAAACCCTCAGTCTTTGCCTCACTGCGGGTAAATGTGGTCTCAAGACGCCAGTCACGTACTGGAAGATCCCAGGTTAATCCTACTGTGCCATCTATACGCTTTTGATCTGTTTCCCGATACGCATCGGGAACAAGCCCGGATTCAACCTCTCCATAAAAGGTGTAACGCATGTATTTGCTGGTTCCAAACGGGTTGTAAGGGTTATCCGCTGGCATAGACAATCCGGGAGCGGTTGTCGATGAAAAGACAGTTACACCCGGAGCTGGTGCGCCGCCAAATACATTGTTAGTCAGATTGTAATTAACCGACCCAAACACCAGAATACTGTCTGTCAGCTCCTGTTCAACGCGAAAGCTGAGATTTTTATTTTCCACATCAGGTGACATTTCTGCAGAAAGATTTTCCCGAAAAACACCGTCACGATCATATTCAAAATATTGATCTAAAGCCGCGGCCATCTCTTCAGGTGAGTTAACTCCATCGCCATTTGTATCGATAACCCCATTATAATCATCGGAAGCTGTTACACCTGCCCCTCTAAACCACAAGCCGGTTGAAACAAATGGTGAAACAGTAGCGCCAAAAATTCCGTGCCCACGACGATCTGTGCCACCCCGACTGCGAAAATCATTACTAACGTAACCAACTTTTTGCGCATCAATCGGATCTGTCTTGGTGTAGCCCAACGTTACATTGGCATTACCGGAGCCCCAGGCCACTGAACCGGTCTGAGTCAAAGACAATCGATCCTGACCATTTGCACTGGTTTCATAGCGAACCATGGTGCTGCCACCTGGTTCACGATCTTTTTTCAGAATAATATTAATTACACCACCAACTGCATCGGCGCCGTACAATGCAGAAGCACCTTGGGTAACCACTTCAACTCTTTCAATATCGTGTGCGGGAATAGTAGATAAGTTAACAAACTGCCCCTGATCAAGAGGGGTGCCGGCCGTGCGACGGCCATTGATCAAGACCAGTGTTGAGCCTTCTCCCAGACCGCGCAGGTTGGCTGCTGAAATACCGGCAGCATCATAATCAGAGAAGCCTCCGGTAAACTCCCCAGTGCCTGAGTTACTAATGGTTGAGCTGGAGTTGGTTGCCGCGAAATTTTGGGGCAGCGTACGAATAATTTCTTCTGCAGAAAATACGCCTCTGCGTTCAATTTCTGCACGGTCTATCACGATCACTGGCGCTACCGGATCAACACCACGCAGTCTCGAACCTGTTACAACAACTTCTTCAACCTCATCATGAGCTTCAGCCTCTTTATCATCCTTGGAATCTTCCTTAACAATCACCAAGTCATCTGAAACAAACTCATATATCAATCCTGAGCCTTTCAACATTTTTTGAAGAGCTTCGGAAAGACTATAGACTCCTTGAATTTTGGCCAACTCAATATCATTTCTGACATTGTGTTCCACCATGATTTGAACGCCTGCTTTTTTACCAAGCTCGACTAATGCTTCGGAGACTTTTTGACTTTTTAAATTTAAATCCAGGTTATCTATATCCGCAAATAGCGAACTGGCAAACCCAAGACTTAATGCGGAAGCAACCCCCAATACCAAGCGATTACGACGAAACGCGAATGTATTCCTCATTACCACACCACCCATTATCTGTAAGATTTATTTTGCATGCAGACTTGCAAATCAAATCGCAAGTTATCTAGAGCACGTCTTACTAATGGGGTCTCCCTACACCCGGAGATAAAAATAATTCCCTTATCTGAAAAATTTATTTTAATAATCTATTTTTTAGTAATAATTATTTTGTCAAAGCCGGATACAACTTTTATTGGAAGGGAGTTTTCAAGACCAACCAAAGCCACATCAACCCGATTTACACGCACAGTAGCTCGCACCATCAAATCACGTATAACTGGATCATCAATAAATATTTTCTTGCCAGTGTAGCGATTCAGCTCATCCACTACTTTATAGAGCGGCTGACTTTTAAAACTGACCAATCCACTTCGCCAGCTTTGGAACTGGTCGACATCAGATTCATAGTAAGCCTTGTACTGACGAGACTGATTATCGAATTCAACTACCATTCCCGCAGCAACTCGCCTCTGATGTTCGGCTGAAATAACCATCTGATTTTCCGTAGCATCAAAAGCTGGCGCCGCCTCGGACACCATCTCGCTTTTGCGGTGCACTGAGACCATACCCTCCATAACAGCCAGGGTGAACTGTTCTGGCTCCTTCTTCAAATTGAAGGCGGTACCCAACACACTGACAGAGCGCTCACCCAACTCAACCGTAAAAGGTCGTTCCGCGTCCGCAGCTACCTCATAATAAGCTTCGCCACGCTCCATAATGATTCGGCGTGCCTGGTCATTGAAATCAACAAGTATTTGAGTAGCCGTATTTAGCGTGATTACGCTTCCATCACTCAAGTTTACCGACTTGTTTTCCCCGGTGCGGGTCACATAACGAAGAATTCCGTTCTTCTCGGGAACCGATTCATGAAATGCAGTAAACCAGACAGCTGTCACCGCCAAAACCAATGACGCAGCAACAGCCAATCTCGGCCAATAATTGCTGCCATTGTTATTGGACTCTCTTAGCAAAGGCTGGCGATTGTTCCCTTGCGGATACTTTTCTACCAGGGCAAGCAAGTCCGAATCTTCCGAGAGAGCAGAAAGGTCTGCCAATATCTCCCGGCTGGATGCCAAATCGGCAGAGTATCGCTCAGAGTTCTGTGAGCGATTTATAATGCGCTCCTCCTCACGCTCAGTCATCTCGCCTGAAAATTGCCGCACAACATCAGTGACTGCACGCTGATTGGCGATAAAACGTTTAACTTTGCCAATCATGATTTCTCCACTCCTTTTAAGTCCTGCACGGCTGCTTTTATCTGTAGCAAGGCCTTCTTAATGTATTTCTCAACGGTTTTTACAGAAATCCCCATATCGATGGAGATCTCCCGATAACTTCTATGACGAAAGCGATTGAGGATAAAGGCCTCTCTCCAGCAGGGACGCATCTGTAACAGAACCTCTTTGACGCATTCCAGATCACTCCTGGCCAATGTAATAGCCTCTGGAGATCCATTATTCACAAACGCTTCAGGGCCTGCTTCTGCCTGATGCGCGCTTGCGTACTCACGACGAACACGCTTACTCCGTTCCAGATCAACCACCAGATTATTGGCTATGGCGAACAGAAATGAGCGATTACTGGCCCCGCCAGGCGGCAAGCGTTCTGGTAATTGCTCCAGGTTAGCCAGCTTGATAAAGACTTCCTGAATAATATCCTCCACTTCAGAGTCAACTTTCAGGGTAACCCTCAAAAACCCGCGCAGGGCCGAGCCGTGCTCGATAAATAACCGTTCAAGCACCTGCTCTCGTGATTCTCGCTGGCGATCTGCCAGCCTTACTACATTGTTAGATAAGCGGTCAGCCATCCGTAAGTGGCCCATAGGGGGTTTAACAGGAGCACGGATGATATGCCCCTCCTCCCTACACCTTAAGTGAAATTTTTTGAAATTTTCGCTTTGGCCCCGACAAAGGGCCCCTGGCACCATTGAACTAAGAAACAGATATGCCGAATTTCATGCATAAGACCGGAAAATGATCGCCATCTCACAGTGTGAATGTAACGATCTGTCACAAACCACCACAGGCCAACCCGACCAGCATGAGGTATATGGTCACAACTAGCGGGATATAGTGGCTTTACCGGGATTGTGATCTGAAGAGGTGGGTTAGTTTGACCAGTGACACGGGTTCTACCCGTGTCACATTTTTCTATCAACCACCCTGTGTATAAGGGATATATGTGTCTGTTTCCGAATACAGATCAGCCACGAATCAACTTCAGCAGTTCTGCCTTCAACTCTGGCGAAGATGGTCGTCTGGCATTGGCATCTACAATCTTTCCTTCTTTATCAAACAATAGAAAACGAGGAATGGTATTGATTTCATAGTTTTTGGATAATCCTGAATCACTTCCACCGTCTGCATGCAGCTGAACGCCACTCATCTCATTCTCTTCAATAAACTGCAGCCACTCATCTTTATCTGCATCAGTAGAAATACTGACAAAGACAATGTCCTCTCCCTGCAGAGCATGCTCCAGCTTTTTCAAGTGAGGAATCTCAGATTTGCATGGACCACACCAGGTTGCCCACACATCCAGATAAACAACTTTTCCCTTAAAAGACTCAAAAGCAACCGGATTTCCTTCTGCATCCTCACAGATAAAATTGAATCCTGGCTGCCCCACCTGACTCTGAAAGTCTTTCTCCAGCTCAAGCAATAGCGACTTGCTTCGATCAGACTGAAGATAATGACGCACCGGATCAACCAGCTGATAGTACTCAGCTACCGGGGGCTTTCTGCTTTTGAATCGAGAGAAGTACTCATAGAGATAAACCTCTTTCAGTGAATCAGAAGCAATCCCTGCCATCACATTTGATAGCGTTTGATTGGCAGGAGCAAACTCCGTCAGCAGTTGACTGAAGGTAAAATACAGCTGCATCAAATCACAGCCATTGCCGAGATTAAGAAGACGGGCATCGGTAAATTTCTGCTCTTTTTGCCAATCGAAGTAAACCTGCGGATAATTGCCTTTTTCCGGATGCTTCGACCTTGGCATTAACAAAAATCGATAACAGGCAGCTTCAAAGTCAGTATTAACTGCCAATGTCATCAACTCATCAAATTGCTTATCACCGGTATTTAGTTTTTCAAGAAACTGATTCCTGGAATCAAGCCCTGTCTCCTCCAGGAACGGATAAAAATCCTCATAGGTAACATCACCACCTATACTGGTGTATTTATGAAATGCCTGAAACTGGTTATTCCAATCCAAAACCAGCTTGTTATGGCCGATATTGCTACCCGTAATTCGCTGTGACGTCTCATCAATTTCCAAACTCAGATCAAGACCAGCCTGTAAATACAGACGAACCAGCTGCTTCTGTTGCCTATCGGCATAATTCAGGCGAAAGAAACCCGGATCTTTTACTGGAACCATAAATGCGAATCGACCTTCCTGATCGACCAGCGAACTGCCGTATGCCTCTAGCTTCCCATTTTCTACATACTGAAGCTCTACATTATTGTCTGTGACCGGCGCAGAGATTTTTCCTCGAACTATGGCAAACTCTTCAGAATTGATTTTCGCATGGACAGCACAGCTACATATCAGCGACAGCGAAATTGTCAGCAGTTTTACTATTCTCATTAAACTCCCTCCAGGTAATTAACCTAAACAACTACAACTAACACTCCACAAAAAAATCCATAGACTTAAATACCCAATTGGGCAGATTCGCCAGAATTCATGCGGAGAGGAATGAAAAACAGCACGGGCTTTCACCCGTGCCAAGATGGACTACTCAGTTAGAAATCAAACTCTTTGGTCACATTCATATATGCAGTTCGTCCCTGCACATTGACGCGACGGTTATCAAAGGGTCTCCCACTATTATCGATAAATGGATAGGGGTTGTTGGTTATGTCCCGAATACCAAAGTTGATATTCAATCCTTGCTCTACCAAGCTATAGCGCCCAGTCAAGTCAAGTGTCCAATACTCTTCAATATGGTTCGACAAATCGCTATAGGCACCTTCATCTGGATTCCAGCGGCTAATGTTTTGTACGTAGTCACTTTTGTAATTAACCGAAAGTGCCGCACCCATATTGTCATATTGCCAATCTACAAATGCGCGCCCTACTAATTTGTCGCTGCCTGTTACGGTAGCCACTTTAGGAACAATATCTCCACCCAACAATAGACTCTCTTCTAATGTTCCCGTATAAGTGCCGTTTACACCGACCAAAAAATTACCCATGTTGCTGGAAAAGCTATAAGAGAGGTCAAAATTAACCGATTTATTGCGACTTAGTGCCAGATTAGTTGAAACATTTCGAACCAACAATAACTTATCTGTCTCTGGGTCTTCATAGAAAAGATCCGGAACTGACTGCCAATCTTCTGCCGGCCAGGAATAGTGGCTGGTTTGAGCAATTCGGTCGGTATAGTCAATAAAGTTGTAGGTCGCCTTCATTTGAAGGCCTGGTAGAAAAGATGGCATCCAGTCAAACCCAAACGTAATATTTTCGGCTGTCTCTGGACGGATATTCGGGTTTACGCCCAGATTGGTACTATAAACATAAACCGGTGTCGGTCCATCTATAAAGTTGCCATCCTCATCATAGTAGCCATCCACATCGATATATCGCGATGCCCATGCGGTTGGATCATTCCATATATAGTTACACCCATCACCCTGACAACTTACTGGATCATCATAGCGAGCTTCTGAACCAACAATTTCGGAATTGGATGGAGCGCGGAAGCTCTCTGACCATGTACCGCGCACAATCAGATCTTCGTACGGCATCCAGGCCAGTGTTAATTTAGGAACACTACTGGTAAAGGTATCATTTGCCGCATTTGATTGGGGCATTTCCAGTCTTGTCCAGCGATTCTGAATACCCAGCTCGAGCAACTGAACGCCAGGTAGTGCATTGTCTTCACCAATGATGGGAATGGATGTTTCAAAGAAAGCACCCTCGTTAACTGTATATACTTTGTCATTCATGCCAGCGTATGTAGCTCGAACTCCATCATTTTTATAATTGGTTACCTGTACATCACGATCCATTCCTAAAGCCAACCGGATATCACCGCCGGGCAGAGTAAACAATGCGCCTTCCGTCAACAGATTAAAACCATAGCTACTGTTAACCGGATTGGCTGTCGTGTAAGTTATAACGGTATCCGCCAAGTGCGCTGACTGTGCACTCCCATTACCAAATAGGTTAATCGCTTCATTGGGGTCACTAGAGCTGATCAACTGGCTCCAAGCAGACTCTTTACCAGCATCACACTGAAATCGTAAACCTCGCTCCCAATTATCTTGACCTGGATCACTGGGATCATTCGGATCGTAGTATTTGCCATACTGTCGTCCCGTGGCCGGATTCTTTTCGCAGGCACTCATATTAATATCCGTGAATCTGGCATACACACTGTGCTCTGTCCAGCGTCCACTCAGGTCCATGGTCCAGTCACTGAATGGCAAATCCATTTTAAAACCAAGATTTACATTGTAATTTTCATTTTGATTTATTGGCGAGAAGGCGTCGACCAGTCCAGAATCCGTCTCTTCAATAAATATATAATTTACACGGACATCTCTATTGAAAGGGTTAAACGCATTGCTCTCTGGCACAGTCACATTATTGGCACGCGCTACCTTCCAGCGATTTAGCGTCTCATTTTTATTAAGGCTGGCATCCAGATAGACTGTCGTATTCCAGAAGCCCAAATCCTGCTCGGCATCAAAGCGAAATGAAGTTCGCTCCCTGGCAGTGGACAGATCAGGATTTAAATCATAATCATTCGGCAAAATATTATCACGAGAGAAGTCCTCTACAGATGCGTCTACCCCATCATGATCTTCTGGCAAAGACACGTAAATTGGGGTCCAGGTTATATAATCATACCCCTGATAAACCCCACCAGGTTGGCCGCCACCGGTGTAGCGAGAATCCTGCCCACCTCTCGAGGTAAGGTCTTTCGTGTACCATCCCGCTTTAGTACTTGAAATTGCCTGGTTTTCACTCTTGGAAAAGCCCAATCTTGCACGACCACTTCCCCAACTGTAACGAAAACTCTGATTCAGGTTATAGGTATTGCCACCATTCTGGCCATGTTCGTAGCGCACTTCGGTGGTTGCACCAGTACCGGCTTCTTTAGAGAGAATAAAGTTAATTACCCCACCTACTGCATCGGAGCCATATTTAGCCGAGGCACCATCATAAAGAACTTCGATTCGCTCAATTTCACTGAATGCAATTCCGTTCAGGTCTACATAGCCATTATCCAAAACTGGTGATTTGGCAACACGTCGGCCATTTACCAGAACCAAAGTACTTTCTACACCCAACCCCCGCAGATTAGCGGCAGCTGAGCCTTGAATACCGGATTGTGACATCCCAATCTGAACAACCAAATCCTGATCAATACCTGTCGTAGAACTGGATTCATTTAAGTTGCCAAAATTGGCCGACAATGAGCGGACAAAATCTTCTGCTGAAAAAATACCACGGCGCTGAAGGTCTTCTTTGGTAAAAACATCCAGTGGTGCGGACAGATCTTTTTTGCGCAGCGATGACCCCGTAACAACAATCTCTTCTACTTCTTTTTCTGATTGGCCTTCAGCTTCTTCTTTTTCACTGATAGTCACCACATCATCAGCGCCGACCATATAGGTCAGATTGGTATTTTTTAACACCTGATCAAGGGCCTGATTAATGGTCAGGCTTCCTCGCACAACAGGGGACATATTTTTTCGAGCAATCTCTGGAGAAAATACAATTTGTACGCCTGCTGCCTCTGCCAATTGCAACAGTGCAGACTCTGTATTTTGGGCATCCATTTTCAGATCAACCGGCTCAGATTCCTGTGCATAGCTGCTCAAGCTCAGCAATGCAACTACAGCAGCCACACCTGCTGCCATTTTTGTCTTGTGAGACTTCACACTCGATTTATTCAATCTTTGGTTCAATGATGATACCTGCATCATCCCCACCCTCTTTATGTGTAATGAAATATTTATTGACGAAGAATTCACGTCTTTTCTTTTAACGAAAATTGATTCACTACACACTCAAACTTTTATAAAAATATTTCTAAAAATCCTTTTATAAAAATATCGCCATCAACAAGAAACAATAATTTTCCAACAAAAATCAATCCAACCCGGTTATTACAATCCTGTCCGGATACTCAACAACTCTTAACGGCAAGGCCTGCTCAAATCGCTTGAGCGCAGCATCAATAGCATTCAGTTTGAATACACCGCTTACCTTGACATCCATAACACGGCTGTCTTCAATCAGAATCTTCTTGGTTGTATAGCGATTCAGCTCTTTAACAACTTCCTGAAGGGTTCGATTCATAAATCGAATTCGCCCAAAACGCCAATCGGGAAAGTTGTCTGACTGAGAAATTTCTTCGCTGGTTATCCTCGCCGATGATGACCCCATATTTCCGGTGAATGTCGCCATCACTCCTGCACCAAGGCGATATTTGCCTGCAGTACCTTCTACCGGGATGGGTTGACCAGGTTTGATGTCCACGGCTTCTGTTGTCGGTGTCATTTTATTTTCTGCCCGATGTACTGCAACCAACCCCTCAACCACAGCCACTTTCAATGCAAATCCTGCTTTTTGCACATTAAATCGTGTCCCTAATACCGTTACAGCTTTCCCTTCTGTATCCACAAGGAAAGGACGATTGGGATCAGCTGTCACCTCAAAATACGCCTCACCCCAGTTCAAGGTGACTCGACGCTGATTTTCACTGTAATCCACCAATAACCGGGTGTTGGTGTTCAATATCACCAGGCTTCCATCTCCCAGAGTGACTGCTCGATTTTCTCCGGTGCTGGTCTGGTAGATAGCTAATTGCGACTCTGGCACTGAGGATTCCCCAACAAACCAGCCCTGCCAGGCTACCGCAACACCGAAAAGCACACTGGCCGCCAATGCGACTGGCAACCAGCGCTGACGAGGTTTCACAGGGGGTCTTTTTTCACTAACCTCTTCGCCCAACTCATCCAGTCGCGAAGAGAGCGCACCAGTGCTGTGCCACACATCAAGCATCGATTCGTATTCAGCGCGGCTCTCTGCACTTTGCTCCAGCCATGATGCCAGTGCCTGCTCTTCTTCAGCCGTCATAACCCCGGAATAGAGCATAGCGGCGAAATCTGCAGCCTGTGCTGTACGCTCATCGACCTGTTGCTTGTTAATAGTCATTTCCATTACTTCATCCCTTCCCGCAGGCTCGCCAAAGCGGTGGCTATATAACGTTGTACCGATGCCACAGAGATCCCCATCTCTTCCGCCACCTCCGGGTAACTTTTGTACTTGAATCGGTTCAATACAAAGGCCTGTCGACACTTGGTCGGCATTAATTTGAGTGCACTCATCATCCGGTCCAGTTGCTGCTCGGTAGCCACAACCATCTCCGGGGTTGGGTGGTCAGTGGAGGAGAACTCTTCTTCGTAAGCCAGGTGTTGATCCTCTCTTCGGGAAACTGCCTTGCGTTGTCGATCCACAATCAGATTGGAGACGATAGAGAACAGGTACGCCCGTGTACTGCCACTTTGCTCGGACAAGCGTTGAGCCAACCCCTCGACACGGGCCAGCCTCAGGAACAGATCCTGAAGAACGTCTTCCCGATCTTCCTCATTGACCAACCTTGCTTTCAAAAAGCGACGCAGAGCAACGCCATGCTCATGAAAAGTTCTTTCCAGCAGCGCTTCCCTGGTTTCAGGATGATCCGTCAGGTAATAGATGTTGCGACCCTTTCTCTCCATACCGATTCTTCTTGCTTCTTCAAGAGAGTAAACGTAAGTCAGATAGGCACACACTCAGCTCGAAGTGAAAATTTCAGTCCAGGCGATTGCCTGACTCTGGTGACTATAGCCATGAAAGTCATGATATGGGCACTTTTCAATGACCACTGCGATAGGTGTAAGGGGGTAAATGGGAGGGGGGAGCTTTTGCTGAGGCAAATAAAAACCCCTGATGACGGAGGGAGGTGTCGATCAGGGGCTAGCGTTGTACTTCCTACCGGCCTTGAGCAGGCTCTTGATTCTTGTGAACTCTATCCTAATGCACTTGCGAACTAATGCCAACTACCACTTAACCTTAATTTTGTGCCGTTTACCTCTCAATTACGCCGAATTTTAATTGGTTTGTATGGTATTCATGGGGCATACCTGCCCTTATTCCCCAAATACAATGCATCAGAGACTTGCGATTTAAGGTAGAATCGCCGCTCAAGTCACCCACTTATTTACTTATAGCGAGAGGCCGAACCCAGCAATGGCTGAATACGTCTATTCCATGAACCGCGTTGGCAAGGTAGTCCCGCCGAAACGCGAAATTCTCAAAGACATCTCCCTATCCTTCTTTCCCGGCGCCAAGATTGGTGTATTGGGTTTGAATGGTGCCGGTAAATCCACCCTGCTGCGCATTATGGCCGGTGTTGATACCGACTATAACGGCGAGGCCCGCCCGATGCCGGGCATCAAAGTGGGCTACCTGCCCCAGGAACCGGATCTGGATCCTGCCAAAGATGTGAAAGGCAACGTCGAAGATGGCCTGCGCGAAGCACTGGACGCTCTGGCTGGCCTGGATCAGGTATACGCCGATTACGCAGCTCCCGACGCCGATTTCGACAAACTGGCCAAAAAGCAGGAACAGTTTGAGAACATCATCCAGGCCTGGGATGCCCACAACCTGCAACACAAAATGGATGTTGCCGCCGACGCCCTGCGCCTGCCGCCCTGGGACGCTGACGTAACCAAGCTGTCCGGTGGTGAGCGTCGCCGAGTGGCGTTGTGCCGCTTGCTGCTGTCACGTCCGGACATGCTGCTGCTCGATGAGCCCACGAACCACCTGGACGCCGAATCCGTTCACTGGCTCGAGCGCTTCCTGGTTGATTTCAACGGCACCGTGGTAGCGATTACTCACGACCGTTACTTCCTCGACAACGCCGCCGGCTGGATTCTGGAGCTGGACCGCGGTCGCGGCATTCCTTATGAAGGCAACTACACCAGCTGGCTGGAACAAAAACAGGCCCGTCTGGCTCAAGAAGAGCGCAGCGAAGCCTCTCACCAAAAAGCCCTGAAGCAGGAGCTGGAATGGGTTCGCCAGAACCCGAAAGGTCGTCACGCCAAGAACAAGGCGCGTCTGGCCCGCTTTGACGAGATGAATAGCCGCGAATTCCAACAGCGTAACGAGACCAACGAAATCTACATTCCGCCGGGTGAGCGCTTGGGTGACAAAGTTATTAACTTTGAAAACGTCACCAAGAGCTACAACGGTCGCATGTTGATGGAGAACTTGAACTTCTCAGTTCCGAAAGGCGCCATCGTCGGTATTATCGGTGCCAACGGTATGGGTAAATCCACCCTGTTCCGCATGATCACCGGTCAGGAGCAACCCGACAGCGGCACCATCGATATTGGTGAAACCGTACAGGTTGGGTTTGTGGATCAGAGCCGTGCCAACCTGGATGACAAGAAAACCGTTTGGGAAGAAGTCTCTGGCGGACACGACATGCTGCGTATCGGCAACTATGAAGTTCCGTCACGCGCCTATGTCGGTCGCTTTAACTTCAAAGGCTCCGATCAGCAGAAACGCGTTGGCGATCTGTCCGGTGGTGAGCGCGGTCGACTGCACCTGGCCAACACCCTGAAACAGGGTGCCAACATGCTGCTGCTTGACGAGCCGTCCAACGACCTGGATGTGGAAACCCTGCGCGCACTGGAAGAAGCCCTGCTCAACTTCCCGGGTAACGCCATGGTGATCTCGCACGATCGCTGGTTCCTCGACCGTATTGCCACACATATTCTCGCTTACGAGGACGACAGCAATATTGAGTTCTTTGAAGGTAACTACACCGAGTACCACGAAGATCTGATCAAGCGCAAAGGTGTAGATGCCCAACCGCATCGAACTCAGTACAAAAAACTGAAAACCTAAAACAAAAAAGCCCCGCTCAATCAGCGGGGCTTTTTTGTACTTAGTAGCGGCTTTAGCTGCTTTTCCTGTCATCCTGAACGCAGTGAAGGATCTTAAAGAATCAGAAGCTAAACAAAGAGATCCTTCGCCGGGCTCAGGATGACAGCCTACAACATTATTTCAGCGCTTTCAGAATTCCATCGGGATTAAATCCCCGAATCACCTCACCATTCACCACCGACAGTGGAATGCCGCGTCCACCGAGACTTTTGAATTGCCGCTTGGCATCGGAATCCTTATCAATATCCAGTTCGGTAAAAGGAATATTCTTTTCCGCCAGAAAAGATTTTAGTGCCGTGCAATACCCACACCACTCAGCGGAATAGACTAACACTTCACCTTCAGCCACCGCAGGCAATTCCGGTGGATCAATAAAATTGTGAATGCTCGTCCAGTTCACCCAGATCGCCAGAGCAATTAAAACCACCAACAGTTTTTTCATGATTCCTTCACCTTTAAATCCGTTCTACGGCCTTTTTGGCCACCAGTGATAGTTTCTCACCACCTTCGGCCAGATAGTGACCAATTCGCTCTCTCATTGGTGGTGCCCAGAATTTTTGTATATGCCCCGCGACGGCGTTCACCGCCGCTTCTTCGCCAATCAATTCAACGGGTTGATTGGCGGCAATCTGGTTGACCATTTTGATCAGATGGTTCAATTGATCAGTGTCGTGGCTCATTTGTTTTCCTGTTTATAATTTCAACTACCGGGATTCTTCACTTGCCTTGCTCACTCAGAATGACAACGGGTCACAGTGTGCATAACAGACAAACCCTTCATCGCGGGTAAATCCGAGCAAGGTGATATTTAATTTTTCTGCCAACTCAATTGCCAGTGACGTTGGTGCCGAGATGGCTGCCATTAAATTCATCCCGGCCCAACCGGCTTTTTGCACCATCTCGTAACTGGCTCGGCTGGTTACCAGTAAAAAGCCATTGGGGCGCTCAGCTTTTGCCAAGGCACCTATTAATTTGTCCAGCGCATTGTGACGCCCGACATCTTCGCGAAGACAAGTTATATTTCCCTTTAAATCAGCCCAGGCCGCCGCATGAACCGCTCCAGTGATGCGATTGATTGGCTGCTGTTCAGGCAGTGCTTGCATGGCGCGATGTATTATCCCGGCATCCATTTTTTCGCCATGCTCACTTTCCCCCCTATGCAGTGGCAAAGGCAGATGCAGCGCCTGCTCTAACGACTCTGCGCCACACAGGCCACAACCGGTTCGTCCTGTCAGGTTTCGGCGCCATTGCTTCAATTGTTGAAAGCGACGTTCACTGATTGTCAGTTGCAGTTCAATACCTTTTTCTGTCTCTTTCTGTTCAACACTGAACAGCTCCGAGGGTTTTTCAATAATCCCTTCGGTCAAACTAAAACCGAGAGCAAAATCCACCAGGTCATTGGGTGTGGCCATCATCACCACATGGGATATGCCGTTGTATACCATGGCCACCGGCACTTCCACCGCCACCTTATCGGTATCGGTTTCGTTTTTTTTGCCCTGCCACCTCTGCACGTTTACTTGCTGACAGGTCATCTTATGAGAGTCCAAATAAATTCCTGTTTAATCGTATGCGGTGCGCACGGCGCACCCTACTCTTCGCTGCACCAACTCCCCGTAGGGTGCGCCGTGCGCACCACAATTCCATGCGACCCTATTGGTTATTTAAATAACTCAACTGATCTTCATTACGTTCGCGAAACTCTTTTTGCCACTTCGACGGTTCCATCACCTTTGCTACTTGCACAGCGGTTACCTTGTACTCGGGACAGTTGGTAGCCCAGTCCGAGTTATCGGTGGTCACCACATTGGCACCTGTAGATGGATGGTGGAACGTGGTGTAAACAACACCCGGCTGAACCCGCGTGGTTACTTCGGCACGCAATACCGTATCCCCGGCGCGACTGGCGATACTCACCCAATCGCCATGCTCGATACCGCGATCTTCGGCATCGAACGGGTGAATTTCCAGCACGTCTTCATGGTGCCAGCGCACGTTGTCGGTACGACGGGTCTGGGCTCCCACGTTGTACTGGGAAAGAATGCGACCGGTAGTGAGTAGCAGCGGATATTTGCGACTGCTGCGCTCCTCGGTTTCCACATACTGGGTAATGGCAAAGTACCCCTGACCGCGAACAAACTCTTCCACGTGCATAATCGGAGTGCCCTCTGGGGCGTCTTCATTACAAGGCCATTGAATGCTGCCCAGCTGATCGAGTTTTTCGTAACTGACCCCGGTAAAGGTAGGCGTGTGGGCGGCGATTTCCGCCATGATTTCTGACGGATGGTTATAACGCATGTCGTAGCCCATGGCTTGTGCCAGCTTGCAGGTCACTTCCCAGTCCTGCAGCCCTGCCAACGGCTCCATCACTTTGCGCACTGGCGAGATGCGGCGCTCGGCATTGGTAAAGGTGCCGTCTTTTTCCAGGAAGGTAGAACCGGGCAACAGCACATGAGCGAACTTGGCGGTTTCATTGAGGAAAATATCCTGCACCACCAGACACTCCAGTGAGCCCAGTGCCGCCTCCACATGATGGGTGTTGGGGTCGGATTGGGCAACATCCTCGCCCTGTACATACATCCCTTTGTAGGTACCTTCGACAGCTGCATCGAACATATTGGGGATACGCAGTCCCGGCTCACTTTGCAGTGTTACACCCCAGGTTTTCTCAAACAGGGCGCGCACGCTGGGATCAGAGATATGGCGATACCCTGGCAGCTCGTGTGGGAACGAGCCCATATCGCAGGAGCCCTGTACGTTGTTCTGGCCACGCAACGGATTCACCCCCACACCTTCTCGACCGAGATTCCCGGTCAGCATGGCAAGGTTGGCAATGCCCATCACGGTAGTGGAACCCTGACTGTGTTCGGTCACCCCCAGACCGTAATAAATAGCGCCGTTACCAGCGGTAGCGTAGAGTCTGGCCGCAGCGCGCAATTCCTCAGCGGGAATACCGGTCACCGACTCAGTATTTTCCGGCGAGTTTTTCGGGTCGCTGATAAATTTGCGCCACAGTTCGTATGGCTCTTTTTCACAGCGGCTGGCGATAAATCCTTCTGCCTCCAATCCCTCATCGATAATGACGTGGGCCATGGCATTGATAAAGGCGACATTGGTACCGGGACGCATCTGCAAATGGTGCGCCGCCTTGATATGCGGGCTGCTGACCAGTTCGATCTGGCGCGGATCGGCAACAATTAATTTAGCGCCCTGACGCAGGCGTTTTTTCAGCCGCGAGCCAAATACCGGGTGGGCAGCGGTGGGATTGGCGCCAATCACCATGACCACATCGGCTTTATCCACAGAATCAAAAGTCTGGGTACCGGCGGATTCACCAAGAGTGGTCTTCAATCCATAACCGGTGGGCGAGTGGCAAACCCGGGCACAGGTATCAACGTTGTTATTGCCAAACACTGCGCGAACCAGTTTTTGAACCAGATAGGTTTCTTCATTGGTACAACGCGACGAGGTAATACCGCCGATGGCGTTTACGCCGTATTTCTTCTGAATATCACGGAATTTTTTCGCGGTAAATTCAAACGCCTCACCCCAACTGACTTTTCGCCACGGCTGGTCAATCCGGTCGCGAATCATCGGTTCGCGAATGCGATCTTTGTGGGTGGCATAACCATAGGCAAAGCGCCCTTTCACACAGGAGTGACCGTGGTTGGCGGGACTGGCTTTGGATGGGGTCATGTTCACCACCTGCTCGCCCTGCAATTCCACATCGAAATTACAGCCCACGCCACAGTAGGCGCAGGTGGTTGTAGTGGTATGGGTACCCTGGCCGTGCTCGATAATGGAGTTTTCCATCAGGGTGGCGGTCGGGCAGGCCTGCACACAGGCGCCACAGGAGACACACTCGGAGTCCATAAAGGCCTGGTTCTGTCCCGGCGAGACTTTTGAATCAAAGCCGCGACCATCGATGGTCAATGCGAAAGTGCCCTGCACCTCTTCACAGGCGCGCACACAGCGTGAGCAGACAATGCACTTGCTGGGATCAAAGGTGAAATAGGGATTGGAGGTGTCTTTTTCAGCGCTCAGGTGATTTTCACCTTCAAAGCCGTATCGCACCTCCCGCAAGCCAACCGCACCGGCCATATCCTGCAATTCACAATTGCCATTGCTCGGGCAGGTCAGGCAATCCAGCGGGTGGTCGGAAATATACAGCTCCATCACATTGCGGCGGGTGGCTTCCAGCTGCTTATTCTGGGTGGTGACCACCATGCCTTCCCGAACCGGTGTGGTACAGGAAGCGGGCAAACCGCGCATTCCTTCAATCGCTACCAGGCAGAGTCGACAGGAGCCAAAGGCTTTCATATTGTCGGTGGCACACAACTTGGGAATATCCACACCGGCCAGCGACGCTGCACGCATGACAGAGGTGCCTTCCTGCACCGTTACTGAGCGACCGTCGATGGTCAGTGTCACCGCCACATCGGACTCAACATCAGGAGTGCCGTAGTCTTTCCTTGGGTCAAAAATTTGTACTGGAGCATTCACTGTTGAATACCTCCACACTCATGGAATGTTTTCATCCCCGCAAAGGCGGGGATCCATGCTGAATAGAGCTCCGTAGTTCTGGATTCCCGCCTTCGCGGGAATGACGGCAAATAACTCATCACTTTACCTCCGCCACAAAATCTTCGGGGAATTTCTGCACTGCACTGCGCACCGGGAATGGGGTCATTCCGCCCAAAGCACAGAGTGAGGCCACTTCCATGGTGTCGCACAAATCGGCCAACAGAGTCAGGTTTTTCTCCCGCTCCGTGCCAGCGATTACTTTGTCGATCACTTCCACGCCACGAGTGGAACCTATTCGGCAAGGTGTGCATTTACCGCAGGATTCTTCGGCACAGAACTCCATGGCAAAACGGGCCTGTTCAGCCATATTCACGGTGTCGTCAAACACCACGATACCGCCGTGCCCCAGTACCGCACCGATGGCTGCAAAAGCCTCATAATCCATCGGAGTATCAAATTGCGAATCGCCCAGATAGGCACCCAACGGTCCACCCACCTGTACTGCTTTAATGGGTCTGCCGGATGCGGAGCCCCCGCCGTAGTCATACAGCAACTCACGCAAGGTGACTCCAAATGGTACTTCCACCAATCCGCCACACTTGATATTGCCAGCCAACTGGAACGGCATGGTGCCGCGCGAACGCTCCATACCCAGTGCCTGATAGGCCTCGCCACCGTTAGCGAGAATATCCACCACGGCAGTCAATGACAGTACATTGTTGACGACTGTTGGTTGACCAAATAGCCCCTCTATTGCTGGCAGTGGTGGCTTAGCCCTAACCAGGCCTCGCTTGCCTTCAAGACTTTCCAGCAGCGATGTCTCCTCACCACAAATATAGGCACCTGCCGCAAGGCGTACTTCCAGGTGGAAGCGCTTACCGCTGCCGAGCAGATCGTCGCCGAGGAGTTTTTCGCGATAGGCGATAGCAATGGCTTTATTGAGAATTTTTTCCGCCAGCGGGTATTCGCAACGCAGATAGATATAACCCTGTTCGGCGCCCACCGCGAGGCCAGCAATCGCCATACCTTCAATCAGCGCAAAGGGATCTCCCTCCATCACCAGGCGATCGGCAAAGGTGCCGGAGTCACCCTCGTCAGCGTTACAGACAATATATTTCTCATCGTCATCACAATCGAGAACTGTCTGCCATTTGATACCTGTCGGAAATCCTGCTCCGCCCCGACCGCGCAAACCCGATGCTTTTACTTCATCGACTATCTGTTGAGATGTCAGCTCCAGGGCTTTTTGCATGCCGGCAACACCGCCATGCGCGCGATAGTCCTCAAGAGAAATCGGATCGGTGACACCCAGCCTGGAAAACATACGGCGCTGCTGGTTCGCCAGCTGGGGAATCTGCTCAGTCATCCCCAGACCCAGCGGGTGATCACCACCGGACAAAAAGTCGGCATCAAAAAGTGACTGAACCTGACTCTGCTCTACTGGTCCGTAGGCAATGCGTCCCTTATCAGTGTCCACTTCGATAAGCGGCTCCAACCAGTAAAGCCCTCGAGTACAAGTTCTAATTACCGTGACTTCGACACCTTTCCGTGCTGCCTGCAATTGAATCTCGGCGGCAACTTTGTCTGCGCCCAGTGAACGGGCAGTAGTATCAGAGGGCACATATACCTTGATTTTCATGGCGTTACCTCACCGACTTTGACACCGTGAGCTGCCAATAACTCATCCAGTTTCTGGTTATCCATACGTGCATAAACATCATCATCAAAACGCACATTCGGTGAACAGGCGCAGTTACCGAGGCAGTACACCGGTTCGAGTGTCACTCTGCCATCAGCACTTGTGCCGTGGTAATCCACTCCCAGACGTTCCTTCACATGACGCTCAAGCTCTCTTGATCCCATGGACTGACAGGCTTCAGCGCGGCACACATAGAGAGTGTGCTCTCCTCCACGTTCAGTTCGGAAAAAATGGTAAAAGCTGATCACTCCGTGCACTTCCGCACGGGACAGGTTTAATCCCTGGGCAATTACCGGGACAGAGGAGTTCGGGATAAAGCCATATCGTTTCTGAACGGCATGAAGAATTGGCAACAGTGCACCGGGCCTGTTTTTGGATTCATCTACTATGTCCTGCACATCACTTAACGAGATAATGGTCTGCAGGCTGGATTTTTGCTCGGTCATTATAGGTATATCCGGCAGGTCTATGTCTTGAGTCTGATTACTCAAACTGAAAGAGTAATGCTATCTCAGTCAGGGTACCAGCAGAAAGGTTGTATATACAACCTCCTTGAGCTTAGTTATGACATCTATCATTCTTGTGTCAGCCACTCGATCAAACGCTCTATGCCACTCACACAGTTACCGCCGTACTGGCAGGCGAAGTCATCAGTCAGCAATTGATCTGCAGGCACCTTTTCAGCAGCAACCAGCGCCCTGGCACCATCAAAGTCCACGTAAGCTAACCGTGCGGTGAGCTGCTCTGGGCTACAGCCAAAATCTGCGCCCGGTAACAAAGCCACCCCGGTATCCTCCATCAACTTTTCACAGAGTTGCGCTGAAGTGGTGATTCCTCGCTTGTGAAGCTTCTCTTTGAAGGGGTCAAATTCGATAAACAGGTAAAAAGCGCCATCTGGCAGCTCGACATCAAGCCCGGCCTGCTTCAGGCGGCTGACCAATGCAATAGACAGACACCGCAGGATACGACGACTGTTCATTAAATATTTCTCAATCTGGGTACCCCCCTTATACGCCCTGACAGCCGCATACTGGATCGGAGTCGACGTAGAAGTAAAGGTTTCACTGGCAACCGTCGCCATGGCCTTCTTTAGCCAGCAAAGGTTTGGTGGAAAAGCGACAGTCCCCAGGCGCCATCCGCCAGCGCCACACCACTTGCTCAAACCACTGCTGATAACCGTACCTTCCGGGTAAAAGCGGGCGATAGAGGTATGGCGATCTTCAAAATTTAGTTCGCTGTAAATCTCGTCAGACAATACCAGCACTTTGTACCGTCGCAGTACCTGGGCCAGTGTCTTCAGCTCAGATTCCGAATAAGTGTACCCGTGGGGATTGGCGGGGTAGTTAAGAATCAACAGACGAGGCTTGTCGGGGTCATCCTTGCAAAGAGTACGAATTTGCTCTGGAGTAACCTTCCATTTTTCTTTTGCATTGGTTGGCAACCAGCGAATTGGCCTGCCGATGATATGTGCTTGTGGCGCGTAAGAGACCCAACTGGGCGTAGGAATTACCAGATCCCCGTAGTAAACCAACTGAAGAAGGAACATCAGCTCCTTGGAACCTGGGCCGATCAGAACATTTTCGGGAGAAATTGCCACACCGTTTTTATTGTGATGATACTCTGCCACAGCCTTACGCAGCTCGGGCAGTCCCGCCACTGGCAGATAGTCTTTCTGATGTGCGTTACTACGCAACTCTTCTTTTACTACTTCCGGAACAGGAAACGGGCTCTGACCCAGGCCAAATTTAATGACCTGCCGTCCCTCGCGAATTAGTTTATTACTGGCTTCGTTAATTGCCAGGGTGGCTGACATTGGCAGCCCCCTGACATTGAGATTTAGGTGTACATCCGGCTGTTTAGGCATAGCGATAACAAAAAAAGAATATTGTTATTCGCAGTGTAGGCAATAAATCACTCCTTTGACGGCGACCCTGTTAACTTTTCGTTGAAGACTCTTGCTCAAAACCCTGAATTTTGAGTGCTGCGGGAGAAGAACGGAAATGCAGGTCGCGCTGCGGGAATGGAATCTCAATTTCGTATTTACGGAATGCATTTTCAATCTCCCATAAATACGTCGATAAAATCACTGCGGGGCGCTTTACCACCTCTGCCTGAACCCAAACCGCCAGCTCAAAATCAAGACTGCTATCACCAAACCCTGTCATCAATACCTGTGGCTTGTACTTTTCGTTCTTGAGTGTGTATGGAATTGCGTTCGCCGCTTCCAGTACCGCTGTTTTAACTTTCTCTTTATCGCTGCCATAGGCAACACCGAAAGGAACACGAAAGCGTCGAATAGCCTCTTCCAGAGTCCAGTTAATCACCCGTGTAGAAAATATCTCGGCATTGGGAACCAGAATATCGACGTTATCATTGGTGCGTACCAGTGTTGCGCGAATATTAATCGCCAGCACTTCACCCACGACGCCATCATTAAATTCAATAAAGTCACCAACCCGGATAGATTTTTCCAGCAGGATAGTTAAACCCGAGACAAAGTTGTTGACTATATTCTGCAGTCCGAGACCGACACCCACGCCCAGAGCACCAGCCACCAATGCCAGCTTGGTCATGTCGATACCGATCACCGACAACGCCATAAAAAAGCCGATAACCAGAATGATGTAGTGAATAATTCGATTCACGGCATACACCTGGGATACCGTAGCATTGGCACCCAGCACCGAAAAACGGCGAATGGAATGGCGAATTATCTTTGAGGCATAAACCGCGATCACCAGCACCAGCAGGCCTGCCAGTAACTGCCCCAGTGTCAGTGAATACTTCTCCAGCTCGAGCAGTTTGTAATTTAATAAATCCTGAATTGCGGCAACCGTCATGACAACCAGCCTTTGCGTTTAAATATAGTTACCAGCGTCACCGCGATAGTCAGCATCACCCCAATCAAAACAAAATAACTGTTTCCGTAATGCAGCTCGGGCATATTATCGAAATTCATGCCGTAAACACCCGCCAGGAAGCCCAGCGGCACAAACACTGCAGTAATTACAGTAAGAATCTTCATGGTCTGGTTAAGCTGGTGGGAAGTCACAGAGATATAACCTTCAATCAGGTCACCGCAGATTTCATAAAACATCTGCCCCTGCGTTTGCAGTCGCTCACATCGGTCATAGAGGGCACGAATGGCGTGACGAACATCATCGTTCTTTCGATCGATATGAGAAAGAGTCAAACTGTTAAGTTGGCCGATAATACGCTCGTGATAGGCAAATATTCGGTTCAAGCGACGCAGGCGTGATTTGTACAACACCATCTCTCTCAACATCTCATCGTCGCCACCAGCCTGAATTTCCTCTTCCAGATCCTGGAGCTTTTCCTCAAAAGCCAACAGGTTCTCCAGATAGACACCCAGTGAGCCGCGAACAATCTGTACGCCTAACTCAGCCGGATTTTCCAGCAGTTCCGGTGTCTCTTCGGATCCAATCCACTGATCGACGCTGTAGGATCGTTTGACGTGACGGGTAATTAAAATGCGATCGCCAATAAACAGTGATATATCCAGCGGCTGGATATTCAGGTTCGGCTTAACTTCAGCAATACCGCGATAGACAATCAGGGTATGATTTTTGAACTCTTCGATTTTGGGCGGACGACGCTCTATCTGCGCCTGACTGACGGCAATTTCGTGACATCCCAGGGACAGCAACAGTGCCTCTTCGCGCTTCTGCTCTTCCCCTTCCAGGTCCAGCCACAATTTGCTGGCGGGCTGCTGCCGCCAGCGATCTATCAGTTCTTCTGCACCCCGGTGGGCAACACCTGCCTCGTCCAGCCAAACCGTCCTTATCATCTGCCTGTACCTATTTGTTTTTTTGGTGATTATTGACAGATAGTATGGCAGGAAAATTATTGCCCTGTCAGGGCCTGTTTGGCTAAATCACTGGCACACCGGGCAGTCTGGATGCTTGTTGAGTTTAATTTGCCGCCAGCTGAATTTCATACCGTCAAATAACTGCAAAGCCCCTACTGTATCCGAGGGTATGCCCACCAACAGCTTTATCGCCTCCAAAGCCATGGCTGTGCCAATAATGCCCACTGCAGGCCCCATAACACCAAGCTCCGAACAACTCGCCGGCGCTTCTGGCAACTGATCACCGAACAGGCATTGGTAACATGGCCTGGAATCACCCAGCTTACGAAAATCAAAAACTGCCAGCTGCCCTTCCCAGCGAATAGCCGCACCAAATACCAACGGCACACGATGTTGGTAGCAGGCGCGATTGACTGCCAGTCGGGTAGTGAGGTTGTCACTGCAGTCCAGCACCAGATCCACTTCCGGCACATAATAGTTGAGCATTTCCTCATCGAGCCGCTCATCTATCGCTTCGATTTCCACCTCGGGATTCAAGGATTCCAGCTGCCGCTGTGCGCTGTCGGACTTGCTATCACCGGAATCATCTTCGCGATAGAGAATCTGCCGATGCAGATTGGTGATATCCACCTGATCGCCGTCAGCAATCAGCAGCGTTCCGACACCGGCTCCCGCCAGATACAGCGCCGCCGGAGCACCCAGCCCCCCGACCCCCACCAACAACACTTTGGAATTTTGCAGTTTTATCTGACCTTGCTCGCCTATATCCGGCAGAGCAATCTGGCGCGCGTAGCGAAGTGATTGTGTTCTATTTAACATGAGTGATTTCAGA